>DAOULV010000010.1:0-289595 GCA_034416335.1 Dehalococcoidales bacterium
TGACCCTACCCCATTTTATAGGCCAACTACAGATAGAATT
Source organism: Dehalococcoidales bacterium (assembly GCA_034416335.1). Classification (GTDB taxonomy): domain Bacteria; phylum Chloroflexota; class Dehalococcoidia; order Dehalococcoidales; family UBA2162; genus MGML01. Next base: position 41 of record DAOULV010000010.1, read on the forward strand.
TCCCTGGTATTTCCAGCATACTCTCTGGGTGTCAGACCTCCGAGTGAAGTATGAGGTCTGCCCTCATTATAGTCTATCCTCCAGCATTCGATAATATCCCTGGCATCCTTCAGACTGATAAACCAGTTTTCATTCAAGCACTCATCTCTCAATCTGCCGATAAAGCTCTCGGCATAAGCGTTTTCAACCGGCTTTCCGGGTCTAATGAAATTCAGCTTTACGCCTTGCCGGTAAGCCCACTCGTCCAGCACCTTACTGGAAAATTCAGGACCGTTATCTATCGTGATGGCTTCCGGTAGTCCCCTGGTTTCAGATAGCTTCTCCAGTACCTGTACGACTCTTCGCCCTCCCAGAGAAGTATCTACTTCAATAGCAGGGCACTCCCGTGAGTAATCATCCACAATCACCAGGGCACGGAATCGACGCCCGGTAACGATGCTGTCGGTGACAAAGTCCATCGACCATCTCTCGTCTGGTTTTGTCGGTACTGGTAGTATTACCCTTGTCATCGCTGCCGTCTTCCTTCGTTTTCTCTTTCTGAGAGATAGCCCTTCTTCCCGGTATATCCTTTCAGTCCGCTTGTGATTGATGATAAGGCCTTCCCGCCGCAGCAGAAGATGGATTCGGGGACAGCCGAATCGCTTCCGCTGATATGCCAGCTCCCGTATCTTCTCACGAAGCTCATCATCATTTTTTACTACTGGCTTATAGTCGTAACTCGCCCGCGGTAAGCCCACCAGTAAACACGCTTTCCTTATGCTCCGCCCAAGACTGGTCACTGCGTACGTAACCGCCTGCTTCCTCGTCCCGGGCGTTAGAAGTTTTTTGATAGTAACTCTTTGAGAGTTAGATTATCCAGAGCCTGTTCGGCCACGATTTGCTTTAACCGGCGATTCTCTGCCTCCAGCGCCTTAAGACGTTTCAGATCACTGACCGTCATCCCGGCGTACTTTGCCTTCCAGTTGTAGTAGGAAGCATCGCTCATTCCGTATTTACGGCAGAGATCGGCTACCTTGGCGCCGGCTTCTCCTTCCTTGAGCACGGCGATGATCTGTTCCTCGGTGTATCTCCTGGCTTTCATGAGTCCTCCTTATGACTTTTTATCACAGGAAAACTCTAAGAGCAACTGGCCTGACTTTCGGGGGGAGGGTCATATGGTATAGCTGAGATCTCGGAAGGTGACTGCTATAAATGTGGGGAAAACACCAAAGTTGCGCAAATAAAATCATGGTATCCAAGAAATGATAGTAGTCTATTAAGATTTAGCAAGATATTAAATCGAGAACACAAGATTAATCTTAAAAAGGATTATTCATACACTATCCATAGAAAGTATTTGATGAACCACTGTTATCACTGTAATGCAAAAATTGGTGATTTTTACTTATATAAATACCGTCATAATTTAAGGATTGTTACTATTGATTTGTGGTGAAGATGAAACCAATTTATAAATAATAGTTTCGTAACAGGCTTAATTGTCAGCGACATAACCCTATGCTAGAATGAAACTGATTTCCTATGAGTACGAAAGACATCAAATACTGGGTAGGTTTCAGTCTGGTATCGAAGATAGGCCGCGTTAGATTCGGGCTTCTGGAAAACTACTTTAAGAGTATGGAGGACGCCTGGCAGGCACCTTCGTCCGAACTTAAACAGGCCGGACTCGACAGCGGCTCCGTCAAGTCGATTATCGAAACCCGCGACCGTATAGATCTCGACTCCGAGATGGAAAAGCTGGAGCGCTTCGGAGTCAAGGTATTTACCTGCAGAGATACCGGCTACCCGGCACGTTTGAAAGAAATATACGACTACCCTCCCGTAATCTATGTGAGAGGTGAAATTCTTCCGGAAGACGAGTGGTGCCTGGCTGTGGTCGGTACCCGGGGAGCGACCGTATACGGCAGACAGGTCACCGAGGAACTGGTAACTGACCTGGCAAGAAACAGGATTACGGTCGTCAGTGGACTTGCCCGGGGGATAGACTCTATAGCTCATAATGCGGCACTCGAATCCGGCGGGAGAACGATAGCAATCTTCGCCTGCGGACTTGATACGGTATATCCGGCGGAAAATGCAGACCTCGCCAGACGTATCATCCAGAACGGTGCCATAGTGAGTGAATACCCTATTGGTGTAAAACCAAGACCGGATAACTTTCCGCGGCGTAACAGGATTATGAGCGGATTAAGCCTTGGAGTTCTGGTTGTGGAAGCCGGGGAATCCAGCGGGGCTATTATCACGGCAAATATGGCCCTGGAGCAGAACAGGGAAGTATTTGCGGTGCCCGGCAGCATACTGTCGCCGGTCAGCAGAGGTACCAATCATCTGATACAGGAAGGGGCGAAACTCGTCAGGGAATATACCGATATCCTCGAAGAACTGAATTTAACCGCCGTAACCCGGCAGATAGAAATGAAAGAACTGCTGCCCGAAACGGATACCGAAGCTGTCCTGCTGAAGCAGCTGGGCGCCGAACCAACCCATATCGACGAAGTATGCCGGTTGACGGGACTGCCTGTTGCCACGGTAAGCAGCACTCTGGCAGTAATGGAATTGAAAGGTATGGTCAAACAGGTAGGAGCGATGAACTATTCGCTTGCCAGGGAGACCAGAGAAGAATACAGGGTGAAAGTAGAGTGACAACTCGTAAAAAGAAAAGTACCGGAAAGAACCTGGTAATAGTAGAATCCCCTGCCAAGGCAAGAACGCTTGAAAGAATACTGGGTGGAAAGTATGAATTGAAAGCGTCACTCGGCCATGTCAGGGATCTTCCCAGAAGTAAACTGGGAGTCGATGTAGAGAACGGTTTTTCTCCCGAGTACGTGATACCGAGGGCGAAAAGCAAGATAGCAAAGGAACTCAGAGACGCTTCGAAAAACGCCTCCACGATATTCCTGGCTACTGACCCGGACCGCGAAGGTGAAGCAATATCGTGGCATCTCCTCGAAGTAATGAAAACAGGGGAAAAAGACTATCGCCGGGTGGTATTTCACGAAATCACCGAAGACGCCATTACCGAAGCCTTCAAACACCCCCGGAGTATCGATATGCAGCTGGTAAACGCCCAGCAGGCAAGGCGGGTCCTCGACAGGCTTGTCGGGTATAAACTCAGCCCCCTGCTGTGGAAGAAGGTCCGCAGAGGTCTGTCCGCCGGGAGAGTGCAGTCGGTCGCTTTGAAAATTATCGTCGACCGTGAGAGAGAAATCGAAAATTTCAAGCCGGTCGAATACTGGACGATCGAAGCCGATTTAGCCAAAAAAATGAATGGCAACGGTAAAGAGTCGTTCCGGGCGTCGCTGGTGGGACTTGCCGGCGAAAAGAAGCTGGACATAACGGACCAGGAACATGCCGATGCCATCAACGGTGAACTTGAAAAAGCAGCCTACAGCGTACATACGATAAAGACCCGGAAAGTAAACCGGCAGCCTGCCCCACCGTTTATTACCAGCACTCTGCAGCAGGAAGCCTCCCGCAGGTTGAGGTTCAGTGCCGCCCAGACGATGACGCTGGCGCAGCAGCTTTACGAAGGACTTCCTGTCGGCGGTGAAGGCAGTGTGGGTCTTATTACCTATATGCGGACCGATTCAACGCGGGTTGCCCGTTCGGCGGTGGTTGAGGCCAGAGAATATATAGAATCGAAATACGGCAAAGAATACATCCCTCCTCATGCCCGTTCATTCTCAAGGACGGTTAAAGGTGCGCAGGAAGCCCACGAGGCAATCCGCCCTACCAGGATTAACAGGGAACCGGCGCAGGTAAAGCAATATCTCAATAACAACCAGTTCAGATTATATGACCTGATATGGAAAAGAATGGTAGCCAGCCAGATGGCGGCAGCTGTATATGATAACACGACTGTCGATATCGATAGTCTCTGCAAGGATGTCAAAAAGACCTACCTTTTCCGTGCTTCAGACTCTATAAACAGGTTTCCCGGTTTTACGAAATTATACATAGAACAGAAAGATGACGAAGAGGAAGAGAAACTGTCCAAACTTCCGGCACTGGAAAAAGACGACCTGCTTAACCTGCTGGGGCTGTATCCCGAGCAGCATTTTACTCAGCCTCCCCTGCGTTTTACGGAGGCTACGCTTATAAAAATGCTGGAGCAGTACGGTATAGGCAGACCGAGTACCTACGCACCGACTCTTTCCACTATCCAGGAACGCGAGTACGTGGTGAAGAGCGGAAATTACTTCCAGCCATCGGAACTCGGTACAGTGGTCAACGACCTTGTCAGTGATTACTTTCCAAAGATAGTAGATATCACGTTCACTGCCAGGATGGAAGATGAGCTGGACGAAGTTGCCGGTGAAAAACGCGACTGGGTCGGAGTCGTTCGCGATTTCTACATGCCTTTCGAAAAGGACCTGGCTAAGGCGTCCGAGTCGATGGAAAGGGTAAAGCTGCCGGATGAAGTAACCGAAGAGGTCTGTCCGAACTGCGGCAAGCCGATGGTGATAAAAACCGGACGTTTCGGTAAATTCCTTGCCTGCAGCGGTTATCCCGAATGCAAGACCACCCGTTCCTACCAGATAAAGACCGGTGTGGAATGCCCGGAATGTGGCAGCGAGTTGATAGAGAAAGTTAACAAGAGGAAGAAGAAATTCTACGGGTGCAGCAATTATCCGGATTGTACCTTTGCCACCAATTATAAACCTCTAAAGCAGAAATGCTCTAAATGCGGTGGTTTTATGACACTATACAGGCAAAACTACGCCCGGTGTATCAAGTGCGGAAACAGGGATAAACTGCAGGAGTAATTTTACAAATGCAGGACATATTTCAGAGGTATGTAAATTACCTTGAAGCCGAACGGAATTTCTCACCCTATACCGTGAGAAATTATACTACCGACCTTATGGGATCGAAAAACATCCAGGGATTTTTCCCGTTCCTGGAAGAACAAGGAATAGATTCACCTGAAAAAGCGGACAGGTTCAACGTAAGGGACTATCTTGCCTACCTTGCCGAACGTAAAGTAGTAAAGGCGAGTATCGCGCGTAAAGTATCGGCAATGCGTTCTTTTTACAAATTCCTTGAACGGGAGGGGATTATTACGGTAAATCCGATGCAGTATATTTCATCGCCGAAACTGGACAGGCGGCTGCCTTCCTTTCTCACGGACAAAGAGATAAACCGTCTGCTGGATGCGCCGGACCCCGAAGACCCATACGGGAGGCGTGACCGTGCCTTCCTTGAATTGCTGTATGCTTCCGGACTGAGGGTCAGCGAACTGGCAGGTCTGAACCTGGACCAGATTAACCTTGAAACAAGGGAGATACGGGTAATCGGTAAAGGTTCCAAGGAAAGAATAGTTCTTATGGGCGAACCGGCGGCTAAAGCACTCGAAATATATATAAACGAAGCCAGAGACCTGATACCGAAAATAAAACCGAACATAAGGACTAATAAAAAGAAAATAAAAGCCGTCTTTATTAATAACGACGGCTATCCGCTTACCGAAAGAAGTGTCCAGATTATACTTCAGAAATACGCTGACATGGCAGGTATCGGTAAAAAGGTTCATCCGCACATGCTCAGGCACACTTTTGCCACTCATCTGCTGGACGGAGGAGCGGATTTACGGGTGGTACAGGAGTTACTGGGTCATGCCGACCTGTCGACCACCCAGATATATACCCATATAAGTAAAAGCCAGGCAAAGAAAGTTTATCTTTCAGCTCATCCCATGGCGCGTGAGTCGAAAGATAAGGAAAAGAACGAAGATGAATAATCGGCTGGAAAAACTTCGCAATGCACTAAGCGAGAAAAGCCTGGATGGGATCTTTATTTCCCAGCCGGACAACCGGTATTATCTGTCCGGTTTCGACGGCTCGGCAGGATACCTGCTGATTACTGCGAAAGATGCCCTGCTGGCAACGGATTTCAGGTACCTTGAGCAGGTGAAGATGCAGTCTCCCGATTTCACCCTGTTCCGCATTACCGGAGGGGTTTCCAGCTGGTTCCCCGTATTAACCGGCGAACTGAGTATAACAAACCTCGGATTCGAATCGGGTGATATGACTCACATGATGTACCGCCAGCTGGCTGAGACGATTAAGAATACCGGTTCACCAGTTAAGCTTGTTCCCGTCGAAGGACCGGTTGAGTCAATCAGGGCGGTTAAAGATGCCGGAGAGATTGAATTTATCAAGCAGGCTGTCGATATAACGGACAGGGCGTTCGAGCATATTGAAAACACCATTAAACCGGGAATGACGGAACTGGAGGTTGCCTGGGAACTGGAGAAGTTTCAACGTGAAAACGGTAGTCAGTCGATGCCGTTCGAAATAATCGTTGCCTCCGGGCCTAATTCCGCCCTACCTCACGCAAAACCGACGGAGAAAAAGATTAATGCAGGAGAACCGATTGTCATCGATATGGGGGCAAGGGTCAAAGGGTACTGCAGTGACTTCACCCGTACCCTGTGCCTCGGAGAACAAGATGAAACCTTTAAGAAGGTATATGACACGGTACTGGGCGCCCAACTGGCGGCAATAGCGCTTATCAAGGAAGGTATGACAGGGAAAGAAGCTGATGGATTTGCCCGGACGGTTATCGAAGAAGCCGGATATGCCGAAGAATTCGGTCATTCCCTCGGTCACGGGACAGGCCTTGCCGCCCATGAAAACCCGCGCGTCGGACCGAACTCAGAGGACATCCTTACCGAAAGAATGGTGTTTTCGGTGGAACCCGGTATATATCTTCCCGGCTGGGGCGGAGTGAGAATAGAAGATCTCGCTATTATCGAGAATGGGGTAATCAATGTCCTTTCCAGAGGTAGAAAATAAACAGTAACGGAGTATTAAGTATGATAAGCGGAAGCGAACTGAGAAAAGGAGTAATTATAGAACTCGATGAAAAGCTTTATCAGGTCATCGAGTATCACCATGTAAAGATGAAGAGGACAGCTCTCGCCCGGGTCAAAATGCGTGACCTCGAAGGCGGTCACACGATCGAGCAGAGTTTTCAATCGGACGCCAAGTTTAAACGGGTACGGCTGGAAGTCAGGCCGATGCAGTATCTCTATAACGATGGAGCCCTGTATTACCTGATGGATGAAGAGACCTACGAACAGACGCCGGTGAACAGTGAGACATTAGGAGATTATGTAAATTATTTGAAGGAAGGTATGACCATTCAGGTTGCCAGCTATAAAGAAAGAATTGTCGACGTTGAGATGCCGCTCAATGTCGAACTGGAAGTAACCGAAACCCAGCCTGGTTTCAAGGGAGACACTGTCACTGCCGGCACAAAACCGGCTACGGTTGAAACGGGCATCACCGTCCAGGTACCTATGTTCATAAATACCGGTGATATTATCAAGGTCGATACCCGCGACGGGAGTTATATCGAGAGAGTCTAGGTACTGACAGTCTATTGATTTTCAGGAAAGGGGCAGATTGATTGAAAGCTGATTTTCATATTCACACGCGGTATTCAATGGACTGTGAAATGGAGCTTGAAGATATCATAAAACGGTGTCAGAAAATGGAGATAGACTGTATCACGATATCAGACCATGGAACTGTAGAAGGCGCTTTAAAGATGCAGGAAATAGCCCCTTTCAAGGTTATCGTTGCTGAAGAAATACTGACCGAGAACGGTGAAATAATGGGGATGTTTCTGAAAGAAACCGTCCCGAGTCATATCACGATGGACGAAGCTGTATCCAGGATTAAAGAACAGGGCGGACTTGTCTGTCTGCCCCATCCTTTCGACCCTTTAAGAGGACTGACTATGGATGAAGAAGAGGTGGACAGGCTTGCATCTGTAATCGATGTTGTCGAAGTATTTAACGCCAGGAGCCCGATTAATTCGGCTGCAGACAAGGCTGTAAAATATGCATTGAAACACAACCTTCCAGCGACTGCCGGGAGTGACTCACACACCCTTGGCGAAATAGGACGCACCTTCGTAGAAATCGATGATTTTGAAACTCCGGACCAACTCTGCGAAGCACTTAGACTGGGTAAAATTTCACAGCACAAAGCCAGTATCTTCGTTCATTTTCTCTCCACGATAACAAAGGTAAAGAAAAAACTGCAGAAGTAAGAACATCCTCATATTCTAATGCCGGGTGTTTGTTTCAGATGGTTAGAGATTTTGAAGTATTCGAACACACTGCCGATACGGGCGTTATCGCGTATGGGAAAGATCTGAAGGAGGCGTTTATTAATGCTGCCAGGGGAATGTTCAGCATTATTACCGATATAAATGCTATTGAAAATCTCGATTCCAGAAAAATCAGCATAACTTCTTCAGACCGTGAAAGTTTACTTGTAAACTGGCTGAATGAGCTTATTTACCTGTTCGACGTCGATAACCTCCTGTTGGGGAAATTCGAAATCACGCACCTGGATGATACATCGTTATCCGCTGTCGCATACGGTCAGAAAGCCGATCCTGAAATACACGAATTAAAGACCGGCATAAAAGCAGCTACGTATCACATGCTCGAAATTAACGGAAATGATACCTGCCGAGTCAGAATACTGTTCGATATTTAAGGTGAGTATATGTCCGGATCATGGCAGAATATTCTGGAGAAAATAGATAGTTATCGCTGGCAAATTCCTGCCGATTATAAAACAGGGATGAATGTCCCTGGTCGTATCTACGCGACCGAAGCGATGCTGAACAAAATATGGGAGGACAATGCTTTCGAACAGGTTGCCAACGTAGCCTTTCTGCCGGGAATAGTTGGATATTCGATGGCTATGCCGGATATTCACTGGGGATACGGATTCCCTATCGGTGGTGTCGCTGCAACACGGATGGGCGACGGCGTTGTATCCCCCGGCGGAGTGGGATTCGATATCAACTGCGGCGTCCGCATATTACGGACGAGTCTTACTGCCGATGAGATAAGGCCGAAGATAAGACAAATAGTAGACGGTCTTTATAACGGCGTCCCCTCGGGGGTTGGTTCCAAAGGGAAGATAAAGGTGTCTGAAAAAGAACTTAATAATATTATGTTAAGAGGAAGCAGATGGGCGGTAGAAAAAGGCTTCGGCGAAGACAGGGATATTACGGTGACGGAAGAATCCGGATGTTTGAGAGGTGCCGATCCCGATAAGGTTAGTGCCAAGGCAAAACAACGGGGAATTCCGCAACTCGGGACACTCGGTTCTGGAAACCATTTTCTGGAGATTGGTTCGGTCGAGGAAATATACGATACGGAATCGGCAAGAATTATGGGTATTGAAGCAAAGGGACAGGTTACGGTGATGATACATACCGGTTCACGCGGCTTTGGTCACCAGGTGTGTACCGATTATGTTGCACTGATGGGAAATGCCGTTAAAAAGTACTCGATATCCCTACCCGACCGGCAGCTTGCCTGTGCTCCTCTGGACTCGCCGGAAGGAAAAGATTACCTGGCGGCTATGGCTGCCGCTGCTAATTATGCCTGGACAAACCGTCAGTGTATTACTCACTGGACCAGGGAAATACTGGCCGGAGTGCTCGGGAAGAGCCGGTCGGAAATCGAACTTGAACAGATTTATGATGTTGCTCATAATATAGCTAAAATCGAAGAGCATACTGTAGATGGGATAAAACAGAGTCTTTGTGTACATCGTAAAGGTGCTACACGAGCTTTTCCGCCCGGGCATCCGGAATTGCCTGAAATATATCGGAATATCGGGCAGCCGGTATTGATTCCCGGTGATATGGGGCGCTGTTCTTACGTCTCTGTCGGAACGGATACGGCGATGAAAGAAACATTTGCTTCCACCTGTCACGGCGCCGGAAGACTGCAGAGTCGTTCGGCGGCAAAGAAAAGTCTCAGGGGTGTAAACATAGTCCGGTTGATGGAGGAAAAAGGTATCACGGTAAGAGCGGGCAGTATGTCTTCGCTTGCCGAAGAAGCATCGGAGGCATACAAGGATGTTTCCGAAGTAGTCGATGTAACCGATAAGGCAGGGATATCACGGAAAGTGTTAAAATTAACACCGATGGGCGTAGTAAAGGGATAGATGATATATGTATTATAAAGACCTCAGCGATGCGTTAGGTCATACTCCTCTGATTGAATTGAAAAACTTTACTCCGAACGGGAACGTCAGGATTCTTGCCAAACTTGAAGGCCAGAATCCCGGCGGCAGCGGCAGCATAAAAGACCGCATAGCGAAATATATGATAGAAAAAGGGGAAGAAAGCGGCGCATTAACAAGGGACAAGACCATAATCGAGGCTACAAGCGGTAATACCGGTATAGCCCTTGCCTGGCTGGGACGTCTTAAAGGATACAAGGTAACGATAGTGATGCCTGAAAGTATGAGTCTTGAAAGACGCCAGCTTATGAGACTGCACGGCGCTGAGCTTATCCTTACCGATGGTGCCCACGGTGTCCAGGGTTCGATTGACAGAGTTAATGAAATGACCGATGGTAATGACAGATATTTCAAGGCTGACCAGTTTGCCAATCCGGCTAATCCCCTCGCCCATTATGAGACGACCGGGGTCGAAATACTTGAAGACAATCCGTACGACCGCATCGATTACTTTATCGCCGGTATCGGTACCGGCGGTACTCTTATGGGAACTTCGAGACGTTTGCGAGAGTCCTATCCGGATATGAAGGTGATTGGTGCCGAACCTCCGGTCGGCGACCCTATACAGGGATTGAGATGCCTTGAAGAGTACCTGCCCCCTATTATCGACCTGAAAATGATAGATGAACGTGCTATTACAACCTCCGAACAGGCTGTTTCCGCTAACAGGGAACTCCTGAACAAAGAAGGAATATTCTCAGGGATGTCTTCAGGAGCGGTTGTTTATCAGGCAAAGAAAATAGCATCTGAAATAGATGAAGGAGTAATTGTCGTGATGCTGGCTGACGGAGGCTGGAAATACCTGAGTATGAACCTGTGGGCAAATTCTTAGCAGGAAATTTTAACAAAAGGAGATAAAAATGGGAGTTGAGAATTGGACATTATGGCATGTAGGTCTTTCCGTAAAAAGTGTCGATGAAGCGGTGAAATACTTCGAATCACTCGGAGGTAAAGCCGCTGATAGGCCTGCAATAGTGCTTGACAGCGCTAACTTCGAACATCTGCGGACCTATGACAGGACCGACGCGCCGCCATGGAAAATAAAGATAAAGATGCTCGACCTCGGCCCGCTTTCTTTTGAACTTACCGAACCTGTTGAAGGCGATAATTACAACAAGACCTATATGGATGAGCACGGAGAAGGTGCGAACCATATAGCCTATCTTGTCGACGAGCTTGAAAAAGAGGTTGAAGAACTGGAAGCCAGGGGTGTTCCGGTGATGTATCACGCAAAAGGGCAGTATGCCTATATGGACGCCCGAAAAGTTGGCGGCGTGGTAATAGAATTGAAACAGAGTCCTGCACCGGGTGGATAGTACATCAATTTTACGGGTCTTGCGACCGGTTTTTGATTAAACCGGTCGTTTATTTTCCATTCCTGGTAAGCCAGTATTCAAGACTGTCGGCAATAGCCATCCAGCTTGCTTCTATTATATTGGTGGAACAACCGACTGTAGTCCACTCTTCGTTTCCATCACTGGACTCGATAAGTACGCGTACCGTTGATTCGGTACCGGTACTCTCATCGAGAATACGTACCTTGTAATCTACCAGCTTTACTGCTGAAAGGCTGGGATAATGCTGGAGTAAAGCCTTACGCAGGGCGTCGTCGATGGCATTAACCGGGCCGTTTCCTTCGGCAGCCGTATGGAATAATTCATCGCCTATTTTTACCTTTATCATTGCTTCGGACAGAACGTCTTCTGTCTTTGTTTTCGTCGGTTGGCGCCGCTTGGTTTCTACTATCACCATGTAATCCACCAGTTTGAAGGGCGGCGTATAATCGGGATTGGCGCGGCGTACCAGCATTTCGAACGAAGCCTCCGCGTTTTCATATTGAAATCCCTGGCTTTCGAGCTGTTTTACTTTCTGGAGAAGCTCCCGGGTCTCGGGTGCCCGGGGAGCCAGCTTTATACCCATCTTCCCGGCTATCTGTGATATATTCAGTTTGCCGGAGAGTTCCGAAACGACCGTTCTCTGTTTATTCCCAACCCTGGCGGGATCGATGTGCTGATAGGCTTCCGGCCACTTGACCATTCCGTCCATGTGATACCCGGCTTTATGACTGAAGGCACTCGCTCCTACATAAGGAGAGTAAGGAGCCGGAGTCAGATTTGCCAGCTCGCTGACATAGTGAGAAACCTCTGTCAGTTTGGTTAGTTGTTCGTCGCTGATACAGTCGATATCCATCTTCAACTTTAATGAAGGTATTATTGAGCATAGATTGGCATTGCCGGTACGCTCCCCGTAACCGTTAATTGTCCCCTGTACGTGGGTTACGCCGGCTCTAACCGCTATCAGTGTATTGGCTACGGCAAGCCCGGCATCGTTATGGGTGTGAATACCCAGGGGTACGTCTGTTACCTTTTTTGCTGCCTTTACCGCGTTCTCTACCTCGTGGGGTAATGCGCCGCCGTTAGTTTCACAGAGGACTATACAGTCGGCTCCGGCATCCGCGGCTGTCTTTATGCACTGCAAAGAGTACTCAGGATCGGACTTATATCCGTCGAAATAGTGTTCGGCATCGAGAAACACCGTCATCCCCTGTGATTTAAGGTAACGGATAGTGTCCTCTATCATATCGAGGTTTTCTTCACGGGTCGTATTCAAAACGTGCATGACCTGCAGATCAGACGCCTTGGCGACTATTGTCGCCGCCGAAGCTCCTGAATCAACAAGCATAACAACGTTGTTGTCTTTTTCTGCTTTCAGGTCTACACGCCTTGTGCTGCCGAAGACGACTATTTTCGCATTCTGCAGTGTTACCTTCTGAACTCTCCTGAAGAACGCGGCGTCTTTCGGGTTCGAACCGGGCCAGCCGCCCTCGATATAGTGAACCCCGAGTTCATCCAGTTTCTCTACGATGTGTATTTTATCGCCGAGTGAAAAGGAAACTCCTTCACTCTGCGCGCCGTCTCGCAGCGTAGTATCATAAAGTTCTACGGAAGCCAATTATTTCTCCTCTATTACCCTGCTTATCAGGTCTCCCATTTCTTTCGTCCCAACTCTGATTTTACCTTCGTCCATTATATCATAGGTGCGGTAATCCTGATTCAGGACTGTCTCGACCGCATCCTCAATAACCTTCGCTTCTTCATTCAGGCTGAGAGAATACCTCAGCATCAGCGCCGTACTCATAATCATTGCCATCGGGTTTGCCATATCAAGACCGGCGCGGCGCGGTGCGCTGCCGTGAATCGGTTCGTAGAGACCCGGTATCGATTTACCTTCCTGCGGTACACCGGCGAGACTTGCCGATGCCAGCATACCCATCGAGCCGGCCAGCATCGATGCTTCATCGGTAAGGATATCGCCGAATGTATTCTCGGTTACGAGCACGTCAAGGTACTTCGGGTTCTGGATAATACGCATTGCACAGGCGTCGACCAGCATGTGCTCCAGTTCCACGTCGGGATAGTCTTTTGACACCTCTACCGCAACGGTTCTCCAGAGACGTGATGATTCCAGGACATTGGCTTTATCAACGGATATAAGTTTCCTGCCGCGCGTTCGCGCCAGCTCGAAACCTACCCTGACAATCCTGTCGATTTCATGCTCGGAGTACAGCATTGAATCGACGGCTTTCCTTCCTTTTGCAGTTTCCCAGCGTTTCTTGGGTTTACCGAAATACAGACCGCCGGTCAGTTCGCGGACAAATATGAAATCCACGCCTTCGATTACTTCCGGCTTCAGGTTGGTCCCGTTTATAAGCATGGGAAAGACCTTCACCGGGCGAAGATTGGCGAAAAGTCCCATCTTTTTACGGAGTTCAAGAAGTCCGTCTTCCGGTCTTGTTTTAGCATTCGGGTCGTCCCATTTCGGTCCACCGACTGCACCAAGCATCACGGCCTGCGAACTCCTGCATATCTTCAGGGTTTCTTTCGGCAGAGCCTCACCTGTTTCATCGATGGCTATACCGCCGACCAATCCATCTTGCAGATTGAATTTATGGCCGTATTTCTTACCCACGGTTTTCAGGATTTTCACTGCTTCGATACAAACATCGGCACCTATGCCGTCACCCGGCAGCACAGCAATGTTGAACTGCATTAACTCCTCCTCAGTTTTTCAACTTCTTTCTTCGTGTATTCGATAAGACCGCCGGCGGCTATAAGCTCTCCCATAAATCCGGGGTAAGGTTTGGCGGTATAGGTCTTGCCGCTGTTTGTATTTGTTATAGTGCCGCTTGCCAGGTCTACTTCCACAACCTCACCATTCTCGATTCCGTCTACCGCTTCCTCGCACTCGAGCAGCGGAAGGCCGATGTTGATGGAGTTTCGGAAAAAGATGCGGGCGAAACTCTTGGCTATCACGCAGGAAATTCCCGAAGCTTTTATTGCAATCGGAGCGTGTTCACGAGACGAACCGCAGCCGAAGTTGGTCGTAGCTACGATTATATCGCCGGGTTCTACCTTGCCCAGGAATTCAGCGTCGATATCCTCCATGCAGTGTTCCGCCAGCTCGTCCGGTTCCGACAGGTAAAGATACCGCGCCGGTATAATTTCATCGGTATTAACGTCAGCCCCGTATTTGTGGACTTTTCCTTTTAGCATTTTCTCTCTCCTGATTTAATTCTATGTCTAGTGCTTAATTACTTTCACTGTGACATTTTGATGTTCTTCAAAACTACCGCAAAATCGGTCTATATCTCTTATAAATCCTAAATCGTAAACTATGAACAATAAATTGGTGTATTTTGTCTGATACGCAAGAATATCATCATTAATCTCTTCTGGTAATTCCTTTTCTCGTTCATTTCGATTACAAAGCTTTACCTCTATGGCTAAATCGATTTTTGGTAAGGAAAAATCGGGTGTATAAGTCTTGCTAGAGTATTCAATACTGTCAACCTCTCGACCATATGAGATATCAGAGCCAATAAGTAGGTTCTCAAAAGAATCTTGAACCTGCTTCTCTTTTTCGGGTTTATCTCTAATGACTTTCCTTAGTTTTTGTTCAGCAAGATTTAGAATTGTCAAGATTAAACGTACCTCAGAAGAAGTCTCTCTAACTGAATACACTTCGGATATTTCTCTTTCTTTCAGGTAATCAGATGCCGCAAGTAATATACCTTTTGCAGTTCCTAGTTGATTTATAAAAGCTTTGTGATGCTCTCTTTCTACGGCAGCTTTAACGTTAATTCCTTGGAATATTGTTCCTGAAGGGGCGCGGAACGTTAATGTAGAAAATGAGTAATAGTACCGGGAAGCTATACCAAACACTTCTTCTAATGTCTCTAGACAGTTCATTATCCACATTGTATGTTCAGTGGAGGAACAAAAAGACTTTTTAAGGACGTCTGCATCGTCAGCGAGTTTAGCAAGTTTTTCTAAAGCTTCTTCTTTCGACCATTTTTTCATATAACATACCTAAATCAAATATCGCTTACACTTCTACAAGACTCTTCGCAAAGTCTTTGACTTTTTTCGGTCTTCCTTTCCGGTCCGGCTCTATTGTATGCCCTTCTTTTTCGAGCCGGGCTGCCTGCCCTTCGAGTCCTCCCGGGTATTTCTCATTTATTTCGCCTTTTGATTTCAGCGTCCGCCAGTAAGGAGTAATATCCGTAATGCCTTCGGTTTCGTCTTCAGCGGCCGCACGAGCTGCTATGCCGGCAAAAATGCCGGTGGTTATCGGTCAGCCTATCGTGGCGCCGTGTCTCCTCGCCAGCGTCTCCCTTATCTGGTTTATGGTTATCAATTTTCCGGTGGGGACCATCTTCATTATCTCGTCCACTTCGACAGGCGCCGGTATAACACAGGTGCCTGTCCCCCATCTCTGGCTCAAATCCTCGGTAATCTCTATCACCTGCGCCTCTTTACCTTCGTGAAGTTTTTCCTTCCAGCTTTTTTTGAGTTTTGCCATTTGATTACCTCCTGTTGGTATGTCATTCTGAGTGAAGCGAAGAATCTTATTCGTTAAGAAAGGAGATCCTTCGTCCTCCTTCGTCCTCCTCCGTCGTCCTCAGGATGACAGCTTGTTGTTCGTTGTCATCAGGATTACAGATGATTTATAAATTGTTAGGTCCTGTTATTTCTCCTGCTATTGCACTTGCCATAGCAACCGCCGGATTGGCAAGATAGACCTCGGATTTCGTGTGACCCATCCTGCCGACGAAGTTTCGGTTGGTAGTTGATATACATTTCTCCCCTTCGGCCAGGACACCCATGTGTCCGCCGAGGCAGGGCCCGCAGGTGGGTGTGCTTACGGCGGCTCCGGCCCGGACGAATTTTTCGATTATTCCTTCTTTTAAAGCATCGAGATATACCTGTTGTGTCCCGGGTAATATTATACAGCGAACTCCGGAGTGTACCTTTTTGTCCTTAAGGACCTCGGCGGCCAGCCTCAAGTCCTCGATACGGCCGTTGGTACAGCTTCCGATTACTGCCTGGTCTATCTTTATACCCTTTACCTGGCTGACCGGTTTCGCATTGGACGGAAGGTGAGGCAGAGATACCTGCGGTTCGAGTGACGAGACATCGTACTCGATTACCTTTTCATACTCGGCATCGTCATCCGGCTCGTAGACGGTATATTCCCTTTTCGCCCTCAGTTTTAGATAAGCAGAAGTCTTGCCGTCTACCTTGAATATCCCGGCTTTCGCTCCCGCTTCGATAGCCATATTTGACATCGTGAAGCGACCGTCCATCGGCAGGCTGTTAATTGCCTGTCCGGTGAATTCCATTGCCGAATAAAGGGCGCCGTCAACTCCTATATCGCCGATGGTGTACAGTATCAGGTCCTTACCGCCTACCCACTTGCTCAGGTTTCCGTTGTAAACGAACTTGATAGTGGAAGGAACCTTCATCCAGATATATCCGGTCGCCATCGCCGACGCTATGTCGGTCGAACCCATTCCGGTTGAAAACGCACCGACTGCGCCGTAGGTACAGGTATGCGAGTCGGCTCCGATAACAACATCGCCGGGCAGGACTATCCCCTGTTCGGGTAGCAGTACATGCTCGATCCCCATCTCACCGACGTCGTAGCATTTTATACCCTGCTCGATGCAGAAATCTCTCATAAACTTAGCCTGTTCGGCGGAAAGAATGTCCTTGTTGGGCACGAAATGGTCGGCGACCATCACTATCTTCGAAGGATCGAATACTTTGTCGACTCCGATTTTCCTGAATTCCTTGATAGCGATTGGTGCCGTAATATCGTTCGCCAGTACGACGTCGACTGCGGCATTGATGAATTCGCCCGGACTGACACTGCCCTTACCCGAATGAGCGGCCAATATTTTTTCAACTAATGTCACTTTTTTACCTCACAATATTCTTTTAAAACTGGAAATGGTATACATGTTATTAATCGTGTGCCCTTAAACTGCCGACAGTGCCTAAGAGGTCCTGGTTGCGGCAAGGAGGCGGTTCAGCGCGTTAATGTAGGCTCTTGCACTGGCGACGATTATGTCCGTATCGGCACCTCGTCCCGTATACGATATACCGTTGCTTTCAATCCTGATAAGCACCTCGCCGATGGCGTCGATGCCTTCCGTTACAGACTTAACGCTGAACTCGGTGAGTTTATTAGGTACGCCGACAAGACGGTTGATTGCCTTGTATACCGCGTCGACAGGACCTGTCCCCAGGGCGGCGTCTTCTATTACGCTTTCGTCGGGTGTTATTAGTCTCACCGCTGCCGTAGGCATTCCTTTATCTCCGCAGGTCACCTGTATGCGCTTAAGGTGGTAATCTTCCGTTACCGTGCGTTTTTCTTCCGCCAGCAGCGACTCGATATCCCTGTCGGTAATCTCTTTCTTCTTTTCAGCCAGCTCTTTAAAGGCGGCAAATGCCTGGGTGAACTCTTCCTGGGACAGGTTGTAACCCAGCTCGGCCAGCCTTTCCCTGAACGCGTGCCTGCCGCTGAGTTTACCCAGTACCAGGCTGCTGGCAGGAATACCGACCGTCTGCGGCTCGATTATTTCGTAGGTTATAGGCATCTTGATTACACCATCCTGGTGGATACCGGATTCATGCCTGAAGGCATTCCCGCCGACAATTGCCTTGTTCGGCTGAACAGGGAATCCGGTCAGATCGCTGACAAGCCGGCTGGTCTTATATATCTGAGTCGTATCGATTCCTGTTTCCAGGTCGTAGAAGTCGTGGCGTGTCTTGATAGCCATAACGATTTCTTCCAGCGAAGCATTGCCGGCTCTTTCACCGATACCGTTTATAGTACACTCTGCCTGTCTTGCCCCTCGCCTGATAGCTTCCAGGCTGTTGGCTACCGCCATTCCCAGGTCATTATGACAGTGTACGCTTATTATCGCTTTATCAATATTGGAAACATTATTGAATATTCCCTCGATAAGATTGCCGAATTCACCGGGCATGGCGTAGCCGACCGTATCAGGAATATTAACGGTTGTGGCCCCGGCTTCTATAACCGCTTCCAGCATCTGGTAGATATATTCCGGCTCGGCACGGCTGGCATCCATCGGAGAAAATTCCACGTTCTGCAGGTACCCTTTTGCCCTGATAACACCGGTCCTGGCCATTTCCAGTATCTCGTCCCGGCTTTTCTTCAACTGGTGCATAATATGAATATCGGATGCCGAAAGAAAAACATGTATCCGGGGATCGGCCGCTTCCTTAACGGCTTCCCATGCTTTGTCTATATCGTCGGGAAGCGCGCGCGCCAGACCGCAGACAGTAGAATTACGGACTTCCTTGGAAATTAATGCGACTGCTTCCAGTTCGGTTTTTGAATTAACAGGCATTCCGGCTTCGATAACGTCGACACCCAGTTTTTCCAGTTGTTTCGCTATTTCAACTTTTTCCTGGATATTCAGGGTGGCTCCTGCTGCCTGTTCACCGTCTCTTAATGTAGTATCGAATATTATTACTTTATCCATTATTGTCTCCTGGGAGAAACTTCATTTTATGTCCCCTGTCGGGACAGGTCTCCTTCCTTAAATTTTGTGTAAACGGATGTATCCCCTCTCTTGTTCCAGAGAGGGGCTGGTAAGGATGAGCTTGTTCCTCCCAGCGAGTTTCATATCAATATATGGATACATATTGTCCTGTTTTTTAATCTTTCTCTTTTTCTTTATCTTTGTCCCTGGGTTTGACCATGAATATAGGGCAGGTAACTCCGTTGAGCAGGTTCGCGGCAACGCTTCCGTAAACCAGTCTGCTTAATCCGGAGCGCCCGTGACTTGCTATTACTATCATTGTATAAGGATTACTGTTGGCAAAGTTAATTATTTCATCGTTAGATTTACCCTCAACAACGACGGATTTTACATTTATATTCTTCGCTTTCAATTGTTCCTCTATTTTGTCGAGGTATTCTATCGAGGACTTTTTCCTTCTCACCTCTTCCTGCTGCATAAACTCTCCCCAGTTCAGGGATACACCGGAGAGCTCGGGACCATAATAAGACGGAATACTCGGTGTTTCCGAAACCCTTAGCAAAACTACTTCCAGGGCTTCTTCGCCTTTCTGTTTCGCCAGTGTTTCGGCGTGAGGCAGCACCTCCTCCGCCAGTTCCGAGCCGTCCAGCGGGACCAGGAGCGTCTTGCTTGGCCATTCATCGTAGGGTACATCAGGTGTATGGTCGGCCCTTACAAGCCAGACAGGAATTTTCGAGGCGCTGAGGACTTTGCTGGCTACACTGCCTATACTCCAGCGTCGAAGTCCTGAATGACCCCTCGTTGCCATCAGAATCAGGTCGAATTCATTTTCTTCCGCGTACTTTAATATCTCGTCGGGGGGATACCCTTCTATTATCTCACCCCTGGCTTTTACAGGTTCGGCTGCCTGTTCGATACCCGTATTTTGCTGAACTTCTCTCGCCTGGCGCTTTACAATCTCGGCGGCACGTTTGATGTATGCCTGTTGCATAGGATTAAAGTTTTTAGATGACTGAGAAGCCACGTGCAGCAGGGTAACATCGATATCCAGCCTTCCGGCAAGTTCCTTCGCGTAAGTAAAAACAACTTCCGCCAGTTCCGAACCATCCAGTGGGACCAGCATACGATGATACATATAAAGCCTCCTGATATTTTATCTGATAATACTTCAGAAAACTGCCGAAATCAATATTTGCCGATATTAATCTATTCTCTTCTTTTTGGTACGTGTGCCTGCTGAACTTTTATCGCCCTGAAGCGGACTGAGCAACCCTCTGGTCATGGCAATCCTGCCGGTTCTGGCCAGTTCCCTGATTCCAAAGCCCTGAAGTAAAATCAGCAGTGAGTTTATTTTATCTTCGTCTCCGGTTACTTCTACCGTAAGTGAATCCGAACCTACGTCGACGATATTCGCCCTGAATATATCGACAATCTGCATAATCTCGCTGCGGGTGGTTGACGTTGTTTTCACCTTTATAAGAGCGAGTTCCCTGCTGATTGTATCTTCATCACTGAGTTCTACTACTCTCACGACGTCGACAACCTTGTCCAGCTGTTTCCTTACCTGTTCCACGGAGGTAGTCGTTCCGTCGACGACTATCGTCGTTCGCGAGATGTTCGGCAATTCACTTCGTCCCACCGCGATACTCTCGATATTAAAGCTCCTGCGCCGGAAGAGACTCGCCATCCTGTTCAGGACACCGGGTTTATCTTCAACAAGCGCTATAAGCGTATGTTTTGTAGGTGCCATACCGTCACCCCTTCTCCTACATATTACGTGTCTTTATTTTACCGGCATCCGCGGCTACTTTAGCCGCTTCACGCGGTTCTTCGACCATGGCGTTAATATCTTCGCCGGGAGGAACCATCGGGTAAACATTTTCTTCGGCTTCCACCCTGAAATCAATCAGGAACGGCCCGTCTTCAGCCATCGCTTTTTCGATAGCCGGGATAACGTCCACCTTATTTTTTACACAGGTTCCCGCGATACCATAGGCTTCCGCTATCTTAACAAAGTTCGGACCGCTGAGAGGCGTGGCTACGTATCTTTTCTCGTAGAACAGTTCCTGCCACTGCCTTACCATTCCTAGGAATCCGTTGTTAAGTATCGCTATTTTTACCGCTATCCTCTCCTGTGCTATCGTTGCCAGCTCCTGAAGTGTCATCTGGAAGCTTCCGTCGCCGTCGATGCACCATACGGTTTCATCGGGACACCCGATCTTGGCTCCGACAGCCGCCGGCAGCCCGAATCCCATCGTGCCCAGTCCGCCAGAAGAGACGAACGTATTTGGTCTATCATAATAAAAATGCTGGGCAGCCCACATCTGGTTTTGTCCGACACCGGTTGTGACTATGGCGTTTCCCTCTGTAATATCGTATATCTTCCTCACGACGTATTGAGGCAGTATTCCTTCGCTTTCCCTTATTGCCGTCGAAGGGTGTTCTCTGCGCCAGTTGTCAAGCTGCTCGAACCATCCCAGATTCTGTCCGGGTTCTACCAGTTTATTAAGTTCATTCAGGATGACTTTCACGTCGCCCACTATAGGTACGTCGACACGGACATTTTTTCCGATCTCCGCGGGGTCTATATCGATGTGTACTATCTTTGCTTTGGGAGCGAAGCTGCTTACCTTTGAGGTAACACGGTCATCGAATCGCATACCGACGGCTATAATAAGGTCGGCTTCGTTTATAGCCATATTCGCATAGGCCAGTCCGTGCATCCCCACCATCCCGAAATTCAGTATGTGCGTTTCCGGGAAGCAGCCTATACCCAGCATTGTCGTTACCACCGGTATCTGCGCCGATTCGGCCAGCTGTTTCAGTTTCGCACTAGCGCCGGATATAAGTACTCCGCGTCCTGCGAGTATTACGGGCTGATTAGCCTCGTTGATAACTTTGGCAGCCTTCTTAATCTGGGCGGGATGACCTTGAAGCGTAGGCTTGTATCCGGCAATATTTATTTTTCCCGCCGGACTGTATTCTACCTCTTCGGCAAAGACGTCTTTCGGTACGTCGATTAACACGGGGCCGGGTCTGCCGGTCTTTGCCAGGTAGAATGCCTCGTGTACCGTCTGCGCCATCTGTGAAGCGCTTCGTACCAAATAGTTATGCTTCGTTATCGGCAGGGTTATACCGGTTATATCTACTTCCTGGAAAGCATCTTTACCGATAAAGGGTCTGGAAACCTGACCGGTGATTGCTACCATCGGGACCGAGTCAAGATGAGCGTTGGCTATTCCGGTAACCAGGTTTGTCGCTCCGGGACCGGAAGTAGCAAAGCAGACCCCGACTTTCCCGGTGACACGGGCATACCCATCGGCAGCATGAGCAGCACCCTGCTCGTGCCGAACAAGGACATGATGAAGCTGAGGAAATTGAGGTAAAGTGTCGTAAAGCGGCAGAACCGCGCCGCCGAGGATGCCGAAAACAACCTCAACTCCTTCTTTTATCATGCATTCACATATTATCTGGGCACCGGTCATTTTCATTATTAGTAACCCCTCCTGTTATACAAACACCGCTCCTGTACTGGCTGAGGATACCTTTTCTATATATCTGCTGAGATAACCGGTTGTTATCCTCGGTTCGAACTCGGGCAATTCAGCCAGACGGTCGTTCATTTCTTTTTCACTCAGGTCTACATCCAGTGTACAGTTGTTTATATCTATCTTGATTGTATCTCCGTCCTTAACGGCAGCAATCGGCCCTCTTGCGGCTGCCTCCGGCGAAATATGACCGATGGCCGCGCCCCGGCTGCCGCCGGAAAAACGCCCGTCGGTAAGCAGGGCTACTTCGCTGTCCAGTCCGGCACCGCTCAGCAGCGAAGTGGGAGTAAGCATCTCCCTCATTCCGGGGCCGCCTTTAGGCCCTTCGTACCGTATGACAATCACTTCTCCGGGCTTTATCTGGCTGTTCATAATAGCCGGCATGGATTCCTCTTCGGAATCGAATACCCTTGCCGGTCCCTGGTGAACCATCATCTCAGGCGCAACAGCCGCTCTCTTGACGACAGATCCTTCAGGAGCGAGATTACCGAACAGAATGGCGATACCGCCAACCTCCGAATAAGGGTTGGATACCGGTCTGATAACGTTCCTGTCGACGATAACAGCCTCCTCCATTATTTGCGAGACCTTTTTCCCGGAAACAGTCGGAGCATCCTTTTTCATCTGTTTTTCCAGTTCCTTCATTACTCCGGGAATGCCACCTGCCCTGTCCAGATCTTCAATTCTTTGCACTCCGGCGGGACTCAGCTTGCACAGGTGGGGTGTGTTCTGGCTGATTTCATTTACTTTCGCCAGGTCGAAATCTATCTTCGCTTCGTTGGCAACAGCCATCAGGTGCAGTACGGAATTAGTGCTGCCGCCGAGAGCCATATCAACGCTGAACGCATTGTGAAGTGAATCTGCGGTGATTATATCCAGCGGTTTGATATCTTCCTTGACCAGTGTAATTACCTGTTCTCCGGCAGCTCGCGCCAGTTGGCGCCGTCTGCCGTCTACCGCCGGTATTGTGCCGTTGCCCGGAAGGCCCATTCCCATTGCCTCCGTGGCGCAGTTCATCGTATTTGCGGTGAACATTCCGGCGCAGCTTCCGCATCCCGGACAGGCAATCGCTTCGAGTTCCAGTAATTCTTCTTCGGTCATCTGACCGCTGGTCACCTTGCCGACCGACTCGAAAACCGTGATAAGGTCGACTTTCTCGAATTTTCCGTCTTTATATTGCTGACCGGCAAGCATTGGACCGCCGCTGATAAATATCGAAGGAATATTCATCCTTACGGCAGCCATTAACATACCGGGGATGATTTTATCGCAGTTAGGTATGAACACCAGACCGTCGAACTGATGTGCTTCAGCCATAATTTCTATCGAATCGGCTATTAATTCCCGACTGGGAAGACTGTACTTCATACCAGGATGATTCATCGCTATTCCGTCACAGACTGCTACAGTATTGAATTCGAAAGAAATACCACCTCCTGCCGATACTCCGGTTTTAACCTCTTTGGCTATTTCCCGCAGGTGCATATGACCCGGCACAATTTCGGTAAAGCTGTTTACCACTCCTATCATCGGTTTACCGGTGTCTGCCCTGCTCCACCCAAGGGCGTAAAGAAGTGAACGGTGCGGTGCTCTTTCAATACCTTTTGTAACTGCGTCGCTTCTCATTTTATTTCCTTATAATCCAGCTTTTTTATCTATAAAAAATGCCGTCCCGTGGGGACGGCTTTGCTGATCCTTCCCACAGGCCGGTTTATGGATAAATAACGAGTACTAAAATAATCTGGTTGTTTTTCATCGTGCTGTAAGCGTATCACAGCAGTAATTTATTGTCAAGCACGACTCACCGTGGAATATTATTCCACCAGCTCGGAGATAGCTACAACCGTTCTGTCCGGGTAAATACTTGCGGTTTCCGGTAATCCTTCGTTCTTCCAGTCTACCCATACGGAAAAAATACCGACTGCCTGCGCTCCGCCAATATCACGATTGAGATCGTCACCTATCATCCAGGCATTTTCAGGAATCGTATCGAGACGATTAAGAACGTGTTCGAATACTGCTCTATCGGGCTTTCCCGCGCCGAATTCACCCTCGACCAGGATATAATCGAAATACTGCGCCAGCCGGAATCTTTCGATTTTATTACGCTGGAATTCCGAACTACCATTGGTAAGTAATGCCGTCTTTAGTCCCTGATTCCTGAAATACTGAAGTGTTTTAATAGCATCAGGAAAGAGAGCAGTCTTTTTTTCTTTAGTTATTGTATATGAATCTGCAATCTCATAAGCTATGTCAGTTTCGTGGATTCCAAGATAGGAGAATGCAAGTGCGACGACTTCCCTGCGAGCTTTAACAAGATCGAGGCGTCCAGTACGGTGACGTTCATCGTCACTCCAGTACCAATTACCCGCTTTATAGATATTCTCAAGTAGTAGTTGTTTATCGGCACCATGAATCCGTGGAGCGTGTTTATCGCAAAGCTCCCGCCATAGTTTTTCGGTAAGGCTACCGCTTGATACTATCGTATCGTCCAGGTCGAAAAGAATGGCTTCGGGTAGCACCTGTCCAGCCACTTTACAATTCCATTTCCTTCATCTTATCGACACGTCTCTGGTGCCTGCCGCCTTCAAAATCGGTATTAAGGAACGTATTTACTATATCAGGCATTTCATCCTTAACGATTTCCGAACCCATGCAGAGAACGTTTGCATCGTTGTGCTGGCGTGAACGGAGAGCACAGAATGTATTATGGCACAATGCCGCCCTGATGCCTTTTACTTTATTTGCCGCGATGCACATCCCGATTCCGGTGCCGCAAATAGCAATACCCCTGTCGTATTCTCCTGACACGACGGCTTCTCCGACTTTCTTAGCAATATCGGGGTAATCAACTGCCTCTTCGGTGTAACTGCCGAAATCTTTGACGGTATGGCCGGCTTTTTCAAGCACCTCTATCACCGATTTTTTGAATTCTATTCCTCTGTGGTCGCAGCCTATAGCTATCCGCATTTTATTTCTCCTCTCCCGGACTCACCGAACGATAACATTTTCTATCTCTGCTCTTGAGATAGCTCCTTCGCGTATTATCACAGGTATTTCTCCGGTTACGTCCAGTACGGTCGATTCTTTTCCTCCCGGGCATCTACCACCGTCGAGTACATATTCTATTTTATCACCTAGCTGAGTGTTTACTTCATCCGCGGTTAAGGCACTCGATTTTCCGCTCAGGTTGGCGCTCGTCCCTATCAGAGGACTTCCCGTACCCTCTATCAGGGCAATGGTTATGACATGAGCTGGCACTCTGAGTGCTACGGTATCTTTGCCGCCGCTGATGGTGTCTGAAACGGATTCGGCCTTCGGCATTACAAGTGTTAGTGCACCGGGCATAAACGTTTCAATGAACGGATAAGCTATATCAGGGATAAATTTGACCAGTCTCTCTATCCACGAAACATCCGCCAGCAGCAGGGGTAACGGCATGTTCAGGGGGCGGTTTTTTACTTTATAAATCTTCTCGACAGCCCGGGTGTTACCGGAACAGGCTCCAAGTCCATACACCGTATCGGTAGGATAAGCCACCAGCCCTCCATTTACCAGAATGGATACGCCTTTGTCTATTTTCTCCAGTGTTTCTGCAATCAGCTTTCGGTCCATTAACCAAATCAACAGAGGTCCGGTATTCCCGATTTCAGTATAGCACAGGTTACTATACGGAAGAATATTCGAAAAATCTGTTTCGAGGCTATTACGATATTTGGTCGATTGATGTATAATAAAGTATCTAAAGAGAAGGAGAAATGGAGCTAATGTCGAAAGTGTTGATTCTTTATCACTCACAAAGTGGAAATACAGAAGCAATGGCAAAAGCGGTGCAGGAAGGTGCAGCTTCAGCCGGAGCTGAAGCGATATTGAAAAAAGCGGCTGATGCCGATGCGGATGATCTTATGAATTGCGATGCCGTGGTAATGGGCACCGCAAACTATTTCAGCTATGAAGCCGGAATGATGAAGGACTACTTCGACCGTACATTCTTCACATTGAAAGGTAAGGTGGATAACAAACCTTATGCTGCCTTTGGCAGTTATGGTGGAGGGGGCGAAGTGGCGATCGAGAGTTTGGCGAAATTGTGCGAAAATCTCGGTCTGAAAAAAGCCGCCGATATTATCGGCGCACAGAGAGAACCATCATCCGAAGCCCTTGACCGGTGTAAAGCACTCGGGGCAAAAATGGCGGTACTATAATAACGAAGGGCAAGTTTACAGGGCGTGCCTAGACGTAAAAAGAAGCCGGACATAAATGCTGATATCCACCGGGTAACAACGAGCGGTGATATCGAGGTATCCACCTACCTTGAGATTGCACAGGGTGCAGGTGGGAAACAACCCGATATCGTTGAAGAAGACATTCCGGTTACCGAAAACGAGTCGATCGTCGTTATTGACTTCGGTTCACAGTACAGCCTGCTTATCGCCAGACGGATACGTGAATGTCAAGTGTATTGTGAGCTCGTTTCTTATGATACACCATGGGAAAAAATAAAGTCGCTTAATCCAAAAGGTTTTATACTTTCCGGCGGTCCGGCCAGTGTATATAAGAAAAACGCTCCTCTTGCCCCTGCTTATATCTACGAAAGCCATATCCCGGTACTGGGAATATGTTACGGTATGCAGGCGATTACCAAGCAACTCGGAGGAACGGTAGCTCCGGGCACAAAACAGGAATACGGCCACTCGATTCTGCATTTCAGCGATTATTCTTCACCACTTTTTGAAGGGATGGATGATTCATCTCCGGTATGGATGAGTCACGGAGACCGCGTGGAAGAAATGCCACCCGGATTCGTTTCGCTTGCGTATACGGAGAATTCTCCCTATGCCGTTATAGGTAATAATGACGGAGTCTATGGTATTCAATTCCATCCCGAAGTTGTTCATACACCCCAGGGTAAAACCATTCTAAGGAATTTCGCCTACAAGATATGCGGATGCAGTGGGAACTGGACAATCGGTAATTTCATTAACGACAGCATCAACAGTATTAAAAAACGAGTTGGTAAAGGTAAAGTCATCAATGCACTTTCCGGCGGCGTAGACTCTGCCGTTGTTGCCACTCTCATTTACAGGGCTGTCGGCGATCAACTGACCTGCATATTCGTGGATAACGGACTTCTCAGGCGCGAGGAAGTAGAGAGAACTTCGAAAGTATTCAGAGAAAATCTGGGAATGAATATTCTACTCGTGGATGCTGCCGACAGATTTCTCGGTCGGTTGAAAAGCGTTGTCGATCCGGAAACGAAACGTAAAATCATCGGCGAGGAATTTATCGAGGTTTTCGAGGAAGAAGCTAATAAGATAGGTAAAGTTGATTTCCTGGCCCAGGGAACACTTTATCCCGATGTAATTGAAAGTGCAGCTTCGGGCAGTACCGCCTCGGCAGTTATCAAGAGCCACCATAACGTCGGAGGGCTTCCCGCCCGGATGCGCCTGAGTCTGGTTGAACCTCTTCGGTTCCTCTTCAAAGATGAGGTCCGAAAAGTAGGTCTCGAGCTGGGTATGCCGGAAGAAATGGTGTGGCGTCAGCCATTCCCGGGGCCAGGTCTTGCTATCCGTATTATAGGCGATATCACTAGGGAAAAGCTGGAAATCCTTCGTTCTGCCGACTACATAGTGATGAACGAGATTAAAAAAGCCGATCTGTACCGCCAGTTATGGCAGACATTTGCCGTACTTACCGACGTAAAAAGCGTGGGCGTAATGGGAGATTACCGGACATACGGCTATCTGGTTGCAATCAGAGCAGTTACCAGTGAAGATGCGATGACCGCCGACTGGGCAAGACTTCCGTACGATCTCCTTGCCCGGATTTCAAACAGGATAGTAAACGAAGTAGCGGGTGTAAACCGCGTAGTATATGACATCACCTCTAAACCACCTTCGACGATTGAGTGGGAATAAGTAAAGGAGCTCTCAAAATACTGTACAGGGAGGGTGGAAACTGAAGATACTTGTTATCGGGAACGGAGCGAGAGAACACACGATAGTCTGGAAACTCGCTCAGAGCCCAAAAGCTGAAGAGATATATATCGCCCCGGGTAATGCCGGTACCGGTATGATAGGTATAAATCTTGACCTGAATCCGGCTAATTTCGAAGAAATGGCGAAAACCTGCCAGAAGACAGGTATCGATATGGTGGTTGTCGGTCCGGAAACTCCTCTCGCCGATGGTATCGTCGACCGCTTCCAGACAATAGGAATACCTATTTTCGGCCCTACCAAGGGTGCGACTCAGATAGAATCCAGCAAAGCTTTTGCTAAAGGTCTTATGCAAAAATACAGCATCCCGTGCGCGAAAAGCAGTAGTTTTTCGGATTATCGTCACGCTGTAGAGTATGTAAAGCAGCAGACTCCTCCTCTGTGGATAAAGGCTGACGGACTTGCGGCCGGTAAAGGGGCTATTGCCGCCAACTCGATAGCGGCATCGATAGATATTCTGGCCAGTATAATGGAAGAGAAGGTACTCGGAGATGCCGGTAATACCGTTGTAATTGAAGAAAGTATGCATGGCTGGGAAATGAGCTGTTTCACATTTTCAGACGGTAAAAACGTCGCTTTCCTGGCAAATGCCTGTGATTACAAGAGGATTAATGACGGCGATAAAGGCCCTAATACCGGCGGAATGGGAAGTTACAGCCCTCCTTACAGATATACACCCGAACTTGGCGAATCGGTTATGAATATGATAATGCGGCCCGCGGTTAAGGCAATGGATAAGGAAAAAAGACCTTATAGAGGAGTCTTGTATGGCGGGTTGATGATTGAAGAAACAGGACCGCGGGTGATCGAGTTTAATGCCCGGTTGGGTGACCCTGAAACACAGGTAGTTCTACCTCGTCTGAAGACGGACCTCGTGGATATAATTGAAGGCGTAATAAACGGTAAGCTCGATGAAGTGACAGTGGAATGCAGTGACGAAGCCAGTGTCGGTGTAGTGATGGCGTCGGGCGGATATCCCGGCAAATATAAGACAGGCTTCCCCATATACGGACTCGATGCAGTCGACGATGATATTATGGTCTTTCACGCCGGTACCAAAATGGGAGATAAGGGCGAGGTACTTACCAACGGTGGCCGTGTATTGACCGTCGTTGCTACCGGGAAAGACCTGAATGAAGCCAGGGAAAAAGTCTACAGGAATATAATGCGGATAAGCTTCGAAGGATGCTATTACCGCAGAGATATTGCCCTGATTAATGATCAGGAAACTCATTAATTCCGTTTACCGGCTTGAAATACCCTGCCCGTAAATATTCCCGATATAGTGTTAAGTGAGAAGTTATTTGTTTGTGAGGTGTTTAAATGCCGAAAGTAGGTGTAGTTTTAGGCTCAAAATCGGATAAGGAAACAATTCAACCAGCCCTCGATATTCTTGAGGAAATGGGAATTGATTATGAGTTAAATATCATTTCGGCACACCGTACTCCTGAAAAAGCACGCAAATACGGGCTTGAAGCACGTGAACGAGGGATTGAAGTGCTTATCGGTGCGGCAGGTATGGCGGCTCATCTTCCGGGAGTGCTGGCAAGCTGGACTACTCTACCCGTCATCGGTGTACCGTTAACCGGCAGCGAATTGAAAGGTATCGACTCGTTGTACTCGATCGTTCAGATGCCGGCGGGTATCCCGGTGGCAACGGTAGCAGTTGGCCCGGCAGGAGTCAGGAATTCTGCATATCTTGCGGCTGAAATCCTCGGAATAAAATATCCTGAAATTCGACAGGCTTATGACGACTTCCGGAGTAAGTTGCAGGGAGAGAGTAAATGATAGAACGTTATTCCAGGCCGCAGATGAAAAAAGTGTGGTCTGACGAGAATAAATTCGATAAATGGCTGGATGTGGAGATAGCCGTATGTGAGGCCTGGGCGGAACTCGGTGTTATCCCCCGTAATGAAGTACCCAAGATAAAAATGGCCAGGGTTAATCTCAAACGTATGGAGGAAATTCTCAAGGAAACCCATCACGATACCACGGCATTTCTCGGAGCCGTAGCCGAGAGTCTCGGCCCTGAGTCAAGGTATATACACATGGGTATGACATCACAGGACGTAACCGATACAGCGACAGCCCTCCAACTCGTTGAGGCGTCAGAAATCCTGTCTCAGGATGTTAAGGAATTGATAGAGGTAATCGCTGAGAAAGCAATAAAACATAAATATACTCCTGTAATCGGCAGGACACACGGAATACACGCCGAACCGACGTCTTTCGGTCTGAAGCTGGCGATATGGTTTGAAGAGATGAGCCGCAACCGTCAGAGATTAAACGAAGCTATCAAGATAATAGCAGTCGGTAAAATATCCGGAGCTGTAGGCACGTATGCCACATTATCACCTGAAATCGAAGAAAAAGCCTGTGCAAAACTCAAACTTACCCCGGCGCCTATATCGAATCAGGTCCTTCAGCGCGACCGGTATGCCCAGTTCGTGACGACTATCGCGATTATTGCCAGCTCATTGGAGAAGTTTGCCACGGAGATACGCGGTCTGCAAAAAACCGAGACGCGGGAGGTCGAAGAACCTTTCAGCGCTGGGCAGACAGGGTCGTCAGCTATGCCTCACAAGCGTAACCCGGAATTATGCGAACGTGTCTGCGGTATCGCCAGAGTGATTAGAGGGTATGCAGTCACTTCGATGGAGAATATCACCCTGTGGCATGAAAGAGACATAAGCAATTCTTCCGTGGAGCGTGTCATACTTCCGGATGCCTGTTTCCTGCTCGATTATTCTCTTTCAATATTTACCTCTATAATTAAAGGCCTGCTGGTATATCCGAAGAATATGAAAAAGAATCTGGAACTGACGAAGGGTCTCGTATTCTCTCAGCGTGTTCTGCTGGCGTTCATCGACAAAGGATTAAGCAGGCAGGATGCGTATAAAATAGTACAGCGAAATGCAATGAAATCCTGGAAAAACGGGCGGAGCTTCCTCAAACTTCTTAAAGCAGATAAGGAAGTCACCGGGCATTTATCGGAAATCGAGCTTGAAAAGTTATTTGATTACGACTACTACCTGCGTTACGTGGATGAGATTTTTCAGCGTCTGGGATTGACCGAATCACAATGGCAGGAAAGTATAAGTAAGTTTGAGTCAGAAGAACTGGCTCCGAAATCCATATAGTAAATTATGCAGTCAGAACATGATAAGTCGGTAATATCGAGAATCCGACGTTTTGTCCACAGCACCACCGAAGTAATCCCCGGTGTTTTCCAGGTAACGCACAGAGGGGCAAATGTGCTGTTGGTGGTCGAAGATACTATCACGCTCATCGATACCGGTCTGCGTGAAGGGGCATCCCGTGTCCTCGATTTTATACGGCATATCGGTCGTTCCCCGGAGGAAATATCTCTCATCGTTCTGACCCACAATCATATCGACCATATGGGCGGACTGGTCGAGATAAAAAAATACACGGAAGCGAAGATCGCCGTTCACGGAGACGACATCGGAATCCGAACACATCCGCCGGCAGCGGATGCTAGGTATCGTGAACCGCTTGCCCTGATAAAAACTAAACTGCAGTCGGTTTTTTCGGTACTCCCTGATGATGTAGATATTGTCCTCGAAGGTGGTGAGACCCTGGATGTACTCGGAGGGCTCGAAGTCATTCATACTCCGGGGCATACTCCGGGAAGCATAAGCCTGTATTCGAAAAAACACAAATTATTCATCAGCGGAGACCTGATAAGAAAGCGGCGTAAAAAACTGCTTTTGCCACCGAAAATGGTCTGTTCCGATATTGACGAGGATATGAAATCGATAATAAAGATCTCGGATTACGATATAGATATTCTGTGTTTCGGACACGGATTGCCTCTTTACAGTGATGTAAAAACAAGGATAATCGACCTTATTAACAGGGGTGATGTTTGACAATAATTCCCTGTAATAGTTATCATCATTACGCGTAATGAGAGTAATTGCTGGCATAGCCAAGGGACACCGGCTGAAAGCGCCCAAGCGGACAGCCACCCGACCGGCAACGGATATGGTAAAAGGAGCTATATTCTCCATACTGGAGAATCTGGCTGAGAACTGGAAAAACGTCCTGGACCTGTATTCAGGAAGCGGCGGTCTGGGAATAGAAGCACTCAGCCGGGGAGCCGGATGGGTTGATTTTGTAGACCATGCCCCGCAGTGTTGTGTTATAATCAAAGAGAATCTGGAGAAAACAGGATTCTCGGAATATTCACGAATCCATTGCTGCACCGTTAATAAGGCATTTACATTTCTCGATAAGGAGTATGATATTATTTTGGTCGACCCGCCTTATCCCGATACATCTATAAATGATACTCTCGTACAACTCGCTGACACGAAGCTGGTAGGCGCAGAAACAACAGTAATTGTTACACATTCCCCCCGTCATCCCCTGTCGCAACAGTATTCGACATTGAAAATGGTTAAAGAACATCGCCACGGCGATAGCTGTATTTCGGTATATCGAAAGGAGGACGCGGCGTGACTATCGCTCTCTACCCCGGTACATTCGACCCGATAACTAACGGACACTTGGATATAGCTGTGCGAGCTGCCAGATTATTCGAGAAGGTGGTTGTCGGAGTATATGATACTCCTGCTAAGGACCTTATGTTTACCACTAAAGAGAGGGTAAAACTGGCAAAATTATCTATCGACGGTCATCCAAATATCGAGGTTTTGCCGTTTAAAGGATTAACCGTTGAATTTGCCGCGGAAGTTGGCGCCAAAGCCATCGTTCGCGGATTAAGAATTGGTGCGGATTTCGAATACGAACGGGAGATGGCACTTATGAACAATAAGCTTTCTCCCGAGATCGAGCTAGTTTGTCTGATGGCAAGTCTTAAGTACCAGTATCTGAGTTCCAGTCGGCTGAAGGAAGTGGCCAGGCTAAAAGGTGACATATATGACCTGGTCCCCGAGCCGGTAGCAGCGGCTTTACAAAACAAAACCTTTACAAAATAGAATAAAAATATTATAAAATACAGTCTAGGTACAAATAAGGAGGTAAACAGTAGATGGCGTACAAGATCTCAGAGGATTGCATAAGTTGCGGAGCATGTGAGACCGAATGCCCCAATGAGGCGATAAGCGAAGGCGAAACAACCTATGTAATAGACCCTGATAAATGCACCGAGTGCGTTGGTGCGGCTGATTCTTCCAAATGCGCTGAAATCTGCCCTGTTGATGCCTGCGGTCCCGATCCGGACAGACAGGAAAGCAGAGAAGAACTGCAAGCTAAATACGACAGACTTCACTCCTAATTAACTTAAAAATACCTTTAGATAGCTTATTTACAACCGAATATTAACTCTAGCAGTGATTGCTGTGTAACACTCCATCCGTTTACGAAGGCAGCAATGAACTGTGAGTTGAAAGAATAATACCGTCGTGGCGGGTAATAATTACTGCCATGACGGTATTATTTTAGGTCAGGAAGAATGATATTACCTGCAGCACGATTATCGCTGCCATTGGTGAGAAATCGATACCTCCACTCGCTGGAAGAATGTGTCTTATCGGTGAAAGTATCGGTTCGGTAATGTGAAACAGGATATCGGTAAAGGAATTGGCTTGGCCGGGAGAGACCCAGGACATTATCGCTCTCAGAAAAATACAAATGGTAAGGATTTCGCAGATTACTCTGAGAACGGTAAAAACAATAGACATTATTTCTCCCCACCGAGTTCACGCGACCGGTTATAGGCTGCTTCCAGTGCCCTGACCACCAGGTCTTTAAAGTTCCCCTTTTCCAGTACTTCCAGCGCCGCGGCGGTGGTCCCTCCCTTTGAAGTAACCATCCTTCTCAATTCGGCCGGGTCTGTTCCCGTCTCTCTCATCAGTTTACCGGATCCTATAAGCGTCTGAAGTACCAGTTCGCAGGCAGTCTCGCGAGTAAACCCGATGCGAACGGCGGCTTCCGTTAGTGCTTCCGTGAAATAGAAGAAATATGCCGGGCCGCTTCCGCTGACGGAGGTAACCATGTCAAGGTATTTTTCGTCATCGAAATAAAACTCCCTGCCGATTGCTCCGAGTATCGAGCGGGCCAGTTCCTTTTGTTCGTCGGATACCTCGGGAGTTGCCGTCCAGCCGCTCATTCCCTCGAATACCTGGGCAGGTGTGTTCGGCATTACCCTGACAGCCGATTTATGAACCAGTCCCTGGCAAATAGTGCCGAGCTTTACCCCTGCCATAATCGATATGATAAGCTGCTCCTGCATAATTTTATTTTCCAGGTCTTTCAGGATTTCAGGCGCTGTCTGTGGTTTAACCGAAAACAGCACCACTTCCTTCCCGACCACGGCTTCACGATTGTAGGTGGTTACCGATACGCCGTATGTTTTCCTCAGGTATTCCAACCTGTCTTCAACGACATCACTAACAGTTATGTCAACCGGTTTTACCAGCCCCTTATCTATAATGGCCGAAAGAATTGCAGTGCCCATATTCCCGCCGCCGATAAATGCAATTTTCATGATTCATATCTCCTCGTCTTCCATTATCTTCTGCCCAGTTCCATTGACCTTTTATATGCTGCTTTTACTGCCCTGACACTAAGATTGTTGAAATTTCCTCCGCTAAGAACCGCTAATGCTGCGGCAGTAGTCCCGCCTGGATTAGTGACCATACGGCGGAGTTCCGATGGTTCTATCTTTGTTTCTCTGATTAACTTACCCGAACCAATTATCGTCTGTAATACGATCTCACGGGCGACCTCCGATGATAAACCGATTTGTCTGGCTGCTTGTTCGAGTGCTTCAACAAAGAGGAAGAAGTATGCCGGCCCACTGCCGCTGACAGCCGTGACCATGTCAAGATATTTCTCATCATCTACATATATCTCCCTGCCGATAGCACCCAGAATTGAACCTGTATATGCTTTCTGCTGCTCAGTCACATCAGTGGTGGCTGTCCAGACACTCATACCTTCACCTACCTGCGCAGGAGTATTCGGCATAACCCTGACTATGGCAGAATGTTTCAATCCTTCACTCAATGTTTTAATCGTAATACCTGCCATGATAGACAGTATTAGCTGTTCAGGCTTGACTTGTCCGCTAAGTCCATTCATTACTTCGTTAACATCGTATGGTTTGGTTGACAGGATAATTACATCCTTGTTTTTCACAGCTTCAAGATAATCGCCGGTCACATCGACGCCATATTTCCCCTTAAGGTAATCCAGCCGGCTGCGACTGCGTCCCTTGACGGATATGTCGCCGGATGTAGCCAGGCGTTTATTTAACATCGCAGCAAGTACGGCTTCACCCATATTCCCGCCGCCGATAAATGCTATCTTCATGACTTCTTCCTTTTTGTCATTCCCGCGAAGGCGGGAATCTAATTATTTGACAAGACCTCCTTTACCGTCTTCCATTGATCCGCAGACAATGGTGATAAAATCCACAATCGCCCAAATACCTGCGATGGTCATCAACATAATACTAAACCATGACATTGCTGCGATGGTTAGTACCAGACCAGTGCCTCCGATAATAAGTAGAAAAACACCACTCCAGGTTCTACCAATATACAGTCTATGTATCCCGAATAAGCCTAAAAACCATGCAAGAATTGCAGCTGTGACTTTAGAAGGTTGGCGGATATGAACGTTTTTAAATACAGACAATCCGCTACCGCAGTATTCACAGTACCCGGTTCCAGCGGGATTTAGGTGCGCACAATATGGACATATAAGCGATTGATTCTCCTTTCCCCCCACTTCTTCTTACATAACCTCCTCACCGCTGTACATTCCCTTTCAATAAAAGGGAATGTTGTCCACTATTTTACCACTATATTAACCAGTTTACCGGGCACATATATTTCTTTTACAGTTGTCTTGCCGTCGATATGATTCTTTACCTTATCGCTGGTCCGTGCTTTTTCAATGGCTTCGGATTCGGTGATCGATGCCGGAACGGATATACGATCGCGCAGCTTGCCGTTCACCTGCATCACCAAGGTGATTTCTTCTTCCTTAGCAAGTTGCTCGTCCCACTCGAGCCAGTCCTGGTTGTGAATACTGTATTCACGTCCGGTCAACTGCCACAACTCCTCTGTAATATGAGGGGCCGTCGGTGCCAGCAGGAGTAGCAGTTTTTCTATCGCCTCATCCCAGTCCGCTTTTTTCACCTGCCCGGCTTCTTTAACTTTTGCCAGATAATTCGTGTATTCCATAAGTGCCGCCACCATAATGTTGAATCGCAGTCTTTCGATATCATTGGTTACCTTCCGGATAGTCTGGTGTATCATCCGCTGCAAACCGACAACCGCTTTGTCATCCGCCGTTTTTTCTTTATACGGTTCCAGTACCAGGTTCCATATCCGGTTATACCAGCGACTCACCCCGGCTATGCCGCTGTCATCCCAGTCACCTCCCTGTTCCCAGGGCCCGACGAACATCAGGTACGTGCGGACTGTATCCGAGCCGAGTTCTTTTACATACTCGTCCGGGTTTACCACGTTGCCGCGTGATTTACTCATCTTATGTCCGCCGAACACGATATGTCCCTGGCAGAAAAGACGATTGAACGGTTCGCTAAAAGGGATCAGTCCCATATCATGCAGTGCCATGGTGAAAAACCTGACGAACAGCAGGTGCATCACGGAATGCTCGGCGCCGCCGGTATACATATCCACGGGCAGCCAGTACTTCACTTTATCAGGTTCAAATGCTACCTTATCGGAATGCGGACTCACGTAACGCAGGTGATACCAGGAAGAGCAGACGAATGTATCCAGCGTATCCGTTTCCCGTTTTGCCGGCGCGCCGCATTTCGGACATTCGGTATTTAGAAACTTCTCGTTATAGGCGAGAGGTGACTCACCGGTAGGCTTGAACTCAGCGTCTTCCGGCAGCAATACCGGCAGGTCTTTCTCGGGCACAGGTACGATACCGCACTTGTTACAGTAGATGATCGGTATCGGAGCGCCCCAGTAACGCTGGCGTGAAACCAGCCAGTCACGCAGCCTGTAGGTTACCGTTGGCCCTCCCCAGCCTTTCTCCGCAAGGTATGCCGCTACGGCATCAATACCCTGCTCACTGGGAGTACCGTCGAACTGCGCCGAATTCACCATTATACCCGGCTCTATATAGGCTTCTTCAAACTCCCCGCCGTTCCAGTCTTCAGGCTTTATCACGACCCTGATAGGAATGTCGTATTTCCTGGCGAAGGCGAAATCACGTTCGTCATGGGCCGGTACCGCCATAACGGCACCGGTACCATAGGTGAGCAATACGTAATCAGCAATCCAGATAGGCACCTTTTCACCGTTTACCCTGTTCACACAGTAAGCCCCGGTGAAGACTCCGTCCTTTTCCTTATCAGTGGAAAGTCGCTCAATCTCGGTCTGGCGTCGTGAGTGTTCCACGTAAGCGTCAACCTCGGCTTTTCTATCTGGAGTGGTTAGTTTCGCCACCAGGGGGTGCTCCGGGGCCAGGACCATAAAGGTAACTCCGTAAAGAGTATCGGGACGGGTGGTAAACACCCTGATTTCTTTCTCTTCGACTCCCGGATGGTCCAGTTCGAATGAAATATCGGCGCCGGTGCTCCTGCCCACCCAGTTTCGCTGCATTATCTTGACACGTTCAGGCCAGTCGATACCTTCATGCTGCATCAGCTCGTCGGCGTATTTGGTAATTCTGAAAAACCACTGCTCCAGGTCCTTGTGGGTTACTTCGGTCCCGCAACGTTCGCATTCTCCTCCTACCACCTGTTCGTTAGCCAGCACCGTCTGGCAGCTAGGGCACCAGTTAACAGGAGCCAGGCGTTTGTATGCCAGATCGTTCTCATATAACTTGAGGAACAGCCATTGAGTCCATTTATAATATTCGGGTTCGCTGGTGATAACTTCTCTATTCCAGTCGTAAATAGCCCCGATACTTTTAAGCTGTTTACGCATGAAATCTATATTCTCCGTCGTCCAGGTATGAGGATGAATACCTCGTTTTATAGCCGCATTCTCGCCATTAAGACCGAAAGAATCGAAACCCATCGGATGGAGTACATTATAACCCTGCATCCGCCTGTACCTGGCATGGACATCCGAAGGTGCCATTGCATACCAGTGTCCTATGTGAAGGTCTCCGGAAGTATATGGAAACATGGTAAGTGCGTAGTACTTTGGTTTGGGGCTGTCTTCGGACGTTTCATAAAGCCCGTCTTCAGCCCATTTCTGCTGCCACTTCTTTTCGATGTCCATCGGTGAGTACTTGTCTGTCATCTTCCAATCCTTCTATCGTCGGTTAGATTCAATATGTGTGTAACTACGCGTGACTATATTATCACTTTTATGTAAAACTTTTCAAGTATCCGTGTTGACAATGTCCGTTATTAATTGATAATCTACGGTCGAAAAGTAACCGTTTTTCGACGGATTTATACAGGTCTGTTGCCTGATACAGGACCGGTGTCGGTTATCACCGAACCGCAGCAATTGCAGATCGATGACGCACGCAGAATGATGAGAAGACCGGAGGACTGATATGAAAATAGTAAGGTTCAGGGCTGCTGAAACGGCACATTATGGAGTACTCGAAGATGACGTTATAACCCAGTTGGCGGAAGAACCGTATCGCGGGATAATGCCACTCGGTAAAACTTACAAGACTGGCGAGGTCAGACTCCTTGCCCCCTGTGTGCCGTCGAAAATAATCGCTCTCGGGTTGAACTACAGGAGCCATGCCGAAGAAACACATAATCCGGTGCCCGAATCACCGTTGATATTCCTTAAACCTCCTACGTCCGTAATTGGTCCCGGTGATAACATCATTTATCCTCCCTCCTCTATCAGAGTGGACTACGAATGCGAACTGGCTGTGGTTATCGGTAAAACGGCCCGTATGGTGACAGCCGATAAAGCCCTCGAGTATGTATTCGGATACACCTGCCTGAATGACGTAACAGCCCGGGACCACCAGAGAGATGATGTCCAGTGGACACGGGGAAAAGGACACGATACGTTCGGACCGATCGGACCGTGTATAGAAACGGAACTGGACCCGGGAAATGTTAATGTCAGCACCTATTTGAACGGTGAATTGAAGCAGCAGGGAAACACCTCCGATTTAATCTTCTCTGTTCCTGAAATCATCAGTTTTATTTCCGGC
The DNA here is from genome assembly GCA_034416335.1 of Dehalococcoidales bacterium. Taxonomy (GTDB): domain Bacteria; phylum Chloroflexota; class Dehalococcoidia; order Dehalococcoidales; family UBA2162; genus MGML01. Next base: position 39,615 of record DAOULV010000010.1, read on the forward strand.
GTTATGACGCTTCTGCCGGGTGATGTTATCGCAACGGGAACTCCCAGCGGGATCGGAGCGATGAAACCCGGTGACATAGTTGAAATCAGGATAAACCCTGTGGGTGTATTAAAAAACTACGTTGTATAGTGGTAATAAGGAGGTGTAAAATGCCGGACTTTGGTTCACCATTTGCCGGAATGGCCAGTGACAGAAAACTTACCAAAGAAGAACTGATGCGTGCGATAAGGTTCATGGTTTCAGCTGAGTATGAAGCAGTCCAGATGTATATGCAGCTTGCCGAATCCATAGATGATAAGCTGGCGATAGCTGTGCTCAAGGATATTGCCGATGAAGAACGTGTCCACGCCGGTGAGTTTCTCAGGCTTCTCAGGGAACTTGCTCCGGACGAAGAAGGTTTCTATGCAGAGGGAGCGGAAGAGGTAGAAGAAGAGATAGAAAAACAGGGTAAATAAAAAAGTCCCGATGGGGGATTTCCCCCATCGGGACTGAATAAAGGAATTTATTCAGCGAATACGCGTACTTTTGTTTTACCGTCGACGTCTACTTCGAGGTCGCTGAGCGCTGTAATCAGGTCTTCAAGGTCTTCCGGTTTCATATTTCTCAGGTCGAAGTCCACGCCTTTTTCTCTCATCGCTTCATTCATTTTGTCCGACGCGTGAGGTGGAATAAGAGAGGTAAGTTTCATTCCGGCGCGAATCAGGCTCATGGGGACTCTGACGTTCACCTTGTCGACGTCCTCGGCGCCTTCCGCACCAGGTCCGGGCTCTACAACGACCCTCAGGAATTTTGGCATCTGCTTAGTTTCCGTGTTTACCGGTGTATAGGGACTTTCGGTTGTAGCTTCGTTACCGGTTACAGCCAGTAATCTTTCTGCTTCGTCAACGCTTATCTTATTTTCAGCCAGCATTTCTAGGATTCTTTTTCTATTCTCACTCATTTTTATCTCCTTTGGTTGTTTTTATTTGACCAGTACCAGGACGCTTTCGTCCTTTCTGCCGTTCACCACGTCCACTTCAAGCCCGCGCATCGCACAAATTACTGAGAAGAGTGCCGGTGCGCAGAGCACTGTTCTTGCGTATCCGAAAGGCAATACAATCAGGGCTGCCAGGAGTGCCAGCGGTGCGAGGGCGATCATAAGTACGGCAACTATCGGGAAGATTACAAATAACGGTATCCATAATCCGAATTTGGTATTGCTGTTTCTTATCCTGATACGCATGATTAATGGCGGTCTAATCATTTTTTAACCTCTCTATCGCCTCTTCGGCGGTTATTTCTCCCCTTTCAAGCTGGGAAAGTACTTCATCCTGCTCGTCCGGGGTCACACCCGAAGATGTATACGGATAGTTCTGGACAAGTTTCAGCTTATCAGCCAGACGGTTTAACCGGTTTTTCACCGTCGGATAACTTATCCCGAACATTTCCTCCATGTCTTTTATGGAGCCGTGACACTGGATGAATGCCATCACGAAAACCTGTTCTTCGGCGGACAACCTGGCGAGCATCGGCAGTTCGAACTCGCCTTCTATGGCAATGCCGCTCTGGGTGAGACGAACCTTTTCTATGGTAATATCGGCTCCCTGGGTCAACTTTGTCAGCTCATTCCAATCTTTAGTCATTTTCAACCTTCCTGGTAAGTAACATTAACTATATTAACTTAACAATTAATTATTTTAATATATATTAAACTATTTATTTAACTTTGTCAACCCCTGTTTTGAAAAAAGTCAAAAATTATTTTAAAGATTATTAAGATATTTAACCTGACAGCGAATATTCCTGTATAATTTTAATGAAGAAGGTCTGAAATGCATCATGCTTTAAAGTTGTACAGCAGGTACCGCGAAAAAGTTCTTCATTTCTATATGTTCTGGGCGAAATGGACCAGAATTCCTATTATCGGAAACATCGTCAGATGGGTGGCAAATACTTACGGTAACACGGTGGAAAACGCTTATCTGCTGACTACTGAAGAAGCCTGCGAGATAGTTGATATTTCCACTCAGCTATATCTGGGACCCTGCACCTGTCGCGAAGTCTTTCAGAACTGTGATAATCCCGTAAGTGCGGAAATTATGATCGGATTTCACAGGAATGCCTTCGTCGACGAAAGACCCGAAGACTACCGTACATTATCATCCGATGAAGCTAAAGATATACTTCGCCAATGTCACGAACTGGGACTGATACACACCGTTATCAAATGTAAGAATGATTTCTTTGCGATATGCAACTGCTGCTCCTGCTGCTGCGTTCCGTTAAGGCTGAACAAACAATACGGGATAGGAAATGCCGTTGTCCGTAAAAAGGATATCGTGGAGATATTCAGAGAACAAAGTCAGGTATATACAGCCTGACTGAATACCAGTCCGGATATGAAGGATGAAAGAAGAGTCGGCAATAATTTTCAGTGATGGATTGAATCAATATGATTTTGGCGAAGGGCATCCTTTTCGCGGAGACCGCTATGAGATGTTTTCAGAGTTCTTACTCGAAAATCTTTCCGGCTCCGGGATATATGATTTATTGCAGGCAGAACCTGCAACCGACGAAGACCTGCTCAGGATTTGCAGCCGGGAATACATCGACTTCACCCGGGAATACTTCAATTCGGCGGAAACGGCACTCCAGACAACCGGTAGTTTTACACGGTTTCACAGCACTGATAATGCCCCCCGGAATAACCACGGCAAACTGGAAGAGGCTGCCAGGTTGATTATCGGTCAGGCGAAGTTGGCCTGTGATCTGGTATCGGAGGGAGAGTATAAAAAAGTAATATCTATCGGCGGTGGGCTGCATCATGCCAAACCCGGTTATGGCGAGGGTTTCTGCATCTATAACGACGTTGCGTTCTGCGGGAAATATCTATCTGAGAAATACAATTATTCGAAAATCCTGATAATCGATACCGATGCTCATGCCGGCAACGGCACCTGCGCATATTTCTACGATAGTCCCGCGGTGCTGTTTATAGATTTACACCAGGACCCGGCTACGATTTACCCCGGGACCGGATTTTCAAACGAAACAGGATCCGGAGATGGAAAGGGTTATACGATAAACCTGCCGATGCCGGTTTATGCCGGCTCCGACTCTTATGCGTATGTGTTTAATAATATAATAAATCCGGTGGTAGATGAATTCAGACCTCAGGTTATTATCCGTAACGGCGGTTCCGACCCGCACCGGGGAGACATACTGACTAATCTGGGATTAACACTGGACGGACTTCATATGATAGGCAGTATGATCAGGGAGTTGTCGAACATCTGCGATGGTAAGGTAATTGACCTGGTGGCATCCGGTTATAATCTCGATATACTACCTCACGGGTGGCTGTCGCTGATAACCGGTCTGCTGGGCATCGAAATATCTGTTGATGAACCGATTGCCGAAACACTGATACCATCCCGGTACAATCCACTTGAGACAACAAAAAGAATGGTGGATGAAGTTAAGAATAATCTTAAAGATTACTGGAGCTGTTTCGGGTAAATATCAATCGAAATACGGAACTGGTTCTTCTCCGCTTTGCAGCTTAAATAAGAATGGTACTCGTTTGTCATGACCTGGTGACAGATCAGGCAGATTGTCTTCAGCGAAGAATCCGCAATCAATTGCTTCAACGGTTTTCTCAGGCATAGCGTTACCGGCATCTACTTCGTATATTATATGGAATCCATGAAATTTGAGCCTGCTCCTCCAGATACGGGAATCAAAGATACCGAGCAATCTTTTTATCGAGCCAGTAAGTGTAGTTTCTTCCTTAAGTTCTCTTAATACCGATTCAGCAAGGGTTTCGCCGATGTCGACTCCACCGCCCGGAACAGCCCATAATTTATCATCGTGGCGCTTGATAAGCAGCAGTTTATGGTCTCTGAATACAGCGGCTTCGGTTCCTATGAACGGGGTTTTTATCCCTGTATTATCAGTGAAATCACCGTTGATGGCTATTTGAGAGTTGTTATCAATAATACCGAGCAACCTGGCACTGAGTTCAAGAGCTTTCCGGTATCGTCTTTCATTATAATCGTTTGAATAATGCTTAAGTCCTTCTACGGCAACAGCCTGTAATTCCTGTGCAATGGAGTATAATCCGATGGTGATGTCATCTTCCGATTGTTCAGACACTATCCTTCCTCTTCTTCTCCGGTCCTGCTCAGGGTCTCGAACATATTATAATAAAGACCCTTCTTGTCCATCAGTTCCCTGTGATTGCCTGTTTCTACAATATTCCCATGTTCGAGGACAATTATGCGGTCGACTCCCGTTATGGTAGACAGTCTGTGAGCGATGATTATGCAGGTTCGTCCTTCGGCGACCTTGCTCAGAGACTGCTGGATTATTCTTTCGGTGTTCGTATCTATATTCGCCGTAGCTTCGTCGAGTATCAGGATAGCGGGATCGGCAAGGATAGCTCTGGCAAGGCAGATAAGCTGTCGCTGTCCCGGGCTCAGGCTGCCGCCTCTTTCTCCCACCTGCGTTTCATATCCGTTTTCCATCCTCGATATGATATCGTGGGCGCCGGAGGCTCGGGCAGCATTTATCACATCGTCGTGACTGGCATCGAGTTTACCGTCCAGAATATTCTCTTCGATACTGCCGGAAAACAGGAACGGGTCCTGCGGAACGAACCCTATCTGTTTTCTCAGCGAATTCTGGGTAAGGCTTGAGATGTTTCTGCCGTCCAGCATTATCTCTCCGCTGGATACTTCGTAGAACCGGCTGATCAGGCTGGCAATACTGCTCTTTCCCGCCCCCGTTCTCCCGGCAATCGCTACTGTTTCTCCGGGTACTATTTTCAGATTTAGCGAGTGGAGTATTTCCGAGCCCGGTATATAGTTGAAACTAACGTCCTTGAACTCAATCTCGCCTTTTGCTTCCTTTAGCTCCGGTGCATCGGAAGAATCCTTGATTTCAGGCTGTACGTCGAGTAGTTCGAAAATCCTGGAACCGGATGCCATTGCTCGCTGAATGTCTGTATACATCGTTGCCAGCTGCTGTATCGGCTGACCTATCCTCTGTATGTACAGCAGGAAAGCCAGCAGAAAACCTACCTCCATATTGCCTTCCAGTACCTGGAAGCCACCGAATATAAGGACGATTACGTACGAACTGTCTGTAAGTATCTGGGTAAGCGGATTTATTAAAGCCTGCAGCAGAGCCGCTTTTTTGTTTGCATCCAGGTTTGCCTTGTTTACGGCGTCGAACTGCTTTACGTTCTCTTTCTCGCGTGAAAGGTTCTGGGTGACTCTTACTCCCGATATACTCTCCTGAAGGTTGTCGTTCACCATTGCTATGGCTTTTCTTGCCAGGATAAATGCTCTTCTGGCATATCTCTGCCATATAATGACGATTATCACCAGCACCGGCAGTGTTGAGAGTGATAGTAATGCAAGCTGCCAGTTCACTGTCAGCATTATTACCAGAATCCCGATCAAAGTGATAGAGTTCACGCCCACCATTATGATGTTCTGTGATACCAGCATCTGGAGCTGGTCGACATCATTCTGCACACGTGACATCAGTTTGCCTATCTTGTTATTATCGAAGAAGCTTAACGACATCTCGTGGAGGTGGCTGAACATTCCCGTTCTCATCTTGAACAGGATTCCCTGAGCGGTGTAGGAAAGGTGCAGCGTCTCCAGGTACTGGGCAAACCATACCAGAGCTAATACCCCCAGATACGCCAGTGCGGCTATTGTCAGACCGTCGATGTTGCCGTCGACAATCCGGTTCGTCGCCATTGCTACCAGCAGGGGTGTCACCAGGTTAGAGGCGGTGCGAAGAATTATACCGGCGGCACCAATTAGTAAATGCCATTTAACATCGCCAAGGTATCCGATTACGCGTTTGATTATTCCGACATCATATACCTTGCCGAGTATATCGTCGGTGTCACCGGAGTCTATAGCTCCGCGTAACTGCTGACCTGCCGGCGAAACTCTTCCGCTAGTCATTTCCTGAATCTCCTTCCGGATTCAGTCCGGCATCTTTGTTGGCTTCGAGCTGGCTCTGATATGTTTCGCGGTACAATCCATTCTCAGCCATCAGTTCGCTGTGATTACCCCTTTCCTTTATCTTTCCATCCTCCAGGACCAGAATCAGGTCGGCATTACGGATTATCGGGAGACGGTGGGTCACCACGAACGTGGTCCGGCCTTCGATAAGTTTATAGAGTGCTTTCAATATCAGATATTCGGTCTCTGCGTCCACGCTGGACGTAGAGTCGTCGAGTATCAGAATGCTCGGATCGACCAGCAGTGAACGGGCGATAGCGACACGCTGTTTCTCTCCACCGGAAAGGGTTACTCCTCGTTCTCCTACCCAGGTATCATATCCCTGGGGAAGGCTCTCTATAAAATCGTGTATCTGGGCGGCTTGCGCTGCTGCTTCAACCTGCTCATCCGTAGCATCGGGCGAACCGTATGCAATGTTGTCCCGTATTGTTGAAGAGAAAAGGAAAATATCCTGCTGAGTAACCACGACGTTTTTTCGCAACGAGGATACCGTAACATCACGGATATCGGTGCCGTCGATGGTAATACTGCCGCCGGTAATGTCATAGAACCTGGATATCAGGTTGATTATCGTTGTCTTGCCGCTGCCGGAACCGCCGATTAACGCTATCAGCTGCCCCGGTTTTGCACTGAAATTAATATCGCTCAATACGGCAGCAGTGGAACCGTAGGTAAAACTTACATTGTTGAACGTCACCTCACCCTGTACTTTCCCGAGTTCGATAGCGTCCGGTTTATCCTTGACCGCCGGTTCTGTATCCAGTATTTCGAATATTCTGCGTCCGGCGGAGATAGTACGTGAAATCATATTGGCAAGCTGTCCGAGCCGCGAAACGAAACCAGCCATCATCCCAAGATAGAGGATAAACTGTGTAATACCTCCGATTGTCAGGTTCCCGTCGATTACCTGCCTTCCGCCGAACCACAATACGAGTACAGCCGGCAGTCCGACCAGTACTGTCATAACGGGGGTATAGATTGCCTGTATACGGGCAGCAGCTATCTGATCGTAGTAAAGATCATTTGCTTGTCCGTAAAATTTCCTGTTCTCTCTATCCTGCAGGCAATATGCCTTTACGACTTTAACACCAAATAAGCTTTCCTGGAGTGTTACTCCGAGGACACCTATCGCCTGCTGTACTCTGGTCCATATAGGTTGTAGTTTACCGCTGATAAAAAGCGTCTGCCAGAATATTACCGGCATAAAAGCCAGTGTCATCAGTGCCAGCTGCCAGTTGAGAGTTAGTATAAGTGTACTTACACCGACAATTACGATAAACATCTGGATGAGATTCAGCAGACCGGCGCTGAGGAACATTCTGGCGGCTTCTATATCGGCGGTACAGCGCGACATTATCTGGCCGGTCTGGGCTTTGTCGTAATAGGCGAATCCGAGTTTATGCAGGTGGTCGTAGAGTGCATTTCTTACATCGTAGGAGGCCTGCTGCGAGACAAGCTGCGTTATATAGGTGTCACCGAAACGACCTGCACTTCTCAGCAGAGTTGTCCCCAGGATAATCAGCGCCAGTGTTACTATGGTAGATTTGCTGCCGGAGCTGATTGCCGTATCGATACCGTTTCCGAGAAGACGCGGTATTACCAGGCCGCCGACCGTACTCACCGAGATACAGATAAAGCCAAGGAATAAAGTCGTCCACCGTTTTTTAACGAATACCAGCAGTCTGAGTATTATCTTCATAACGATATATCGTTATAATATTTAACAACATACAAAGGTAAAAAGCAATATCCGGTTAACCGGAATTTCGATTAATTCTTTGCTTTCTTCTGAAGTTCGTACAGTTTGTTGAGGGCTTCAAGCGGAGTCAATGATTCTATATCCAGGCTTTGCAGTTCTTCGACAAGTGGCGAGGACTGTCCGAAAAATGAAATCTGTTCGCCAACCTCTTTTCTGGAAGTTCTTTTTCGGGTACTTGGAGTTTTCTGTGAAGCTGTGGTTTCAAGTTCATCCAGCACTTCGTTGGCGCGGTTTATAACCTGTTTGGGCAGTCCGGCCAGTTGGGCTACGTGAATGCCGTAACTCTTGTCCACGCCGCCGGGGATTATTTTTCGAAGAAAGATAACTTTCCCCTTTTCCTCGGTAACGGCAACGTTGTAGTTTTTGACCCTCGGCAGGAAATCTGCCAGTTCAACCATTTCATGGTAGTGAGTGGCGAACAGAGTCTTGGCACCGAGTCCCGGGTGATTGTGTATGTATTCGGCTACAGCCCTGGCGATAGACATTCCGTCATAGGTGCTGGTCCCGCGTCCTATCTCGTCGAGGATAAGAAGAGAACGCGAAGTTGCGTTATTAAGGATATTGGCTGTCTCGACCATTTCCGCCATAAACGTGGACTGTCCGGCTGCGAGGTCCTCTCTGGCTCCTATCCGCGTGAACACGCGGTCGACGATTCCTATTTCAGCTGAATCCGCCGGTACGAAACTGCCGACCTGGGCAAGTAAAATAATAAGCGCGACCTGTTTAAGGTAAGTCGATTTACCGGCCATGTTCGGTCCGGTCAGGATAATAATCTGCGAGTCATCGTTGGAAAGTAAAGTATCGTTCGGTACGAAATCGCTGTCTTCGAGGTTTCTCTCCACTACCGGATGCCTGCCGCCGGTAATCGAGATTGCATTACCTTCGTTCAATATGGGACAGGAGTAATTGTACCTGACGGCTGCTTCCGCCAGCGTTGAAAATACGTCTGCATTTGCCAGCGCTTCGGCGACTTCCAGTATTCTGCCGCTGGCCGTTGCTACCTGGCGGCACACTCGTTGAAACAGGTTCGTTTCAAGTTCGGCTACCCTGTCACGTGCGTTGAGTATGGTGGACTCATAGTCTTTTAACTCTGGAGTAAAATACCTCTCTCCGCCTACCAGCGTTTGTTTCCTTATATAGTATTCCGGTACCTGCGAGAGATATGAATTCGAGACCTCGATATAATAACCGAAGACCTTGTTATAACCGACTTTCAACGACTTTATTCCCGTCTTTTCCTGTTCCTGTTTTTCCAGGTTTGCCAGGTATTGCCGGGCATTCCTTGAAATATTGCGCAGATCGTCCAGTTCCTCCGAGAAGCCTTGCCTTATAACATCGCCGTCTCCCGGATTCGTCGCCGGTTCGTCGGTAATGGCTTCGGTTATCAGGTCGACCACATCCTGTCTGGGTTTCAGGTTGCCCTTGAGCCAGTTTATCGGGCTGTTGCTGGTCCCGCCTTCAATAACACTGACCAGTTCCGGTATTATCTCAAGTCCCTTTTTAAGCGATACGAGTTCACGTGGATTTGCGATGTTGCTCGTCACGCGGTTTATAAGACGTTCTATGTCGGATGTTTTGTCAAGTAAAGAAACAGTCTGGTTTCGCGGTAAAGTATTTTCGAAAAACCATTTCACGGCTTTCTGTCGTTTTTCGATTTCACTGATATCAAGCAGCGGTTTTCCAAGCCATCTCCTGAGGAGTCTTCCTCCCATTGCCGTCTTTGTAAGGTCGATAACCGAAAGCAGCGATGTTGTTCCGGTCCTTATACTTGAACTGGAAAAAAGTTCCAGGTTTTTTAACGTCTGTTCGTCAAGCGCCATGAATGATTCGGTTGAATATGTTGCCAGGCCGGTAATCTGCCCCGTCAATCCTTTCTGAGTTTCCTGCAGGTAGTGGATCACCGAACCGGCTGCTCTCACGGCGAACGGCAGGCCGGCGCAGCCGTATCCGTCCAGTGACGACACTTTGTAATGATCGGTCAGTGTCTGGTGGGCAATCTCGTACTCGAACCAGTAATCGTCCATACGGGTTACCGACGTCGATAACTCCATACCGCTGAGATCCGTATTTTCCGAAACAACGATTTCCGAAGGTCCGAGTCTTTCTATTTCCGGAAGCAGTCTCTCGATGGGCATCTGGGTGGTTGCGAATTCGCCGGTGGTTATATCTATATAGGCTAACCCCGCTTCTCTTTCACCGATAACTATACTTAACAGGTAATTATTGGTCTTACTGTCGAGAAGGCCCGGTTCTACAATTGTTCCGGGAGTAACGACCCGTACGACTTCCCTCTCTACCAGCCCTTTCGTTTCCCCGGGCTGGGTTACCTGTTCGCAGATAGCGACTTTGTGTCCCCTGTTAACCAGACGCGCCAGGTAATTGTCCAGTGCGTGATAGGGAATCCCCGCAAGAGGTACTTTATTACCTTTACCCATTTCTCTGGAAGTAAGGACTATATCGAGTTCCCGGGAAACTGTTTTTGCGTCATCATCGAAGGTCTCGTAGAAATCACCGAGACGAAACAGGAGGATCGCCTGAGGGTGTTTCCTCTTGATTCTCAGGTATTGCTGTCGGATGGGAGTAGAACCTTCTCGCATTTCCGTATATTCTACCAGATTGGATAATAACTTAGAATAGCCCGTTTCAACGCCTGAAGCGGCATTATGCTATGATGAAATCTAATATAGCTTTATAGGGTTTTCCCCAGAGAAAAAGCTTTCCGATGAAAAGTACTTCATACGATAGAGACTGGACCGAAGGCAGTGTTATCCGTAACCTGTGGTCGCTGTCCTGGCCTATTATGATAAGCCAGACACTCACCGTACTCGGACCGACCGTCGATATGATATGGGTCGGTAAACTGGGCGCGGCACCTATTGCCGGAGTTGGTGTCTCCGGTATGGTTATCATGGCGGTAAATTCTATTATGATGGGCCTTTATACCGGGCTGAGAGCGATGATAGCCCGTTATATTGGTGCCGGAGACACTTACAGCGCCAACAAAGTGGGGCAGCAGGCTCTGGTAATCGGTACAGTATTTTCCCTGATAACCGCCACTATCGGCATATTCCTGGCCGAACCTATCCTGGCAATGTTCGGAGTTGAACCCGATGTGGTTGCAGAAGGTGCTGCCTATATGCGTATCCAGCTTGCCGGGTCAATAACGATGGCACTGGCGATGGTATCACAGTACGTCATGCAGGCTTCCGGCGATACCGTTACTCCAATGAGAATATCGATATTCTTCAGACTATTCCACATAATTATCTGTCCGCTGCTGGTATTTGGTGTCTGGATTTTCCCGGAACTCGGTGTAAGAGGGGCTGCATGGGCTAACGTTATTTCACAATTTATCGGTGGAATACTCGGTCTCTGGTTCCTCTTTACCGGACGTACGCGACTGAAATTGACCCTGAGGGGATTCCGCCTCGATAAAGATATAATCTGGCGGATGACTAAAATAGGAATCCCGGCGTCGATTACAGGCGTGCAGAGGTTTCTTCCTTACCTGGTGCTGGTATGGTTTATAGCACCTTTCGGTACCGCAGCCGTGGGAGCCCATTCGCTGATGCAGCGAATCGATACTTTCATCAGGATGCCAGCCGGTGCACTGGGAAGCGCTGCCGGTGTTCTGTCGGGGCAGAATCTGGGTGCCGGAAAACCTGACAGAGCGGAAAAAGGCGCCTGGATAGCCGTAGTTCTGTACTCGGGAGCAATGGTTATATGTTCGATACTTATCTGGTTTTTCGCTGGCGGCGTTGTGAGAATTTTCAGTACAGACCCGGAACTGGTAGACATTGCATCGACTTTTATGAGAATCCAGATTGTCGGTTACCTTGTATTCGGACTTACCATTGTCCTGAGTTTGTGCGTTGAAGGTGTCGGTGATACGATCCCGACTATGCTTATTACTATTATTACTATGTGGGTGATACAGATTCCCCTTGCCTGGCTTCTTCCCCAGCATACGCCGCTGGGAGTGAACGGCGTCCAGTGGTCTATATCGATAGCACTGGTTTTCCGGGCACTACTTTTTACCATTTATTTCAGGACAGGCAGGTGGAAGCGCAAGGTGATTTAAATTTTGTAGCGTATTTCCGTATCCCTGTGATAACATTGTCTATACGCGTATTTTCAGGAGACGGTTAAGTTGAAGAAATTAATTATAGTAGTCTCGATTATCCTAATATCTTTGTTGATTGGCACGATGCCCGGGTGTAAAGCGAAAGTTGTGCAACCCGGTGATGTGGTGAAGGTGCATTATACCGGGACTCTCGATGATGGAAGTGTATTCGATTCTTCAGAAGGAAGGGACCCTCTCGAATTTACCGTCGGCGCCGGACAATTGATAAAAGGATTCGATGAAGCCGTTATAGGTATGAAGGTAGGTGAAGTAAAAACCGTCACAATACCTGCTGCCGATGCATATGGTGAATATGATGATGAGCTGATACTGGAATTTCCACAGGACGAACTGCCGGAGGGAGTGGACCCGTCGGTAGGTGATTACGTTCAACTCGGTCTATCTGACGGAAGTGTAATGGCTGTTCCGGTTATAGAAGTAACAGAAACGACAGTAGTCGTTGATGCTAATAACAAGCTTGCCGGTAAGGACCTGACTTTCAAGATAGAAGTGATAGAACTAACGAGGGAATAACGATTATCTCGACTTTCCTCGCTTTCCCCATCTCTCTTTTATTATTCTATTTCCCGTCTTGATTACATCACGTGAAGAAGCAAATCTTACTACTGGCACAACCAGTTTGATTGGTTGTATTTTAATAGTTCCATTCAGATTCCCTTCAAAGATATCCTCATCATCGAAAATCGGTCTGATATTTACATCGTATCGCGGGTGCAGGTTCAGTAAAGCGTTGGCCGGGCCTATAATCGCAAAAAGTAAACCGGTATATTCCGGGTCTTCCAGACCGACCAGAAGTTCTCCGGAAATTTCCCTTATTGTTAACTGCCTGTAAATATCGACGGCAAGTTTCTTGAGCTGTCTTATCAGATTGGCGGCACTAAAACCTTTAGATATCAGGCTTAAACCCGGCCTTATCAATATTTTTCGTTTCTTTGATGCTGATCGTGCTTTGAACGGCGGTTTTGACTTTCGCCTGCCGAAGTTTTTGTTGATGAGGCCGAATAACCAGGATACACGCAGGTTGAATTTCTGGCCTGAATCCGTATCCACCCGGACGCTGGTTTCAACCGGTATACACAGGAGAACAACCAGTATAAATACCAGTCCTGCTATTATGTATAAGGCCAGCAATTAGTCTTCCTCTTCGGATTCCTTCTCTTTATCCTGTTTTCTACTGACAATTCTTTCAACTACTTTCGGTACCGTATCGGTTACTTTCTCGACTATGGATGAGAGGCCTCTCCTGACCGACTCTATTCTTACATTCCCCTCTTTGTCGATAACGATAAGAGCGACCGGACGCACCCACGCGCCGCCGCCGGTACCCCCCATCGAACCTTCGCCCTTCTGTTTCGCTTCACCTTTACCGGAGCCTCCTCCGGCTCCGAACCCGAAACCGATACTGATAAGCGGAATGAGGGTGATTCCTTCGACTGTCATAGGTTCACCGACTACGGTTCGTGTGGTGAGTATTTTTTCAATTTCTCCCAGGGTAGTTTTGGTTATATTTGAAACCACTTCCATCTCTGCACCTCCATTTTACTATTTAGGCTTCTACTTCCATACTAATATCACTGTAATTGAAAAGCAATAAGCCTTGAGTATGATATAATCACGGTATGAAGAGAGAATTGATGGATATACTTGCCTGTCCGGTGTGCAAGGGAGTACTGGAATTAACGGTCACGAAAGAAAAAGACGGAGAAATTATCAGCGGGTCGCTCCTGTGCCGTAAGTGCAACGTAACCTATCCTATCGAAGATACTATCCCGAACCTGCTGCCACCGGAATAGATGGTTAATCGGGACTGTATGTCACCCACGCATCGGGGGACTCCCATACCTCTATACTTTCAATAGAAGCATCATATCCTTTTAGCTTTGGTGTCAGCTCGCTGCATATAGTCGAAGCTATGTTCTCGGATGATGGATTAATCTCGTTGAAAGGTTCTATATCGTTTAGGCAGGTATGATCGAATCTTTCCAGGATTTCGTCGATGCCCTTTTTCAGAACCGTAAAGTCGAAAGCCAGCCCGATATCGTCGAGTTTCTCAACTTTCAGGTTTGCTACTACCTTGTACCGGTGACCGTGCAGATTTTCGCATTTACCCTGGTATTCCCGCAGGTAATGAGCGGCGTCGAAATGCCTTTCGATAGAAACCCTGTACATTATTCTTCTTCGCCCTCATTTCCCCATTTAAAAACGCCCTGTTTTTCCGTGACCTCATCGAGCAGTTCCCTGGCAGTTTTTCCGGAAACAGGGTGCACAGCATCTGGAGCTATCTCAGCCAGCGGTACCAGGACGAACGCTCTTTCGGTTAGTCTCGGGTGAGGTAAAGTTAATTTCTTTAGTTTCATAATCTTTTCTCCGTAAAGGAGAATATCTATGTCGATAGTCCTGGGTGTATTCGGTTCCTTGCTGGGAACTCTACCGAGTTTCAGTTCGATCCCCTTTGCCAGGGTAAGCAGTTCTTTCGGAGCCAGTAGTGTATTGACCTGGCAGACAAGATTGAGAAATCGCGGCTGGTCGGTGTTCCCCACAGGGTCGGTTTCATATACCGAAGATACCTTTTTTATCTGCATTCTTTGAGATAGAAGGTCGAGAGCCAAATCCAGATTCTTTTGGCGGTTCCCGAGGTTCGAGCCGAGTCCAAGATACACTGTTACAGTATCCAATTTATACCGGCCTCCCTTCGTACGGCAGTAACCGCTGCCATAATATCAATATTATATCACACGGCTTTAGTAATTAATGTGAGATATTGCCTGTCAATTTCGGGTGTGATAGCATTGATTTACCGGTTATTCAGATATGTCAGGAGAAAGAAATGGACGATTGCATTTTCTGCAAAATAATCTCCGGAGATATTCCTTCGGATATCCTTTACCGGGATGACGAGGTTATAGCTTTTCGTGATGTAAATCCGGTTGCTCCTACTCATATACTTATAGTTCCCGTCGAACACCTGGTGACGACTATGGATCTTCATGACAGATCACTCGTGGTGAAAATGATCCTGACAGCTAATCATCTGGCTCAACAGGAAGGGATAGCTGAAGACGGATACCGACTGGTAATCAATTGCGGTGAATATGGTGGACAGGTAGTCAAACACCTGCATTTACATCTGATTGGAGGTCGCCGGCTCAGCAGCGCACTTGGCTGAAACGATTCTTCCCGTTCAGTCTGACTTACGGTTATCCAGCCACGTAAAAAGCCCGGCAATACTTTTTGCGTCGCATATCACTCCGGATTTTATCAGGCCGGATATCTCTTCGGGGTCTATTCTGACCAGGGTAATACTATCGGTGTCTTCCGCTACCAGCCGGCTGGGTTCGAGTTCGGCAGCGAGATAGAGATGCAGGTACTCTGTGCAGAATCCCGGTGCCGAGTAGAATCCTCCCAGTTTTTCTACTTTCTTCGGCAGGTAACCGGTTTCTTCCTGCATCTCGCGACGAACGGCATCGGTCGGTTCTTCATCGCCGTCGATGCCACCGGCAGGTATTTCAAGCATATATTTACCGGCAGGCAGGCGATACTGGTTGACCAGCAGTATTTTGCCGTCCGGGTCGACAGCAACCACCGCTACACATTCGCTGTGTTCAACCACGTCACGCGTTGTCTCGCGACCGTCAGTTCTCTGGACGGTATCGACTCTCACGGTGAATGCACGACCTACATAAACGGTTTCGGAGGATAATACTTTTTCCTCAGTCATTTTCTTTATCTTCTTTGATACGGAGTATCAGAGCGACCTCATCGCAGTTGGGGAATTTGGGGCAGCGGTAGCATTCGCTCCATACTTTCTGGGGAAGTTCCATTTTGTCAATTTCAACAAAACCGAAACGACTGAAAAATCCTGGCTTGTAGGTCAGGCAGAATACGGTCGGGATTCCGAGTTCCTTCGCTTCTTCCAGACAGGCGTTTATAAGAGAATTTCCGAATCCTTTCCCCTGGTGCTCTTCGGCAACGGCGACTGACTTGATCTCTGCCAGTTCGGACCAGCTTATATGAAGCGCGGCGCAGGCAACAACCTTCCCCTCTTCTTTAAAAACAAAATAATCTCGTATATTTTCATAAATATCACTCAGCGAACGCGGCAGCATTTCGCCCCGGTCGGCGAACAGATTGATTATCCGGTGCATGTGGATTGCGTCGTTAATCCTGGCTTTTTCTACCTGTCCCAATCTATTTTTTCCCTTTCAGTTTGCCTTCCAGCGAGCTGTAGAACGCATTTTGAGGATGAATTCTTAAAAACCGGACAGTATTCCGGCTGTGCTGTACCGTTATCTCGGCATTGCTTGAAAGATTCGAGTTAATATGACCGTCGATACTGAATGTAGCGGAGTGGTAAGTTGTCAGGTTTAACCTGACAACTGCAGAATCGGGCAGCACAAGTGAATATGAAGAACTCAGGTGGGGTGCAACCGGTACCAGCAGCAGTTCTCTCGACTGAGGGTGCAGAATCGGTCCGTTTGCAGCCAGAGAATACCCGGTACTTCCCGTGGCTGTGGCAACTATTACTCCATCGGCTTTATAGGCTGTCAGTAATTCATCATTAATGCGTGCTTCGACATGTATCACGCGGGTTTCGATCCCCCGGGCAAGGACGACATCGTTTAAGGCATAGAATTTCTGCGGAATTCCGTTTTCTCCGGCATTTAACTCGGCTTCCAGCAGGTAACGTTCGTCTATCCAGCCTTCTCCGTTGAGCAGGGCGTTCAGCTTTTCCTCGGCTTCATCGACGCTTAATTCGGTCATAAACCCGAGGTTCCCGAGGTTTATTCCGGTAATAGGAACAGGTTCCGGAACAACTGCTTGTACGGCCCGGAGGATAGTACCATCACCACCGATAGTCAGCAGGAGTTCTGTCCCGTTTACCTGTTTTCTGGCTTCTTCTACTTTCCACGCCGATGCTTTCCAGACGTTGATACCCCTGGCCTTGAGTGATCCCTCAAGTTTTTCTGCAAGAATCCCGGCGGATTCTTTCTTCGGATGATACAGTATACCTATAGTCTTCATAGTTTATGTCTGATTCCTTAATCAGTATAACGCCCCGTATTATTTCTCGTAAAGTCAGTTCTTCCTGTATATTCGCATAAATAGTAAAACCCCGACAATTATTCTTGTCAATGTTGGGGAAACCTGCTATATTTCCATCATTAATCTTGAATATGTTATTTTTATGTTGCCTATTTAATCTTCTGGGTATATTATATAGAGAACGTATTCTCATTACAGTCTTTCGAGGTGCAATAATATGAGCATAGAACTGGTCCACGTCGGGTTTAATAACATCATTGTGATGAATAACGTAATCGCTATTGCTTCACCTAACTCAGCCCCTACGAAGAGAACGGTCCAGGAAAGTAAGTCTAAAGGGTTGCTAATCGACTTAACCAACGGCAGGAGGACAAAAGCCGTAATTATTAATGAGAGCGGTCACGTAATACTTTCCGCTTTAACCCCGGAAACCATCGTCAGCAGATACCGACAGCTTGAACCGAGAGCACTTCAGATAGACGAACCTCAGCTTATCGACTAGGACGTAATGGATAATACGGTCAGCCGTGATAAATCATATCCCCTAACTGACAGAAAACCTTCCCTGTTTATTCTCTCCGGGCCATCCGGAGTTGGCAAGGATGCTGTCCTGAACAAACTCAAGAATTCCTCTTTTCCGATGAAATACGTGGTCACTATGACTACAAGACCCCGCCGCGAACGAGAACAGGACAAAATCGATTATATCTTTGTATCAAAAGACCATTTCCAGGAATTGATTGAAAATGACGGCTTGCTTGAACATGCCAACGTCTACGGTAATATGTACGGAGTACCCCGGGCAGAAGTCGAAGAAGCCCTGAATAACGGTCAGGACGTTATGGTAAAGGTGGACGTTCAGGGAGTGGATAATATAAAGCGGGTCAAACCGGACTCAATCTCGATATTTCTGGCACCATCCTCTATAGAGGACCTTTCACAAAGACTGAAACAGCGTAAAACCGAATCACCGGAAACGCTGGAACTGCGGATAAAGACTGCCTCGGAAGAAATGAAGAAACTCCCCGAGTTCGATTATGTTGTTGTGAACCGCAAGGGGAAAATAAACAGCGCCGTCTCGGAAATTAATGCAATCGTTACGGCAGAAAAATGCAGGATACGAAATAATAATAGACAGGAAGGGAAATAATGGAAGCAGCACAGTATACACTCAATATATTAAGTAGTCTTCAGGATACATTATCAAATGCCCTGGATGGTCTTACCCAGGAAGAAGTCGCCTATCAACCTGATAAAGAATCTAATTCTATCGGGTTTATACTCTGGCACCAGACACGGGCGGAAGATATGATGATAAATCCGACTCTCCTGGGTAAACAGGAGATATGGGAGACCGGTAAGTGGGCTGCCAGGATGGGATTCGAGGATGATTTCAAGGATAACGGCTGGGGATATACAGCTGAACAGCTTGCATCCTTTGCGGTGCCGAAACTCGAAGACTTGAAAGCTTACGCCGAATCAGTCAGGGCCGAGACCGAAAAATACCTTGAAAGTCTCACTCCCGAAGGGTTCGATGAAGTAAAAGATACTTTTTTCGGGGAAATGCCGGTAAATAATGTTATCACCATGCTGGTCTGCGAGCTGGCGCTCCACGTCGGCCATATAACCTATATTCGGGGACTGCAGCGCGGACTGGACAGGTAAACGCGGCACTTATTCCAGGTTTCTTATCCTCTTAAAGAAAGCCAGGGCAACGAATGACAGGACTACCAGGGTGATAGCCAGGCTGCCGATCGACCATTGAACGCTTCCGGTGACCTCCGTCAGCAGACCGGCAAGGAAGGTACTGAAACTCATCAGGCCGAACTGCATCATCATTATACTCATTACCCTGCCCAGGTAAGCCGGGTCTATGTAATACTGGATAAGGGTGCTTCCCAGAGCCATCTGGACCATCTGACCGAGCCCGACGAAGCCTATCAGTACCATTGATAACGGATAGGACTGCGAAAATGAAAAGCCGGCCAGAGCCAATCCGAGGATGACGTTTCCGCCCAGCATCATAAATCCCCTCTTTTTATTGGGCAAGGAAGCCAGCACCAGCGAACTGATGATAGACCCGATTCCGGACACACTCATCAGCCAGCCCATTCCGTCGGGGCCTACTCCGAGAACGTCTTCCGTGAATATCGGCAGCAGCTGCTGGAATGGCATCGCCAGGATCGTGACAGCCAGGGTGAATATAAGAATGAGCAGGATGGTCGTTTCACTTCTTAGATATTTAAAGCCTTCCTTCATGGATTGCAGTGCATTAACGGTGGATTTCGTTACTTTGCTGGTTAACGGCAGAAACCATATAAAAACCGTTGATACCACGTACATAACCGATACGGTGAAATAAACCGCCTCATATCCCACGTTAGCTATAAGCAGACCGGCAACTGCCGGGCCAAACAGGCGCAGCGTATTCATTCCCATCGTGTTCAGCGATATCGCGTTCATCAGCTGATCGCCTTCTACGATTTCGGGTAAAATCGCCTGCCGCGACGGCATCATCAATGCCATAATAGTCCCCTGGCATACCGAAGACGCACCGAGAATCCACCAGGAACCGGGATTATCGGAACTGAGATAACCGAGCAGCAGGGTCAGACCTACTCCTGCGGAAACGACTGCCGATGCCGCCTGGCCTATCAGCATGACGTATTTCTTCTGTACCCTGTCTGCAATCACGCCACCGTACAGAGACAGCGCTACCATCGGCACAGCGTGGAACAGGGACATCGCACCGAGTATAAGTGCGGAGTCGGTCAGCTGGTAGATAAGGTAAGACCGGGCAATCATCTGCATATTCATCCCGACCATCTGCCCCAGCAGACCGCCGAAATATATAACGTATACCCGGTTTTTGAACGAACTGAAAGTCCTTAGATTACGCAGAGAGAACCCGGGTCGTTTTTCCCCGGGCTGAGGTGGTCCCATTCGGCTTCCGCCGCTGAATCCTGTAACTGATTGATCCAAGACGATTACCTGTTATGTGTCGATAGGAGCTGGATGGGATCTCCGATGTTCACCTAGTTTACAATCATTGACAGAATAAGCGCAAATATTATGTCGATATTTTTCAACGTTATTCCAGATTTCTCAGTAACTCGTATAACCGAACTGCACGACCTTAACTGTCCTGCCGGTGATGGTGTAGAATAATGTATTAATGGATGCAGTAAATAATAAGCCGGAGCGCGGTAACTCACGTATCACTATGTTCACCGGTAAAGGCGGAGTGGGTAAAACGACCTGTGCCGCGGCGACGGCACTCCATTACGCCGGCCTACGGAATAAGACACTTGCCATATCGACCGATGCCACACCGTCACTATCACATATATACGAGATAGCCAGCAAAACGAAACCTGCCGGGATTACCGATAACCTGTTTGTTAACGAACTGGGCGCCGTAGAGGTCAGGGAAATGTGGGACAGGAAGTTCGGGCAGGACGTATACGGTGTGTTCTCATCTTTTGTTGACATAGAATATCCCGATTTTGTGGAGTTTATGACTTCGGTATTGCCCGGTTTGAGCGATGAATTTATGGTCGACTACATCAGGGAGCTTCACCTGAACGGTGAATACGATGCCGTGGTCTGGGATACCGCCCCGCTCGGACAGACTCTTGCCCTGCTGGAGACCCCCGCCCTTCTCGGCAGGCATCTGAAGATGGCTCCCAGGATATACTCAAAACTTAAGTTAGGCAGGACTACCCGAGAACCTATCCTGGATATTCTCCGGCGCTGGGAGAAGCTCTCGGCTGTAAATATGGAGTTTCTCAGGAACATCGTGGACTTTACCCTGGTTATGATCCCGGAGGCGCTGGCGGTGGAACAGCTAGAGGATACTTTCAGTGAATTGAATGAATACGGGCTCGGTATTAAAAGAATAATTATTAACAATGTGGTTAAAAACGATGACTCCGTATTTATGTCAACCAAATCCGGCCAGCAGAAAGATTATCTCAAGAGAATATACCACAGCTATCCCGAGCTTGAAATCATCGAACTGCCGATGTTTCCCTACGAGATAAAAGGGCTTGACAGACTGAAGGAAATCGAACGGATTTTATTCCAATAGACTTGTACCGATGCTAAGGATAAGAGCTTGAGAGAGGGGCTTTTTGCTCCTCTCTCTTATTAACTCTCCCTCAAACAATCAGAATGTTTTTGCTGAATACGGGAACTGTTTGAGGGGGATAAAGGGGGTGAACTAAAAATCACAATCAAAACCGGATAACACAATATTTGTCACCCGGTGAAATATCTACTATAATATCCATTTAACTCAGGGAGATGAATATGCCGTACTATTTTGCTTATGCATCGAATCTGAACCGGAAACAGATGCTGGAGAGGTGCCCTGAAAACAAGCCTCTTTTTAAGGCTACCCTGCCCAACTACAAACTTGTCTTTACCGACTGGTCACGGCAGTTAAAAGGAGGAAAGGCGAATATCGTTATCTTCCGGGGTGAAAAGGTCTTCGGCGCAGTCTATGAGGTTTCCGAACGCTGCATGAACCAGCTTGATAAATACGAGGCATCATACAATCGGACAAAGGTAAATGTATTTAACGAGGACGGAGACCCGGTCGAAGCGGTTACGTATATAAAAAGCGGTCGACCCGTAGAGGCAAAACCGTCGTCCGAATACCTGGCGATTATTCAGCAGGGCTACAAAGACTGGGGCATTATATAGTATCTTTTCAGGATATTTTTGTGATATTTGTATCTTGACGCCTGAGATAGGCTGGAGTAAAATAAATTTAGCAGACAAAACATCGGATTGCTAACTAGTGTCCGGTTTTTTCTGGAGGTGATAGGGTTGCCCATCTACGAATACGAGTGTTCCGAATGTGCAAAAAAGTTCGAATTAAGGCGAAGTTTCAATGATGAAAGCCAGGTTTACTGTCCCGACTGCAAGTGTGAAGCTACACGTATATTTTCGCCTGTTCCCATAATTTTCAAAGGGTCCGGTTTTTATACTACCGATTACAGGAGTAATCACGGTCATTCAGCGCCGGCATCCGCTTCCGAAGAGTCGAAACCTTCCGAAACAAAGGATACTTCGACTGCCACCGCCGGTACCGATGATTGATGCACATCAGGATTAATCATCAGTAATACCTAAATAATATCAGGAGCTTACCGTGACGACCGAACAGAAAAAGACCGCCGATTCTAGAGATAAGAAGATAACATTCAAATGTAAATTCTGTGAAAAGATAAAGCCTTTAAGCGATATTGTCGTTGTTACCCGCTATTTTCCTGCGGTAGTCATCTGTAAAGACTGCGAGAAAAACCTGCGCTGAAAAGTCCTCCATGAACCCCTGTGTTATATACCCTTTTCCAGCCTGACCACCAGACGCATCGGCAGCCCTTTTTCCACCATCCTGTCCTGTGTCTGCCTTATATCGTAAGATACGCGCCTGAGCTGCATAATTTTCGTCTTATTATCGTATATGGCGTAACTCGCCCGGGGATTACCGTCCCTCGGCTGACCTATACCACCAGGATTGATTATCAGCCTCGATTCGCCGGCGATGAGCTTCACGTTAGGTAAAAACCTTGCCGACGTACAGTTACCGTCCTCATCGAGACTGTATACCTGGGGGACATGCGTATGTCCCACGAGACAGTATTTTGTTTTGAAGCGGTCGAAATTCTGCCGGGCAACGCTGGCTGACAGTACGTATTCCAAGATGGGGTCTCTGGGGCTTCCGTGTACCAGCGTAAAATCATCTTCCTCGACGGTATCCGGCAGGTTTTCCAGGTATTCCCTGTCTCCGGCATTCAACTGTCCGGCTGTCCACCTTGCCGCTTCGGCAGCGTCCGGATTGAATCCCGAAAGTGGCAGCTTACCGACGGCGGCGCGGTCGTGATTACCGGCTACGCAGATATGATGGGTCTGCTTGAGCAGCTCGATGCATTCGTGCGGCTCAGGCCCATAGCCCACGACATCACCCAGGCACCAGAATTTATCGACTCTTTCCTGTGTTTGAATGTCATCGAGGACAGCCCTGAAAGCGGAGAGGTTGGAATGAATATCTGCGATAATCGCGTAACGCATTTCTATTTCAGCAGGTCGGTTAATTTATCGAAAGGTACGGTCTCCTGGCTGGCATTCGCCATATTACGGAGCGTTGCCGTGCCGTTCTTCACTTCGTCTTCGCCTAGTATTACAGTATACTCCACGCCGAGCGTATTTGCCTGCCTTAACTGCGCCTTCAGGCTCCTTCCGCTGGCGGCATTTACCGCCGGTATACCTGCCAGCCTGAGGTCGGACGTAAGCCGGACCGCTTTATCTTTAGCTTCGTCACCCAGGCAGGCGATTAAGACCCTCGGCGAAGGCAGCGGCGGCACCTCGACACCCTGCTCTTTCATGTTCAGGATTATCCGCTCCAAACCGGTCCCGAACCCCACTCCGGGTGAAGGTTTGCCGCCAAGTTCCTCGATAAGGTAGTCGTACCTGCCACCGCCGCCGATTTCCGACTGGCCGCGGACGTCAACCGGCTGCACCACGAACACCGTCCTGGTGTAGTAGTCCAGTCCCCTCACCAGCCTGTGATTCACCTGGTACGGCATCTCCAGGATATCCAGGTATTTCATCAGGCTTTCAAGGTGTTCGCGGCAGTCGCCGCAGAGGTAATCGATGTTTTTCGGCGCCATATCCGCTATCGGCTGGCACTGTTTCTGCTTGCAGTCGAGGAGCCTCATCGGATTATTCACCAGGCGGACTTTACAGTCGCTGCACACCTCGTTTTCATGTTCGGAGTAGTGGTTGACAAGCCGGGAAAGGTAGTCCGGACGGCAGTTTCTGCAGCCGATGCTGTTAAGATGAATCTTTATATCTTCCAGACCGAGAGCCTTGTAGAAACGCCAGGCAACCTCTATCACCTCGGCGTCCAGGGCAGGGTCGGCTTCGCCGATGGCTTCGCAACCGAACTGGTGGTGCTGGCGGTACCTTCCAGCCTGGGGCCTCTCGTACCTGAATATCGACGTTATGTAATATAGCTTTACGGGCTGGGGTTTGTTGTACAGACCGTGCTGGATGTATGCCCGGCAGACGGAAGGAGTGCCCTCCGGACGGAGACTCAGGCTGTTGCCTCCCCTGTCCTCGAAGACATACATCTCTTTCTGGACGATATCCGTGAAATCGCCGGTGCTCCGGCTGTAAAGCCCGGAATCTTCGAATGCCGGGGTATCGATGCGTTCGTAGCCGTACAGGCGCGTTATCTCTTCGGCTTTCTGTTGGACGTAATGCCAGTAGACCTGCTCCTCGGGAAGGATGTCTGCTGTTCCTCTCGGCGCCTGGTACACTGTAGTCTCCTTTATGTATATTACAGGATTCAGGATACAGTATCAGCGCCTGCCTTGTAAAGACAGAAAGCATTCCGCCTGCCCGCCGAAGCCCTGCCCTAGCATAGGCGAGTCATTGCGAACAGTCTGCTTTTTCACGTTCGTCCTGAGCTTGTCGAAGGACGGATCCATCTCCGTCATTGCGAGTCCGCCGCAGGTTCGCCGGAGGCGAATGGCAATCTCTATAAATATGCCAGCACCTATTGTATCTTGCCTAAAAAACCAGTATTTGATAAACTGACAGAGTACGTGGGCCGTTAGCTCAGTTGGCAGAGCACCTGACTTTTAATCAGGGTGTCGCAGGTTCGAGACCTGCACGGCCTACACTTAACCCCATTACCATTTGCTAATATTTTCGCTAATATACTTTTCAGCATGATGGATGATAAGGTGTACCGAATAGTACCGCTTATATCAAAATCCAATTTATTTTGGAAGCTTAACGCTGAATATTTTCCTTTACTCTAAATGCAACGATCCTTTTTATAAGGTCAAAGGGAACCGGCTTACCGAAAGAGAATTTAATAGTACCCTTAGATATTTCATATGGAGATAGGTCTTTGCTGAATGCATTTATTGCAGATGGGGTCGGGAAAAAACTAAAATGATTCTTGAAAGCTGCAAAATGCACTAAATTCCCATTCAATTTAAAAGTAGGTATTCCATAACTTATATCTTCTTCAGCTTGGGGAGCTTCCTCTTTTATAGCCACCCTGATTTTATTCAATATGTCCTGGACTTCTTCCGGGAATTTTGAAATATATGTATCTATAGTTTCAATCTGCTTACCTGGCATATAAATATTTCTCCGCTGCTTTTATTCATCTCTCATATTATATCAGAGAGATAGTTGTAGATATCGGGGTGAACACCCGTTAATAGCACAAACTTAGAAAAGAGCAAAGCTTTTGGAAAAGGTTTTAGTTCTACCTTTTGATACGCACGGTCTACCAGAATAAAATATTGAAGCCACCTGATTTTAGGTGGCTCTTAATTTCCATTCGTTATGAATGTTATTATTTTGTGTGTATTGACTTTCTAGTTCATATAAGATAAACTAACATACTCTTAACTGAATATTCACATTGACAGTGGTGGATACTACTAACACCTGTTTGTGTGGTGGTATAGTACCCTTATTTATTTTCTAGGAAATATAAAAATTGTTTGTAGATTGGAAAGAATTATATATAAAGGAGGTGTTGTGTTTGGCTGATTATTCAACATCTTATGATCAGTATTAATATTCAAAAAAGGAGTGATAAAAATGAATAGAACTGGACATGAAACAAGTCTCCAACGTCTATTTACGATTTACAGTAATGCGAGTAATCCTATTTTAAAACAAATGTATAGATTCTACTGCCAGGATATTCATCAAGATTCAAATGGGAATCCGAAGACTTTAGGGGATTTTGTAGAACACGGATTGATCGGTGCTGATTATCCAAGTACACACAAATGCAATAACATTGCGACTGTGAATGTAGATCCAGGAGCTAACCCAATAGTTAATGCATTGATAGCAGGTATTGCTTATTACCAAAACGAATCTATAAACGACATGATGACAAGGATGTACCATTTTTACAACTACGGCCGATTGCCGTATTATCCAGGATGTTCATTAATGGACGATCCTTACACTCTCCCTATTTTGATGGGTCTAAACCTAATAAATCCCATATATGATGTTTATACAGTAATTGATTGGATATGGGTGCCGTGCCCAGCATGTCTTGGTACTGGAGCACTCGGATATTGCCCCATATGTGGGGGTGATGGTGAGATATTAGAAGATATTGTCGAAGTTGTGCAAGAAATCATTGGTTGGTATGCGACCGCAGGTATTGACACCTTTTTTGGATATTTCCCAGATATTGTTAACCATCGTTTTACTTCTGCGGAATCGCTATATTCTTTATATAAGATGAATGCTATTGAACTTTACGACACAAACATTGAAGATGCTTTAATTTATTTAGGATATGGATTGCATCATCTTCAAGACGTCGCAGCAGTTCCCCATCATTCATTAAATATTCCATTCTCTCAGGGACATGCAGATTGGGAAAACAGTATTGACTACTCACAACGATTGAATAATATCACATGGAGTCAAATAAAACAGGAATACGATAGTCTAAAAAACTGGATAGCAATTGACGATTCATTACCATCTCAAGCACGATATGGTACTAATAAAACTGTATTCAATTGGGCTTCACATTTTTGTGGAAATCAAGGGACGGATAACTCTCAAGATTTTACTCAAACAGCTAAATATACTCTTGCTGCAATGCATCATTGTTTGTATACATTTTTCAGTACAGTTGAAAATCCAACTTTTATAGCAGTGAGATACGATCCACAATATAGATCTGTTTACGATTCTATTAGATTTGCAAGGGAAACAGATGTATTTAAAAAAACCAAAAATAAATTAAGAAAGAGACGAATAAGATCAGCGTTGACGGCAGCAAGAATTAAAAAATCTGCTGGGAATTGGACAACAAACGTAAAACGTGCTCTAACTCGGAGAGAAAAAATTCCTACCTTACCAAGAGAATTGTCTATGTTACCAAAAACCAAGAGAAGGAAATCTTTGAAATTAAAACAGTTGATCCATTAGAAATATTTCGGACTCAAAGTATTAATAACAGTTTTGGTAATACATAAACATAAAGAAGTTTTTCGAGAGGTAATCGGTCTAACCTCCATGTATTAATGTGGTGCAGTTTACCTCTAGCTAAATGTGCGAAGTGAAGTCGGATGTATAGGATTTTGCTTCCCACATTTAAGACCAACACTCCCCTTGTTCTCCAAGGTTGAAGCCGATTTGTTAGGTAAGTGGCGGGGGGAGTATTAACCTACCTCACAACCTGGCTTCAATGATCTGGCGAACCTGGCTTCATATGAGTTGAAGCCGTGGCTTCAAGATAAGTGACCAAATAGCCACTAAACAATCACCGAAAATTTAGGGCGTTGACAGATGTTTTTTCTTGGCGTTAGCCTTGCTTTATGGTCAGTAAAGCAACGATAGCAAAACAGCTTAGAGTATCCCCTGCTTACGTCACTATGATCAGTCAAGGTAAGCGTGTTCCAAGCAAGAAATTACAGCGAAAAATTAACAAATTGGGATTAATAAATAGTCTCAATTATCTGACTTTTAATCAGGGTGTCGCAGGTTCGAGACCTGCACGGCCTACCAGAAATCCTCTCTTACTTTCTGTCTCATATTAATTTTTAAGAAAATCCTATCTCTCATTATTTATAGCGAACGGTATCATTGCATGTGCATTCAGCCCTCATCACAAAATAATTGTACTTTCATGTGCATTAGATTACTGTATATCTTGTAGACAATTATCAGATTTAATAATTCTGTTTTATTGCATAAATGATCAAAGAGGTTTATATTATTATTTGTAATATTTATGAGGTACAAACATGCCATATTATTATGACCAATTGATGAGAATTGCATTAAAAGAAATAAAAACTCTAAAGCGAATTTCTGAAGATTTAGGTATACCTTTCTCCACTAGTCGTAAATGGAAAGGAAGAGAGCCACATCCAAAATACAAGAAAGTACTCGATGAATATTTTGCCAAGCATCTATCAGATTCCCCAAATGCCGAAATTAACGTAGACGCAGAAACCTCTACTTCTTCATCTAGTACCTCAATACAATACGACGAAAATGGTATTCCTGAAAACTTTTGGAATGATTTAAAACAAAAATATTTAGAACGTAGAAACGGATTAAACGACTGGAACAATGAATTCGAAGGATTAAAAAGTTCTATCATCGCAATCGTAAATTCTTTAGAAAGTAACTACAAGTTAATTGAACCAATTGCCCACGGTGGCACAGCTGTAGTTCTTAAGGTTAAAGATGAATCACTCGGTGTTCTAAGAGCATTAAAATTTCCCCGTCCAATTGAAAAACATATTGACTTGTTTACCAATATTATAACTGCTGAAATTAATCTATTAGTTGAAGCTACTCATCCAAATATTGTTGAAATATATAGTCATCATTCGGTTGATACTATTAACGGTAAATGTCCTTTTTATATCATGAAATTTGTGGATGGTGCTCAAAGTGCAGATGAATTTTTTAGTGAAGAAAGGACAGATTCTGAACTCTTTAAAGTAATTGAGCAGGTTGCTCAAGGAATCAGCTACCTTCACTCATTATCAATAATACACCTCGATATAAAACCAGAAAACATCCTTGTTTCTTCCGGTGGAGATGCTCTTCTATCTGACTTAGGCTCAGCAAGACGCATTACTCAGAGAATGGATAAAGTTCCCATTATCTATACAAAACATTATGCTCATCCAGCCGTTAGATCTCTGGTATATTACGAAACATCAGATTCTAACAGATGCAGAAGCGAAATCGAAAGACAAAGGCTCCATCCAAGATTTGACATATATTCTTTTGGTAAAACTATATTAACTTTATTAAATAACTTTGATCCCTACTTAACTACAAAAAGAATGCCCTCATATTCAAGGAAATATTTACAGCTTCTAGCTTGTAGAGCACTTGACGGTGAAAACACACCTACTGAAGTAGCCTTAGGATTGCACTCTACGTCATTTCGAGAACTCAGTTATAAATCTATTGTCGAAATACTAGAGGACATCGATAAATTTAAAGGAAGTTATCCTTTAGCTAAAAACGTGCCCGAATTAAATCCTTTTATTGTGGATACTATTCAAGCCGGAAGTATATGGAAAACTCCATTAACTGATAGGTTAAAAGTTTTGTTAAGTCATCCTTCCATTCAAAGACTAGCAGGAGTATCACAACTTGGTTTACTTATCCATATATATCCAACAGCAACCCATACAAGGCTACAACACACACTTGGTACTTTTTCAAACACTATTAAAATTATAGAAGCTTTATACAATGATGAAATCAATCCGCTATTCAAGCAAATTATGAGTTCTGGAGATATCGAATCTTTATTACTTGCTTCTCTCCTTCATGATGTCGGTCATTTCCCCCTAGCTCATGATCTCCATGAAGCTTTACCTAAAGTATTTGATCATGACAGAGTATGTATAAGCATTCTCAGAGGTAATGAGGATTGGTTTTATGGTAAATCTTTGAGAAGTATCATTGAAAAAGATTGGAATACGACTCCTGATAAAGTTGCTAATATTCTCGATGCAAGTCCTAACGTTACTACCCAGCCATTTAAAAATAGAATATTGCATACAATTATTAACGGACCAATCGACGCTGACAAACTAGATTACCTGGTAAGAGATAGTAATGCTTTAGGAATTCCATATGCGAACGTGATAGATTTCGAACGCTTGATAAACTGTTTAACAACAATTTTTAAACCGGAAGGAAATCGCACGTATGTTGCTTTAGGGATTCACGAAAAAGGCAAAATTTCTGCAGAATCAGTAGCCTTTGCTCGGTATGCTATGCATGGAGCCGTTTATACCCATCATACTTTCAGATCAATAAAGGCTATGCTTCATAGAAGTGTTTGGGAATGTAGAGCAACTTCATTTCCAGGTCCAAATGGAGATTCAAATTTCTTAAACGCTTTCAGTAGTAGATTTTTTACTATTACAAGAGCACCTTCTTTGCTTGAAAAGCACCCACAATATCTTGAAGAACTAACTCAAGTATTACCGTCTGACAGAGAAGTTCTAAGTTGGCTATACGATAAGGCTACAACAAAAGGTAAATTGTTAATAGAAGCTCTGAATAAACGTGAATTATTTAAACGGATTTCAGTCTTTAGTTACAACAGATCACCAATTTGGAGAAGTTTAATAGATTTTCGAGCAAAAAGGCAATATGAAGAT
The DNA here is from genome assembly GCA_034416335.1 of Dehalococcoidales bacterium. Lineage (GTDB taxonomy): Bacteria > Chloroflexota > Dehalococcoidia > Dehalococcoidales > UBA2162 > MGML01. The sequence goes on from DAOULV010000010.1 coordinate 69,798, forward strand.
CTACTTGATTTACAGAATAACTTACAGCAATTGATTGTCGATTATATTGAAAATTTAACAGACACTGATAGAAACAAGGACTCAATATTAACCCCAGAAAATACTGAAGTCATATTAGTTCGTCATAAAGAAAACAATATCATCGTGCTAATAGATATCCCCCTAGAACAAGAGGAAGAACGTAACCTAGAGTACTTACCTGAGAGTTCTCGTCATAATGTGAAAGAAACTTGGATAAAGCCAGCTGAAGTAGAACCAGATACTTTTTGGACACAACTTCATAAAGACTTTACAAATTACGTGGGAAAAGTCAGGATTTTTGCTCATCCTGAAATTGCTGATATTCTAGCAGCAGCTATTGAACCTACTGAAATGGAAAATTTAGTCGATAGGGCGAGGCAATTAGTAATTGAAAATAAAAAGAAAGCCCCAAAGTAATTTGTTTACTAACACATTTTTGCTAACAAACTTTTCACCACAAGCAATAAAAAGGGGGTACCAATCGGTATCCCCTTTAGTCATTCAGTGTTTACCGGAATCTCTTCTTAATTTTCCACTAATTCGATTGTAAACTGTTCGTTGCCGTTCGGCATCGGAGCAGCGTATATCTCCGCCTGGAATCCTATATCAGCCAGGTAATCCTGAACGTAACCGGCTATATATGCAAGAATCTCGTCGCCGAATTTAATGTACATTGTCATCTTGAAACCGTCCGGATACCCGGATTCCATAGAAAGCTGTTTGGCCTGTCCCACATCGTAAAGGCCCCCGCCCAGTTCATTGTTGGGAACAAGCTGAATCGTTTTATCGTAATAGTTGGAAGCGTACTGTGATATCGCGTCTTCGTCGATCGCCAGGCAGGCTGCCTTAATCATGTTTGTATTCTCAAAGACTGGATACGGAGAAGGAGTCAGCGGACGCCACACATAGGTAACTGTCTTTTTCCTGAACACGGCAGTAACGTCCATCGAGGCGATTACCGAGTGGTATACCGTTGTCTGATATCTGCTGTCGGAAGCGACGTCGCCGCTCCAGTGATAGAATTCCCAGCCGTCGTCGGCAATCGCGCTTATGGCTACTCTATCCCCGTACGAGTAGCTGCTCTTCGAAGGCGATAAAACGATTGTCCCACCCTCCTCGACGTAGGTCGTCACTGAATATGAAGTCCCTGAAGGGGTAGTTGTGGTGGTGGAAGTACTTTCTACCATTTGAAAAACGGCGGTTAAACTCATATCGGAATCCATTATGAAGCCTATCCTGTCCTCCGATGTATTTATATCACCGGTCCATTTGGAAAATTCCCACCCCGAGTCCGGCACGGGGATAAGCGTTACCTTCGTCCCATCGTTAAAGCTTTCCACCTTTCCCATACCAATGGTATATAATGAAAGGTTGTAGTCACCCGGTGCTTCCGGTCCTTTTACGAATAGCTTCGGTACTATTATACAGGCGGCTATAACAACCACGGCGCCTATCCAGAACCACCTGTTCCGGGTCAGCCGCTTTATTAGATTTGTGGCTTCCGGCAGCACTCTGACAGGTATCGCCGGTACGGATACCTCCTTTTCCACGGCAACGCTCTCAGATCTGGGTTGGACCGGCTCTTTCTTTTCAAATACAGCCGCCATCTCACGCGCTTTAACATCGGCTGCTTCCTGTGTTTTCCTGGCGCTTTCCTCGAATAGTTCGCGGGCTTTGCTGACGGCGGCTTCCCGTGCCGCCTTCGTTTCTTCGTCGACAACCTCGGCTTCGAAATCTTCGACTATCTCCGGTATCGGCTCGACAGCTTCCTCTTCTTTTTTTGTCACGATTTCCGGTTCCGGTATTTCTTCGGTTGGGCGAGGTTCTGCGGTCCTTCCGTGGATTTTGTTAAGTGACAGCACGTAATTTTTAATGGATATCTTGCCGTCGAGCAGGTCATGGGTAAGTTTTTTTATTCGCCGGTCGTTATCATCGAGGTCCTGGTAATCGGCTCCGTATACCTGCAGCGCCTTATCGTAGTCCTCGGTTTCAAGCTGTTCGTCGCTCCAGTACTGGAATAGCCTGTTGGTATCCTCTTCGGCTTTTCTTGTTTTTTCTTCCTGTTCCTTTTTCTCTTTGATTCTGTCCAGTTTCTCGTAATCTACCGCCAGTACGATGTCCTTTTTAAGTTCGCTCCGCATCATGGGTTCCTGCACCGCACCGGCAAGTAAACGGGCGGACTTGGGGACTTCTCTTCCAAGATAGTTGAAAGTCTCGGTCAGGGTAATAGTGCCGTTTTGCTTGCTGTCTGCCTTGCCATTCAATGCGTCCAGGAGGTGGTAGGCAAAGATACCGTGACCCAGCTTTTCATCCTCGAATGACTGCTGGTTACCCTGTGAAGCGGCAATTATCGCCCTTCCGGAACCCACCGCAAGATCGGCGCATATATTATCGATGACGTTGACATCTTTAGCCCCTTCGCGTGAAATCACCCCTCCGGAGTGGCAGGCGTCAAGAAACATTACCAGCCTGTTGGATTTTATCCTCTGGAGAAGACCCTCGAAATCGCGACTCGATATTGCCGTTGCGTACAAATCGTCACGCCGTGCATCCCAGGGAAGAAGGTACTGTGCATTCTCTCCCTGAAGGTCGGACTCAATACCGCCGTGCCCGGAAAAGAATATTACCACCGTAGAATCATCTCCGGCTTCGCGCAGCAGCCATGTTCCGACAGTGCTTTTGATATTTTGAAGGGTTGCCTGCTCGTCGAGCAGCAGGCGGATTTTCTCTTTCTGGATACCGACTTTTCTTGGATTTATCAGTACTTCATAGAGTTCGTTAGCGTCATTTTTGGTGTATTTCAGTTCGGGTATCGACGTATCCTGGTATTTACCGATACCTATAATCACGGCGTATGCGTTTTCCAGACGTATGTCCGATTCCGTTCTGTCGATTTCCATTTCTATGCCCTGACAACAAATTCACAAGCGGAAACTGTCCAGTTGTCCGATGGGAGTTCATTCATCCTTTTTTCCGCGATAAGGATATCTTTAGCCGCGGCGCTGCGCTCGGCGGTATAAAATACGTTTTCGACATTAGAAAAATTTATGTCCGCCAGGTTTACTTTCCGGCGGCTGACTACCGCCCTGATTCTCTCGGTCCCGGCGGGTCCGCCGAGCACGTAATCGAAGTTATATCCTCCGTCGGGGATGGTATAGATACGGTTAGCCTCGATGAAGTTGTCCCGGAATAGCCGGTTGGGGAAAAGTACCGTAATCGCTCCGCTGGTACCGAGGTTGAAAATCGTCAGGTAGCAGTCGCGGCTGGAATGAAAACATATGCGTATTTTATCGCCGACTTTGTAATCGGTCGCGGCAGGGGTCGGCATGATGTTTATATCGCGGGGAATAGCGGATAATTTTTCCTGGACCCAGATTTTAGTCCTGAAATCGGTGTTGGATTGATTAGCTTCAGTCAGTTTTTCGAATTGCTCGAGCAGCCACTGCTTGTGAGTTCGGTCGGAGATTATTTCAAGCCCGTTCTGCTGCTGGAATTGCCGGACCTTTTCAATCTCGGCTTCTACGGTCTGTATATCATCGTCCCCGACCGTGTTCTTCTGTTCGAGCTGCTTTTTAAGCTCTTCTATCTCTTTCCTGAGAGATTCGGCTTCACCTTTACTCTTCCTGTTTTCGAGAGCATTCTTCAGGCGGTGTCCGAGATAGTCAAGGACCGCCGGCACTGTTTTCGCAGTGATAACGCCGAATACCTGAAGGGCCAGTGGTTCCCATACCATCTTCTTCACCTTTCGAGTGTTAATGTATTGTTAATATTTTATGTAAGATATACTTTATAAGCTTGTTCAGTTATTGTCAACATTAGAATCGATGGATTTTGTTTGTGTCTGTTGGTGATTTTCGGTACACCCACTTTATCCCCCTCAAACAGTTGACATATTCAGCAGAAATATTACGATTGTTTGAGGGGGAAAGAGTTTGAGAGAGGGGCGAAGCCCCTCTCTCTCATTTACTCCCCCTTTCTGGACAGGAGAGTCTTACAGTCTCTATCAATGGTTCTGTCCGGAAAGGAGGCAGGGGGTAAGGCAAGTATAGACAACCAAATGCAAATAGAACTAATCTATACCACAATACAGGTCGGTATCTGTTTCGACATAAGTTGAGATTTATTATCAAATTAGTCTACAATATATGCACCCTTTTTAAATCCTGCTGTAAAAGTGTCGAACATCTCTTGTATATTAAAGCATCGGGAGGTTTAGGTTATGTTAAAAGCAGTTAATCACATTACGGAATTAATCGGCAGCACCCCTATGACAAGAATCAATAAACTTGTGGATAATAAAACGGTCTCTGTCTATGCCAAACTGGAATGGTTTAATGTCGGTGGCTCGGTTAAAGACCGCATGGCTTTATACCTGATTGAATACGCCGAAGCGATGGGCAAGCTGAGCAAAGACAAGATAATCCTGGAAGCAACTTCCGGAAACACCGGTATCGCGCTTTCAATGATAGCTGCTTCGAAAGGCTACAGGATAGAGATTGTAATGCCCGAGTCGGTCAGTATCGAAAGAAGGAATATGATAAAAGCCTACGGCGCTGAACTTATACTGTCCCCGGGTGCGAAAGGTACCGGCGGCGCCGTCGAAATGAAACAGAAGATACTCGAAGAAAACAGGGATAAATATACCGATATCAACCAGTTCAAAGACCATGCCAACATACTCGCCCATTACCAGACGACCGGAAAAGAAATAATCGAACAGACAAACGGCAAACTCGATATGGTAGTAGTCGGTATCGGGACGGCCGGTACCGGAGTCGGGACATCGATGAGGGTAAAGGAATTTAATCCCGAAATACAGGTAGTCGGTGTAATGCCGAAGCTGGGAGTAAGTATACAGGGACTCAGGAATTCGGCAGAGCCCTACCCGACCGAGCTGTTCCGTGAAGAAAATTTCGATGAAATCATTGAAATGGGTGCCGATAAAATGCCCGATATCTTTGAAACAGCCAGGAGAATGGCAAAGGAAGAAGGACTGCTTATCGGAATAAGTTCCGGCGCAATTATGAATATAGCCTTGCAGAAGGCGGGAAGCATCGGAAATAACAAAACTATCGTTGCCATACTGCCGGATAACGGCGATAAATATCTGAGTACGAATCTTTACGAGTAATATCAGAAGATTGATTAAATAAACAAATAATAGAAAGAAGGAATTATACATGCCGGAAAAAGCGTACAGGTGTCTTAATCCTGCTGGAACCCACGAAACGGTCGAGCTGCATCCTCTCGCCCCCCGGCTCGATACGCTCGAAGGTAAGACCATTTATTTCAGTCTCGGTGCCGGTGGGGAACAGGGTTTATTAATCCCGCTGCCGAAGCTGCTCCAGGAAAGATATCCCCAGGTGAACTGGAAGATTACCAATGCGCCTCCCCATATGACAATAGCTGGCAGTGTAGCCTTATCCGAAGAGGAGATGAAGGAAGCCGACGGACTGCTCCGCGGCGTGGTCTGGTGACACGGTGCCATATGGGAGCAGTTGCCTACCCTAGTGAAATACGAAGAATCCGGTATACCCAGCGGATTCATAATATTCGGTGACCAGGATGAATGCTGGAAACAGGCCTGTAAGCTTAACGGACATCCTCACCTCAGGCGTGTCCACGAATCACGCACCATACCCGGGCATATCGACGCCGAGAGAATACTTGAACCGCTCGTCCGTACACTTACCGACCCCCTGAGTGACGAAGAGAAGACCGGAGGGATTTGGGAGATTCCGGATCCCAGGATTCTTTTCGAAGGCACTCTTGAAGATGCCCAGGAATTCTACCAGCAGACTGAAATAATCCCCTCGTTACAGAACGCCCCGTTTTCTCTTTATACCGATGGACTGCCGGTAATCGTTCCGACCGAGGAACGCGTTGAGAAGATGCTGAAAGGCACCAGCCACGCGCCTGATGAACTTATTATATTCCAGGAAGACCATAGACTTGGAGACAGGTCTATCCAGATGGGTAATTCGGGGAAGAAGGGCGAGCCGGTACATTTCCTGCCGATGAGACGTACCGCAACGGTAGAAAAGGTGGCTACTATCGGTGTTATGGCGGGATGTAAACCCGGGTACATGCCGATACTGCTGGCGATGGCGGAGTCCGGCGGCGGCTGTGGCGACGGTCGTGGCGGCGGTGGGTACTGCGTCAGCGGACCTATCGCACGGGAAATCGGCATGAATTTCGATGTAAACGTCCTCGGTCCGGGAAATCCCGCCAACAGGTCGCTGGGCCGTGCTGCGGAACTGATGTGGCGTAATTTTGGCGGTCAGATACCGAGCGTGAATAACTGCGGAGTATTCGGGACCGCTCTCAGTAACTGCTTCCCGGAGAACGACGAAGCTTTACCGCCGGGCTGGTCCAGCCTGCGAGAAGAATACGACTTCGGCAAGGACGAGAGCGCTCTTGTCTCGATTTCAGCTTACGGCGGAGGTATGCAGACCGGCGCCTGGATGCCCGGCGGATATCGCGAATTTCAGAAAAGCGGCCACGGGGGCATAGCCCGTCGACTCAACGTTAAAGGAATTCCGGGACCTCATAACGTTCTCGACTATATCCAGAGTTTCTGGGTGGATGCCGAAGGCGGTGTTACGTTTATCATGCTGCCCGAAATGGCCCACCACCTTTATGAGTACGGGTTTAAAACAAAGGATGAAGTTTATGAATACATCTACAAGAGAAGCTTTATGACCCTAAAGGAATACCGTACACACCAGAGACCCGATATAAATACCAATGCCTGGAAAGGTACAGAACAAACATCGGGCAAGAACTGGAAGGAACTGCCGGATGATTACATGGTCCCTGCGGTGAGTGATCCTTATGAGAACTGCATAATCGTCACCGGCGCCGGTGAAGAAGTCCTTCACTGGATGGGAGGCCGCCGTGGCCTGGGAAATCCGGCTTACAGCATAGATGCCTGGCGATAACTCCGGGATATCACCGCTGACGGGAATGACATCGGGGAGTGATAATTAAATCACTCCCCTTTTTACATCGCGAAACAGACGCGATATTTACTTGTATATGGATATTACAAAATATCGCTTAGAATCTCTGCCAGCCTTTCCCCTGAAGCAGTCCACGGGTGTAAGATGCCTGGCCGGCGTGCTGAAGATTATCGGACATTATACTGACCAGCCTGACGCCCACTGTCGGCAGCGGCTGCCACTGGGGTTCGTTCAATTCTCTGTCGAAGTCTTCTTCGGATAACGAACGAATATAATTGAGAGAGCGTTCCGTCGTCTCTTTCAGATAATCGAGCATTACCTTCGGTTCCGGCGGTTCGAAATTCGCCACCTGCTCGGGCGTGTTGCCGAAGCCGACGTCACCCGGGTCAGCCGGTCTGTTGAACTTCTCGTGCCATCCTCCGGTTATCCAGAGCTGTTCTTTGTCCATCAATGCGGCTACCTGGGCGTCCTGTCCGCGTGTAAGATGCCAGCATAACCAGCCGATGCTGTTAGCGTCCGGCTTCGGCTGCCATTTAAGGTCGTCTATGCTGAGTCCGTCAAGTGTCCTCTCCATGATTTCGAGAATGCGCCCGTAGCCGTCGGATAAAAGGTCATATCCCTTCATAATCCACCTCCTGAATATAAATATACACTATATATATCAGAAAAACGGTGTTAATAGCCAATCAATACCGAACAATATTTTTTGTTTATCCCCTCCCGAATAATGTAAACTAATATTAGTGTCTTCTTAATACGGATAAGGGCAGCTCTTATCTGCAGGGTTATCTGAAGGGAGGGGTAGATGTCTGTCCACAGGGATATCAAATCAGCCGAAAATTTCATGCCGGGATACGAGCAGTTTCTTGCGGAAGTGCTGAACGGTCTTCGGAAAGAGCAGAAAGAACTGCCGACCAAATACCTGTACGATAAAAGAGGTTCGCAGTTATTCGAAAGTATCTGTCTGCTTGACGAGTACTATGTACCGAATGTTGAAGAATCGATTGTCGAATCGCACATATCCGAAATAGCCGGCCTCATCGGCACCGGAGCTCTCCTCATCGAATACGGCAGCGGGAACTGCAGGAAGGTACGTTCTCTCCTCGATAACCTTGATAATCCGGCTGCTTATGTCCCTATCGATATCTCCCGGGAGCAATTAATGAATGTGTCCCGCGAACTGGCGACCGACTATCCGAATCTTCAGTTATTGCCAGTTTGCGGAGACTATACCGGGCGCTTCGAGATTCCCGATGTCCCCGGAGACTATAACAGAATTATCGTGTATTTCCCGGGTTCTACAATCGGCAATTTCACTCCTGACCAGGCAGTACATTTCCTGGAAAAGGTTGGCGGTGTCTGCGGTAAAAATGGTGCTCTACTAATCGGTGTGGATCTGAAGAAAGACACGGATGTGCTTCACCGGGCCTATAACGACGCGGCAGGAGTAACATCGGATTTCAATTTGAACCTGCTTCGCAGGATTAACAGAGAGCTGGGAAGCAACTTTCAGGTGGATTCCTTCTCCCATGATGCCTTTTATAATCAGGAAGAAGGAAGAATAGAAATGCATCTGGTGAGCTTGAAAGACCAGTCCGTCAATCTGGATGGAGAAGTAATAAACTTCAGGCAGGGTGAGACTATCTGGACCGAAAGCTCATATAAATATTCGGTAGAAGAATTCCGTGAAATAGCATACAGGTCCGGTTTCGGAGTAAAGAAAGCCTGGAGCGACGAAAAAGAGTGGTTCTCCGTTCAATACCTCGAACCGATGCCATGATTCCCTGAAATTTATTTACAGGGCATCAGCCTGACTATCTCCTTATCTTTCAGAACCTGCTCGAGCGAAGCAATGGCCTGAGTAATGTCTTCTTCCGTAGTGTATCTCGATAAGGAAAACCGTATCGAACAATGGGCTTCTTCTTCGCTACGTCCCATTGCAATGAGAACGTGTGTCGGTTCCGGCGAACCTGATTTACATGCCGAACCCGATGAAAGAGCAATCCCGTAATGGTCCAGTGAGATCACAATCGATTCGCCCCGTAACCCGGGAAGCGTAAGATTCAGCGTATTGGGGAGTCGATTATCCGGATGCCCGTTCAATATTGCTCCGGGGATGAGTTTCCTGACCTCATTATGAAGCTTATCGCGCAGCTCTTTAACCTTCTCCATATCGGAAAGCAAATACATTGCCAGTTCGGCGGCTTCTCCCATTCCTACTATCGAGGCGACGTTTTCAGTTCCCGCCCTTAGTCCACTCTCCTGTTTTCCACCGTGTATGAGCGGTTCCAGGTTTATCCCCTTTTTTACGTACAGGGCGCCTACACCCTTTGGGCCGTGGAATTTGTGTGCTGAAATACTGAGCAGGTCTACTTCCCAGTCCTCTACATCTACCTTTATTTTGCCTGCTGCCTGTACTGCATCGGTGTGAAATAACACGCCTTTCTGGTGTGCCGCGGCACACAGTTCTTTTATCGGCTGGATTGTCCCCACTTCGTTATTAGCCGCCATTATTGAGACCAGAACCGTCCTGTCGGTAATAGCTTTTCGCAGTGCTTCGGGACTTACCAGCCCATTGCTGTCAACGTCAAGGTAGGTAACATCGTAACCCATATTTTCCATAAACCGGCAGGTGCTTAAAATAGCCGGGTGTTCCACTTTAGAGGTGATAATATGATTGCCGGTATTTCCTGCGGCAAAGGAAATCCCTTTGATTGCCATGTTGTCCGCTTCCGACCCTCCGCCGGTGAAAATTATCCTCCTGGGCCGGGCATTTATCAGTATTGCCAGTTGGCGGCGTGCTTTATCAACGGCTGTTTTTGCGTCCTGCCCGGTCTTATAAATACTGGACGGATTACCGTGCTCCTCTCCGAGGTACGGCGTCATCGCTTCCCGTACCTCATCGATTATCCGGGTAGTTGCGTTATTATCCAGGTATACCGACCTGGTAAATTTACCGTAGTCTACCGGCTCGATATTCTGTCCGAATTTTTCCGTATCGGACTCGCCCTGTCCGGCATTGCCTGGCACATCGGAACGCGACTCCACTTTTTCCACTTCGCACAGAAGGGCCTTATACACCGGAAAGCCGGAGATTCCATCAAAATTATTCAGGTCGGTTAGTTCGTTGACGTTCCTTTTCTGCCAGGCTTCAGGGCCAACGGGAGTTCCGCCGCCCATGTTGCATTCGATAGCCCCTTTGACAATGTTGTCAGACACTCTGGCACGGAATTGGGTAGCTCCTCGCAGGGTTCTAACCTGTACCAGATCGCCCTCTTTTATCCCCCGTTCGGCGGCATCTTCCGTATTTATTTCTGCGATAGGTTCCGGGGTACTTTTCACCAGTCCTTCGATACCGTGGTGCTGCGAGCGAAAATCGTTCATCGGGCGTGCCCCGGAATTGAATATCAGCGGGTAATCTTTATATAGTCCGGGTTGAGAAACAGGCCCTTCTGTCGGCTCAGTATATTTCGGGAGCGGTTCATATCCATAACCTTCGAGAATAGTAGACCATATTTCGAATTTACCGGTCGGAGTATCGAACCCCGGTTTTCCGTCGCTTCTCAATCCTCCCTTTTGCCATTTCTTATATTCCATCATCGGTGTCGGTATACGTACCCAGCCGCCGGCTTCTCTTACATCCTCAAGCGTGTATCCGGAACCATTCAGAGCAAATCTGACCATATCTTCTTCGCTCTGCGGGAATAAATCACCATAGCCGAGTCTTTGCGCAAGTTCGGTCATAATCAGATAATCATTCCTTGCTTCACCGTATGGTGCGATAATCCTTTCCCGCAGGCGGAAAACAGGTCCGTAAACCATGTAGGAAAAATTCTCGAACATCGTGGTTGCCGGCAGCACGATATCCGCGTACGCTGCATCGGCTGTAAGCTGGCGGTCAATACTTACCAGAAAATCCACTTCGGATAATACATTTCTCCATACCGAAGTCTGCGGCCAGGAGGTCAGTAATGACGCCCCGTCTATGATTAATCCCCTGGTCTTATAAGGTCTGGATTTCAGGACGGAATCAACCAGGCTCATGGCATGAGACTCTCCCCTGTAGTCGCTGTAAACGGGAAATTCTTTTCGCCCTATCGCCCTGTCCAGGTCGGGATTCTCTAGATTACAGGAACGGTTAATCGGAAATTCATTATTCAGCATCGTTAGACCGATACCGCCTGGAACGTCAAGTTGTCCGGCCAGAGCAAATGCCGTGAGTACTGCTCTGGCAGACTGTACCCCGGTATTCGAATACTCAAGACCTGTATACATAAGCAGTGATACACCGGTCACGCTGCATATTCTTCTCGCCAGATAACGTATCGTTTCCGCAGGTACCCCTGTTATTTCCTCTACAACTTCAGGACGAAAATGCTGGACATAGGTTCTTAACTCTTGAAAGCCATAACACCAGTTATCGGCAAAATCTTCATCATAAAGGTCCTCTTCTATCATCACCTCGATAATACCCAGGGCAAGGGCACCATCCGTCCCGGGACGAATAGGTATCCACTTCGCATTGGTGCGGTTTACAGTCCCGGTTCTTCTGGGATCGATTACTATTGTTTCGGCACCCCTCGCAGCGGCTGCTTCTATTCTCTGTATATCGGCGGGGGGTGAATCAGTTACCGGATTCGTTCCCCAGACAACAACCATTTCTGCGTTTTCTATATCGGTGAACATATTCGTTTGAATACGTCCCATCGTTGTGTGGGGGGCAATCATATGAAGGGAAACATAGCACAGGGCTCCGACTCCTGTAGTGTTGGGCGAGCCGAACGGGAAAAGAATGCTGGATGCCGAAGATACGATGACACCTTTCGGCTGGAACATATCGCACAGTGACAGTTCCTGAGCTCCTCTACCTGTATATATGGTAACGGATTCAGGTCCTGACTCGTTTTTTATCCCGTTCAGGTTATCGACGATTGTACGGTATACTTCATCCCAGGATATTCTTTCAAAATTGTAAGTACCCTTCGGACCAACCCTTCTCATCGGGTATGTTAAACGATGAGGTGAATATACGATTTCCGGGGCATGTTTCCCGCGAAGACAGATAGCCCCGAGCATATGGTCATTATCCTGCCGGATGTCGACCAGGCTGCCATCTTTCAGTGCAATGTCCACCCAGCAACCTGCCGGACAAATACCGCATATCCCTTTCCGCCAATCAGGAGATTTTATATTGCCACCTCCCCATCCTGTGAGTCCCGCTTCTTAACCGGGAACCTTCATATATTGATTGTACACTAAATGCAGTTACGCACTCCAATGTGGTGTCGGAGTAATCAGTAGATCCTGGTCATTCAAGACCTGTATGTGAGTTTCCTGTATTTGACATCGCCTGTTCGACTTCATAGACTAAAGGCACAATTCTGAATTCGGAGGGCTGTATATGGATAACCTTGAGGGAAAGACTGCGTTTATTACAGGCGGCGGCAGCGGCATTGGACTCGGTATTGCCAAGGCCTGCTGTAAATACGGCATGAAAGTTGTAATCGCTGATATGCGCCGCGAAGCCCTGGAAGAAGCGATGGCGTATTTTAATGAGAATAACCTGCCGGCCCATCCTGTCAGGCTGAACGTTACCGACAGGGAAGCCTTTGCCGAAGCTGCCGATGAAGCCGAATCCGTCTTCGGGAATATTCACCTGCTGGTAAACAACGCCGGGGTTGGCGGCGGCGGTCCGGCTGAAACCGTTACCTATAAAGACTGGGATTATGTCGTCGGAATTAACCTCGGCGGCGTAATTAACGGAGTAACGACATTCCTGCCCCGCATGCTGAAGCATGGCGATGGCGGACACATTGTGTCCACCTCATCGACAAACGGTATCGCCGCTACTGGTGCCTCGATAACTTACTGCACCACCAAGTTTGCAGTTGCCGGTATGATGGAAGCACTGGCTACCGAAATGCAGGATAAAGGGATAGGCGTTTCGGTGCTTGTCCCGGGGCCGACCAGGACCAATTTAGGTAAGTCCTCGTTCGAGAATCGTCCGGCACATCTGCAGAACGAAGGAGCTGCTCCGCCTCCTCCGCCACCAGCTGATCCGGATGCTGAGGCGCGCAGGTCCGACCCCGTGGTCTGGATGGACCCGGTGGAGACCGGTGAACGCGTAATACGGGGTGTCAGGAATAACGACCTGTTTATAATGACTCACCCGGAATTCAAAGCCGGCTATAACATCCGTCATGAAGCCATAATGAGAGCCAATCCTGACGAACCGTTCAATGAGAAGCGCTGGGATATCATCAAGAATTTCGGTACTGTTATATATAACGATATATATGAAAAACAGAGACAGGTAGGTCCACCCGACTGGTAAGTATCTTATATACTAAATTATGCATGAATTTTCTATCGTTGAATCATTGCTGGCGCTTGTTCTGGAACATGCCGAGAAAGCAGAAGCTGAAAGGGTTGTCAGTGTAAACCTGGTTGTCGGAGAACTTTCCGGTGTGGTGCAGGAAGCCGTCGAATTTTACTGGAATTTCCTGACGAAAGAGACCATTGCTTCGCAATCGGAACTTATCTTTAAACATGTCCCGGCCCAGCTACGGTGCCGTAAATGCGGTGAGGTATTTTATTCCAGTGAACACGGTTACGTATGCCCGAAGTGTGGAGACCGCCAGGTGGATATAGTTGCCGGACGCGAACTATATATCGAAAGTCTGGAAGTGGAATAATCGACAGAGATTGCCGCGCCAGCCTGCGTGAAGCCGGAGCTTCACTTCGGCGTAGGCAGGTCATCGTGCCTGCGCCATCTTCCCCGCAATGACATCGAAAGTTTTTGACTTAATCGACAGAGTGTAGTAATCTAACCTCGATTTGAGTACAGGCCTTTTCAGGCTGATAAGGAGATTCATAATGGCAGAAAATAATGCATTTGTGGTGCTGGCTGAGAAGTTAGGAGTTCCCGGTTCCGACCGGTTTCTGAAGATTCTGGAAGCAATGTTCACTCCTCAGGAAGCTGATATCTGTCTGGAACTGTTTTCACCGGCAACCTGCGCTGAATTGTCTCAAAGGCTGAATGTCGAGGAAGGCAAGCTGCAGGAGATGCTGGATAGGCTTATCGACAGAGGTACGCTTACCCGGGGTAAGACACAATATGGATTTCATACCAGCCTCCTGGCCTTTCATCACGACGCTGTTGCAGATACCGCCCCTCATGAAGGTCCTCATAGAATACCTGATAACGTTAAAAAGTTGTGGGGTGAATTCTTCAGAGAAGAATGGTATGAAGAATGGCTGGCCAATCAGGAAAAATCTCAGGCGGCGGGCGGACGCAATCTGCCGATTTCACCCTCCATCAGCGCTATCGAACGAAGTCCGGAGGTAAGTTTCGACGACCTTTTGCCTGAAGAAAATTTTAAAAAGAAAATAGAAAATGCCAGGCGAAGAATCATTGCTCCCTGCGGCTGTCGTGTCGTGTGGGGAGTCTGTGATTATCCGCTGATGACCTGTTTCGCCACATTCGACCGGCCCAGGGGTGAATTCTACCTCGATCAGCCGGGACGTATACTGAAAGAATACACGCTTGCTGAAACTCTGGATATTGCAAGGGAAGCCGAAGAGTCCGGGCTGGTACACTGGGGTGACTGCTTCTGCTGCAGCTGCTGCTGCGAGAACCTCTATTCTTTAACCAAAGCGCAGAGATTCGACCTTATGACTCCCAACCGTTTTTCAGCTATAGTCGAAGAAGGCAAATGTGTCGGCTGCCAGAAGTGTATAGAGAGATGTCCCTTCGAAGCCATCGAAATGCGTAAGGGAACTACTTCTAAAAAATACAAAGCTTATGTTAATCCTGAAATGTGTAAAGGGTGTGGTGTCTGTATTCCCTCCTGTACCAAAAATGCTATCACATATAAAATAGTCAGACCGCCAGAATATATTACCAGTCAGAGACCACCCGTGCCTTCATCGGGTAAACCCGTCCGCACCGTACCTGTCTGGGGTTTTTACGAACTGAAATAACGCCGGTGTCTGAGGAATGCTAATGAAAGCCCTGGTTCTCGAAGAAAAAAACCGGATATCTTATCGTGATATCGATATAGATGAATCCGTTGATCCTGATGATGTCCGCGTTAAAATCCACAGTGTCGGAATATGCGGCAGTGATGTCCACTATTATCAGTTCGGCAGGATAGGTAATTTCATTGTAAACGAACCGATGGTGCTGGGACACGAAGCTTCCGGGACGGTTATAGAGGTCGGGAATAATGTAAAACACCTTAAACCGGGCGACCGTGTCTGTATGGAGCCTGGAATACCGGAACCGGGAAGTAAAGCCGTAATGCTGGGTATATATAACCTTGACCCGGCTGTCAGGTTCTGGGCCACTCCTCCGGTACACGGCTGTCTCAGGGAAACCGTTGTGCATCCGGCACAGTTTGTATTCAAGCTACCCGATAATGTCAGTTATGCCGAAGGAGCGATGGCAGAACCCCTGTCCGTCGGTCTCCAGGCAGTAAAAAAGGCTGATATTAAGCCGGGCGACGTAGCTCTTGTAACGGGCTGCGGTACTATAGGAATGGTAACGGCAATGGCTGCCCTGGCTGGTGGATGCAGTAAAGTAATAATTACCGACATTATCCAGGAAAAACTTGATATCGCATCGCAATTCGGTATTATCCCGGTAAATATTGAGGAACGGAATGTTTCCGATGTAGTGTCGAAAATTACCGAAGGATGGGGTGTCGATGTAATCTTCGAAGCAAGCGGCAGTGAGTCCGCAATTTCGGGTATATTTGAGTCGCTGTGTCCCGGCGGCACAGTTGTATTTATCGGTATGCCGGTACAACTGGTACCGGTGGATATCGTCGCCGCCCAGTCAAAAGAAGCCGTTATCAGGACAATATTCAGGTATGCCCACGTTTATCCACGGGCTTTATCTTTGATGGGATCGGGGAAGATAGACGTTAAGCCTCTCATTACCGATGTCTATAAATTCGAGGACGGCGTGGCTGCCTTTGAATACGCGGCAAATCCGAGACCGGTAACGGTTAAAGTGATGATTGAGATGGACTAAGAGAGGGTTAGCGTATCGTATAACCGCCGTCAATAATCAGATCGTGACCTATCATATAACTCGAAGCATCTGACGCCAGGAACAATAACGCACCCCGCAGCTCCTCGGGCTCTCCCAGCCTGCCAAGTGGCGTAATCGATTCCCACTCCGGGAACAGGTGAGACATCGATGACAGCGTCATTTCGGTTTTCATATACCCGGGGCTTAATGCATTTACCCGGATACCGTATTCAGCCCACTCTAAAGCCATCGACTTTGTCAGCATTGCTACCCCTGCTTTCGAGGAGTTATATACGGCCTGTTTCTGTGGAACGTTAACTGCATGACCTGAAATAGATGCCAGGTTTATTATGCTGCCACTTCGCTGTGGTATCATAATCCTGGCTGCCGCCTGCGAACAGAGGAAAACACCCTTCATATTCGTATCTATGATATTGTCCCACTCTTCTTCCGGCATTTCTTCCAGCGGCATCTGAAAACTGACACCGGCGTTATTTACACAGATATCCAGTCGCCCGAATTCCTTCACGGTCCCGGAAAAAGCTTTATCGACTTCATCCCTTCTGGATACGTCGGCCTGATATGCCAGTGCTTTTACACCCTTCAGTTTTATTTCCTCCGCTGTATCCGCAACACCTTCGAGATGCAGCCCTACCAGCGAAACATCGCAGCCGGCTTCAGCCAGAGTTAAGGCCAGGACCTTTCCTATGCCGCGCGCCGCACCGGTTACCAGGGCCTTCCTTCCCGATATATCAAAGATATCTGAAACGCTCATTTTAGTTGTTCCTCTTATCCGAGGCTTCTCTCAATTCCTTTCAAATTTTTCAGCCCCTGAACAGCCAGGTCTTCACCGGTATCGGCAAACTGCCGCCATATCGCGCACAGTCGGTTCAGTTCTTCGAAACCGGGGTCGAACGATTCGATGGAAAGCGGTCCGTCATAGCCGATATTTTTCAAAGCTGTGAAAAATTCCTTCCAGGGCACAAGCCCGGTGCCGGGAATTCCCCGGTTGTTCTCGCAGACATGTACATATCCAAGATATTCTCTGCCGCAGGTATTGACGGCATCGGTAAAACTCATTTCTTCACGTATCATATGAAATGCGTCGAGCAGTATTTTCATATTGCCGGTACCCACATCTTTGCAGTATTTCACCCCGTCTTCGGCGATATTAATGAAATGGGTTTCGAACCGGTTCACCGGTTCGACTGCCAGGACTATATCGCCTTTACTCTTTGCGTATTCAGCAACTGCCTGCATTGATTCTACCGACCACTTCCATTCTTCTTCGGTACGCGGTTTTCCGGTAATATATCCCCACGAAGCATATATCACACCGGCAATAATTTTCGAGCCTATTTCAACGTTTATATCCACCATCTTTTTCAATGTGTCCACACCCTGTTTTCGGAAAGCCGGGTCGGGATGGATTATATTAGAATTTTCGGGCATTCCGATGGTAGTAACCACCTCGATACCTACTTCTTTTACCTTCTCACTTACCTTTTCTGCCGGAAAGCGTTCAGGATGGGCTACATTAATATCGAGTACATCGAACCCGAGTGTTTTAGCTTTTTCTATAAGCGGTAAATCCTTTTCTGTAAAATCTTCTGTCCATATGAGTGATGCAACGCCGAATCTAAACATTTTTCCTCCTGCAGAGACGTACTTCTATACGATTACCGGTTCTATACCGAGGAACATACAGGCATCTGCAATCGGTTCCAGGTAATCACCGTGTATCATGCTGGCGTGATGTACGAATCCTTCACTTATCAGCGTATCGTACAGTTCATCAAGGTCATTGACCTTTATCCAGCTCCATGAACCCCTCAACTCCTGGTCTACCTGTACTGCTTCCCCGGAGGTTATCAGCATTTTAAAGTTGCCGTTATGTTCCTGTAACCGGCATAGAGTTACCGTACCATCTTTAAGCTGAAATTCCGCCGTTCCCTGAGAACGTTCCACTCCCAGGCTGACTCCCAGTACGCTCTGATACCTGATTTTTACAGCTTCAGGATTGCCGGCAAGCGACGGTGGAGCATTGCCGCAGTGCCATGCCAGAAACGTATTCTCCTTCTCCTGGTGTTTTATCGTCCAGTCGATAAAATGAGGTGAAATTTTATTCAATGAGGCCAGGTGTTGAACCAGCATCGTGAGAGCGCCGTAAACGTCCACCTCACAGGAAGTCATAACTCCCCGGTCGGTCAGTCTTCCCATTGCGTAGCATGGTGATATACCATACACTTCCTGCATAGCTGTCCAGCACTGGACTCCTATCGCTGATAGTTTCTTGTCATCGGCAAATCTTGAAAGTGAGTATTCGAGTCCAGCTATCTTTTCCAGTGTATCCTCTGATATGCCCGATGTATCCGCCTGCGTTTTCATTTCCTGTGCCAGCTTTTGTATCTCTTTAGTATTTTCGCCTTTCGGGTCAGCTATCTTCATAATATCCGGCAACGAAGTCGGGACGACCCTCTGTTGAAATTGACGCATCATTTCGTCTTCATCGAAAATGCATGTCTCGAATCTTTCCGGTCTTGGACCGACTATTCCAACCCTGGCGCCGATAAAACCTTTACAGATATTGCAAGCTATTATGAAATCTACCAGGCCAGCTTTAAATTCATCTTCCTCCGGAAATACCAGTCCTCCGAAAGTAAATGGTATCCGTCTCCTGTAAAGTCCCGACGATATGGAAAGAGTTCCGCAGAATGAGTCGGAACGTCTTCCTCCTTCATTGGTAAACGCTCCTTCTTTCGTACCAAAAAGCATTATCGGTAATTCCCGGAAAGCTGCAGCTATGGAAAGAGCTGAAACCTCGTCACCGAATGTCATGGTGCCGATTATCAACCCGTCTATTTCCATTTCAGTAAATAACTTAATCACCTTTTCCGCTTCAAGGTCATCCCTGACACATCCTCCGATTGTAAGTTGCTCATCCGGTACGATTATTTCGATTTCCGGTATACTGGAGAAGACGGCGAGGCACCTTTTCCTCATCTCCACAGCCCAGATTTCATCAAAAGGTTCCCGGTGCGCTGGTACGAATCCTAACCGTATTTTTTCCATATCATCCATACCTCGTTTGGTATTCTTCTCCCGGTTATGATAAATACTCAGTGATTACATGTCAATTCGGATGAAATATAGCTGGTACCTGTTAGCCGACATTGTCTCAATTGCTTTCAAAGGTATATAATTACCTGTAAAAATAGGGCTGCTTCTAAATACATACCCAGATCTGAATACAGTCAGTGGAGGTAAATTATGGCAAAAGAAAAGTTAATCTCTGTAGTGAGTCCCGTGGCTGAAAGGTATAAACTGGCTCCGGATGAGCCGCCGCCCGGATTCCCCGGGCCGCCCGGGGCATTCAGGTTCGACCCGGGAGAAATTACTTACGCCAAACGCCTGGATACACTGGATAACAAGACAATTTACCTGGTAGATATCGGATTCGGCGGTGGTTACAATTTTATGCTGGAAGTACAAAAATGGTTTAAAGACCATAAACCGTCCGTGACAACAATACCCCGCCGAAAACCGGGGCACGTCTTTTCGGATGATGACAGCGAACTTTGGGAGGAAGTGAAGGAAAAAGGAGATGCCGTAATTCTCGGCGTTGCCGGCTGACCGGGCTGCGTTTCAGCAGTTGCTGGAGGCGGAGTCAACCTTGAAAAGAATTACGGTATTCCCGTAGCCCCGATTTCTGCTTACACGATGGAAGCCGTAGCCAAGAGTGACCCCAGGGCTATCGCTTTACCCATCATCTACACTCCCGACCCCGTCATAGGAATGTCTCCCGACACTCTCTACAAAAAACTTCTCGAGGGTAATGACCCCGAGACCGGGAAACCGGTAATCGATGAGATTATCGATGTGTTAACCAAACCGCAGAAAAAGAAGAACGGTTCTAGACCGGCTACCGAACCTGATATTCCAAAGGAAATAAAACCAGATACCGAAGATAACCTGCAGCAGATATTTTACGACAGGGGCTGGACGGACGGACTTCCTATCATCCTTCCTACCGAAGAACGCGTACAGAAAATGCTTACAGGTACGAACCGTTCTCCTGACGAAGAAGTGGGACAGTCTTACGACCATGACCATCACGAGATGATCAAATATACTGTCCGTGACATAGCTGTCGTCGCCGTAATGGCAGGAGCTAAACCGGAATATTTTCCCGTAATACTGGCAATAGCATCGATGAGACAATCTTCGATTGCTCCGTCGACAACGGCTTTCGGCAGTATGCTGTTGGTTAACGGTCCTATACGCAACGAACTGGGTATGAATTCCGGGATTGGGGCGTTCAGCCCTATAAATCAGGCTAACTCGGTAATCGGCAGAGCGTGGACATTGCTGAGTATCTGCTGGGGATACGCCAAGACCAAGAGGACTCTGTGGAGTTCTCAGGGATGCAACGAGCTGTACAACAATATGTGCGTTGCCGAGAACGAAGAGAGAAGTCCCTGGGCGCCTTTCCACGTGGATAAGGGATTTAAACCGGAGGAAAGCGTTGTCAGTATTTTCAGGGGCTGGGCGGTCGTTAACAGCATCGGATGCGCGGCCAACCGACCTCTTCACGAGGAACTCAGCCGCCAGTTTAATGCAATACCGCCTCTGGGATCAAGGGCGACTATCGTGATGGACCCACTGGTAGCATCAAACCTGAAAAACAACGAGGGCTTCGAGACCAAGATGGACTATTGCCGCCATCTCTCAGAGAACATCAAGATAAGAGCCGGTGATTACTGGAAGACCGACCATATTGACATGCTCGTGTCAACTGATGCTGTAAATGGAGTGGAACCATTTGCTACATGGAAAGCACTGCCCGATGATGCGTTGTTCGCTCCGTTCAATATTCCCGAAAACATTAACCTGGTAGTCGTAGGCGGTGAAACAAGCCCGTTATGGAAGGCTTCCGAATTCGGATATTCCGGAAGCGCATCCGTAGATAAATGGCGGGCTTGAATATCTAAAACTGGAAGTAACCGAATCTATACTCGTAATAAATAATATTGCAGCTAAAGGAGGTAGTTAATGGCTGACCAGAAGGAAGTGGCACGCCTGAAGGACCTGGCATGTGATATGCGCAAGAAATTGCTTTATCTTTGCGGTACCTACGAAGGAGTGGTGCACATCGGAGGAGACCTTTCGATGACGGATATCCTTATCGGTCTCTTTCACCACGGAATGAACGTTAATCCCGACGATATACAGGATCCTGCCAGAGACCGCTTTATACTCAGTAAAGGGCACGGGGCAGTCTGTATGTATATCGCAATGGCATTGAGAGGATTCTTCGATTACGATGATATCCTGGCGAGATACGGAAAACTCGATAGTCCTTACGGGATGCATGTGTGCAAGGTATACCTTCCCGGGGCCGAATGTTCTACCGGTTCTCTCGGACATGGCCTGGCCGTGTCGGTAGGTATGGCTTTTTCCGCCAGACAGAAAAAACAGGGGCACCGTGTCTTTTGCATGATGGGAGATGGTGAAACCTGTGAAGGTTCGGTCTGGGAAGCGGTCAACACCGCCGGCTCGTACAAACTCGGGAATCTTGTAGGCATCGTAGACAAAAACAGGCAGCTTATGACCAGTTACGCAAACGAATCCATCAGCTTTGAACATTATGCGGACAGGTGGCGAGCTTTCGGCTGGGATGCGATAGAAATCGACGGTCACAATATGGACCAGATTGTAGATGCCCTGGATAATTTGCCGCCGGTAACCAGCGACAAACCTACCGTGCTTATCTGTGAAACGGTAAAGGGGAAAGGCGTTTCTTTTATGGAGGGAGTAATCGGCTGGCATGCCGGAGCTTTAAGTACCGAAGATATGGAAAAAGCCATAGCAGAAGTCGATGCTGCCTGCGAAACCGAAAGGAGTGCGGCATAATGAGAATGTCAATAAACTTCGGCAGTTTTGGTTCAGCCCGATCTATTATCGGCGATACACTCCACGAACTCGGTGCCAAATACGATAATATCTGGGCATTGACGGCTGACACCGGCGGCTGGATTGCCGCATTCAGGAAAGACTTCCCCGACAGGTTTGTCGATGTCGGAATCGCAGAACAGAACCTTGCCGGTATTGCAGCCGGACTGGCTCTTGAAGGTAATATCCCGTTCATAGCCGGTATGATCCCGTTTATGACTATGCGTGCCTGTGAACAGAACCGGACCGACATAGCCTACCAGGACCTTCCTGTTAGACTTATCGGGACCGGTGGCGGTCTTACTTCAGGCGGAGGTTCCACTCATAATGCTATGGAAGATATAGCGATAATGAAATCGATGGTCAATATGACGGTGATGTCGATAGGTGACCCGAATATGATACGCGATATTATGTACCTCAGTATCGATTATCCCCATCCGATGTACATTCGTCTAGCCCAGGGAAAACAGGACAGGATTCTCTACGAACCCGGGACTATAGATTTCAAAATCGGTATGGGTCTGGTGGCCAGGGAAGGTAACGATGCTGCAATCATATCTCACGGAGAAATGGTATTCGAGGCGATTGAAGCAGCCAACGAACTTGAAGAAGAAGGAATCAGCGTCAGAGTGGTCGATATGTATTCTATCAAACCGGTAGATAGCGACCTTATTCTTCAGACAATAAAAGAAGTCGATAATATCCTGGTGCTGGAAGACCATCTTATGGATGGCGGTCTTGCCAGTGTGATTGCCGACGTTTTTGCGGATAACGGGGCATACCCGAAGAAATTCAAGCGACTCGGTATTCCGCAGATATACGCGGGTTTCGGCAGCGGCGCCGAGCAGCGAGCCAAATATGGTTATGATAAGGAAGCCGCCAAGGCAGCTATCAGGGAGATGGTGAAATAGCCTTCCGGTAATACTTCAATCGGTATACTGTAAATGGAAATCAAATTAAAAGGGAGGAATCGTACATTTCCTCCCTTTATTATTCCCTGATGGTATCCGTACTGTTTCAATAACAGATAGATTCGTATAAAATATTCGGTAAATACGAAAAAGGAGAATAACTGTGAGTAAAGGACCGGTACATGCTATGATATTTTCTCCCCATCCGGCGGATACCGAATTCGGTGTCGGCGGTACCGTAGCCAAGTGGATACGCGCCGGAAAGGAAGTCGTTTACGTAATCGCTACAAACGGCGATAAAGCTTCCAGCGACCCGAATATTTCCGCGGACGAACTCGCCGGGATAAGAGCCGGCGAGCAGCGAAGAGCTGCCGAACTGCTCGGTGTAAAAGAAGTGGTGTTCATGGGACATCCTGACCTTGGACTTGAAAATGTCCCCGGATTCCAGAAGGAAATTTTAAGGCTGTTTCTGAGTTTCCGACCTGAGATTGTAGTAACCTGCGATCCTAATAATCCAAAGTATTTCTCCAGCCCGGACCACCGTGTTCTCGGAAGAGCTGTCCTTGATGCTGTCTGGCCTCTTGCCCTGGCTGTGAACTATTACCGCGACCTTATGGCGGAAGGGCTTGAAATCCACAGGGCTAAAGAAATGTATCTGTGGATGAGCGGCGAACCTAATTACTATAATGATATTTCCGAAGTCTTCGACCTGAAGATGAAAGCGGTGGATATTCACCAGAGTCAGATAGGGCCGAACGGTAATGCCCCGGATTTCAGAGATTTTCTCATGGAAGGAAACAAGAATGCGGGTAAGCAGGTTAACTGTGAATGGGCGGAAGCTTTCCACCGCATGGAAGTGCTTCAGCGCCTGTAATCTTTAGGTTTTTATAAGAGATTAAATTATTCATGGCTCTAATAGATTTACTGAAACAGAGAAGAAGCGTCAGGGATTTTCTCGATAAACCTGTCGAGAGGGATAAAATACTGATGTGCCTGGAAGCTGCCAGACTGGCGCCGTCTGCCAGTAATTCTCAGCCGTGGAATTTCCTGGTTGTCGACGACCTTTTGGTCATAGATAGATTATGTAAAGAAGCTTTCAGTGGCGTATATATGGTAAACGCCTTTTGCAGGAAAGCTCCTGCAGTACTGGTCGTGATATCCGAACAGTCTAAATTCCTCACCAGGATAGCGGCTATGTTCCGTGGCACCCAGTTCTACCTGATAGATATCGGGATTTCGGTAGAACATTTCATTCTACAGGCTGAGGAACTCGGACTCGGGACCTGCTGGATCGGCTGGTTCGACGAAAAAGCGGTCAAGAAGAATCTCTCCATACCGGAAGATAAAAAGGTGGACGTTCTGGTAGCAGTTGGTTACCGCGATACAAATAAACCGCTAAAGGAACATAAACGGGAAAAACTCGAGGACATAATTGCTTTTAACGAATATAAAAAATAATCCGGGAGATAAAAACGATGCCTGAAGTAAGAGTAAACGACATCAGTATGTACTACGAAATTCATGGTGAAGGCGAACCTCTTTTCCTTATAATGGGACTCGGCGGCGACCATTTCCGCTGGTTCAGAATACTCCCGCTCCTTGCAGAGAATTTCAAGGTAGTAACCTTCGATAATCGAGGTGTCGGTAAGACCGATAAGCCGGATATCCCCTACACTATGAAAATGATGGCGGATGATGTCGCCGGTTTTATAGACGCTGTCGGTATCGATAAAGCCCATATATTCGGGATTTCTCTCGGAGGGATGATAGCCCAGAATTTCGCCCTGCTCCACCCGGATAGAATTATCAGCCTTATGCTTGGGTGCACATTCTGCGGCGGCAGCCACAGTGTGTCCAATGAATCATCCGGGAGAAGCGTCCTCGATCCTTCTTTGATTGAAACAATGCTGCCGGAAGAAAGGGCCGTTGAGATGCTGCCGGCGCTTTACAGTCGCGAATTCATCGATAACAATCCGGATTTTGTGAATATACAGATAGAATACGCGAAGAATAATCCCCCCGATCCGGTCGGATACCGAAGACAATTAGGTGCAGCCGGCACCCACAATACCTACGACCGTCTCCCCGAAGTAGAACTCCCGACGCTGGTTATTGCCGGTGATGCCGATGTCCTCATACCGGCTGAAAATTCCCGCATTATCGCGTCCAGGATACCGGACGCTGAACTGGTAATACTACCCGGCCTCGGTCATGGCTTTTATACCGAAGCCAACAAAGAAACGGCCGAGATACTTACCGACTTTATGAAACGTCATAACTCCTGAGATGTCACCGGTTCATAGCCGTTGGTCATTCAGCGGTTGATTTCCCAGGGAGCCTCCATATCCGGCACGGGTAATTCGATTACAACCGGCAGGTCTTCGGCTATTGCGGATTTTAAAGCGTCTCTTAATTCATCAACGTGCTGAAGTTTTATCCCTTTGGCCCCGAACGATTCCGCCAGCCGGGCAAAATCCGGGTTCCTGAGCTGCGTGCCGATGACACGGTTTTGGAAGCGGTTCTGTTGAATCCTCTCGCAACTGCCGTATGAGTTGTTATTCAGGACCAGAGTTACCGTATTGATTTTCTCCTGGACCGCCGTAGCCAGTTCGGATGCTGCGTAAAGAAACCCTCCATCGCCGCAGAGTGCTACTACCGGTTTATCCGGGTTGCCGACTTTAGCTCCGAGCGCAGTCGGGAATGCATACCCGAGTGTCCCGAAATACGAGGAAGATAAATAGGTGCGGGGTTCGTAAACGGGATATGCCATCTGGCACCAGTAACCGAGGTTCGTGACTCCGGGCACCAGAATACCGTTGCCGATTTCATTACGTATAGTCTGCAATATCGAAAACTGCGTTGGAGCCGATTCTTTTAACACTTTAAGAGCGTCTCGCTTTAGCTGCTGTAAATAATCCTTGTCCCATAGGCTTTTCGATTTTGCCGGTATTTCTTCGACAATCGAACCGATTGCAGAACGTGCGTCGGCCTGAATACCGATATTCACCGGGAAATTTCTTCCTATTTCATCCGGATCGATATCTATTTGAATTAGTTTTTTACCGCTTTGTATAAACTGCTGGTTCCGCCGGGCGGATATCCGGCTGCCGATAACGATAAACACATCCGCCATTGATATCGCGGTGTTGACAGCACCATTAGCGCTCCCCAGGCATAGATAATGAGATTCGCTTAGACTTCCTTTACCCTCATCGGTAGTAATCACCGGTGCGTTAACAAGTTCCGCGAGATGCTTCAGTTCCGCCGACGCTTCCGAACTGATTACGCCCCCTCCTGCCACTATCAACGGGTACTCCGATTTACTAACCAGTTCGGCGACTTCTGATACTTTATCTTTATCCGGAACAGGTATATCCGGTTCTGTCCGCTCGATTCGATGAGTTTCGGTGGAAGATGATAAAAAGTCAAGGGGAATCTCGATTTCAACCGGGCGCTGTCTGCCGGTCTTCAGTTCACGGAATGCTCGATGCACCGAGTCGCTAATTTCTCCGGGATCGGAAACTCTGTGACGCCATTTCGTAATGGGTTTGAGTACATCGAGCTGGTCGTCCATCTCGTGGAGAGAGCCCTTGTTTTTACCGATACCGGAACTGTCGATTTGCCCGGCGATCATCAGAACGGGGACAGACGCCGCGTAAGCGGTTCCCAGAGCCGCAGCAGCATTGAGGACGCCGGGACCCGGCACGACAACCGCCACTCCCTCTTTCCCGGTGGTACGAGCGTATCCCAGAGCCATGTATCCCGCTCCCTGCTCGTGCCTGACCGTTATCCACCTTATCCCCTTATGCTGGTACACAGCATCGAGGATATCCATTATCTGGACCCCGGGTATCCCGAATACCACCTCGGTATTTTCCCGGGCTAACGCATCGACAAGTGCTTCCGCCCCTGTAACAGAAGCCATTTCTATTTCTTTACCGCAAGATTTATTATTTCGGATATATTTTTCACGTCCTCCAGATTCTGGGCTATCTCCACTATTTTCTCGGCGTCTTTTACGTCCACGAGTTTCG
Organism: Dehalococcoidales bacterium; assembly: GCA_034416335.1. Lineage (GTDB taxonomy): Bacteria > Chloroflexota > Dehalococcoidia > Dehalococcoidales > UBA2162 > MGML01. The sequence continues at coordinate 96,718 of DAOULV010000010.1, forward strand.
AGAATTTCACCTGGCTTAAAAATTTCTCTGACAGTTGTTCCTGCGACAGCGGTTTGTACGGTTCACCGAGTGCTCGCTTCACGTACTCGGAATATACCTGGCCGTCTTTCATCCTGACCTCAAGTTCGATTCCTTCGTCCTTATCAAGATCGCCGAGTTTGACCTTCTTTATAAGGTCCTGCAGTTTGGGATCTTTTATATTCTCGGCTATGAAATTATTGTTGTTGGAAGCCTTGAAATACAGTGTCCCGGCTACTGCGTAGTAGAAGCTCCATAGTGCGTTCATCGCCGGATATTCTCCCATGATGTAAGGTTTGGAGTAATGTATCGCTGCTGCTGCTTTGGTTAGGTGCAGGATTATTTCATCGATTTCATCCGGGTTCGGGTTATGTCTGTTTACTATTGCCAGAGCTGCTTCGGTTGGTGCGTTGGTCGGTCTGCCGCCCGGCCAGGGTTTATGCACCTGTTCCACGATGAATTTCTTGCCCAAATCATCCGTTACCCTTTCCGACCGGTTGCAGCTTTCAAGGCTGGGATAGAATCCACCCCTTTCGCTGAAAAGAGGTTCTTTGCCTCCCGGCCAGCCGGCTGCGGCAAGCTGCGCTGCATAAATTCCGTTCCTTGCTTCGATACCGTTACTCATCTTGGTGCCGACGTTTTCCTCATAACCGCCCCTGGCTATCTGTGCCTTGAAAAACGGGTCGTTTACTCCCAACCAACCGGGGTTTGCCTCCTGCGAAGCACCTGCACTCGAAGTTTCCTTTTTTGGAGTTGAGGTGGAAGCAGTCCGTTGCATCATCATCATCCCCATTCCACCGGCGCCACCGCCTCCGCCCACCATCATCGTCAGACCGAACGCATCTCTTAGCTGCTTCGGATTTAGTCCCAGGATTCTTCCGCTTACAGCAGTCGCCCCGAAGGTTGTGGAAGTCCCCCTGCTCGGTGGAGCCGGAGGCATATCGGGACTGGGTGCCTGTCCGGGCGGTGTCCTGTCATTGGCGATGTGCAGCCTTGCCGCCAGGTCGTCGCCGACGATTACGGACGTAATCAACTCTTTACCGCTGATCCCTTTAGTTTCACCGAGAGCTAGAGCTGTCGGTATAGTTGTCTCGCTGATATGATTGGCAAACCGCCTGATAGGTTTTCCGTCGACGTATATCGTTCCGGATTTCCCGTCTCCTTCTATTACGAGAGTCAGAGGTCCCCAGTCGAAGGAGCGACCGAATATTGCATTGACCATCGCCATGTCGTGCGAAGGCCCTCTGTATCCGTAACCGAGCATGGTTGATTCTTCTTTCCCGCCCCATCTGCCGACCACATCAGCCAGTTCTTTACTTCCATCACATTTCGCTCCTCCGATAATGCAGCCGATCATATCGAGGATGCGTCTCTTGGTATTATCAATCGTTTCCTGCGGGATATTTTCATATTTTGTCTCGAGTATATTCTTTATAAGAGCGTCGGTAGCTTTACTTCCGTCCATTTAACAGTATTCCTCCTCTGTATTTTAATTCTGTATGGTTGAATCAATGTTTACACACAATACTAGATTGACGGCTTACAGTCAATAATGTGTGTTATTATTATTTAAATCCTTGACGGAGACACTGACAATTGAATCCATATTCATATGAAAAGTCAGAATATCAGGCTGAAATACGTCTCAAAAAAGAGACGCGGGATTATTATCAATACGAAGTCAGGTTACAAAATACACTTGACATAGCTTTCCCCGAAAACGCCGTAATACCGGGTGACTATTATCTTCCGAAATCCGGTGGGAAACATCCCTTAATGATACTCACTCACGGAATGGGCGATTACTCGGTAATACCCTGTAAATTACTTGCCAGGAAATTTGTCAGGCAGGGTGTAGCCTGTTTCGTTCCTTACCTTTCCATCCATTCCAAACGCCTTCCGAAAGAGTACAAAACCAGCATGCCCTACCTGACTTCTAGACAGTGGTTTGAAGTCTATCGCGTATCTGTCGTCGATATCCGTCATATTATAGACTGGGCATCAGACAGAAGTGAGATAGACGAAGACAAAATCTACGTCTTGGGTATAAGTTTCGGCGGATTTGTCTCTGCGATTACAATGGGAGTGGAAAATCGGATAAATGCCGGAATATTAATCGTCACCGGCGGCAATGCCAACAAGATATCCTGGTTAAGCAAGAGCAGCCAGTACCGCAAAAAATACCCCCGCACCGAAGCCGAACATAATGCCGTTCTGGAGAAGTACGAAAGATATCTCGAAGAGGTGAAAAAATACGGATTTGAAAACGTCGATTCGGAAGATGTCAGTTTTTACTCCGATCCCCTTACTTTCGCAGATAATCTTCGTAATAAACCTGTCCTTATGATTAATGCCAAGAAAGATAAATACCTTCACAAAGAAACGGTAACCGAACTCTGGGACGCGATCGGCAGACCTCGAATTTTATGGATTCCCTCTGGCCATGTAACGCTGTGGTTATGGTATTCTTCAATCTACAGGACTATTTCAGAATTTCTTGGTTCGCTTGAATAGACCCCCTGATTTCCAAATTTAAACATTTCTTTTTTACGGTATTGTCAGCACCTTTCGGATTGTGTATAATGATTGCTGATAGTTACTATAAACGGTACTTATCGCTCAGTCTGAAAAGGTGAACTTTTGGAATCTGACATGCTGCCCGTAAAAGGACGAATCAACTTTGACGAGCCATCCGAATCGACGATGAATGATGGTGGCAGCCGGTATCTTACCATAGCTCTTTCCGTTAAAGCTTCCGGATACCCTGATAGATTCAAATGGGCTGATGAAAACGGATTCGCTCTTGAATATACACCCGATCCGCTTTCACCGGAACTGATATCGGAACAGGTTAAGCCGTTTGTGGGAAAAGGGATTCCGGTACGCTTTCATACCAGGTTCTTTGGTTACGAACTCGGCAACGGAGATTACGACAAAGCCGCTGAGGCGCTTAAAGTCCATATGAGTACAATCGAAGCTATGGCGGGAATCGGAGAGCCTGTAATAACCGTTCATCTTAATCTCTCCCAGAGCATTCCCTTTAACAGCCGGACCGCAGTTGCTAACCTCAAAGAATTAACAATGTATGCAAAAGAGAAAGATATTACGGTCTGCCTTGAAAACCTGAAAAAAGGTCCGACGAGCGATCCCGATAATATTGTCGCCTGGGCTGAAGAAGCCGGTTCGATGATTACCATGGATATGGGGCATGCAGTTTCATCGGAGTATGTAAGATCTGGAAAAGGTACCGTACTCGAGATTATAGATAAATTCAGGTCAAGGCTCAGGGAAATTCATATGTATGCTCGTGAAGAAGACAGGCATCATCCTTTTGAAGATATTTCGGGTATGGAAAACATTATCGATACCCTCCTTGAAACCGAATGCAGGTGGTGGACGATCGAACTCGACGATGTGCGAGAAGCTTTCGATACACGAAAACTTCTACTGGATTATATCAACGATAAAAAATAAGAAAGGATATGGTATGAAAAATAAACTGAAATTTCTTCCGGTGCTCCTTTCCATGGCGGTGATTGTCTCCCTGCTACCGTTTGCCGCCTGCAGCAGTTCCGAAAAGGAAACGGAACAAACTGCAGCAGAAGAAACGACGAAACAGGAAGAAAAAGTACTCAGCATGTACGTTGCTTACGGCAATCCCGATATCATTGCCGCGGAATTTGAAAAAGCAACCGGTATAAAGGTCGAACTGCTTACGATGTCCTCCGGTGAAGTACTTACCCGTCTCCAGGCCGAAAAGGAAAACCCCCAAACAGATATCTGGTTCGGCGGTGGCTCCGATGCCTTTATACAGGCAAAGGAAGAAGGGCTGATACAGCCTTATATTTCCCCTGATGCCGGTAAAGTCGATGCGGCTTTTAAAGACGCCGATGGTTACTGGACGGGTCTGTCACTGGTAATTGTCGGTTTCCTGGCAAATCCTGACCGTGCAGCCGATAAAGGAGTGAAAATCCCCGAATCATGGGTTGACCTTGCTGATCCATCATTAAAAGATGAACTGATGGCGTCCAATCCGAACACTTCCGGTACTGCTTATACCACCGTATCCGGAATACTCCAGGTATTCGGTGAGGAAGAAGGATGGGAATTTCTCGATAAGATGTATGCCAATATACCGTTCCTCGAGAAAAGCGGTTCGGCTCCGGGCAAGCTGGCTATGGCGGGAGAATTCAGCGTCGGTATCGTACCCGACCCCCATAACCTGCCTCTGAATAATCCCGAAGCTTCTCTGCAGTCGATATTCCCTTCCGATGGAGTACTTGCATGGCCGTCGCCTGTGGCTATTATCAGCGGTGCAAAACATCCCGAAAATGCAAAAAAGTTTGTTGACTGGTGTCTTTCCGACGAAGGGCAGGCCGTCCTTATGGAGGCAAGCCCCCGTGTCCCGACAACCGATGTGGAAACCATCGAGGGTGTCCCGCGTCTTTCGGACCTGAACCTTATTGCTTACGACATTATTTACTGGGGTAATGAACGTGATAGAGTAATAGAGGAGTTCAATAACCGTTATCCCCAGTACCAGTAAACAGTAAACCGGACTCGTACCAATACGGCAGTCGGTGCATTATACCGCTGTATCCGGCTGCCGGTAATCATATTCGGGATAAATATGCGAACAAAAAAATATATACTGCCTGCCGTATTTCTGGTATTGCTGGGGATATTCATCGTTTACCCTACTGTCAGTGTATTACAGAAAAGCTTTGTGGCGGACGGTTCTTTCAGTCTGGATAACTATGTTGAAGTCTTTACGAAGCCACACCTGTACGGCACTATCGGCAGCAGCGCCCTCGTTGCACTTGGAGCCGCTCTGTTGTCCACGACACTCGGACTGATAATAGCCGTTGTGGTTTTCAAAACCACTGCACCCTTTCGTAAATTATTCGCAGTATCGGCAGTATTACCGATAATTATTCCGGGATTCGTTACTACGATTGCTTATATTTTTCTTTTCGGTAGAAACGGCGTAATAAGCTATCAACTCATGGGTATAGAATGGGATGTCTATAGCTGGAAAAGTGTCCTGATACTGCAGAGTCTTGACCTTACTACAACAGCGTTTCTCCTCATTTCGGCGACGATGGTTACACTGGACAGCCGGCTGGAGGACGCTGCCAGAAGTCTCGGCACCAACGAATGGGAGGTACTGCGTGGTGTAACGATCCCGCTGCTCCGTCCGGGCATTATCGCGGCTTTTCTGTTAACGTTTATGCGCTCGACAGCGGATTTCGGTACGCCGATGATTGTCGGCGGTGATTTCGATACCCTTGCTTCGGCTTCCTATACCCAGCTTATAGGTACTTATAATATGGAAATGGCGGCGACACTCAACATGATCCTCCTTATCATCAGTGTGGTTGCGTTTTGGCTTTACACGAAAGGACAGGCCCGTACTAGGGACGTACGCCAACAGGCGGAAGGTGACTGGGGAAAGGAACTTAAACTGAGTAAACCGCTGAAGAGTATTCTGTGGACGGTGTCCGGTATCTTTTCTCTGGTGGTGGTAATGATGCTCGTGTCAGTGTTTCTTGCCGCTTTTACCAGACATATCGGCGGCGATTACGGCCTTACCTGGCAGCATTTTCAGATATTACCGCAACGGGGGTGGAACAGTACGATTAACACCCTGGTGTTTGCCGCTGCAACGATGGTTACAGTAAGTTTTCTCGGCATACTTATCGCCTATCTCGTCACGAGAGTAGAATTTCGGGGAAAGAGACTGCTTGACTGGCTGACAACACTTCCCTTTGCTATACCGGGTACGTTTATGGGAGTGGGTTTCGCCATTGCTTTCAACCGGTCGCCTATTCTACTAGCCGGTACGTGGGCGATAGTCATTGCCTGTACCATAATCAGAGAACTCCCGCTGGGACTACGTGCCGGCGTAAGCGTACTTTCACAGCAGGACCCTGCTGTAGAAGACGCCGCTTCGACTCTCGGTGCATCTAAAATTACTGCCTTCTTTAATATCATAATGCCCATGTCGCGTTCGGCATTGATGGTTACCGCTGCCTGGGCATTTATCGCAACCGTTCAAACACTCGGAGCAATTATCTTTATCATTACGCCCGGTACCAAGCTCCTTTCCGTTGACGTATTCGAAGCGGTTGTCCGCAACGACTGGGGCGATGCTGCGGCTTTTTCGGTAGTAATGCTGCTCCTTGCGGCCTTCGGTGCAGTGACAATATATTTAGTCAGCAGAAGGCAGGCTACTCAGTTATGGTTTCGAAGAATAATATCAGGGCAGGGACAGGTATGATAGACCTTGAAATAAATAATATTCATAAGAGCTTTAACAGTCTCGAGGTTCTTAAAAACCTTTCACTTGAAATATGTAAAGGTGAATTGTGCTGTCTTCTCGGTTCTTCCGGCTGCGGTAAGACTACCCTTCTGAAGATAATTAACGGTTTACTTGAACCGGACAGTGGTAATATTATCCTTTCCGGTGATGATATTACCGGGTTGCCCTGCCAGAAACGAGACCTCGGCATGGTATTTCAGAACTACGCCCTTTTCCCCCACATGAATGTATTCGATAACGTCGCTTACGGTCTGCGGCGAAGACATATCTCCAGGGAAGATATTAATACCAGAGTCAATAATACGCTTTCACTGGTAAGACTGAACGGATATGAATACAGGCGTATTCACGAATTATCAGGCGGACAGCAGCAGAGAGTCGCCCTGGCACGGGCGCTTGTTATCGAACCGCGTGTACTCCTCCTTGACGAACCTCTTTCCAACCTTGACGCCAGGCTTCGTGCCGATATGCGTGTCGAGATTAAGCGTATCCAGAGTAAGTTGGGAATTACTACGGTATACGTGACTCACGATCAGGAAGAAGCAATGAGTATTGCAGACCGCATCGTGGTAATGAATGACGGCGTTATCGAGCAGATCGGTACACCCCGGGATATTTATGAAAATCCTGCTACTGCATTCGTTGCGTCATTCGTCGGAAACAGTAATTTCATTCCCGGCGAAATAGCCGGCAGCGAACTACGGATGCTGGGCTATAAATATACTATTCCGGAAAACAGTGAGATTGTGCCCGGTAGAATAACCTGTGCCGTTCGACCGGAGAGGATCACTCTGCTTCCTGAAAACAGTTCCGGTATCAATGGGATAATAACAGGTGTATCTTATTTCGGCTCCAGCATAAGGTACGATGTGACAGTCGATTATGGTGCGGCGCAGCAGGAGATTATCGTCCAGGTTCCGGTTTCAACGAAGCTGTATAACACTGGTGATAAGGTGGTTATCGCCGTTGAGTATAACGACATCCGTTTTTATAAACAGGCGGATTGAACCGCTAATCTTCTTTGAATGACAGCCTGAAAAGCCATATCGATACGATTTCAATCCATATAAGTATCACCGAATAGAACAACCGCTGCATGAGTCCTGAAGCCGGTATATAAGACTGGATTGCGAACACTACGGACAGGATGAGTCCGACAAACGATGCGATAACTGTGAACCAGGTAAAACCGAACCATGACTTCCTGTTATACACACTCCCGGCAAAAGCCCACATACCGATAAGAAACGAAACGCAGGAAACTATAATGACGGCATTATGTGTGATACCTTCCGGATTCAGAGGGGTGCCTTCACCTCCTGGAATATCCTGGTAAAAGCCAGCCAGTACCATACACATCCCGTATATCATAATAGCAATCCAGGCGAGATGAGCCTTGAAACCATGCCTTAAATGAATATATAACGCGTATGAGAAACCTATAACGAGGACTCCGTATGCGATGAATGCTGCGTTCATCAGTCCCGGATGTTCGCTTCCCTGTTCACTCAGCTTGCTTATCGTATCGTGAATATGGCTGTATCCCGGTGTATTAGCCGCAGCGATAAAAATCAGAGATATCATCAGGATTGGAGCGATGATCCCACCGAATGCAAGAATTCGTGTAATTGTGTGTCTTTTCATTAAAGATGAAGTATCCTTTATAAGATACTATCAGAATTTGTACATATTTTATACTTATTTAGCAGTTTCTCGTAACTGGTACCGGATAGTTACTCCGTTTGGTATATGAGACGTATACAAGATGCGGGAAACATACATGGTTGTAACGCTACATAAGATAAAGGTTAAATAATCAGGATTCCCTAGATGAGGTTGTGTGATTTCAGCAGCTTGACCGGCGAAACAATATGTTTCTTCCACCATTTGTTTGAACCGGGAAGATCCATCGCCAGCCCCATCAACTCCGTGAAATAAAATACGGGCAATGGATTACTCGATAGTTTCTGCCTGCCGTCTACATTCATATTGCATAGCGGACAGGCTGCGACCAGCGCTTCCGCCCCGACATCTCTTGCCATCTTTATAAGGTCTTCCACCAGTCCGATAACAATCTCTCTCTTCGTCAGTGCCAGGCTTCCACCGCAGCAGTCCACTTTCCCCGACCAGTCTCTCACATCGGCTCCGAGTACTGAAAGCAGGTTATCCATAGACTGTGGATTTTCCGGATCATCGAAGGCCACGACCTTAGGCGGTCTTATCAGGAAACATCCGTAATAAGATACAAGTTTCAGGTCGGTCAAAGGTTTTACCACCTTCTCTCTTATCGCATCCAGACCGACATCGTTAACCATTATGTCGAGTAGATGGCGTACGTCGTACTTGCCTTCATAAGGCATATCGATTGCATCGACCATTCTGGCTTTTGTCTCGGCATCTTCAAGTACTGCGTGACGTGTGTGCTTGAGACGTACGTAGCAAGCCGGGCAGGCTGCTGCAATATCCAGTCCCTGTTTTTCTGCCAGGGCAAGGTTCCTGCCCACTATAGCGTGATTCAGTGCCGTATTGGTGCTGTGACCCGATGAAGCTCCGCAGCAATTCCAGTCTTCCAGTTCTTCCAGTTCTATACCTAATTCCCTGGACACCGCCTTTGCCGAAAGATCGAATTCTTTCGCTAACTGCGATTCCAGACTGCAGCCTGGATAGTATGCGTACTTTACCGTATCCATGTTTATTCCAATCTCGTCTTATCGTATATTTTCTTTATTTGCTTTAATCCTTTTATCCTTGAGGGAATAAAAGGCAGCTTGTTTCTTAAAATCATTTTTATGCCGAGACCAAGGTCGCCGAAATCAAGCGTCTTCAATATCAGGTAGGCTATCAGCCCGAGTTCATACTGTTTGCCGAATATTTTTATGGGATACAGGAAAGCCTTGTGAAACTGCTGAATCTTCCTGCCCTTCCCGGCGACGTTCTCTTTCAGTGCGGTCTCTCTAAGCGTATCCATTACCCTCAGGATATCTATCTCGTTAGGGCACCTGGCAACACAGGTCTCACAGCCGAGACAGACCCAGATAGCTTCACTGGTTAGAACCTGCTGTTTCAGACCGAACTGCACCATCCTGATTATCTGGTCGGGATGAAAGTCCATATATTTCGACACGGGACATCCCAGACTACAGGTGAAGCACTGGTAACAGCGGTCGAGCGGCTCCTTACTGGCATCTCTTATCTGCTGTGCAAAACCTGCATCGACGGGTTGAGTTCCGTTCCGGTCGGCAATTTTTATACTACTCGTAGCCTACCTCCTGTAATTCGTCTTCCTTGAAGGTTGACAACGGCATTTCCTCGTCGAGACTTCTGCCCGGTACGTATTCAAAAGCTTCCTGTACCCTGTCACCCACCATCCTGAATATACTGAATACTGGTATCTCGTTAGGACAGGCTTCCTGGCACAGGCCGCAGCCGACACAGGAACTTGCCATGTGGTTCAGCCGGGTAAGATGGAACAGCAGCGTATCTGTCGGCATCCTGAGCGCGTCTTTTCTCTCCGCCCAGTCCAGATACTTGTCTGCGCCGAATTCGAATGTCGGTGAGTCGAAAAGACATTCACGGCAGTAACATATGGGGCAGGCATCACGGCAGTTATGACAGTTAACGCAGCGGGCGAACACCGGGAGAAGTTTCTCTTCTCCCGACATTTCCTGGCTTGTCTTCTCGAACAATTCGTCTCTCTTCTTTACTCTCTCCGCGGTAATATCTTCAATCGCGGCCTGCCGCTTTTCCTCATCGTTACTTTCCTGGAGTTCCAGGGCATCCAGCACTTTTTCACCCTGCTCGGTCGCTGCCTGTATCAGCACCGCTTTACCGGTATCCATTCCCGCGAGTCCGATAATGATATCCGCATTCATCGGGTAAAAGTATTCGCATACCCGGCAGGCTTCTCTCAGCAGTTCGTCTTCTTTTTCTTCCCTGACCTTGCCGAGCGCATTCTCTGTCGGGGATTTTCCTTCTTCTACCAGTGTATTGTAATCATTAATGGAATATGTTCCGAAGCAATCGATACCGATTAACAGCAGATTATCCAGTGTAACCTGCTTTAGCTTAGCCAGTTCGATGACTGCTCTTAATTCGCAGGACCTGAGAACGACGGCGATTTTCCTCTGGCTGGAGCCGGTCCTGGTGATGGAGGATACGATACGTGCCGAATTGACCGGCAGTACCGGGGCGAGTGGATTCGCTGCACTGAGTTTATCGGGATTGCTTACCAGTGTCTGCACAACATTATTACCGGACGGTAATTCGACCGGAACCAGTACTGCATTTACCAGCTCTTTCTCAAGTAGACCTTTAAGAAACTGCCTTATCGATTCAAGCATACCCTCTTTTTTTGTTTCTAAAACAGCAGTTCGCACCATATTCTCCTCTCTAGACCGTCCACTGTTTTTTCAGAGGATTAGGACCTTTCTTTTTCATTTCCTCAGTTATTTCTTTCATCGTTTCGGCGAACTTTCCGCCCTCGGAGGCACTTATCCATCGCAACCAGACCCTGTCTTCATCGAGTCCGAGTGATTTAAGGATAGTCTTTAAAGCCGTTATTCTGCGGCGTGTCTTGTAATTACCGGAAACATAGTGACAGTCTCCGGGAGCACATCCGCCGACTATTACGGCATCGGCACCGCTCAACAATGCCCTGAGAATATAGACCGGGTCTACCGAACCGCTGCACATCGTCCTGATTGCCCTTACATTTGCCGGATACTGCATCCTGCTGGTACCGGCAAGATCAGCTGCTGTCGACGTACACCAGTTACAGAAAAACCCAACTATTACAGGATCGAATTTTTCAGTCATTGTCAGTCTCCCTGTCTATATTCCGGCATCTATCATCGAGAATACCTGCTTGTCGGTGAATTGCCTCATCTTTGTGGCTCCGCTCGGGCATACTGCGGCGCAGGCACCGCATCCCTGGCATAATGCTTCTCTAACCACCACGATTCCTTTTCCCGCATCTTTAATCCGCGCTCCGTAAGGACAGGCTTCTACGCATATTTCACAGCCGGTACACCACCTGGGATTAACCTCGGCAACAATCGGCGATGCCTGCAGGTAATCTCTGCTGAGCAGTGTTACCGCTCTCTGTGCGGCAGCCTGCGCCTCAGCGATACTCTCACTGATGTTTCCAGGATATAAAGCCAGTCCGCAGGCATAAATCCCTTCATGGGTAAAGTCCACGGGACGGAATTTTATTTCCGCTTCCTTGAAGAATCCATTCTCCGTCAGTTCAAGGTCAAGCATTTCTGCCAGTTCGGTATTGCTGTCTTGAGATAAAACCGCCGGGCTTAACACTACCAGGCTGGCTTCTATACTTATCCTGTCATTCAAAACCGGTTCGTCGAATTCTACGGAGACTTTACTTTCAACAGGCTTTACCCGTGGTTCATTTTCCGTTTCATATCTCACAAATATGACGCCGACTTCCCTGGCTTTAGTATAATATTCCTCCAGGAAACCGTAGCTCATAATATCGCGGTAAAGAACAAAAACCTGGCATTCAGGATTCTGCTTCTTGATTTCGATGGCGTTTTTTATCGCCTGGCTGCAGCAGATACGGCTGCAGTAAGGTCTTTCTTCATTTCTCGAGCCGACGCACTGGATCATAACGACTGAATCGAGTTGTGTTGCCGTGATATCTCCGGAACTCAACTTTTCTTCGAGTTCGGACTGGGTAAGAATATTGTCGCTTTCATTATAGGAATACTCTTCCGGTTTGTATTCTCTGCCGCCTGTCGCTACTATAACCGAACCAACCTGCAGTGGTGTTTCTTCTTCATCTCTGGTAACTGTAACATCAAAATTTCCTGCATATCCGGAAAACTGCGTTACCTCTGCGCCATAGTATATATTTACCAGTGGGTTCTCATTAATGGCGTTGATATAGTCGGAAAGCAGCTTCTGCGGGTCTTCGCCTGCTATTGTGGTGTGGATATGCCGGAGATTGCCGCCAGGTTCATCAGACTTCTCTACCAGGTGGACTTCATAGCTCTGCTCCGCAATCGACAGAGCGACAACCATTCCGCTTAGACCACCGCCTATTACAAGAGCTCCTCCCTGTACCGAGGTTGACTGACCGGAAGTTAATTTCTGCAGCCGTGCTCTCTCTGCCGCCATTGCGATAAGCTTTTTAGCTTTCTCGGTTGCAGCTTCGGGTTCTTCTTTATGTACCCAGGCGACTCCTTCCCTGAGATTGATAAACTGGGTGAATATATTATTAAGTCCGGCTTCTTTTAATGCCTGGTTTACCTGCCTGCCTATAATGGAGGTAGGACAGGCGGCTATTACCAGTTTACCTGCCTTTGATTTCTTAACTTCCTCGGCGAGTTTCTCGAATCCGTCTTTCCTGCATAAGAATTCGGAATTCGATGCATAAACAACACCCGGCAGTCCCCGGCTGTATTCCAGGATACCATCTATATCGACAACAGAACTGATTTCATCACCGCAGCTGCACACGATGACTGCGGTGCCGGTTTCTTCGTCCGTTTCTTCAACTGCCTCTTCCTCTACTATTTCAGCACGAGAAGGCAGAGACAGCAGTGCCATCACCCTGTTCGACGCTGCTCCTGCTTCTACCAGTGTATCGGCAATATCTTTAGGAGCCGATGCCGAGCCGCAGACGTATATTCCTTCTTTGCTTGTCTCTACCGGTGAAAAAACGCTGCTTTCACAGAATCCCCACCGGTTCGTCTCCAGTCCGAGAACTGCACTCAAGTCGGAAAAACCCGGCGGCGGCACCTGTCCGACCGACAGTACCACCATCTCGAAACTGTAATCCGTTATCTTGCCGTCTTCATTCTTCGCCATCAGCAGAATGTTATCTTTTAAAGGGTCTCTCTTGATAACCGGGACTCTGCTTCTCACGAACTTAATACCGTATTTATCTTTCGCCTCGAGGAAATATTTATAATTGCCTTTCCCGAAAGCCCTGATATCCATATAGAAAATTGTAATATCTATATCAGGATTCGCTTCCTTTGCCAGGACTGCCTCCTTGATGGCGTACATGCAGCAGGCTGATGAGCAGTAGTTGTACTCCATTTCCCTCGAGCCTACGCACTGCAGGAACGCAAGTGACGAAGGCACCTTACCGTCGGACGGCCGCGTCAGTTCTCCGCCTGTTGGCCCTGAAGGACTTAACAGTCGTTCCATTTCTATACTTGTCAGCACATTGGGGTATCTCTGATAACCGTATTCACTCGTCAGCTTCGCGTTAAATTCCTCGAAGCCTGTCGAGAGTACGACGGCGCCGGTCTTTATTTCAATATTTTCTTCCTGTGCCTCCAGATCGATAGCATTATTGGGGCAACTGTCGGCGCACAGACCGCATTTCGTGCAGTTGTTCCAGTCGATCAGGTATGCGTTTGCGGCAACCATCGGGTTTCTCACGTATATAGCTTTACGTTTCTCAAGGCCCTGATTGAACTCGCTGTCGACCTCTACCGGACAGACTTCCGTGCACAAACCGCATCCCGAGCAGAGGTCTCTGTTCACGCCCATCGGTGTTTTTTTCAGGTTTATCGTGAAATCACCGGCCTGGCCATCCAGTCTTTCAACGGAGGTCAGCGGTAAAAATTCGATATTGGGATGATTAAGCCCGCGGCGCAGGCAGAACTGAACGGATTCGTCACCGACGACCAGCGGCAGCATCTGGCACATTCCACAGTGGCTGTTCGGGAACCACTTGTCCATCTGCATAAGCGTCCCGCCGATATCCGGACTCAGGTCGCACAGATAGACCTTCAACCCCAATTCAGCCATGTCGAGAGATGCTTTTACACCGCCAACGCCGGCACCGATGACTAGAACCGACTGCTCTTTACTGTCTGCCATTAACTCTCTCTATACGTACTCCCGGGTTGCCGCGTCGACTTTCTCGAAAAACTGCTTCGGGGTCCAGTTTTTCTGCTGGATCGCGCTGGAAGGACAGGTCACGGCGCAGGCCCCGCAGCCTTTACACAGGGCTTCGTTTACCTCCGCCAGTTTTGTCTTTTCATCGATGTCGATTGCTTTATAAGCACATACGGCGGCACACTGGGCGCATCCGGTACAAACTTCCTTATCCACGAAAGCTGTTGCGGCTTCAACTTCCACCTTGCCCCGGCTGATCATAGAAATGACTTTACCAGCCGCGGCTGAAGCCTGGGCTACCGTATCCGGTATATCCTTGGGGCCCTGGCAGCATCCGGCCAAATACAGTCCGTCACTCATGGTAGCTACCGGATCCAGTTTCGGGTGCCTTTCCAGGAAAAATCCGTCGGCGCTGCGGTTTATACCGAAAAGCTGAGCTACTTCGTTGGCATCTTTTCGCGGTTCCAGGGCAGTACATAGCACCACCATATCTACCGGAACCCTGACCAGGCTGCCTAGTAAGGTATCTTCGACAACCACGATAAGTTTTCCCTGCTCTTCGTCATTAATAGCCTTGTCCGTTATCTGACCGACTTTTCCCCTGATAAAATTGGTGCCTTCATCGGAAAGCCTTTTGTAAAATTCTTCGTATCCTTTTCCGTAGCATCTCATATCGATGTACATCTGGTATACAGTGGCTTCGGTTTTTTCCTGTATCAGGTGCGAATACTTCAAGCCGTACATGCAGCATACCCTCGAACAATACTCGTGGTAGTTGGTATCCCTGCTGCCGACGCAATGGACTATCGCCACGCTTTCCGGTGTCGAACCGTCTTTTAGTTGGATCTGCCCGAGCGTAGGTCCGGACGCATTGCTCATTCTCTCGAACTGGAGAGCGGTTATGACGTTCTCATATTCTCCGTAACCGTACTGTTCTATCTGTGATGGGTCGAAGGAATCATAACCTGTGGCAAGAATTACAGCTCCGACATCGAACTCTACAATTTCGTCTTTTTGATCGAAATCTACAGCTTCAGCCTGACAGAATTTCTTACAGGCGCCGCACTTACCGTCGTCAAGGAATTTACAGTGTTCTGCATCTATCGTTGCTACGTTCGGCACCGCCTGGGCAAAAGGAATGTATACGACTTTTCTTTCATTCATCCCTTCGTTAAAATCACTGACGACTTTGTATGGACATTTTTCTACACAGGTGCCGCAGCCGGTACATTTATCGGCATCGATATACCTGGCTTTCTTCCTGACCTTTATCGTGAAGTTTCCGATATAACCGCTTACTTCCTCGACTTCACTGTAGGCCATTAACTCAATATTTTCGTTGCGCCCTACTTCACTAAGCAGTGGCGTAAAAATACAGCTCGCGCAGTCCAGTGTGGGGAAAGTCTTATCGAACTGTGCCATATGTCCGCCGATACTTGGTTCACGTTCGACCAGATATACCTTATTACCGGAATTGGCAATATCCAGTGCCGTCCTCATTCCGGCAATACCGCCGCCGACAACCATGACACTGGGATTGACCGACACTTCCCTGACTTCCAGCGGCTGCTGGTGCTGTACCCAGCGGACTGCAGCCTCCACCATCGACTTGGCTTTTTCGGTAGCGATTTCCTTATCCGCTGTTACCCAGGCATCCTGCTCCCGAATATTCGCCATTTCGAACATGTACGGATTTATTCCGGCTTCCTGGCAGGCAATTCTGAAAGTATGTTCATGGAGCATGGGGGAACAGGACGCGACAACGACCCTGTTAAGGTTGTATTCCCTTATATCGTCCTTTATCATGTTCTGACCGGGGTCGGAACACATATACATATAATCTTTCGCAACTACTACGTTGGGAAGGCCGGCTGCATATTCGGCAACCGATGCTACATCGACAACACCGGCAATATTCAGCCCACAGTGGCACACGTAAACGCCGATTCGAGGTTTCTCATCCATTGAACGGGCCTCCAAACTTCGCTATATTGCTTCGTTAACAAGTTCGGCAATATCTTTTATTATCAGAGCGTCTTCGTTATCTCCCGAACGAAGACCGTCTTCGAAGTTGAGAATGCAGTAGGGGCAGGCTGCAGCCAGGATTTCCGCTCCTGTTGCTACCGCCTGATCGATTCGTAAATCGCTGAAACGTTCACCTTTCTTGGTATCCATCCATATCCTTCCTCCGCCGCCGCCGCAGCACAGGCTGTTTTCGCGATAATCGGCCATCTCTACCAGCTCAATACCAGGGATACTCTGGAGAACTTTCCTGGGCTCATCATAGACACCGTTATGTCTGCCGAGATAACAGGCATCGTGATATGTGACTTTCTTGTTTATCTCTTTGGTAAAGTTTATTTTTCCCTCTTCGATAAGCCCGGCGATAAACTGGGTAGAATGAAGTACTTCGAATTCGCCGCCAAGCTCCGGATATTCGTTTTTAAAGGTATTGTAGCAGTGGGATGACGTGGTTACTATCTTCGTCACACCGGCGTCCTTGAAGTTGCTTATGTTTGTCTCGGCCAGTGTTTTGAAAAGGTTCTCGTCTCCCGCTTTACGGACGCTTTCACCGCAGCACCTTTCTGCCGTCCCGAGTATGCCGAAATTAACACCGGCCTTTTTCATAAGGCTGGCGGTCGCCCTTGCTACTCTCTGTACGTTGGGGTCGTATGAAGGAATACAGCAAGGGAAATACAGCACATCCATACCTCTGGTATATTGCTTAACGTCAAGGTCTTTAGCCCAGTCGGTACGGTTTTCCTCGGATTCACCGAGAGGATTTCCTGTTGCCGATATATTTTTCATCGATATTCTCAGACTATCGGGTATACCGCCGACGCTGAACTCAACAATCGCTCGTCGCATTGCTCGCATTACATCGATAATAGCCACGCCCCGGGGGCACCTGTCCACACAGGCTTTACAGGTCGCACACATCCAGAGTTCCTCACTCTCAAAATCGATTAGACCCAGCTGACCCTGGTGCATAATTTTACGGACGATAAAACTCTTTACCAGGTTCCACGGGCAGGTGGCCGAACAGGTCCCGCACTGGTAGCACAATTTAAGAAGGTCCCCGCCTTCTTCCTTGATAAGGTCGATCACTTCCGGGTATGGTGTTAACGCCTGCATCTTATTCCGTACCTTTCCCGTACGATTTCATATATTTCCGATTGAATTTGTATGTCATTATTACTTGGGAGCGTATAAATAACGTCATATTCATAATGACATGTCCGGCTACATATGTCAATAGTAATCGTCGCATATCGAGCCTGAAAACCATCTATATACACCGGTTTTAATCATGGATTCCCTTTATAAATATATGTTACTATTTTATAGGTAAATTATCATCATTATTATTGACAGACAGTCCAGTAAATGTTACTATTCATATGACGTTGTATACACGCAGAGTGAATTTTTTGACATACCAAGAGATAAAACATTCTTTCATCAGGACATATGTGACTAATCACCACCGCAGCCGATATTAGTTTGAGTAATCTTCAGGGAGCTTGCAGATGAGGTACGGAGAGACTGGATATAACCTTGAGATCGACCTTACCACGGGAAACATCGAAAAGGTAGAGACGGATATTAAAAACACCGAGTTATTTCTTGGCGGACAGGGTACCGCAGCCAAAATACTCTGGGACAGAGTTCCTCCTGAAACCGAACCATTTTCCGAAGATAACCTCCTCATTTTCAGCACCGGTTTGTTGCATGGGACTCCTGTTCCCGGAGCAAACCGGGTCGCAGTTAATACATTTTCTCCCCAGACAAACCTTCAGGCCCACTCCCTGATGGGAAGTTATTTCGGCCCCGAAATTAAGTACGCCGGTTACGATAAGATAATCCTAAAAGGGAAAGCTCCTTCTCTCGTATATATCTGGATTCACAATGATAAGGTTGAGATACGGGACGCCAGCCATCTCAGCGGAAAAGGCACTAGAGAGACAGCTACTCTTATCAGAGAAGAACTCGACCAGGAGAAAGCTCAGGTAGCGGCTATCGGTCTTGCCGGCGAAAACCGCGTTTATACCGCTTCTATCGACCACAGCGACGCCGCTGCTTCACGTGCCGGTGTCGGTGCGATAATGGGAGACAAGCGAGTTAAAGCGATAGCGGTACGTGGCACCCAGGATATTCACATTGCCAAACCTGCCGAACTGTTTGAGTTATGCATGGGGCTGAGAAACGCCATCAACGCCAGCGAAAACGTAGGCGACTGGATGGCGATAGATGAGGACGATAGTTTTCACCATAACAACTTTGCCTGGGGTAACGCCCGGACGCGTATCAAGAACTACTGGAATGAAGAGTTACAGGACAGGTGGACCAAGTGGAAATATGATTATATGGACCGCCAGACCGGCTGTTATAACTGCCCCAAGAAATGCCATAACATAATTTCCTGGCCGGGACGCAAGAGGTTCTCGTATAAATGTTATGCCAAGGATACGTATCATATGGCTGCATTCCAGGAACTCGACTTCAGTTACGAAATTCTCCCGATTGCCTGTGAATATGGGCTGGACGCATATTCAACTCCTCAGATAATCTCGTTTGCACTCGAACTTCTCGATGCAGGCATTCTTACCGAAAAAGACTTCCCCGGTATGCCGGAAGATATCCGGGGCAGGTTCTATTATATTATGGACAAAATAGTCAGGAGAGAAGGTATCGGCGACATACTGGCAAACGGCGTCTATCACGCTGCCAGGCAGATAGGTAATGGCGCCGAAGCTTTCGACCATAATACCGTAAAGAAATTTGAACAGCTCCCCATCAAACTGGGTAAATTGAATCCTCCCTACTTCCTGATGATTGCCACCGGTGAAAAAATGGCTATTACCCAGATAGAAGGATCTTTCCCACAAGACCCGCTGCCGACTATGGAGGAAAGACAGGAGTTCGTCGATAACTGGGAAGCCGTCCCCGACGAGAAGTTCAAGCAATACTTCCTCGAATGGGAGAAACGAAACGAGATATCCAACGAAGCTTCCTGCGCTATTACCGAATGGAATGAGATGATGCATACTATCGACGACTCAATCGGTCTATGCGGATTTCTTTCGTCTTTCAGGGGTCAGTTCGGCGGCAGGGTCGCATACCATATTCATAACATTCCTACTATTCTGAATCTGGCTACCGGTATGAATTTCGACGAAGATTTACTCTGGGAAACCGGTACCAGGAATCGCACTCTGATTAGAGCCCTGAATAACCGTAGAGGTATGCGGAGAGTCGATGAAGCACCGCCTGCTGATCACTGGGCGGTAAGGGATAATGATTTCGAACAGAAACTGCTTGATGACTATTATGCCTATCGCGGGTGGAATAGCGACGGAGTACCGACCGCAGAAACGCTTAAAAAATTAAATCTCGATTTCGTAGCCGATGATTTCATCAAACGCGGCATTCTCTAATTATGTTTGAATACTGTACGCATTTTAAGCTGTAAAGGGATCAAGATGAAAAGAACGAGGACAATCAAAACGATTAAGGTAAATGCTGATAAATGCACCGGCTGCCGGGCCTGCGAAGTGGCCTGCGCAGCCTACCACGCCGAACCGAAATACAGTATCGTCAATCCGGCGAGGTCGCGTATACAGGTCTTTCGCTGTGAAGATACTGATATCTATCTGCCGATAAGAGCCGGTAAATATACCGAAGTGGAATGTATCGGCAGAAATGTAACAATCATCGATGGAAAAGAATACGGCGAGTGCTCGTTCTGCCGTCAGGCATGCCCGTCCAGGGAAATATTCCACGAGCCTGACTCCGGTCTTGCTCTGGAATGCGATATGTGCGGTGAACCCATGCCGGAAGACGGCCCTTTATGCGTTCAGTGGTGTGAAACCGAAGCTCTTGTCTATGACGAAGTTGAAGTGGAAGAAGAAGTAGAAGACGAGGATGAAACGGTAGTCGTGGAGGAACTTTAATGACAGATACCCCAAACTCTCCGGTAGGAGCAGTACTTGTCATAGGAGGAGGAATCAGCGGGATACAGTCGGCCCTTGATCTTGCCGATTCCGGTTTTAAGGTATATCTGGTTGAAAAATCGCCGATGATCGGCGGTAAAATGGCTCAGCTGGATAAAACCTTCCCTACTCTCGATTGTTCCCTCTGAATACTCGGGCCTAAAATGGCGGATGCCGGTCGGCATCCCAACATTAAAATCCTGGCTAACACCGAGGTTGAAAAGGTTGAAGGTGAAGCCGGTAACTTCACCGTTACGGTATTACGGAAACCCCGCTATGTCGATGAAGATATCTGTGTCGGCTGCAGGAACTGCGCTACCTATTGTCCGTATACTGTTTCGAATCCTTTCGATGAGAACCTTGGTCCTGCCAAGGCCATCGATATCTGGTGTCCTCAGGCAATCCCTGCTTCTGCTGCGGTTAATCGGGAAGCCTGCCTGTATTTCGATGATAAATGCACCATATGCAAATCCGTCTGCCAGGCTAAGGCAATCGACTTCAAGCAGAAAAAGAAGAGAGGAATAATGCATGTCGGGGCTATAATCGTCAGCCCCGGATATGAAATATTCGATGCTAAACTGGCCGGAGCTTACGGTTACGGACGAATGAAGAATGTCGTCAACAGCCTCGAATTCGAACGAATGTCTAATGCTTCTGGACCTTTTGAAGGCGAGGTTGTTCGCTTATCCGACGGTAAAATCCCCAGGAAAATTGCCTGGCTGCAGTGCGTAGGGTCGCGCGATTCCGGTCTGGGAAATACCTATTGTTCGGGAATATGCTGTACCTACGCCCTCAAGCAGATGATTCTGGCGAAGAACCACAATCCCGATACCGAAGTAGCCATTTTTCACAATGATATCAGGACATTCGGTAAGGGATTCGAAGATTTTTACAATCGAGCCAGAGAAATGGAAGGGGCCCGTTTTATCAGAAAACGTATCTCTTCGGTAAAAGAAAACAAGCAGAATAATAACCTTATTGTTACTTATATCTCCGACGACCACACCGTACAGGAAGAGGAATTCGATATGATAGTACTCTCCGTCGGTATGAGTCCGGCTAAGGACAACAATGTTCTGGCTGAAATAATGGGATTCGAGTTAAATAAACACGGTTTCTGTGAAATTGAAAGCTTGACCCCTAATGAAATCACCGGCAGACCGGGAATATATCCCGCCGCGGCGTTTACCGCTCCGATAGATATCCCCGACTCTATAAGCTCTGCCGGCGGTTCCGGAGCTATGGCAGCACAACTGCTGTCGAGTCAGAGATGGTCACTTGCTCAGACCAAAATTTACCCGGATGAAAAATCCGTTGAAGGCGAAGAACCACGCATAGGCGTATTTGTGTGCAACTGCGGTACCAATATCGGTGGGGTCGCCGATGTTCCTGAACTGGTTGAGTACGCTTCTACCCTTGATGACGTAGTATACAGTGAGGAACACACCATTTCCTGCGGGTCCGACTCTCTTCGCAAAATTACCGAAGCTATCAAGTCAAAAGACTTGAACCGTGTAGTAGTAGCAGCCTGTACCCCGCGAGACCATGAAACTGTTTTCCGCGAAGCTCTTCGTGAAGCCGGTCTTAATCCTTATCTCCTGGATATGGCTAATATCAGAGAACACTGTACCTGGGTGCATTCCATGGAGAAAGAAGAAGCCACGGAGAAAGCTAAGGATACCATCGCCATGTCCGTCGCCCGTGCCCGTAACCTGACGGAATTGGAAGAACTGGAACTTCCGGTAAATCCTAAAGGATTTGTCCTCGGCGGCGGTCTTTCCGGTATGAATGTGGCTCTATCACTGGCAAGGCAGGGGTTCGAGGTCTATCTTGTTGAGAAAGAAAACGAACTTGGCGGACATCTCAGGCATATTCACTATACCCTCGAAGGACAGGAAGTCCAGCCATATTTACGGCAGCTTATATCCGATGTGGAGAACGAGAAGAATATTACCCTTTATAAGGGGTATGAACTGACGAATTTTGCCGGATATATCGGTAACTTCAAGAGCACACTGGTAAAAACGGGTGAAACTGACACCGAACCGATAGAATTACAGCACGGTATCACTATAATCGCTACCGGCGGCAGTTCATACACTCCCGTAGAATATAGCTACGAACAGAGTCCCCGTGTTGTAACCCAGCAGGAACTGGAAGAGATGGTTAGCTCCGGAACTCTGCTGGAAAACATAAACCAGGTGGCTATGATCCAATGTGTCGGCGCCAGAAACGAGGAACACGGCTATTGCAGCCGGATATGCTGCGGCGAAGCTCTCAAGAACGCATTAAAGCTTAAACAGATTAATCCTGATGTTGAGGTTACTGTTTTTTACCGCGATATGCGGGCCTATGGGTTCAAGGAAGACTATTACCTCGAAGCCCGGGATAAAGGTGTCCTGTTCATCCAGTACGAACCCGAAAAGCAGCCGGAAGTATCGATAAACGGTGATAGCCTCTCATTGAAATATTACGATTCTACTATCAATATGGAAGGTGAAATCAGACCCGACCTCCTGGTATTGAGTACTCCGGTAGTTCCCGACGGCAACCAGGAATTGTCGCAGTTACTCAGACTTCCGTTAACCGGCGACGGCTTCTTTATGGAAGCCCATATGAAACTCAGACCGCTTGATTTTGCCACCGACGGTGTATTTCTCTGCGGAATGGCACAGTATCCGAAAGATATTCCCGATTCCATTAATCAGGCGAAAGGCGCGGCACTCCGGGCTGCGACCATTCTCTCAAAGGACACCATCGTTGCCAGCGGTGCCATTTGTGACGTGAACCGGGAAGACTGTATCGGCTGCGGACTATGCACCAGGGGCTGCCCGTATAATGCTATCGAAATGCTTGAAACGGATGAAGGCAAGGTTGCTAACGTGATAGCCGCCGCCTGTAAGGGATGCGGCGTCTGCAATGCCGTCTGTCCCACTCAAGCCATATCACTCAACCACTTTACCGACCAGCAGATATTCTCGCAGATTGAAGCAGCCTATTCGGTGCCGATAGATGAATCCAAGCCCAGGATATTGACTATTCTATGCAACTGGTGCGGCTATGCAGCTGCAGACCTTGCCGGGGTGTCCAGGATTCAGTATGCATCGAATACGCGTGCCATAAGAGTCCTGTGTTCCGGTCGAGTACATCCCAAATTTGTTTACGATGCTTTTCTGAAAGGTATGGATGCCGTACTTGTTGTCGGCTGTCATCCGGCTGACTGTCACTATATCTCCGGTGTCCAGCAGCAGATACGTTCCGTCCCGATTACTCGAAAAAGCCTGGAGAAAATAGGTATCGAACCATCCAGGCTCCAGCTTGAATTTGCATCCGCTGCGGAAGGAGCTGCTTTTGCGGCGATAATCAATAATTATAACGATGAAATATCCAGACTCGGTCACCTCGGGTTAACCGATGAACAGAGAGAGGAACTTCAAACTCTAAGAGACAAGAAGACACAGCCGAAGAAGAAAGGAAAGGCCGGAAGTGCAGCAGCCACTGACGACGGAGAAAATACCGGTTCGTAATAACGAATTCGCAAAGAAGATATCCGCTGAAGTCAGGTATCTTAATCGCTGTTACCAGTGTTCAATGTGCAGCGACGGATGCCCTGTTGCTTACGCGATGGACTATTACCCCAACCAGATTATTCACCTTGTACGGCTGGGAATTAAAGATAGGGTGTTGAACAGCACCACAATCTGGCTGTGCGCTTCATGCGAGACCTGTGCAACACGCTGCCCCAACGAAATAGATATAGTCGGGCTTATGGACACTCTTCGTGAGGAATCGGGAAAATTCGGTATAAACAGTTCGGTAAGTAATATCCTGAAATTTCACCAGGCTTTCATAGACCAGATAAAGAAAAGGGGCAGGATCGACGAAGCCAGCCTGATGATTAGCTACGAGTTGAAGAGTCGTGAATTCCTTTCCGTCCCCAAAATTAAGGAACTGACAGCCCTGGCATTGGGCATGTTCAAGAAAGGAAAGATTAAGCTGCCTTCCCTGAAAAAACACTCCACCGGGGAGATTAAATCTATTTACAAGAAAGTATTCAGTCGTTGATGAATCGACCGCAGGCAAAAGAATAATGACGAAATATGCTTATTATCCGGGATGTACGGCAACATCCACTTCAGTAGAATACGAAGAATCTGTCCGGGAAATCGCCGGATATCTCGATATTGAGTTTGCGGAAATACCGGACTGGACTTGCTGCGGAGCCAGTTCCGGCCACATTATCAATCAGGAGCTTTCACTGGCGCTTCCTTCCCGTAATCTTGCCCTTGCTGAAAAGATGAACCTGGATATCGTCGCATCCTGCCCTGCCTGCTCGCTTCGGTTGAAAACCGCCGGGTATGAACTCGCTAAAGATATGGAACTGAAGGCGAAAATAGAAGAAGACATTGGTTCCAGGCTAAGCCTTTCACAAAAATCACGCCATATCCTTGAAATTCTTTACCAGGATACAGGAATAGATGTAATCAGACAAAAGGTCGTCAGACCTCTGCAGGGACTGAAAGTCGTTACGTATTACGGCTGTTATCTTGTCCGTCCCCCGGAAGTCACCGGATTCGATAATCCGGAAAATCCGGTGGTGATGGACGAAATAATGAGAGCGCTCGGAGCGGAAGTGATTGACTGGTCGTATAAGGTAGACTGCTGCGGAGGTTCTCTCTCCATTGCGGCTCCTGAGATAGTACAAAAACTATCAGGGAAAATAGTCCAGGGAGCAAAGGATGTCGGCGCCGACCTTATAGTTAGTGCCTGCGGTATATGCCAGCTTAACCTGGACATGCGCCAGCCAAAGGATAACGGTGCGGAACCGGTCCCGGTACTCTATTTCAGCGAGTTAATGGCACACGCGTTCGGCAGTAACAGTCTGAAAAAGTGGGCAGTAAAACATTTCGTCGATCCATCGGATAAGTTATCCGGGCTAGGGCTTCTCAGGATCTAGTATTCCGCCAGGACTGAATCGAAATACTGGTTGGCTTTTTCGGTCAGTATTTCGTGATACTCATCGAACAGGTCTATTGCTTCTGTTCTCAGCCAGTTTTTAGGCAACAATTCTCCAGGAAGGTCGGGATCCAGGTACGGTAATCTCCTGTAATCGTCGATTAACTTGAATCTCTCGACGAAGTACTCACTGGAATCTATTTCATCTCCCTTATTTAGCCGTTCCTGATGAGACTGCATTCTTTTACGGTATTCTTTGATAAATGCATCGTACCGTTTGTGGATTTTCCGAAGATCCCAGCACCTGGCGACGATTCCGGCCGGATTATTTGAATTTTTTGTCCTTGTCTGAAATACCTGCAGGAACGGTTTTATTTTTAGCTTTTCGGCAAGTTCAAGAACTTCATCGATCAGATCGTGAGGAGATATCCAGGTAGCGGTGGTGAGAGGGCCGAAGCCCATCCAGGAGAGTTCTCTACGCAGTCTATCCCGTGCTTCACGGTTTTCCTCGGGGATGTAATATACTACCAGGTTCCAGAGTCCGTCCCATTTCGTACGTCTTCGTTCGAATATCCTTCTCTCACCTTTGTGCATCAATGCCAGCCCCTCTTCACTGAGTGAATAATAGCTGCGCGACTTATTGCGGCGGACCTTCAATATTCCGGCACGGCACATACGCGAAACCGCCGATCTGATAGAATTCTCGGAAAGACCGAAGTTGCTCAGGAGAGCAATTAGACTACCTATTCCTATCTCACCGCCTCTATGACGGACGTAGTCACCATAGAGTGTGAGCATTGCAGACCTAGGACCGAACAAAGTATGTCACCATTAGCATATAGCGTTATTTATGCGATAGATTATGTTAACACGTGACGTTATCAGTGTCAACACAGATATTCTGTCAAAATATTCACCTACCGTATAGCATGTGTGAATATTTGTTGACAAAATTACTTCATAGGGTTAGAGTATACAAACCGAACATAATATACATAATCTAATCGTTATGTCTCATTGTATATACCGGAATTGGGCTAATGACAAAAATAAAGAATAAATTCCTGTTTATTCTTCTTTTCGTTTTCCTCTATATTGTATTAATTCCGGGTATTGCGTCCCTCGCGGATGAACAAAAAATCGTCCGCGTAGGGATATATGAGAATGAACCAAAAATATTTACCGGCAGGGATGGGCATCCTTCGGGATTCTGGCCGGATATCATTAGTTATATCGCCAATGCCGAAGGATGGGAGATTAAATACGTTCCCGGCACATGGAGCCAATGTCTGGAAAGACTCGCTAATAATGAAATCGATATCATGCCGGACGTTGCCTTCACCGAAGAAAGAAACCGCTTATATCTGTTCACATTCGAACCCGTATATACCAGCTGGTCGAGAGTATTTACCAGAAAAGGAATTGGTATCCAGTCTGTAATCGACCTCGAAGGCAGGAAAGTTGCCGTTCTTCAAGCCAGTGTAAATTACGAAGGTCCTGAGGGGATTAAAACTCTTACTCAGAGCTTTGGAATAACCTGTACGTTTATCGAAGTCGATAGCTATTCGGAAGTATTTCAACTCGTAAAAATCGGAGAAGTCGATGCCGGTGTTACCAGCAAGGATTTCGGTAATCAACATCAAGATGAATATAACCTTGTTGAAACACCCATTCTCTTTCAACCTTCCAGTTTATATTTTGCTTTACCGGTACATTCCGATTCTACGGCACTGCTTGCGGAAAGAATAGATTTCCACATCAGGCAACTCAAAGCGGACCCGGAATCTATTTACTATAAATCGGTCGAAACGTGGCTTGGTGGCACAGCCATTGCGAAAACCGTATTTCCCGAGTGGTTGAAATGGGTCCTCGGGAGTATCGGAGTACTGCTTTTGTTCTTTATTGTGGGTAGTATCATACTCCGCTTTCAGGTCAGGTCCAGAACCAGAGAACTCGCGGAAAACCTGGAAAAACGTATTGAAGCTGATAAAGCACTGGAAGAATCGGAAGAAAAATACCGCACCTTCGTCGAGCGTTCCAAAGATGGCATCTGTATTATTCAGGATGGAAAACTCGTGTACATAAACTCCAGCCTGGTGGAAATGTCCGGGTATACTTATGACGAGTTAATCAATACGAATTTTACAGATCATGTTCACCCTGACGAACTGGCTGAGATAACAAAACGATATACCAGACGTATGGCAGGTAATACTGTTCCTTCGATATATGAAACCGTTCTCAAACGTAAGGATAAAAGCGATCTGCAGGTGGAACTTAACGCCGGCATTATCACCTATCAGGACAGGCCTGCAGACCTGATTATGGCACGCGACATATCAGAACGCAAATTAATGGAAGAATCCATCCAGTTAAGCGAAGAGTATTACCGATCCATCGTATCCGCGTCTCCGGACGGTATTGCATTAATCGATAGGGACGGACTATTTTCTTATGTTTCAGAGAAGATGGTCAGCTTACTCGGTGTGGATAATGAAAGTGAGTTGATAGGTAATTCGCCGCTGGGATGGCTGGTACCCGAGCAGCGCGAAAAAGCCCGAACAGATATTCAATATGTTCTTCAGGAAGAGGCTTTAATACGTGACGAACAATACCTGATGCTAAAAAAGGACGGCTCCAGCTTCTGGGTAGCAGTCAGCTCATCTTTAGTCAAGGACAATCGTGGAAATCCTGTTTATATAATGGCTGTTGTTCGTGATATCACCGAACAAAAAAAGGCTAGGGAAGAGCTGCAGATTGAAAAGGAGAAAGCTGAAGAATACCTGGCTATTGCCGAAGTAATCCTCCTTGTAATCGATGATGAGCAGCATGTAACGATGATTAATCGAAAAGGATGCGAAATACTCGGATATGAAAGCCATGAAATCATCGGCACAAACTGGTTCGAAAATTATCTTCCGGAAAGATACCAGGGGCAGATATATGAATACTGGGATCAACTTAAACTCGGTATTGCCGAGGGACTGACTTCTTTTGAAAATCCGGTTATAACCAGAGGCGGTGAAGAACGGCTAATAGCCTGGAATAATACCATTCTCAGGGATATGGATGGAAATTTTACAGGCACACTCAGTTCGGGCCAGGATATCACCGAACAGAAACAGGCAGAGGAAGCACTTAAAGAATCAGAAGAGAAGAATCGTATTTTCACCGAATTAACATCGGATTACGTTTATGTTTATAACCGGGATGAAAAAGGAAATATGAAGCTTGACTGGATCGGTGGAGCCTTTGAAAAAACGACGGGATACACGCTCGATGAATACCGGAAATTAACAGAATCCTCGACCAATATACATCCCGAAGATATTTCGATTATTCGGGAAAATTTCCAGAAAAATATCTCGGGTGAAACAACTACCACTGAAGTTCGTATTATTACAAAAGAGGGCAATACTCGCTGGATAAGCAATCTCTCACAGCCAATCTGGAATGAAGATAAAAGCGAGATTATAGCTATTTATGGTACAGCCAAGGATATCACCGATAGAAAAATTATCGAGCAGAACCTTATTAACACTAACAGGGCGCTTACTGTCCTCAGCCAGTGTAACGAGGCACTGGTGCGCTCTATGGGCGAAGAAAGCCTTCTGAAGGAGGTCTGTCGAATAGTTGTGGAATCTGGCGGTTATCTGTATGCTCGCGTAAATTACAGAATCGATGATGATGTAAAATCTATACGCGCCGTTGCACAATTTGGGCTCGATGATTCTGTTCTGGGTAATACTTCTATCTCATGGTCAGATACTGAACTCGGACAGGGACCGACCGGTACGGCTATCCGCACCGGTGAAGTATGTGTAATAGAAAACACTCTGACTGACCCGAAATTCGCTCCCTGGCGTAAAAGAGCGGAGAAATATGGATATTTATCGGCAGTATCATTACCGCTTAGCGATACTGATACAACCTACGGAGCCCTGACTATTTACTCCGATGTCGTCAATGCCTTTACTCCCGACGAGATTAGTCTTCTCAGTGATATGGCGAATGACCTGTCTTACGGAATTATTTCATCTAGAGCCAGATTCGAAAGAGATAAAGCTGAACAGGCTGTAAGAGATAACGAACAAAGATTGATTGACGCTCAAAACCTCGGGAGGATAGGTAACTGGGAATATGATCTTATCGAAGAAAAGACAATATGGTACGAAGGGATGTATGAAATATATGCACGGAATACCTCTCTTGGACCGCCCGCTATCGAGGAAAATGAACTGTATTACTCGCAGGAACAAATGGAATTGTTGAACGGTTATATGGAAACGCTTTTGTCTACCAGGAACGAAGTCCTTTATGACCTTGAAATTACCGACAGTAATGGGAATCCAAAAACACTTTCGGCGAGACTGCGTCCGATCCTTAATGAAAATGGGGAGATCGCCAGGGTATTCGGCATTGTCCAGGATGTGACAGAACAAAAGAAAGCGGAGGAAGCCCTGCGTTTCTCCGATGCAGCTTTAAAATCTATTCGTGACATTGTTTTTGCCACTAATAACGATTCTCAGATTATATACTGGAATGATATCAGTGAAAAGGTGTTCGGTATCCCGGCAATTGATACTCTTGGAAAACCTGTCAACGAAATATTGGAAATAATTGAAGAATATCCCGGGCAGAGCCAGGAACGTCTGGAAGAGCTTCATGAACAGGGATATGCTCACGGCGAAGTACAGTATAAAACTCCGAATGGAAGTATCTGGGTAAATGTCCAGGCTCAGGCTATCGAGCAGAATGAAAAACGCTACGGATGGGTAACGATAGCTTCAGATATTACTGAAAGAAAACTGGCTCAGAGCCGCCAGCGGTTGATGCTCGATATCCTGGAAATACTGAACGGAAACGAGGACCGTACCGATGTGCTTAATCACCTTCTTTCTCATATAAAAGATTTTTCGGGAATAGAAGCTGTCGGAATACGTCTTAAGGACGGCGATGATTATCCGTATGCGTGGACAGCTGGTTTCGTAGAAGGTCACGTTGAATCGGAAAATCGCCTCTGCATGTATGATGGAAATGGTGAACCGGTCCAGGATATGGCAGGAAATCCCTTGCTAGCCTGTATGTGTGGAAATATCATCGCGGGGCGTTTTGATCCGTCATTCCCGTTTTTTACCGAAGGCGGCAGCTTCTGGACGAACTCCACCACCAATTTACTTTCCTCAACTACCGAAGAAGACAGACAAGCAACCACCAGAAACCTGTGCAATAGTGAAGGGTATGAGTCGGTTGCTTTGATACCGGTTCGCGCTGCTAACGAAACAATAGGCCTTCTGCAGTTTAATGATATGCGGGAGAATATGTTCGATCTTGAGCTCATACAGTTCTACGAAAGTGTGGCGGCCAGCATTGGCATCGCGTTCGATCGGACTCTCACTCAGGAAGAACTGGAACGCGAAAAAAGGCGAGTCGAGAGAATCCTTTCCACGGCCCAGACCATTATCCTTGTACTGGATATGAGCGGTAATATTGTCGATTGTAATCCTTATATGGAAGGTCTCTCCGGTTATTCCATTAATGAAATCAGAGGCGAAAACTGGTTCGATTTATTTATTCCCGAAAGAGACAGAGAAAGTATAAAGCAGTTATTTCAGAAAGCAACTCATGAAATCAGCACCGAAGGCAATGTAAACGCAATAATAACAAAGGATGGCAGAGAACGATACATTGTCTGGTATGACGCGCCCATCAGAAGCGAAAGCGGTGATATTACCGGTCTGCTGTCTACCGGGCAGGACATTACAGACCTTCGCCAGGCCGAAGAGCTGTATAACACCATAGCTTCAAACTCGCCTGTAGGAGTCTATATATCGCAGGAAGGTCGGCTTAAATTCGTTAATCCCGAATTTCAACGTTTGACCGGTTATACTGATGTGGAATTGTACGAATTCGAACCCTATGACCTCGTCCATCCGAATGACAAGAGAATGGTCAGGAATAACGCTATAAAAATGCTTAAAGGAGAAATCACTACGCCGTATGAATTCAGAGTGCTTGACCGAGACGGGGCTGTAAGATGGGCAATGGAGAGTGTCACTTCGATTCATTACAATGGTAAACCTGCCGTTCTCGGCAGCTTTATGGATATAACGGAAAACAAACTTGCAGAAGAAGCTGTAAGGCAGTCGGAAGAAAAACTGGGTACGATAATTAAGTCCATCCCACAGGGAATAATGGTTACCGGACTTGAGGGTACTATTTCTCAAGTAAATGCTTCGACTCTCACTCTATTCGGTCTTACATCTGAAGAAGAAATCATAGGCAAAAATGCACTGGATTTTGCTCTGGTAAGCGAACGGGAAAGAATCCTGGAAGATATAACTAAAGCACGAGAGGAAAATCGGCAGATATCATTCGAATATAGTGCTTTAAGGAAAGATGGCACTACTTTCTCGGCAATGATGAGTATTGCAATGATTCACGATACGGAAGGAGTCGACGCAGGTATTATCGGCGTTGTCGAGGATGTGTCCGAAAGACAGAAAATGCAGGAGCAACTGATTGTTACGGACAGACTTGCATCGGTAGGTGAACTTGCCGCAGGAATCGCCCATGAGTTGAACAATCCTTTGACCGGGGTTGTCGGATTTTCTGACTTGATTATGTCAAGAAGCGATGTTCCGGAGGATATAAGAGACGACCTTGAAATCATCAATCGAGAGGCTCTCCGTGCCAGCCAGGTAGCCCGTCATCTTTTAACCTTCGCCCGAAAACATCCAGATGAGAAAAATCCGGTAAATGTTAACGATATTATCCGGGTGGTCATGGAACTGCGGGCCTATGAACAGAAGGTAAATAATATAACTGCTTTGATAAACCTTCGAGAAAACTTACCGGAAGTTATGGCAAATGATTTTCAGCTTCAGCAGGTATTCCTGAATATCATCATCAATGCCGAGTTCTTTATGTCGGAAGAATACCAGAGAGGTATTCTTTCAATAACGACGGAACAGGTCGGTGATAAAGTGAGGATAATTTTCGAAGATGATGGCCCCGGTATTCCCCCTGAAAATTTGAGCAACATTTTCAATCCATTTTACACCACAAAAGAGATTGGTAAGGGTACCGGTCTCGGCTTAAGCATATGCCACGGGATAATTACCGAACACGAAGGAACGCTTTATGCCGAAAGTGAACCAGGTAAAGGGGCCCGTTTCATTATTGAGCTTCCGGCGTATCATGAGGAATTATGAGGTTGAATTATGAATGAATTTGATACGAAGACAGTGCTTGTAGTAGAAGATGAATCGTCTATAAGGAATATTTGTGAGAGAATCCTGAAGGGTGAAGGGTACTCCGTGTCAATTGCAGAAAACGGACAGGTCGCTGAAAACCTGATATCCGATACACAGTTCGACCTTATACTTTGTGATATCAGACTGCCTGAAGTAAGTGGTATTGATTTTTATGTATATCTGCAGCAGGAGTATTCGGGACAGGCAAAGAAGGTTATTTTTATGACCGGAAGCGTAATGAGCGGAGATACAGTCGCTTTTCTGGAAAGATGCGGCAGACCGTATATATTGAAACCTTTCAGACCGGCTGAACTACTTGATGTAATCCGTGATAATGTAAATTGACCGGTACTTCTCTGACTAATTCTCCCGACTCAATTCCGGCTGCCTGTAAAAGCTACGGGTGCGTCCCTCTTATAACTTCTATCCCCAGTTCGTCCTTTATTGCTTTTTCGTAAAGGTCCACCGAAGGACACGGATGTACCAGGCAGTTTCCCAGATGTATCACTTCAGCGCCGTTTTCCTTCAGCTTTGTAGCTCTGGCAAGTATCTTATCCGCTTTCCCGCGACCGCATCCACCGCACGAATCGAAACCTACCAGCTCGATCTCACTGTAATTTTCGAAACTTCCCTTTTTCTCCTGCAAAGCCGGAAAACAATGGAAACCGGCACAGTTATTGCTGTGTTCGTCGCACCTGATTATACCTATCTTCATTTATAACAGCTCCTTGTTTGTCTTAATCCATTTTACCCTTAAATCGTATCTTAACGCCAATCGTCTACCGATGCCGTACCCATCAGACCTAAACTCCCCGCCTGCCAGTAAGGATTCGTCTCTCCGCCGGCAACCATTATATTAACATCAACCTCCCTCGGCACCGGTATCGTTATCCCTTCGGGCAGCTTCAGCCACGAGGCATAAGGTTCTTCTCCCGCTTCAGCTTTCGCAAGCTCTTCCGGGTGACCTCCTTCGGGAAACTGACCGGGAAAACCCCAGTACTGTTTCTGGTCATACTTTACATTTTCTTTCAGCCACCGGTGAAAATCTTCCTTTGTCCTGTAACCGAGGTCGTCGTGCAGCATCATAGCTACCAGTGGGTCCATAACTATGGATGTACCGCAGCACTGGAAATTGTCCTCGAAGAAAGTTTTGATTGTCTGGTCTTTCCATGATTCGAATCCACCCATGTTACTCCAACTCCAGCCGTGAAATACGCTTACTACGCTTTCTTCCGGCTTGTACCCTTTCAGGACGTGGAAGGGTTTCCACCCTTCAGGGAGTCTTTCCTCTCTTTCCCCGAAACACAGGTTGGTGAAATTATGCCCCTGTCCCTGACTTCCCATATAATTCAGTCCCGGAGTTACTCCACCGCCAAGATTTTTTGATACCAGTGACCAGGCCGCGCCTATTGAAGCGTTGGCATGGTTGAAAGGTCCGAGAGTTCCTACGGACATATTCATCTTTATCTCGTTGCGTATCGGTCCGTTTACACAGACCATTGCGGTAAATGAGTTTGTCGATGTAAACAGAGCGGTTTGCTCGATAGATGCTATCGCCAGTATTACCGGGAAAAACTCCGGTTTTGCCCCTGCCATAACGGCGTTAACTGCAACCTGTTCCACCGTGTAAGACCACTTTTCGTGTGGTGAAGACGGCGCCATTTCGCCGACTTCCTCATCCGGTTTCCGGCTTGTTCCTTTCAGCATGGCTTCTACCCGTTCTTCCGTCGGTACTGTTATCGGCAGATACAGTGTCCAGCCGTTATTTCTGAAAAGTTCCTGGAAGTTATCCTCAGTATCCGTACCCAGCATTCTCTGCCGAGGTCTTTCGATATTGCCTGTTTTCGCTTCCTCTTCAGTGAGGGGTAAAGTCAGGTGGTCAACTATTTCCTGGATTACCTGTTTTCCTGAAACAGGATCTTTGCCCAACAGTTTCTGTCGGCACTCATCAGGCGGCCTGTAAGCGACAGGGTGCTGCACGAACGCCACACGCAGGTGTTGCATACCTTTTCCATATAAAGACTCTCTGACAGGCGTTTCAAAAGTGTTGGTGACTACAGGCACGGATGGTATCCCTATTTTTTCGGCTGTCACGCAGTGACCGGCGACCGCCGGTGCGCAGGTGCTTCAGTGCCCGACATACTGGATCATCCCGTGCCCTTTTTCTTTTATCTCATTCCAGAGGGCAGGATCATCATCGAAATAGGAGCCTGATTTCTGTTTATAGACGAACGTCGTCTCTGGATAATTCTCCTTCAGCAGCTTTACCAGCTCTTCACCGAACTGTTCACTCGCCGGAAATTTAGCATCCACTATGTATATGGTTTTACCATCCAGTGTATCCAGTCGTGGAGCCATCGGCTGTAACTGCAGTGGAGGTAAGGTTCCGAGCGGATTCAGTACGGTAACGTTTTCTTTACCCATCTAGAATTCCCTCCAGAATATTCTCTTTGAATCTAAATCATACAACTTTCCATGCTTTTATTAAAGCTGATAATGACTTGACAAGACCTGGTCTCTAACATAGAGTTTCATTAATCGAATGATTCTAAGGAGATATGTATGACTTACAATATTTTCCCGACAGGTACGACAATATACGAACCTGAAAAATGCTGGAACGGCTACACGATATTCCAGGCCCGTATGTTTGAAAATAAGTCGTCACTAGCTGTCCTGATAGATATGAACGGCAATGTCATCAACCAGTGGAAAGGACTCGACGGAATACCCAACAAGATGCTGCCCGGTGGATATGTAATGGGAAACACAGGTTCAAGGGACCAGAAGTACGGTTTCCAGGACCAGCTCGACCTTGTGCAGGTGGGCTGGGACGGTAATATCGTCTGGAAGTTTAACAGATACGAGCTGATAAAAGACGGGCGAAGGAAGCCACGCTGGATGGCAAGACAGCACCATGATTATCAGCGTGAAGGAAATCCGGTGGGTTATTATGTTCCGGGGATGGAGCCGAAAACAGACAGCGGCAATACCCTGTTATTGTGCCATAAGAACCTTTACAACAAGAAAATCACTGAGAAATATCTTCTCGACGATACGATAATCGAAGTCACCTGGGACGGCAAAATCATCTGGGAATGGAAATGCTCGGACCATTTCGAGGAGATGGGGTTCAGCGAAGACGCTAAAAACACTCTTGCCCGTACTCCGGGTATGTTCAACGCCGGAGCAAGGGGTGGAGACTGGACTCACATAAACTCTATGTCTACGCTGGGTCCGAATAAATGGTATGACGCCGGTGATGAGCGTTTCCATCCCGACAACATTATTTGGGACGGCCGCCAGACTAATATTATTGCGATTATCGATAAGAAGACAGGAAATATTGTCTGGCAGATAGGACCTGAGTATAATACCTCCCCCGAGTTAAAGAAGCTCGGCTGGATAATCGGTCAGCATCATGCTCATATGGTTCCACGGGGACTTCCCGGTGAGGGGAATATCCTCGTCTTCGACAACGGCGGCTCCGCCGGTTACGGCGCAACGAACCCCGGAGCCCCGACCGGCGTCGGCGTTGCCCGCAGAGACCATTCGCGTATTCTTGAAATAGACCCGGTATCACTCGAACTGGTCTGGAGTAACGCTCCTGCCGCAATGGGTCCCGGCATGCCTAATCAGGGAGTCAGGATATACAGCGGACATATCAGTTCGGCACAGCGTTTGCCCAACGGGAATACCTTGATTACCGAAGGCTCCAGTGGTCATCTTCTTGAGGTTACAACCGACCGTGAAATCGTCTGGGAATATGTCAGCCCGTATTATAACAGGAGAAATGTAAATCACGTATACAGGGCTTACCGTCTTCCTTACGAGTGGGTACCCCAGGTCGAAAAACCGGAAGAGAAATCCGTGCCACGTATCGATATCAAAAAATTCAGAGTACCAGGTTCACCGGCAATCCGCACCCGGAAAACCACCCGTATAAAAATGTAATCCGGACTTGAAAACAAGTCCGGATTACTCTCACCAGTAATGATCTGTTAGTTATATACTCCGTATTCGTGCGTGAAATCTATCATTGCTTTCAGGTTTTCGGGTTTCACTTCGTCCGTTGAGCTTCGCGGCGACAGGATAAAACCGCCGTCTTTACCGATATCGTCTATCAATTTCTTGCAGTAATCTTTTACATCCTGTACCGAACCTGCCTGAAGCAGAGATGATGGTACATTGCCCTGTATACAGGCATGCCCTTTAAGAATTTCCTTGGCCTTGTAAATGTCCGTAGTATCAAGACGCACCAGGAATTTACCCTTCGGCAAATCCAGAAGGTATTCGAGTTTCCGGGTAAAATTACCTTCGAAGAAGATACACATAGTCCCGTCGCGCTCTATCATCGTCTCGATTACTTTCTTGAAAGAAGGCCAGTAAAATTTTTCAAACAGCTTGTTGGATAAAAAGTCATCTGAGCCTCTGGTATTGGTCATAAACAGCCTTCTATATCCGTTCTCGCTGGGAGGCGGCATCGGACGGGACAATGCCTGTTTCAGTATTTTATCGATAGCTTCGAGGATTTTGTCGGGATTCCGGTACAGGTCTATCATCATACCCTTCATCCCTCTGAGTGAATGAGAAATCATATCAAAGGGCGGCATCGCGGCACCCTGAAAATACGTCGGATGCCCCATATCGTTTATCATCTTGCTGAAGTTCATCTGCCGGTCCATAAACTTCCTGGCTTCTCTGCCATACTCCATAAGTGTTTCTATCGCAGGTGCAACCTCGGGTGAAGTAAGCGCCATTCCCAGCATCTGGGCTCCTCCTCCGCCCATAAGTCCCGAAAGGTCGGGAAGGCTTGCCAGTCCGGCAAGTTTGTCACTGGTCCGGGGTATGAACTTCCTCAGCATGTAATTTGCGGTATCGCTGAGATATTCATCCCAGTCGTCGGGATTCATCGCTTCAATTTCTATGGACTGGTGGCCTTTATATTCATCCACCCCGTAACCCGGCCAGCGCATGGTCTTCAGTTCGAGGATTTCCAGTGCTTTACCCGGCGAAGGCATCTGAGGATAGATAAGGTCGGCCTGAAAGTCTCTTAAGGTTGTTTTATAGGCTTCATACCACGTATCGAAATCATAATATGCCGCCGAAGAAGGCACTCCCATGTTTTTCCCCGGGAAATATCCCATGCCGCATATAATAGGTACTCTATCCGGTATTTCCAGACTGATAGCTTTATGGATCCGATCTTCTTTCTCTTTTCTTAGCTGTTTTGCGGTCTTACCTTCCGCAATAATCTCGTCCATCGGTCAATCCCTCCATAATAAAAGAATGTTTATAGTTGTTTATTTTTCTCCGGTAATCTCCGGGTGCTTTCTGTATCTTCGGTTTCTCCACAGGAACAGCGAACATATTACGGTAATTGCAGCGGTAGTAATGCTTGCATAAGTGAATGTACGGGCGAAACCGACAGCATCAATAAGCTTGCCGACAATCGGCGACAGAGGTGCACCGATACCTGTTCCCGAAAAGTAGTATATACCCATTATCGTCGCCCGCCGGTTTGCCGGGACGTTACTCGTTAGATAACTCTCGGATGTCGGCATGCGCGTATTCATAATCAGTCCCATTATAATCATTAGCGTAATTAATGCCGATACATTGGGAGCTCTTCCCATAAAGTAGACAAGGGGTATCGATAGAAAAGCCACTATCAGTATCATACGCATGCTTCCGAACCTGTCCGAGAAATAACCTCCAAGAGGAGCTGCAAATAATCCGATGGCAGGCGTTATCGACATCATCAATCCGGCATTTGCTTCCGAAACGTTCAGGACATCCGTTGCATATAATGAAAGATAGCCCATTGCCGACTGAACAACCGTGCCGGTAAAGACACTTATAACGAGGAAGGAAATAATCGCGCTCCATTGTATCGACTTAACTCTTTCAGGTATTACTTCCTCCGGTTGCTCCTGTTTTCTCCGGGCGTCTATCTTTGCCTGTTTCCCAACCATAAAATAAAGAACGATTCCAGCGATAGCGATGGGGATTGATATCACGAGGTACGGCATCTGCCACCCCCATTTCGCCGCAATGGGAGTCGCAATCAAAGGGAAAATCCAGAATGCGCAAGTACCTCCGATAAGGTGGATTCCCAGTGTCCTTCCGCGATATTCCTCCCTAACTGAGGAAGATATTGCAGCAGCAGAAGCAGGATGATACCCGGCACCTAGGATTGCAGATATAACCATAAAGATTACCAGCCAGGTAAATGAGTGAGTGAAGCCAAGGAAAAACCCGGACGTAGCAACACCGGTAACTCCCAGCAGCACCATAATGCGAACACCCAGTTTATCCGCGATTATCCCGGCGGGAAGCTGGCTTAGTCCGCCGGTAAGCATGAAAGCCCCTCTCATCAAACCGATTTGCGTGTAATTCAGCTTGAGATCATTGCGTATCATCGGCTGAAGCGGGTTCATCATGGCACCGATTCCATGGTGTCCGAAATGTGCCAGAAGGAAAAGCGGCAGCATGCCGGTTACATATGGTCTGAGATTAATTCGTCTGAGTTTGCCTAAAAAAGAACCGTCCCTCGAAAGAACGGGACCGGTGTTCTGTGAATCGTTCATATTGATTAAATATTATAGGGTTTATTTTCCGATGTTACAACTTATTTGACAGTCAGACTCGCTAAATTTTAAAGTGGAATATAACACCCGAGGAGGAAATTTTATGGTCGCAGGAAATGAACAGGATATTGAACAGGTTGTTAAAGCACTTAAGAGTAATCGGTTTGAAACAGTGATGGTCGTCAAGGATAAAGAAGCTGCGGTTAAAGCGGTACTCGATATGATTCCGGAGGGTGCGACTGTCGGAACGGGAGGTTCGATGACCGTCAACCAGACAGGAGTCAGAGATATTCTAACCGAACGCGGTAGTATCAGGCCGTTTATACCTGGACAGCCGAGACCGCCGCAGGCTGATATATTCCTTACCAGCAGCAACGCCATTACGCTGGACGGTAAAATTGTGAATATAGACGCTTCGGGCAATCGCGTATCGCAGATGATATACGGCCCCTCTAAAGTCATCCTGGTAATCGGTCAGAATAAGATTACCGCTGATGTCGATGAAGCTCTAGACCGGGTCCAGAACATAATCTCCCCTATCCACGGAAAGACCATGGGAATAGATGCACCCTGTGCCAAGGACGGGAAGTGTCACGACTGTAAATCACCCGGCAGGATATGCAATATCACCACAATCATAAGGAAGAAGCCGAGGATGACCGACATATGCATAATTCTTGTAACCGAAGACCTTGGTCTCGGCTGGGATCCCGGCTGGTCACAGGAACGTATCGATTCAATATACAGTAATTATGAGGGGCAGTGGGAGAAAGAACTGGCGCGTTTCAGACGGCCTGCTAAATAAGTCTGGAAAATACTCCTCTGTAAATCATTGCGAGCCCGCCTTAAATTCACAGAGGCGAATGGCAATCCCGATTACAGAGAGAAATATGCCCCGAAAAATATCGGGGCATATTGTTTGTTATGCAGGTTTGAAGTGGCTCGGTTTCAGTTTCAACTTAGCATTCCGCTTCGCTTCTGACGTCGGTTTTCCTGTCACGGGATGAACGAAGTGGAACGGATAAATATATCCTGACGGATATCCGTAATCATATTCCGCCCATACGTCAGGATGAAGCTCCATCGTACCTCCCGGTGCAGCAGGTTCATCATCACCTGCCATTCCGAGTATCCGTCGCGTATTATAAGCATAATGCATCTGAAGTGCCAGTTTCAGTATTTTCCAGACTCCGCCTTCCTTAATATATTCCATCTCGTAAACAACACTCATTATCATCGGGTCTATCTGTCCGTTCAAAGGGCGGAAAGCAACCGAACCGTAGCCGTACCATCTCCCTTTTGCCCTCTGCCCGTTCGGGTCGACCGTAATAACCGGTGAGACCTGCATTACCTGGTGAAGAAACTCAGGAGGTTGTTCCCCGGACTTACCGAAGTACGCCCTGATGCCTTCCGGACCTTTATAGGTGCCTTCCACGAATGTACCGGATACTTCTGGACTATCCGAGAAACAGTCGATTATCTCCTCGCTCATCCATCTTTCAAGGTAATAACCGTAGGCGCACTGCAGTCTCTTTATTTCCTCAATGTCATGGAGTATCTGCAGCTGTTTTTTTAAGTCGGAAAGCTCCTCTTCGAGCTTTTTCACCTTTGTTTCCAGTGCGTCACTCATCATCCTACTCCCGTAAGTAGATTATTATGTTAAATAAATCCCTGTTAAGCCCGGTACACCCGGCCTGTCTCTTTGTCTCGCCAGTAGCCGCGCTGCTGCAGCGGCCAGTTGAAGGTAATAGCTCCGGGCCGATGACAGTCATTAACACAGCATCCGCAGTACCAGCATTCATCGGGATGCAGTATCATCGGCGGTTTGCCTTTTTCAGGATTGGGTATATACACGTCAACCTGGCAGACCTCAACGCACTGGTTGCATCCGTTGCATATTTCCGGATTAAAGATTACCGGTGTATTCGGTGAAACAAGATTTGGCATTGCATAAACTTCATTTTCAGCCATAATATCCTCCTATTTACCCTGATAGACGCCCTGGTAATCCTTGTTGTAGGCCTCGTAGTTTTCTTTCAGGTTTCCGAAATAATCTATCGGGTAGTCCTTTGGTCTTACTTTGCCGTCTTCCAATCTTACGGTGATGAACTTCGTCCACTCCGGTGGGTCCACTTCCGGATAATCTATCCTGAAGAAATTCAACGGCCGGCTGCTGGCTTTTCTTGCCAGTGACGCATTCATCATAATCTGCCCATGAGTCAGCAGGTTCAGGTCTTCCAGACTCCGCATCAACTTATGCGGGTCCAGGGCATACAGTTTCGGTACATATTCTTCCTGGATTTCCTGCAGTCCCTGCAGTCCGAGATTAAGCAGGTGTTCCGTCTTGTACTCGCTGCAGAAGTATTGCATCACCCGGGCGATACCGGCATTCAGTTCTTTCCACTCCATTCCGTCGCTTCTCCTGACAGGAGCGTATATCCTGGCTTTTTCCATCGATATCTGGTCTTTCGATACCTTTCCGGTATCTATCTGAGCAGCATAAGCTGCCGCCTTCCTGCCAGCGTACCTGCCCGTCGAAGCAGCATAGCTGTGGTCCCCCGGAGCAAACATTCCTTCTCCGGCGATGTACAGACCGTCGAGGTTCGATTTCAGGTCCCAGTCAACCATCGGTCCGGCATGACTGCCGTTCCTCCACTGTGCCGGGCTCATACCCTCGATAAACTGGTAGTTCATAAGCTGGTGTTTGGAAATATCGAAGCCTGATTTTCCGTAGGTATCAACAATAATCTTTGTGGTCGACTCTTCACCGATCATCAGGTTCCAGGTAACTTTTCTCTCTATTTCCGGCATTCCTGGAAAATCGCCCCAGAAAGGCAGCGCATATTCACCTGTCTGAATACCCTTCCGGATTTTCTCCCTGTTTTCGGGTGTTGGGCCCATCGCACCGCCGT
Organism: Dehalococcoidales bacterium; assembly: GCA_034416335.1. Classification (GTDB taxonomy): domain Bacteria; phylum Chloroflexota; class Dehalococcoidia; order Dehalococcoidales; family UBA2162; genus MGML01. Next base: position 138,634 of record DAOULV010000010.1, read on the forward strand.
CAGGCCATCCCTGTAGCGGCCAGGGCAGTTTCTTGCCGTTGGCATCGACCTGCTGAATATTCTCGAAACTGGCATCACTTGCGCCGCTGTACCAGGTATGTTTGAATCCGGTCCCCAGCATCAGCATTCCCTGGCGTTCCATCAGGGCAAGCTCCGCGCCGGCTCGCCAGGCCATGGCGAATCCGTCTCCGGTCATCGCCCTCGACCTGAAAGTAGTATATCCGGACAGTTCGGTATTTAGCAGGAACAGACTGTAATTTCCGGCGGTACTTAGAATGGTAGCTTTTGATTTTACTACTATGAATTCACCGTTACGGTTGTTAATCCCGGTAGCACCAACCACTCTGTTACCCTGAACTCCATCTTCAGTCAGCAGGCTGGTAACCATCACGCGGTCGAATATCTGGACTCCAAGTCGCTTGCATTCTTTTTTCAGGGCTGGCTTGAAGGTCGTCCCCCATACTCTTATAACGACTTCCGTCGAATGGTTCGGACTGTATCGCGGTGAGAACATCAGTTTGGTATCGTCATATCTTCCTTCGGCCCCGGCGTATTCGTCGTCCAGGTCTCTTATCTTACCGCCCATCTGTTCCATTTCAAGAAGCGTATCCCAGTTCTCGCGGCACTGTATCTGCCGTCCGATGCCGTTTGCGTAAGGCTGTGCCAGGAAATGCTCCGCCCATTCGTCGGGATCGACTTTCGAATGGGGATTAGCCGGAGCGTCGCACCAGTGATCGCACCCCGGACCGCCGGCACCACTCCTCACCACGTCGCCTTTTTCAAGGATAACAACTCTTGCGCCTGCTCTCGCAGCGCTTATAGCTGCCCAGCAGCCCGCAATTCCACCGCCCACTACAAGTACATCTGTTTCTACTTCCTGTTCATCGTCGTAACGGATCGGGTACGGCCATTTAGGTACCGTCCCTTCCGTTTTCAGGTAATCATGCCACGTCGCCATCAATAATTACCTCCTTAAATTTTACTGCAGCTCAATAACCCGGCGTCATTCAATTCAGCAGCTATGTCGGTCAGGTCTAAAGATTTTAAAATCCTTTCCGTCTGAAAGCCCGTCTCTTTATCCCAGTCACGCAGTTCATAATATTCGTTTCTTATATTTTCGAACGCTTTTCTTTGCAGTATATTACCCTTTTTCGACTCCGGTTTGCCATCTTCGCCCGGCACCATGCACTCGGGGCTGAAAAAGATGAATTCCAGAGGTCGTTCGTATAAATATTCACTCAGCACATCGCCCGTTTTCCCTCCCCATCCTTGCCTCATCAGCACCGCCCGCTGCATATTAACATTCCTCTCGCCTGTTTTCAGCAGTACGGATTCATCAAAATTCTTACCGGTAATTGCCGACAATATCCGGCTTTCAAGGGTCAGGCTGCTTATACTGTCATCGATATCCCTCACCTGCCACAACGGCCATACGAAATCACAGAGTATCATACTTTCCTTTACATAGCCGTAATCCTGCACCAGTTTTGCCGCCAGTGCTTTGTCACGGTCCGACACAAGGTTACCGGCTTCAATACTGCCCCAGTATTTTTTCGCAATATCGCTGAAAACTTCGCTGCTTAGAAACGCACCTTTCCATCCATCTCTCCAGTTATTCCAGCGTGAAACAGGCAGCGAGGTCGAATGCAAAAGCTGGATAGCCCTTCTCGGCTCCGTGGCATATATCATGGAATGAGCAAATATATATCTGGGATCGTAATCCATCGACTCATTACCCGGCGTAATCATCCCGGCATCTACCTGCTTTTCGGCGTCTCTTCCAACGTATTCGGCAGCTTTCAGAGTACCCCGTGCCAGAATATTTCCGAACCCTTCCCTGAAAGAAACCTTGCGTGTAAATTCGCGGATAAATTCCACGCTGCCGATTCTTGATAACGGCAGTCCTGTATTCTCGTCATCCAGTATCCCTTCTTTGTAGCACCGTCCGAGCCATTCGATAAGCGGCGATACAACAGATGTATCGAGCCCGAATTCGTCGCACAGTCTTGTTCCAAGATTACCGGTTTTCATGCCTTCTTCAGGCATCCCGCGATAATACCTCATCGCAGGTCCGATATAGACTCCGGACGCCTGGCATAAAGACTTGTATTCGTAGCCGTCATCAGCCCGGTAATATCCGCGACTGCATCCGCTGATACAGCCATAGCAGGCTTTTCTCCGGATTTTCAAAGGCAGTATGTGCTCATAATCCTCATAATTCTTTGTTCTTAATTCGTATACTTGCTTTGCCAGGGCATCCAGTTTCTCGGGCTCGGCAGCTATCGGCAGTTCATTGTCATCCTGCCTGATAACCACTGCTTTCAGGTTCTTGCTGCCCATCACTCCTCCGAATCCGCTCGAACCTGATGCATTTTCTGCTGCCAGGACGCTGGCGAAAACTACCATATTTTCACCGGCCGGTCCAATGGAAAGTACTCTCGAATCGTTACCGTACTCTTTCTTCAGAATATCTTCGGTTTGATGAGTCGTTTTTCCTTTCAGGTGACCGGCGTCACAGATTACCGGCTTTCCGTTATAGAGCAGGAGATACACAGGACTTTCCGCTCTACCCTTGACCACCAGCCCGTCAAAACCTGCATATTTCAGCCACGCTCCCCAGCTTCCGCCCAGATTGGCGTAAGAGAATGATTCCGGTTCCATCGCCGCCGTCTTTCCGCATATCTGCCACCTGCAGCCGGCAAATCGGGTAAATCCGGCTAATGGGCCTGTTATGAAAATAATGCAGTTCTCAGGTTCATGTGCCTTCGTTTCGGAGGTGGTTTCGTCCCAGTATATTTTAGCGGCTATACCCCTGCCGCCGAGAAATCTATCTGAATATGCGGAGGTATCGAGGTAATCCATTTCCCGTGTAGAAAGGTTTATCCTTAAAATCTTTCCGGCATAACCGTAGCCCGGCATCGTATATCCTTTCGGAATAACGCGGAGACCGTGTTTTCACGAGTTTGATATATCCTACAATTTCAATGGCAAATTCTCAAATAATAAAAATGGGCTTGTATATGGCTGTCATCCGGTAGTAGTATTCTTTCGTAGCCAAGGAAATTCAGAAGAATCATATGAACGAAGATTTAAATCGATACCTGAATGCCAGCACCAGTCTTTGCACAGGAGATGTCATGATGGGCGAAATACCCTTACGAATAACTACTTATGTATCAGACATCATGGCACCTGAAAGATATATCTCTTCCGCACGTTCGCTGGTTTTCAGGAATAATTCGGTTCTCGTAATCAGCCAGGAAAACGGACACCGATATATCCTTCCGGGCGGTAGACTTGAGACCGGAGAAAAGCCTCTGGACGCTCTGCATAGAGAAATTCTGGAAGAAACGGGGTGGACGATTTCCGACATCAAACACCTCGGCTTCATGCATCTCCACAATCTCGGTGAAAAACCCCCAGATTATCGATATCCCTACCCGGATATTATCTGGCCGGTATTCGTTTCCAGAGCTGTTGAATATAAGCCAGAGATGAAAATCTTCGATGAATGGGTATCCGATTCCGAATTCCGTGATATTATTGAAGTGAAAAAACTTCCGATAGATAAGGGCGAGTTATTATTACTTGATGAAGCATTGAAACTGCAATAAGTAAGATGGTTTATTCCTGATGTCTAAAATATACAATGACAAAAAAGCCGCTGAAAGATACGATACTGCCCGGTCATTGCCAGAACATGCCAGATCTCTGGTTATCGGACTACTTGAAGAATACACTCCGGTCGGTAAAATATCCACTGTCCTTGATCTCGGCGGAGGCACTGGACGTTTCTCGCACCTGCTACGGGAACTCTACGGATGCCCGGTATACACGCTGGATCCGTCACGGGAAATGCTTAAGCAGGGAGTCATACGTGGATACAGTGACATTCACTGGGTATCCGCAAAGGCCGAACATATACCTCTGAAATCCGGTTCCATCGATCTTGTCTGGATGTCCAACATTTATCATCATCTGGAAAATCACACTACGGCGTTTCAAGAGATATTCCGCGTTCTCAAGACCGGAGGTAATCTCGTAATCCGAAACGGCACTCAGGAAACCGATAGTGAAATAATGTGGAACAAGTTTTTCCCGGAAGCAATTAAGTTCGATGAAGGCAGGATTCCCTTCAAGCAGGATATAATCGATACGACATTATCACCAGGTTTCACTTTTATCGAATACAAAATCATCCAGCAGCAGTTCACTTCCTCTTATGACGAATACTATGAAAAAATAAGTCAACTCGGTCTATCGTCACTTTTAGCAATTAGCGATGAAGCGTTCCACTCGGGATTGAAACGAATGCGGAAGTGGGTGGATAAGCAGCCTCCGGATACTCCTGTATTCGAACCGATCGACCACTTTTTTTTCCGTAAGAAATGAATTAAGGATTATGTGCAAGGTATGAGTAATTACGGCTATGCCGGCAAAATTCTCGTAATCGACCTTTCGCGCGGCAGTTCACATGAATTACCAACTTCGGATTATGCGGAAAAATTTATCGGAGGAAGAGGTTTTGCCGTTAAGCTGTTCAGCGAGCTGGTACCTCCCGGTATAGCCGCTTACGATCCCGGAAACTGCCTTATCTGTGCCACCGGCCCCGTCACCGGTTTCTTCGGCCTGGCCGGATGCCGCTGGATTATGTGCGGAAAATCTCCCTCACGCCAACCTGAAATGTTTTCCTATGGCAATCTCGGCGGTAAATGGGGCTCCTCTCTGAAATACGCTGGGTATGACGCCCTTGCCGTTACGGGTAAATCGGAACAACCGGTATACCTTTATATTCATGATGGCAAAGTAGAAACCAGAAATGGTTCTCATCTCTGGGGACTGACAACCTTCGACACTCAGGAAAAACTGTCCGGAGAACTTGGAAATAGTGTAAGTATCCTCACCATCGGTCCAGCAGCCGAAAACCTAGTAGTTTTTGCCACTGCCCTGGCTGACAGAGGGGCATCCGCTTCTGGGGGTATGGGCAGTATTATGGGGTCCAAGAACCTTAAAGCAATCGTAGTCGCCGGTGATACCAGACCGGAAGCCGCCGATACGGACACTCTCAAAGAGATATCCGACTACGTAAAAAGCATCAGAGCTTCTACATTTAACGCTCCTTCTCCCTGGGCTATACCCGGAGTAACGGTAACTGAAAACTGTTTCGGCTGCGGAATCGGTTGTTCGCGGCAGTCATACCGGACTGAGGACGGCAGGCAGTATAAGTCGTTCTGCCAGGCCGGTACTATATACGGAATGGAAGCAATGAAATTCTACGGCGAACGCAACGATGTACCTCTTCTTGCCACCCGTCTCTGTGATGCTTACGGACTGGATACCTCTGTAACTCAACCGCTTATCACCTGGCTCATCGAGTGTTTTCGTGAAGGGATAATATCCGAAGACGAGACAGGATTACCTTTTTCCCTGGTTGGGAGCTCAGAATTCATCGAGTCGTTTTTCCACTGCATATCGTCAAGGGAAGGATTCGGTGATGTTCTGGCACGCGGTACGTTGTCGGCTGCTGAGACCCTCGGTGATAAAGCACTCGGGCTGGTAAGGAAATATTTAGCTGCGCGTACCAATGAAGGCAGGGATTACGATCCCCGACTGATACTCACTACCGCACTGCTGCTTGCCACCGAACCGAGGAAACCTGTCAGCCAGCTTCACGGCATCAGTGGAAATACACTTATCTCCTGGTGCACCTGGCAGAGAGACAGCACTGAAGGTTTTCTTACCACCGACGACCTGCGTACCCTGGCGGAAAGGTTCTGGGGTGGAGAAAAAGCCGTCGATTTCTCGACTTACGATGGAAAAGCGCTGGCGGCTAAAAAAGTCCAGGACAGGGCTTATGGCCAGGAGAGTCTTATCCTGTGCGACGTTCACTGGCCGATGCAGGTAACTGCAGAAAACGCTCCGGAAGGCCATGCAGGAGACCCTTCCCTGGAAAGCCGTCTGTATTCAGCAATTACCGGCAGCAAGACAACCGAGGAAGAGCTGTATTTTGCCGGAGAACGCATATTCAATCTGCAGCGAGCTGTACTTCTTCAAGATGGATGGGATGGTAGAAATGACGATACCGTATTAGACTACTATTTTACCGAACCGCTGAAAAAAGGTGACGTATTTTTCAGCCCGGATGGAATAATACCCGGCTCCGGTGGAAAACTGATATCAAGACTCGGCTCGGCCCTTGATCGTGATGGTTACAACAAAATGCTGGATGAGTATTATCAATTACGCGGTTGGGACAGTGATTCCGGCCTGCCCAATGCTTCAAAGCTTAATGAACTCGGATTGAGTGAAATTGTCCCTGCACTCGAAAAGCAGGGATTATTAGCCAAGTTGTTGTAATAGAGAAGGACAATCGTGGTCAAGGATAGCAGAATCCAGACGCGGAAGCAGTACCTCGGCATGCATCCGTATTTGTTCTTCTCTAAAGGGCATGGCAGCAATAGTAGTAACCATATTTACGAATCGATGCAGCAATGAAATGCGATAGTCATAAAGGACATCATCGATAGTATAGTCCGCTACGCCATTACCGTGAAGAATTTCCAGGTACTCACGTAACAAACGCTTCTCAATATTCCTCCTGTCTTCCGTTTTCAGGCTCTGAGATATAAAGTACGCAATATCCCAGGTTCCTCGACCTTTTCCTGCCAGTTGCCAGTCGATGATGAAAAAATCGCGTCCCTTCTGTTTGCCAAACAGTATATTTTCCAGGTGATAATCCGAATGGATTAACGTTATGGGCTTTGTCATAAAAATATGTTCAGTTATCGCACCTAAATACTCGTATAGAGCTTCACCCATTTTCATTACTTCGTCAGGCAAAGGTTCGTTCAATTTTCGGAGAAAATCCGACCACATCCGTTCCCGAAAATACATCAACCATTCATTCCGGGGAACCGTCCCGTATCTTAACCACGGGTAATTATCAAGTTCGGGGCTGTCCCACCAGAAGGCATGAATACTGGCGATATTCCTGACTGCAATCCTGGCTTCATCCGAAGTGCAGCCATTTACGCGTGATCCACTCCGGGCAGGTGACAGGTCTTCCAACAGGATTACGTGCCATTCCAGTTCTTTATCTATATCGGCGTAATAACATTCCGGTATGGGTAAACTGGTCTCCCGTGGCGCTTCCTGGTAAAAACGTACTTCTCGTTCGTATGCTGCTCTGGTGTTTTCACGTTGACGCATTTCCGGGTTAAAGGATGAAAACTTGGCTATAACAGATTTCGGCTGGTCCGAAGTAGATTTATCGTAGGATAACTGAATTCGATGAATCTGCCCGTAAAATCCCTTCATCAAGAACCGAGTGCGTGAAATCGATGATTTTCCCGGAATCTGTTATCTGTTCATATCCTAAAGCTGCATTAAGCCATTTGATACTTAGTTCTGACGGTGAACGTGGAATACTTAACTTTCTTTTCATTTCTATTACTTATCATCCCGGCGGCAGACCGTGGAACTCGCCTTTATTTCCATCATATTCAAAGACATCCTCGATTTTTACGTTGAACAGATTGGCGATCTTGAATGCCAGACCTATCGAAGGGTCGTACTTCCCTTTTTCTATTGATACAATTGTCGACCGTGTGACGTCGAGTTTTTTCGCCAGTGATTCCTGAGTGAGGTCGTGCATCGCCCTGAATACTTTCAGTCTGTTTTTCATAATTTCACCTATGACTTGGCGGCGAAAATATAATACATTGCTATCTGGACTATAAGCATAGCACATACCGAAAATGCCAGAGTGGCGCCGATTATTTCGAACTCATACGGTAGATAATCTCTGAGTACCACGAATATAAACCCGAGTAAAGCCATACCTACAGTGAATGCTCTGTAGCTGATGCTTATCGCCCTGTTTCCTATAGTGTGTAATCTCTCATCTGTCAGCGTTTCGGTAGTACGCCGTCTCAATAAATATTTTATCGCCATCGCTGCCACGATACCGATTACCGGAAAGTATACTGGCATATCAGCCAGGATAGTCCACGTTATAAAACCTCCCAAAACGATAACCATCGCCAGCGTTGATAATCTGAATGTCTTTGCAGTCATTTCAGTACTCCTTGTGTATATTACTGTTCTAATTGTATAGTTTACTATACTTTTTGTCAAGTATATCATCAAATGGTACTATTCGATATTGGTTGTGATTTTCGGTTCACCCCCTTTATCCCCCTCAAACAGTTGCCGTGTTCAGCAGAACTATTTCGATTGTTTGAGAGGGAAAGAGTTTGAGAGAGGGGCAAAGCCCCTCTCTCTTATTAACTCCCCTCTCCAGCCAGAAGAGACTAACAACAATTTTCAGTGGTTTTGGATGGAGAGGGGTCAGGGGTGAGGTGAACATCAGTCACTGAAAGTAAACAGAACTAAATAAAAAAGAGTGCGTAAAAGCACTCCTGTTATAGCTTATCTCTTAACTAACTGGCTAAATAATCAGCATGGCATCACCGAAGCTGTAAAACCTGTACCGATTTTCCACCGCTTCTCTGTAAGCCCTCCTGATATTTTCCACTCCGGCGAATGCCGATACCATCATTATCAGGGTCGAACGCGGTAAGTGGAAATTAGTAATCATCGCGTCGGTAATTCTAAATTGAAATCCTGGCAGTATGTACAGATCTGCCCATCCTTCGTATCCTTTTATTTCACCCTGATCGCTGCTTTGCGCGGCGTGTTCGACAAGTCTTACACTTGTTGTTCCAACGCATATCACTCTACGCCCTTCGCTTTTTGCTTTTCTTATCTCGGCAGCGGTTTTTTCATCTAGTATCCCATATTCCCGGTGGATAACATGTTCACGAGGATCTTCTTCTTTTACCGGACGGAACGTATCCAGACCTATGTGCAGTGTCGTAAAAAGGCATTTTACCCCTTTATCTTGAATCTCGTTTATTAGTTCCGGAGTAAAATGCAGTCCCGCCGTAGGTGCAGCGGCGCTGCCCTCCGGTTCAGAATACACTGTCTGATAGCGTTCCGGGTCGTCCAGGGGAGTATGTATATAAGGCGGCAATGGTACTTCACCCAGATTAGTAAGAAGGCTGTCATCGGAGAAACGCATAATCCTTGTCCCGCCTTCAGCGAAATCTATCGCTTCCGTCTTAATAGTTTTTCCAGTCTGATGATCGGATATTTCAACTATTGTTCCCGGTCTTACACGCTTTCCCGGTTTAACCAGTGCCTGCCAGTTTCCGTTATCCAGCTTTCGCAGCAGTAATATTTCCACGCTGCCACCCGTTTCCGTTCGCACTCCCCTTAGCCTGGCGGGAATTACCCGGCTGTTATTAAAAACAAGGACATCTCCACTATTGAGGTATTCCATAACATCGGTGAATATCCGGTGTTTAATGGTACCGTTTTCTCTGTCCAGAACCAGCAGGCGCGACTGGCTCCTGGTCTCAATGGGTGTCTGGGCAATAAGTTCCGGCGGTAGATGATAATCGAAATCACTGGTTTTCATATATGCTTATTATAACCGCCGGTAAGATTCCGGTCGAAGCGATGTCTGGTCGCCTTTTTCTATTACGCTTTTCAGCTGTGCGACCATCTGTTGCTTGTCCTGCGGAAGTCTGCCTCTGACGGCAAGATAATTCGAAGCGTGCATTGAACTGAAGAAACAGTCGGTAAAGTTTGAATTCTCTATCATAATCAGAAGTTCTTTAAGCGATTGAAATTCCGATATCGTTTGGAACCTGCCTTCCAGCAGTTCTTTCGAAATCGGCGAACCTTCCGTAAACAGGAGTGTCAATGCTCCGGCATAGTCAGGGTCCATTTCGTTCAGTACCCTTATCGTTTCATAAGCATGCCTCTCACTCTTTTCAACTCCACCGAGTCCCAGGATAACCATTATAGATATAAGGATCCCGGCATCTTTTACCATCCTGGCGGCTTCCACCATTTCTTGTGAGGTTATCCCCTTCTTTACATCTCTTAATATTTCGTCGTCGCCGCTTTCAAGTCCCATATAGACGATTCCCAGTTTAAGTTTCTTTAGTTCCTCAAGTTCCTCGGGCGTCCTCCTGAGTATATCTTTTGCAGTTGCATATATTGCCACTCTTTCGATGAAAGACAGTTTTTCATTCAGGTGTTCGAGTATTCTCTTCAGTTTTTCGTACGGATATACCAGGGCATCGGCATCCTGAAGAAATACTCCTTTTCCGTCCCAGTCGCGCGCTATCCAGTAAACGATGTCGGGTACTCCCGGTAAGCGTATGCTGTCTTTAACATACATAGCCAGCGCGTCTATTTCGGCAATGACTTCTTCTTCATCTCTTAACTGCAGCTTTGATCCGTAGTACTGGCAGAAAGTACAGGTATTGTTGGAACAGCCGGCTGTCAGTGGCAGATAATAACTCCTCGCTTCACTGGGTGGTCTTATGATGTCCGGTCTCTCGAATGCCATATGCTTTCCTTTCCTGTATAATTCTAGTTAATATTTTCGCGTGACTCAAGTTATCCGTATAAAAAGAGAGTCCCGATAAAATCGGGACTCTCTTATCCACCTCCACCCCCCACATCCACGCTTAATGGTTATTATGATTTCATTTTACACCCGGCTGGCAATATCCACCGCGACTTTTATCACTATACCTGCCATATTATTCATCTTCCAGAGACTCATCATCGAATCCGTCTCCAGAGCCGCCGGCATGCACCGGGACTTTGTTTACGGGAACCCTCTGCAGGTCTATACGATATGAACACATCAGGCACTGCTGATATATGTTATCGAAGTCTTTCTCGATATACATATCGCTCCCGCATCTTGGACAGGCTTTTAATCTCCATCTCACCATATCCTTCACCCCCCAACGTCCGCAGGGTATATTCAAGATAAAAACATTGTATTAAATGGGAAAACGTATGTATGTGATATTAATCTCATTATGGAAACTGATAGTGAAAATGTTTAACACAAAATGGAATAATTTATATGTGAACTAATATCCGGGCAAACTTTCAGAACGAAAGAAACCTGGTGGATTCTTTTTCTACTCTAAGATAATCTCGAACGGACAGGCTATTGCGTTCCTGGGGCAGACGAGTTCGCAGTTTCCGCACCATCGCGTGCATTTGCTGCACTGTAGTGACTCATCGAACCTCGCTTTATTATCTACGATAACTAAAGCGTTACATGAACAGACTGTGATGCACATACCACATCCGTCACATTTTTCTTCGTTTATTTGCGGCGTACAGGAAATAATTCCACCCCCCAATTCGTTTCAGGGACATAATACTTTACCGTATTATGTATGTATGTAACTATTGTCTCAAACAGGCTCTTCGACCATCTCTCTAAGTGCTTCTTTATCGGTTATCGTTACTTTTTGCCGGTTGAGTTTTATCAGACCTTCTTCTTCAAGAGCTTTCAGCGACCTTCCTACAACTTCCCGGGCGCTTCCCGCCATCGCAGCCATCTCCTGCTGCGTCAGCCTCGGACCGGTACCCGACTCACTGCTGGCATATTCCAGGAGGATCTTGGCTACCCGTCCGATTACATGTCTGAATGACAGGTCTTCGACAAGTGTGACCAGTCTCCGCACCTGTTCGGCAAGTACTTTTATTGTATTATGCGCGATTTTTGGATGGTTTTGAATAAGCGCATCCAGTTCGCTCTGACCCAGCTCGTATAATACTACCTCGCCCATGGCCTGGGCGCTGGCCGGGTTAACTCCTTCATCGAATACCGCAACGTCGTTAAACGTATCGCCAGGCCTGACAATACTGAGTATCTGCTCTTTGCCTTCTATCGAAGTCTTGAAAATTTTCACAGCTCCTGACTTAACGAAATAAATAGCTGACGCTTCGTCGCCTTCATAAATAATGATATCCCCTCGTTCGTAACGTTTTTCGAATGCGAGGGGTTTTACGGATTCGAGTTCATCCTCGTTTAATCCATGAAAATATGCAATAGTACTAAGGAATTCAAGTGGTGCCATTATCTTATTTTCCGTTAATTTACAGTGAAATATTCGGTTGTCATATTCTAGCACGACTAACCGAATAATTCTACATAATGGGTCGTCAGTCCTCCCTTGATATCATCATTCACCTGGGGTAGACTTGCTCTATCGGCAGGAGGTTGTATGGCACGTCTCACTTTCTACGGTGGAGTAAATGAGATTGGCGGTAATAAAATACTCCTCGAAGATACTGGTAAAAACCTGTTTCTCGACTTCGGATTTCCCTACAAACGTCATAAAATGTTTTTCGAGGAGTATCTGAATCCCCGGGGTGCCGCCGGTCTTCTCGATCCCCTGACGATGGAATTAATACCACCGCTTGAAGGACTCTACCGTAAAGACCTGCAGGAACAACGGTTATGGGATGAGTTTAAAAACAAACCACTTTACCGAAATATTGAAAATATAGACGGTATTCTGCTTTCCCACGCTCATCTGGACCATTCCGGACATATTTCTCTTGTCAGGGGCGATATCCCGGTGTACTCAACGGCGATGACCGCTTTCCTTGTAAAAGCCATCCAGGACTCGGGTAAATCGGGACTCGAGCAGCAGATTTGTTATTACAATCCTGTAAAATACGATACTCCTGTCGGCTGGAGACAACCGTCCTATACCTCTGATAGGTCCCAACCGGGCGAACAGCGGCAGTTCCGTCTGGGTGATATCAGTCCTGACAAACTGGATGAAGACTCGATTGCGTTCTGGAGCTACGGTTTCTGGGAAAGAACGCCTAGGCAGAAACAGATAAATTCGCACCCCCTTGAAAGTCATCAGACATCGGTTTTTAATCTCAAATGTTTTCCGGTAGACCATTCCATTCCGGGAGCCAGCGCCTGGGCGATAGAGACTGGTTCGGGCTGGGTAGTCTACAGCGGCGATTTGAGGCTTCATGGAAAGCGCCCCCATCTTACAAGAAATTTCGTCGAACAGGCGAAAAATCTCGGACCTCATACTCTGATAATCGAAGGAACCAACGCCGGCCGGGATAAGAATGTCTCCGAAAAGGACATATATGAAAATGGACTCCGGGCGATAGCGGGCGCAGAGAAACTTGTTGTTGCTGATTTTTCCCCGAGGGATATGGACCGTCTGCTTACTTTCCTCAGAATAGCTGACGAGACCGGAAGGAAGCTGGCGATTCTGCCTAAAGATGCCTACCTGCTGAAGACACTCGGGCTTCTCGATTCCGGTTTCCCTGATATTTCCACCACAGAAAATATATGCATATACCAGAAAACTTCCAGACCTGCTGACTTATGGATACGGAACCTTGCGGGAGAATATGAGAATAAAACCGTTCTTGCGGAGGAGATAAACGCCGCACAGGAGGAATTCATACTTTGTTTCAGTTTTTTCGATCTAAATGAATTACCTAGTATCCGGCCTGCCGAGGGCAGTCTTTATGTTTTCAGTTCGAGTGAACCGCATGATGAAGAACAGGAGATAGATTTTCGGCGGCTTCACGAATGGCTGCGTTATTTCGGTTTCAAGAGTATCGGCCTTCCCGAGGAAAAAGATGGGAAATGGGAAATTCCGGAGAGTGAATCGGGGCTTCACGCTTCAGGTCATGCGTCCGGATCTGATCTCCTCGAAATTGCAAACGAGATAAACCCCGATATATTGATACCTATCCACAGTGAACAGCCGGAGTTCTTCGCCGAGAGCCTTTCAGATAGTGATACCGAGGTTATACTTCCATCACCCGGCGGAAGTATAGATATATAGACAAAACACGTTCAATTTACGTTTTATCTGTTCTCATACTGTAGATACAGCCGCAGTAGTGCTGGCGGTGTATTTTCCATTCTTCCGCCAGCTCGCCGGCACGTTGAAAACCCGCTTTCTTCTTGAAATCACGCACCAGGTACCTGTCCCCACCGATATCTTTTCCTATCCTGTTTATAACATCGGCTGGTTTACGCGGTCCTATCGTCAGCGTAGTGGTAAAATAATCACACCCGAATTCGTCCAGTCTGGTGAAAGTGTCGCTAAGCCTGTACCGGAAACAGACCTCACACCTTTTCCCGCCTTCAGGTTCTTCTTTCAACGGTTCGGTTTCCGCCATCCATTCTCCGGGAGCGTACAATCCCTCTTCAAACGGGAAATCGAGTTCGTAAGCAACTCTCTTTACTGCTTCCAGTCTTTTCCGGTATTCCGTATCCGGGTAAATGTTGGGATTAAAGAAATACCCTCTTACTTCATAGCCTTCCGACAACAGTCTTTCGGCGGCACCGGCAGCACATACTCCGCAGCAGATGTGGAGAAGAACACTTACCCCCATGACTCCATTACCCTGATAACCTCGTTAAAGTCTTCAAACGGATAACACGTAAGATTTTCCTGTTTACAGTATTCGATGAGCGATCCTGTTGCAAAAATACACTGGCTTTTACTGGCTGGTGAAATGTCCGACCTTCCGTCTCCCACATATACCACTCTGTAACCCTGTTTCAGATAGTGTTCCGTATATGCGGCTTTAACGTCCTTATCTATATAATCACCATCAGGTCCTTTGTGTCGTACCACCAGTCGGTCATCCCTGAATTCCGTATTGGACGCGTATACCTTAATACCAGGAAATCCTGTTCTCTCGAGTATATCTTTGATATAAAAATCAAGACCGTTACTGATTATTACGAATCGGAATTCATTCTCCCGACAGTATTTTACAAATTCCGGGAAACCTTCTCGGACGGTCACCTTATCTCTCACTATTTTCAGCAAACTTTCTTTGTCCGCATTTACCATTGAAAATGCCTTTGAATTAAACTGTCCAACCGTCATTCTTCCCTGCCGGTATTCTTCGAACATAGGCTGCCATTTCCCCGGGATGTAGGCATCCAGTATTGCGAAACTCGCGTCTTCTATCGTGACCGTACCGTCGAAATCGCACTGTATCAGTGTGGTTTGTTCTATCAAAGTTCTCTCGCTGTCTCTATATTCTCGCGACCCTTAGAAGGTTTGTCTGTCCGGGAATTCTTAGGGGGATACCAGCGGTTATTACTATCAGGTCGCCCTTTTTCGCCACACCTGTTTCTAAAGCCGCCTGTGCTGCCAATTCGAATACATTCTCTAGTTCATCCGGCTCATGTTTCTTCACGGAGAGTACTCCCCACGGCAGCGTCAAGCGGTTCACAACCTTCTGTGACGGAGTCACTGCGATAATCGGCTGTCCCGGCCTGTACTTTGAAACTCTCAGGGCTGTTGTACCGCCGGAAGTAAACGTAACTATCGCTTTTGCGTTTATTTGATGAGCTATCTGGCAGGCTGCTCTGGCTGTAGCATCATCGACTTCAGGTAATAACCCATAAGCCCCGCTGTCCAGTACCTGATGGTAAGGCAGGGCCGCTTCGGCTTCCATGGCAATCCGGTTCATCATCGTTACAGCTTCGACCGGGTAGCTGCCGATGGCGGTTTCTTCTGAAAGCATTATCGCATCGCTGCCGTCAAGCACTGCGTTTGATACATCGGTTGCTTCCGCTCTGGTAGGCGATGGCGACCTTACCATAGATTCAAGCATTTGCGTCGCCGTAATTACCGGTTTACCTCGCTGGTTAGATTCTTTTATGAGGCGTTTCTGTGCCAGTGGTACTTTCTCGATACTTATCTCAAGCGCCAGGTCCCCTCTGGCCACCATTATCCCGTCACTGACTTCAATTATTCCGGCGCTGTTCTCAAGCGCCTTTTCCTGTTCTATCTTAACGATAAGAGGCATTTCCGGATCGATTTTTTTCAGTAAATCCCTTACATCGCTTACCTGTTCCGCCGAGGTTATGAATGAAAGTGCTATGAAATCGACATCCTGTTCACTGGCGAAATCGAGCTGGTCTTTAAATACGTCGGCGATATTTCCACTGCGTCTTTTGTATCCCGGTAAATCGAGCATTATGCCGGCAGGTTCGCCGAGTTTCTCGCTTATCGAACGGACATTTTTAATAGTCTCGATATGTTCTTCAATCGTACCGTAAGAAAGATTGAGCCGGGCGATATCCATTCCGGCTATAAGCATCTGTTCGATAACGTCGGGGGAACTGCTTGACGGACCCAGGGTGCAGACTATCTTGCTGTGAATTCTCATCTTAAGTCTATATATAAAACTAAAAATATTATATCATACGGGTGGATAACGCCGACCGTCACCAGACAGTGTTTATCTCGCTAGTTTTTCCCCGATCTCCTCGAGCTGTTCGGGTATTGCTATCTGCCTGCCGCAGGTTTTTGCACACGAACCACAATTTGTGCAGTCTTCTGTCCGGTGACCTTCCTCGGCGTATATCCTTCTTGCGGTTTCCCAGTCATCGTACATTACTGCATCGTTATATATTTCAAATATCCGCGGCGCGTCTATCCCCTGTGTACACGGCATGCAGGCACGGCAGGCGGTACAGTCTACCGGCCTGAGTTTTCGGTAGGTATCCCGTACACGGCTTATAAAGACCTTGTCACTGACATTAAGAGCTTCGGCTTCAGCACTATCCGCAATTCTTACATTTTCCTTGATCTGTTTAAGATTACTCATATTACTGACAACGGTGGATATTTCTTCGTGATGCCAGACCCATCTCAAAGCCCATTCAAGCCTTTCCTCTTCCCGGTTTCCAGACTTCCAGGCTTCATAAACTGATTCGGGTGGCTCGATTGTGAGGCGTCCTCCCAGGTGAGGTTCAGTGGTATAAACTGCAAGTCCCTTATCGAAAGCATATTTCAGTCCGCCGTATCCAGGGTGATGGTCTACATCCATATAGCTGTACTGAAATCCGCATGAAGTCCAGTTATCGTACTCTTCGACTACGCTTCTCAACGCCTGGAAATAATCATGAAAGAAAAAACCGAAATAGCTGAATATCCCGCTATTCATCGACTTCTCAGCTCTTTTCAGAATACCTGCATCCCGCATGTACGGCCAGGTGAACCTGTTCAGTCCTTCAAGTATGCAGAAATCGACTTCTCCCGAATCCAGGCAATTTAGCTGATATTCCAGCAGCTTATCGAAATCCGAAGCAGCCTCCACCAAAACCGAGGGTACTGTAACGGCTATCCGTACTTTTTGCCTGTACCCTTCTTTGAGCGCTTTGCCCAGCAGCTTCAGCACTTTCTCCTGGTCAGTCCGGATCGGCTGATATCCTGCATCAATATAATTCACGCCATTATCGACAGCATATCGAATTATCCCCGTTAACTCAGCCTTATTCGTCTTATCGGACCCGGTCAATATATTTTTCAACCCAAGTGCCAGAACCGACGATTCCCATTCCATGTTGCCGAATTTCCTGTACTTAATATGTGCCCTCCATACATAGTATCGGTCCTCCGTAAAGCGTAATCTCAGGTGTTATACAGAGAACCGTATATAACTTTCTTATTTGTCAATAGTATCGGATGCTATTTGATACTCAGTATGTGTTCGCAAAATCCGTCTCCTGCCGGTATCGACTTTCCTATAATATAATCCAGTTCCGGATTAAGTCCTTTTACAACGGTTTTTTCCATTGTCGTATGTGCCAGACATAGTTCCGGTTTCTCGAAATGCAGAGGGCATTCGTCGACCCTGATGACAATCTTTTCAGGTCCTTGTGAAACGAGTTTTATCCCGTCCGTATTCCAGGCTACGGTCTTGAATATTCTCAGCAGGTAGGCAGCAACCGAATCCAGGTCGTTATCATCCAGCGCTTCTCTCGCCCGGGGGACTATACTCTCGCCATATTCCCGACTCATATCGGCAATCATTTCCAGACCTTCCTGCCCGAACCTTCCGTAAATATAATCGTAGTAGCTCGTTATTCTGGCATATAGTCCTTTCACAGCACTCCTGTATACCTGCTGCAGCGTTCTGTCATCCTGTGTCACGATAATATCTCCATTCCCTACTTCGCGGTCGATTTTACAATTACTTTCCCGATGTTATCGATAAACTCCGAGTCATACCCTTCGATACTGCCCGCATCGCACAGCCTGGCTAGATTCGGATCGATGGGCAGCTGTCCGAGTAGCGGTGCGTTAGCCGCTTTAGACATTTCTTCACCCTGGCTCTTGCCGAACAACTCGATTTTTTTATCTATCTCCTCTACATAGAGGTAGCTCATATTCTCGACGACGCCGAGTATCGGCTTCTCCATTTGCTGAGCCATTCTTAACGCTTTTTTCACGATCATAGCCGTCAGGTCCTGTGGTGTATATACCACGATTACGCCGGATATCGGAAGAGTCTGCATTACGGTAAGCGGAGCATCGGCGGTTCCCGGCGGTAAATCCACAATCAGGTAGTCCAGTTTCCCCCATAGCACCTCTTCCCAGAATTGTGTAATAGCTCTTGCGATTAGAGGTCCCCGCCAAATTACCGCTTCTTCTTCACTGGGCAGCAGCAGGTTGATGGACATCAGTCCGATACCTGATTTTGAGGGTGCCGGCAGGATTCCCGTTTCCGAGCCGCCCGGACTGCCGCTTATCCCGAACATCTTCGGTATACTGGGTCCGGTAATATCGGCATCGAGAATGCCCGTACCGTAACCGAGTCGGTTTAAAGAAATCGCTGTCAGACCGGCAACCAGTGATTTCCCTACCCCGCCCTTTCCGCTCATTATCGCGATTACGTTTCCGACTTCGTTTAATTCGACAGGAGTCGCTTCTTCATATTCAACATCAACCTGGGCGTCTTTTTCCTGCTCCCGGATATTACCGATTATTTGTTCCCTGAGCCAGTTCTGCGTTCCTTCGTTCAGCGCCGTGGAAGCCAGTTTAACGGATACTTTTTCCTTGTTGATATTTATATCCCTGACGAGGTTCAAATTAATGACGCTCCTGGCAGCAGCGGGAACGATTACTCCATCCAAACATTTTTCTACAGTATCTTTCTTTAGCATCGGCTGCCCTCCGGTTTCTTAAGCATCAAGCTGTTCTCCTTTCAACGTCAAGCAGTATATTGTTTACTAATATTCTTCCTTGGCTATAAGCCGCGAATAGTATATCGAAGAAGTCAGATACAGAGGTGCCAGCGGATTATGCCCGGTCACTCTATCCTTCACCGCAATCACAGTAACGGGTGCTTTGCAGTACTTGATAAACAGGGTATCGTGCCCCAGACAGAGACCCAGCAGTACCGCCAGGTCTACGTTCTGTGTGTTCAGTAGTTCGGCTTGGGCTATCGGATTGCACATCGATTCGAATCTATCGGGACCCATAATTTTTTCTTCGGGTTTAATTCCTATACTTTCCTTGGGTTCGGCCCCTACTTTGCAGCACACCGAAGCAACTTCGAATCCCTTGTTTTCCAGAATTTCCGTCAATAACTGGGCTTCTTTCGCCAGCCCACCGCAGAACGCCAGACCCAGTTTTCTGTAATTATTCTTTTTTGAAAACTGTATAAGCTCCAGAATTCGTGGATTTCGGGTACGAAATCCGCCTTCAACACGCTCGTAGCACTCGAATTCCTGCACCGACGCCAGCCGGGCAAATTCGCTAACGTCCGGTTTCTGGTATTCATCCTTGACGGCCTCAAGGACATCAGGCATGAGTTTCATCGGACAGAAACCGGGCGCGTCAGCTTTTACCGGTATCTCTTCGGCCCTAATAAACGGCATGCATGTTCTTTTGGAACAGCGGGCGCACATAGTTCTAACTTCATCGGTCATTTTCATACTCCTGTCCGTTTAATATATTAATGCAGTCTTTCTCTCAGGTTAGGAAGATTTCCGTCAATGTACCTGTTTACCGCATCTTCGATATTCTCCACATCGGTGATAACCGATTCTATATTATAACTCTTCAGGTTCTCAAAAGCGCCCAATCCCATTCCTCCGGATATAACTATCTGGCAGTCCGATATAGTATCCGCCATCGCGGCGTGTCGCGTCTGGGCTCTCGCTCCGTAACCGTGTTTTTCCCCGGTCCCGGTATTCATACCTTGAGCAGCAAAGGTATCATGTCCCGCTTTATTACGTTTTTCTTTACCGGTAATCTCTCCGTTCTCGACGGTAAGCACCACATAGTAAGGTGCTCTTCCGAAATGCTGGCTGATAGTTACTTCGTCCTCGGTTACAACTGCAATTTTCATGAGTTTGTTCACCCCCTGAATTATTCTTTTATTTCCGGTTCATATCAATGTTCGAAGCTGTAAGATTCCATATAACTCACCTGAGTTCAATTTATCATCACTCAGACGTCGGAAAGTACCGTCATACCATTATCGTTACAGTATTTGATGGCTTCTTCACTTTCCGAACCCGGCTGCAGCCAGATTCGCTTAAGGCCAAGTCGATTACATTCTTTTAAAATCTCTTCGGTAACGGCCGGCGGAACGACAAAATCAACGACATCCACCTTTACCGGAATGTCCGATAAGGTGTGATATACCTTTGTTCCTTCAAGCTCATCGAGTTTGGGATTTACAGGGAATACCTCATACCCCCTGCTTTTAAGATTCTTAAATATTGTATTACCGTATTTTTCGGGATTATCGGTTGCCCCGACTACAGCAAAACGTTTTTTCTCCATAAACTCTTTTATCGTATCCTGCATGTTATTTCCCCTTATCCGTTTAATCTATCCGGCGGCAGTCAATATATGTCCAGGCTTCGTTTTTTTATTTTTCCATTATGAGACGTCGTACACCTTTAAGCTGGCGGTATGTTGCCCCCTGACTTACCGCTTCCAGTACCGGTTCCGGTTCTGTTACCACCGTTCCGGATAGGGCGTCGACTCCATAATCGAACAGTACAGGTGATAGAGGTGTGGTTCCTCCGAGTATCATTGTGTAAGTTCCCGTTCTGCAGTAATTTAAAAGATTTCCCAGAGTATGATTGGTGACGGCCATACCGGTTATACCAACAACATCCGCCTGCGGAATCAGCCGTTCCGCTTCTTCTTCCGAAAATTCGCCTTCTGCGGGATTTTTCTCAATTACCCACAGCTCTTCGGCTATTCCTCTCAGTTGAGAAAGAAAAGGAAAATGCCCGACTATCACTGCTTTCTTTCCTGCGCTTTTCTCACTGAGTAATATTGCCGCATTCAGTTCCCGGCATTTTTCAATATTCACCTCAATCAGGGAATTCAGAGCAGCCATTCCGATCGTTGCTTCATAAAGACTCTCGGATTTACTCATTTTTACAAGGTCGCGGATGTCTTTATCCAGCATCATACCTGCATCCTTTATTGGTGAATCCCCGTGGATATAACCTGTTTCTTGCGGAGTGGATGCCAGTCCGCATCGCCGGGTATACACGGCTGTTTGAAACATTCCTAGACGTATATCTCTTATCGCTGCATCGTAATCAAGAGATGATATAAGGTCATCCAGTATTTTCATTTTCTACACCTGTCTTCCTGTGTGCCGTCTTCGGTGTCTTCCCTGTCCTGCCATCAATATCGGCTCTATCCGTCGTGTGTCGCAGGTAGGACATAACTCAGGTGGCATACTGGTCATCTCTTCAAACGGCACATTCCATTCGTGTCCGTTAAAACAGCGGTATCGGCTGTTTGCCATGGCGAATATTCCACCTTCGATACGTATCGCCTTACCATTAAGAATCGCATCAGCGGTCTTTTTTCTGGCGGAAGCAAGTATACGCTGAAAGGTTGGTCTCGAAATACCCATTTTATCAGCGCTGGTTTCCTGGTCGAGTCCTTCTGTTTCCTTCAAACGCAGGGCTTCCACTTCATCAACCGTTAATTGAACATCCTCCAGCGTTCTTAAAGGAATACCTGCCGGTTTGAAATACGTAATCCCGGGAACTGATTCTACTCTTCTGCATTTTCTGGGTCGTGGCATTTATTCTCACATCCCTTATTATGAGCATATGCTCATAATAATAGTAGCATTACACTAATATTTCGTCAATATCTCTTTTTCCGTAAATCCTGCGTATGATAAAAATGTCCCCTTTTTAAAATGTCTTGCAAAGTTATATAATAGTCCTGAAATATACCCATGCTTAGAAAGGTTTACTTGATTATGGAAGAAAAAGCTATCGTCTTCGATCCGTTCAAATGCACCGGCTGTATGCGCTGTATGACGACCTGTTCGACCTATAATAACGGGGCTACCAGTCTGGCTAAAGCAAGGATTCAGGTAGCCCGGCATGAAGGTCATGCCATCACGGATATCGACGAAGAAGACGAGCTTATTTTCGAAGCTCTTACCTGCCAGCAGTGCGACGTACCGTATTGCATGCATTTCTGCCCGGTAAACGCTATAAGCCGTAACACCGAGACCGCTGCGATGGTCATCAATTACAATAAGTGTATAGGCTGCAGAATGTGCATGTCGGGATGTCCCTTCGGAGCTATCAGGTACGATACCTCTCGGAAAAAAGTTTTCAAGTGTGAGTTGTGCGATGGCGACCCGCAGTGTGTAAAGTTCTGTCCGGTGGATGCTCTTGAATTCCTCCCGAAAAGCCTGGCAAATACTCCCAAGCTTGACTATCTCTCCCGTAAACTGACCGAAAACAGAACGGGTAAAACCTCATAAATAATCAATCTGAAAAACCACTTATTTTCAATTATCGAGCGTAAAAGTTGACAGCGCTCAGATATGTATGATAAAATAGAAAAGACCCTGAAAAATATTCGGGGTTTTTCCTTTTCCATCTTTCAGTTTTCTCATACCGAAAGATGTATAATAGTCCTTGATTCAATCGTGGAGGTATTAATATGCCGACAATTAAGGACTATAACGCTTACGGTGAAGATCTTGAACGAATTCTTCAGCTTCGGACGTCCCCCATTGCCGTAAAGATGCTGAAAACAGAAGATGATATACCTGAAGGAGCGGTACGCCCGAAAAAAGACCGGGGTTATCATCTGGCCCAATGCCAGGTCTTTGCCCTTTCCCGCCGTAAAGGTGAAACTATAGCAATGCTCAAGGAGGACAACTGGTGCTGGGCTCCTCTTATGGGATATGGTCTGGTCGAGGACCCACAGGACGACTTCGTTAACAGTCACGCCTATTTCCCCCGTTTTGAAGTGGGTAAGTTCATCGGTATTGTGACCGCTCCTCTGAAAACGGCAAATTTCGAACCCGATATGGTGCTGGTATATTCGAATACCGCTCAGTTGAGAAATCTTGTCGGAATCGTCAAATCACATGATAAAACTCTGGTAACTTCAATATTTGATCCAATCGATTCCTGCGTCTATTCCGTGGTGCCGGTAATTGAAAACAATGAATACCGCATCACCATACCTGATCCCGGTGAGTACGAAAGAGCTATGGCCGGTGAAGATGAGATGATATTTTCGATACCGAAAGATAAATTACCCGGCCTGATGGAAACCCTTCGCGAGACGGATCGGCGGGGAGGCGGCTACAGGCAGCAGAGCTATGTTATGACTCCGGACTTCCCGCGACCGCCGTTTTATATCGAACTGTTCAAAAAATGGGGTCTGGACACAGAGGAATGACCTCATTTATTCCTGAGGTTCGATTATTACCTTAACCGATTCTCCGGCTTCGGCAACAAGCTGAAATCCCTGCTGGACTTCGGACATTGGCAGAACGTGCGTCGTCATAAGTTCGGTGTTTATTACTCCGTTACTTACCATTCCGAGCGCTTCCCGGTAATCGTCCGGGCTTGCCGCGTATGACGTGGTGAGAGTTACGTCGTTCCGCCAGAATGTATCATTGACCGAAAACGGAATTTCTACGCCGGGACCGGTGGTAGCGAAAAAGAGGACCGTACCGCTCCGGTCAACCGAATCGATTGCCTGCCTTACAGCAGATGCAGCCCCGGCACACAAAACAACAACATCGGCAGGATATTCGTCGTTCAGTTCCCTGACCTTTACCGGCACGTCGTCTTTCGCATCTATAACGGCATCGGCTCCGAGTCTGCCTGCCATATCCATCCGGTATGCATTGATATCGGTAGCAATCACCTTTCCCGCCCCCATATTTTTAGCCAGCTGCACATATAATAGTCCGGCTATACCGCTGCCGATAACCAGTACCGTGTAACCTGCTTTCATCCCGGTTTTACGCAGACCCCGCAGCACGCAGGCGACAGGTTCGACGAACGTAGCCTGCAGATATGACATACTGTCGGGTAATACAAAGACGCCCCGGTCGACTACTATTTCGGGTAAGCGCACGTACTCGGATAATCCGCCGGGGTAAAAATTGGTCGTTCTCAGTGTATCGCACATTGTATGGTGACCGCTCAGGCAGTAGCGGCAGGTGTTGCAGGGAACGTGATGAGCTATGGTTACCCTGTCGCCTTCGTGGTACTCTTTAACTCCGTCACCTGCTTTGACTACCTGGCCGCCGACTTCATGACCCAGGACAAGCGGCGCCCGGTCTATGCGGTACCACTCCATTACGTCACTTCCACAGATACCGCAGGCCTCTATCCGGACCAGCATTTCGCCGTTGCTGACATCCGGCACGGGCATTTCCTCTACCCGAACGTCATTATTGCTGTACCACCTGGCAACCCGCATATCGTCTTTATGCCTTTTTAGCCTTTTCGGCGTTGAATATGTCACGAGCTTCCCTGGGGTCGGCTTTCTTGTGGATGATAGCTCTCAGTGCTTTTATCATTGCTACCGGATAATCGTTTTTCCAGACGTTTCTGCCGAGATTTATCCCTATAGCGCCTTTCTGCATACCATCATAAACGAAATCGAATACTTCACCCTCATTTTCTGTCTGCGGGCCGCCTGCCATAACAACGGGTACGGGACAGCCCTGGGCGACTTTGTCAAAGTTCTCACACCAGTATGTTTTTACAACCCGGGCACCGAGTTCGGCAGCGATACGGCTGGCAAGTGCCAGGTACCGGGCGTCACGCTTCTCCAGTTCCTTACCTACCGCGGTTACCGCCATTACAGGTATGCCGTACCTTTCACCTTCGTTTACCAGTTTTCCCAGGTTCAGCAGCGATTCCTTTTCGTAGTCGCTTCCGACGAAAATGGATATTCCTACGGCAGCAACGTTGAGTCGTACCGCTTCTTCCATCGATGTCGTTATTCCTTCATCCGCCAGGTCGTGCCCGATTACGCTCGTGCCACCTGAAACCCTGAGGATAACCGGTATCGAATTCGCTGGGTCGACGCACGCCCGCAGTACACCTCGTGTAATGAACAGAGCATCGGAATACTGCAGCAGAGGTGCGATTGTTTTTCCAGGTTCTTCCAGCCTGCCTGTCGGCCCCTGGAAATACCCGTGATCTATCGGCAGAAAGAGGGCATGCCCGTCTTTTTTGATTAGCTGTGACAAACGGTTTTCCATTCCCCAGTCCATATTATCGACTCCTTCCTCGTATATATCTGTATATACTCTTTAAACTTTCAAAAAGGCTTCATCATTATACAATAATAATCTCTTTACATTCAGCCGAAGTATGGAAACAACCAGGGGCAGAATTTATAAATTCTGCCCCTGATATTAAGTCTGGTATGTTTCCACCTAACTTCCGGGATATCGACCGCCTTAATCGAATGTGATTATATTCCTCAGTGCGGCTCCTTTACTTACCGCGTCTATTGCATCGTTAATCTTGTCCAGCGGATAATGGGCGGTAATAAGTTCGTCCAGCTTTAAAATACCGGCCTGGTAAAGTGCTACCAGTTTCGGGATGTCTTCACTCAGGTTGGTCGTCCCCATGAAACTTGCCGTAATTACTTTCTCGAAGTCGATAATATCCATGGGAAACACCTCGAGGTTTTGGGTCGCCAGACCGACTATGACTGCCGTTCCCTGCCTGGCAAGCATGGCAACAGCCTGAGCTATCGCCGGAGTTACACCGACAGTGATTATTACGTAATCGGCACCATAGCCGCCGATGAGTTCCTTTACCTTTTCGACCGGATCGCCCTTCGAACCGTTAACCGTATGTGTCGCACCGAATCCTTTTGCCGCTTCGAGTTTGTTATCCAGCATATCGACCGCGATAACCGGGTAAGCACCTGAAATGGCGGCACCCTGTATGGCGTTCAGACCGACTCCTCCAACACCAATAACTACGCAGCTTTGCGAAGGTCTTACCCTGGCTTTGTTGACTACTGCGCCATATCCGGTGATAACACCACAGGCTAACAGGGCTGCCCTGTCCATTGGCATATCGGCCGGTATCGGCACTACTTGTGATTTATCCACTATGCAGTATTCGGCAAATGAAGCAACCCGCAGACCGTGGTATACCGGTTCGCCTTTCTTGTTCTTCCACCTGCTTTCTGAATCGAGCGGCCAGGCTGCCTGGCACATACTCGGCCTGCCGGTCTTACAATACTTGCATTCACCGCAGGAACGAAGCAGTGAAACTACCACCGGGTCGCCTTTTTTTACGCTGGTCACTCCTTCTCCTACCTCATCGACGTATCCGGCAGACTCGTGTCCGGGTACGAAAGGTATGTGCCCGGGAAGGTCACCGCTGATAAAGTGCATATCGCTGTGGCACACTGCCGTAGCCGCCAGTTTTATTTTCACTTCACCCTTATGCGGCGATTCCATGTCAAGTTCTTCAACTACGAGTGGTTTTCCAAACTCATAACATACTGCTGCTTTCATAATAACCTCCTGTTTACTTCCTACATCCGAAAGAATAACCAACCTTACCGGCTAATGTCAATATCTTTTTTTACTATCCTGTAAACCTTGACAGCCGGTAATCCATAGATTTAGCATTACCACAACGAAACTCGATTTTCCCGGAGGATGATGTGTCCGGACCTCTCGAAGGAATCAGAATACTCGATCTCAGCTGGGTACTCGCCGGTCCTTTCTGTACGATGATACTGAGCGACCTGGGAGCGGAAGTAATTAAACTCGAACGCCCGAATGTCGGCGACCTTGCCCGCGGCAACGCCCCTTTCATAGACGGTGAGAGTTCCTATTTTATGAGTATTAACCGCGGCAAGAAGAGTATTACGGTTGACCTCCAGACCGAAAAGGGTAAGGAGATTTTCCTGAAGCTTGCGAAGAAAGTCGATGTTATAGTCGAGAACTTCGTCCCCGGTACCATGAAACGACTTGGACTCGATTACGAGGTCGTAAAAGCTGTAAGCTCCGGCATCATTTACGCTTCTATCTCAGGCTTCGGTCAGACAGGTCCCCATTCACAAAATCGCGCTCTCGACGTGATTATCCAGGCTATGGGCGGACTGATGAGTATCACCGGAGAAACCGACGGACCGCCGGTAAAACCCGGTGCATCCATCGGTGATCTCACTGCAGGGCTTTTTACAACCATCGGTATTCTTTCCGCCCTGCACGAACGTGAAAAGAGCGGCGAAGGTCAGATGCTGGATATAAGTATGCTGGACTGCCAGATTTCAATCCTTGAAAATGCCTTCGCCAGGTATTTCGCTACCGGAGAGATACCGAAGCGACTCGGCACCAGACATGCAGTATATACTCCGTTTCAGGCATTCGAAACAAAAGACGGCTACATCGTAATAGCCATGGTCGGCGGAGCCAGGAACCAGTGGCCGCTTTTCTGTGCTATAATCGGTCGCATTGATTTGATGGATGATGAAAGGTATCAGACCGGTGCGTCTAGGACCGAACACTATGACGAACTGGAGCTGATTTTAAATGAAGTGCTGAAAACAAAGACAACTGATGAGTGGATAAAGGAGCTGACGGAAGTTGGTATCCCCTGCGGCCCCATCAACAATATTGCCGAGGTAGCTGCCAGCCCGCAAGTCGCCCACAGGAATATGATTATCGAAGTCCCCCACCCTAAACTCGGTAAAGTGAAACTTATAAACACCCCGGTCAAGCTGTCCAGGACATCCGGCAGTGTCGATAGCTCCGCACCGGAACTCGGTCAGGATACCAGAGTAATTCTTTCGGAATTGCTCGGGATGAGCGATGAAGAGATAAACGGACTAGCTGATTCAGGTATTATATAAAAAGTAATAACATTCTGGAGGATAATATGAAAGCTGCAGTTTTTCATGGTGCCCACGATATCAGGATAGAGGAATATTCCTATCCACAGCTTCCCGATGACGGGGTGATTATCAAGGTCAATTCCAGCGGTATCTGCGGTTCGGATCTGCATATGTACGCCCGCGGCGGCGGTGACGGCATGATTATGGGACACGAATTCTCGGGAGATGTCGCCGAAATCGGGAAAGATGTCAAGGACGTTAAAATCGGTGATCGCGTTGTGGCGATTGGTGGAGTCGGCTGCGGTGAGTGTTACTGGTGCCAGCAGGGCCAGTACATCAAGTGCTCTAAACTGTCTTTCCTCGGTTATGGTATAAAAGGGGCCTTTGCCGAATACACCGCCATCCCGAATTTCAAAATAGGTATGTACGCGGAAAAGCTGCCTGACAACGTATCGTACGAAGTAGGTGCTACCGCCGAACCTCTCTCAGTCGCTCTTTACGCCGTTAACCAGGTACAGCCGAAACCCGAAGACATCTGCGTGGTGACCGGACTCGGCATAATCGGTATCTGCGTTGTCCAGATTCTTCGTTCGCGGGGAGTTAAGACCATCATCGCCAGCGGACGCCGGTCAAAGCGACTTGAAATCGCCAGGCAGAGCGGCGCTGAAGTTGTTGTGGATGCTGCAAAAGAGGATATCGTTCCCGTCGTGGAGAAAGTTGCCGGCAGCCGGAAGGCAGATGTCGTTTTTGAGTGTGCCGGGTCACCTGAACTATTCGAGAAATCTCTCCGGATGGTTCACCGAGGTGGAGTAATCGACCTTGTGGGACTGTATATGGAACCTGTCACGTGGAGTCCTTCGGCAATCGTCGGCAACGATATAACCATAATCGGCTGCGGTCTCAGGTGGGACCTGCCGGGCGCGGTCGAACTTCTTGCCAGCGGCAAAGTCGATACCAAACCTATGATTACCCATGAGTTTCCGCTCGATCAGACAAAAGAAGCATTCGAAACTCAACTGACTTCGCAGGATGCCATTAAGGTTATCGTCAAACCTTAATGCATGTTATCGATGGAAATGTTGAAGTCCGCCTCTATGGCGGACTTCTTATTTATTTCTTCTTGGCTTCTTCCGCCTTCGCCTGTTCGCCTTTAGCCATCAACTCTATCAGCCTGAAAACGGTCTTTGCCTTTCCTGCCAGTTGAAAATTCTCCATCTATATCCACTCTCCCTGTCGTTATTGGTTATTTTCACGTTATCACGTAAAAATAAAGGCAAGGATAAAGATGGTAAACATTTTATAAATGTTCCATAAATATTTCGTAAATATTTACCGGGTACTGCTTATAATACCTGGTATACCCAGTCCTGGTGGTACACGTCAGGTTCACCTTTAGGCAGTGTCTGAAATTCTTCGCTTACCTCAACAAGTTTCCACTTGCCTTCCTCTTCCAGACTGTCCTGCTTTTCCTTGAATCCGCTGTCCCTGTAGACATCCGGTCTGAGTGAATATACTATGTATCCTCCCGGCTTGGTAATACGTACAAGTTCATCCAGGGAACTCGCCGGTGCGTGTCCAACCGTAAGGACCCCCACACTCACTACAGCGTCGAATGAATCGGTGGCATAGTCCAGGGAGTCGCCCATCACCATCTGGTGAAACTCACTATATACGCCCTTCTTCCTGGCTTCTTCAAGCATCCCTTCGGAAATATCCATGGCGACAATATTCCTGTATCCTTCTTTTGCCAGGAGTTCTCCGACCAGCCCTGTTCCGGCTCCGGCGTCCAGGACTCTCGCATCTTTAGGTACGTGCTTCGAGAAATACTTTACCGCCATGCTGGGTCCGACCCACCCGAAACTTTCGTCGAGGTCCGTATCGTAGTCTTTCGCCCACTGGTCGTACCGCTCTTCCAGTTCCTTGTTATCTTTCGATGAATATATCCATTGAACCCTTTGTTGTCTATCTTCCATCATAATCTCCTTCCATAAGCAAACAATATCTGTTTTACCCACCTGCCACACATTTGATTCCATAGGATTCGAATATTTCCTTCAGTTCTTCTATTACATCCGGCGCAGGTGTTTTAAATTCCTCTCCGGGATATTTTCTGCCGAGGATTTTATACTTTCCAATACCAAGTCTGTGATAAGGCAGCAGCTCTACCATATTATTGTTACCGAGGGATTTTATAAACTTCGCCGTTTCTCTGATATTCTCCACCGTGCCGTTCACCCCGTCTATCAGAGGTATCCTGAAAAGCACGGAAGAATTGCTTTCAGCTACCAGACTGGCGTTTTCTTTGACAAGTTTATTGTCTACCCCGGTAAATCCACTGTGTTTATTGCTGTCCATATGTTTCAGGTCGAAGAGCACGTAATCGGTATACTTCAGTACATCCTTGAGGACATCGCTGGCAGCATACCCGCAGGTATCCAGACAGGTTCCTATTCCTTCCTCCCTGCATCGCCTGAATAACTCTTTGACGAATTCAGGCTGTCTCAGCGGTTCTCCGCCCGACACAGTTACACCCCCGCTGCTTCCCGAATAAAAGGACTTATCTTTCAGTACTTCTTTCAGTACTTCGTCCACTGTCACTTCATTACCGTATATCGTGACAGCGTCCTGAGGGCAGATATTTATGCATTCACCGCAGGCATTGCATTTGGCACGGTCGATAACTATCTTTTCCCCTAGAAGAATCAGAGCATTCTCCGGACATACACCGATGCAGTCGCCGCAGCCGTTGCAGCGTTCTATGATTATTCCGGGTTCGGGGTTCGGGTTCATGGATTCGGCATTCGAGCACCATTTACAGCTTAAAGGACATCCCTTCATAAAGACTGTCGTCCTTATCCCCGGCCCGTCATGAACGGAGAATTTCTGTATGTTGAATATAACTCCGGATATTTCTGTGTTTATCATAGCTTTACCGGCGGCCACTGAAAACTAAAACGACTGCTCTGTCCTGGCGATAATCTCATCCTGTACCTCCGGCGCCAGGAGGACAAAATAGGCACTGTAGCCAGCAACCCTGACAATCAGGTCTTTGTAGTCTTCCGGATGTTCCTTGGCCTTTCTGAGTGTCTCAGCATCCAGAATGTTGTATTGAATATGGAGACCGCCGTTCCTCAAGAACGTCTCAGTAAAATCCGCCAGTTTTTCGGCGAACCCCTTGCTCTTAAAAAGAGATAGAGGGAATTTCTGGTTCAAAACGGCTGTCTTTGCGTCGGTAAAATCTGCCTTCAGGGCAGAATTACACACGGCAGTCGGTCCGTTAGTATCGGCACCCTGCGTCGGTGATAAAGAAGCATCGGCAAGTGGAAGTCCTGATTTCCTACCGTTGGCAAGCGCACACACGCCTTTTCCACCATAGTAGTGCCAGGTCAGTCCCTGGCGGATTATCGTGTACTTAGAACCGAATGGTGTCACTTCGTCTTTCAGGTATTTCGGGATTATCTTACCAGCATCCCGTACCATATAGTCGGCTTCGTCTATATCATTGCCGTATTTCGGTGCGTCGAGACACATTTTCTGGATTTCCTGTCCCCGTTTGCCCTCGAAGTTATTATCCAGGGCGTCCAGCAGTTCATCCATCGTCAATGCCTTGTCGTCGTATACCAGTTTCTTTATCGCCATCAGCGAATCTGCTGCCGACACGTGGCCCCTGTCTATAACGTCCCATACCGGGTGGTTCGCCGGATTTTTCATCTGGCCGCCCATCATAATGTCATACCCGTTTTCCAGACACCCTGTTGCGAAGGTCGAATGCAGAGGTACCCGCCAGGTAGATAGCTCGGCGGCATGAGCGATGTGGTTTCTGTGCACGAACCTCTTTACTACATACTCCGCCTGTTGCTCCATCGCCTGAAA
The DNA here is from genome assembly GCA_034416335.1 of Dehalococcoidales bacterium. GTDB lineage: Bacteria > Chloroflexota > Dehalococcoidia > Dehalococcoidales > UBA2162 > MGML01. The sequence goes on from DAOULV010000010.1 coordinate 170,322, forward strand.
CAGTTCCTCGAATGTTTTGAAATTCCTCGGATCGCCGGTTTCCAGACCGATTAGCTTCCCGGTCATCGGAGAGATTCCGTTATGCAGTGTTACGTCCAGAAGTAATGCCATATTAATATACGAAACTGCCTTGCAGTGATATCCCTGGTTCTTGGGATGAGCATAGGAACATCCCAGGTAAGCGTGGTCCCGGGCATCTTCAACCGACACACCCCTGTCGACGAAATACTTCGTTGTCGTATCGCCGTTTATAAACTGCGGATGTCCGGCGCCGGTGATTTTGTTGGTCTCTATTGCTTTCATCATCGCCCATCGGGGAATTCCGTCATGCCAGGTGAACGTGAAGTGGGGTTCCGCATATTTCAGTAACCCTACCATGTGAAGGAAAAGGTATGTCAGTTCATTGCAGGCGTCGCTGCCGTCACGTTTCATTCCCGCCAGGGTTATGTTCGATATCTTGTTCGTCTGCACCGCTTCCCTCATCAGAACCTGCGAACACTGTTCACGTCGGCCGATAAGGGTGATAAAACCGCCTACGAGGTCGGCTGCTTTATCTATTGTTATCCGTCCCTCTTCGACGTCTTTCTTGAAATAGGGATACAGGTGCTGGTCCAGCCTGCCGATATAGTCTCCTATCCGTCCGTTTTCCAGCACTTTAGCCAGCTCGACGAACGACACCGTCTGAACGGCTTCTTGGAAACTGGACGGAGGATTTTCCGGAACGGTTTCACAAACCCGGGCTATTTCCTCGAGTTCGGCCCGTCTCTCCGGGTCTGTTTCCTTCTCCGCCTGTTCCCGTGCCTGTTCAGCATAGTTTCGAGCAAAGACTATCAGTCCTTCGGATACGTTGATTACCGACTGCCAGAACCATATTTTCTCGGGGTCTTCCACTCCAGATTTTTCGGCATTCTCGAGCCTTTCCTTGACGTCTCTGATAATTCCTTTCAATCCTTTGGCGAATACTTCATCGTAGTACGTTATACCGTATCCCGGGGGCGCGTAATGGTACGGAGCCTGACCTCTCGACTCGGTTACATCGTCCTGCCATGTTCCGAATACGTCGTGGTTAAGCTGCTCCTCCATATCGCGGTTGGTCTTACCTTTGAAATATTTGCTGTTCTCTATCAGTGCCCTTTCGTCTTCTTCGTTCAGGACACCGATAACATTCAGGCCACCCATCGTAATCTGGCCTTTGCCTGATTCCGGTAAGAGCTCGAGAATAAGATTGGAGTCGTAATTAATCATCGCGTAAGAGCCGCGAAAATATTTGGTAATACTGCCGACAACCAGTTCGTTCTCGAAAACTGGTGTCGGAATATTTTCCAGTACTTTCTTTACGGCTTTTGATATACGAATTTGGATAGGCTGCCCCTCGGTCTCCCGCCAGGATTCGGCGTAATATGTACCTCGTTCGCTGGCAAGACGGGGGGTATCATCGAGATATCTTTCCTTAAGTCCTTTCAGTCTGTCATTAATCTTGAGAGAATCGATTTTCGCCAATAACTCATCGTTTATTTTATTGTCTGTTTTGGTTTGCGTTGCCATTTCCTCACCACCTTTTCACCGGCTATACTCTATCAGCACTATCCTGTGAGAGACTCAATCACCGATACGGCACTGAATCCATCGGCTCCGTAACCGTCAGCGCCGATTTTTTCTGCGAATTCTTCCGAAACAGGAGCTCCGCCGATAACCACTTTAACGGTATCCCGTATTCCTGCATCCTCAAGCGCTTTTATGGTATCCTCCATATGCGCCATCGTGCTCGTAAGAAGCGCTGATAATCCGAGTATTTCCGGCTTCTCTTCCTTTACTGCGGCTGCGATAGCTTCCGGTTCGACATCATTTCCGAGGTCCTTAACCGTGTACCCGGCACCCCGTAGTAATATCGACACTATATTCTTGCCGATATCATGGAGGTCGCCTTTCACGGTAGCTATCAGTATCTTTCCCTTTGATTTAATGCCACTTCCTTCCAGATGGGGTTCAAGCATTTCCATGGCCGCCCCTACGGCTTCGGCCGAAGCAAGCATATCCGGAATGAAATACTCTCCGGCTTCAAATTTGTCGCCGACAAGGCTCATTCCTTTTGTCAGCCCATTATTGATGATTTCCTTGACGTCCATGTTCTGGGCAAGTGCTTTTTCTACGAGCTCCATAACCGCCGGCTGCCCGACCATGCCTTCATCCATTCCTTCATCGTCCTGGGTTACTCTTCCCTGGATTACGTTTTCCCTTATTTCATCAATAATATTTTCTGTCACTACATTCCTCCAATTATTACCGGGTCTTTAATCTTGTCAGTAAACCCGGCACTTTATCGTACACATCATCGAGAGTATTACTCTCGATATGGTTCGGTGGTTTTTTCATTATTTCTTCGGTTTTTTCGATTGCTCTGAGCAGTGTTTCATCAGTCATATCTTTACTCTCGAAAGGATAAGGCAGCGCTATATCGCCGGAACGCAGCGCCGTCCTGGCGAAACGCGTGAAAAGCCTGGTCGTCGATGTCATAGTCTTCCTCACCTGGCTGATTATTTCAGTTGCGGACTCGTCCGTGACCTTTGGATATGACGCCAGTTTCCTGATAACACTGATATGGGCGTCATCCAGGACTGCCTGCACCGGGCAGAACGTACTGGTCTTCTCCAGAAGACCAAATGCATAATGCAGGTACTGCGGTCCTGCCAGCGCTATCATTATCTGCGAGAAAAGTCTCTCCACCGATGACTGGATACCCGGTACTTTCACATCGGACACTCCACCCGAAGAATAACAGGGTACTCCGTAGTATCGCGCCATCTGCACACAGTCGATATTATACTGGCTGAATTCGGGAACACCGTATGAATCGTGCAGGTCGGTCATATTTGCTCTTCCCGGCACGCTTCCGTAGAGCACCGGAGTGCCTTTATTAACCAGCTGCGTTAACGTTATACCGGCAAGTATTTCCGCATTTACCTGGGCTACGATACCTGTTTCGATTATCGGGGCCGTAGACCCGCCCTGCGGAGCGCTCGATATCACCAGTGGGATACCTCTCCTGGCTACCTCTATCGTTTTTTCAGTGGTGTCGTTCACGAACTGCAGAGGGCTTTTTATCAGAGATGTAATTATCGAGATAATCGGATTTTCTTTGAATTTTTCCTCACCGCCGGCAATTATATTCACCATGTTCATCAGGTTATCGAGTTGTCCAAGGTCGGTAAGTCCGGCCATTACGTGTTTGCCGGTGTTATTCAGTGAGATAAAAAACTTGTTAACGTCCTTGTTGGAGTCATTGATATCGTCGTCCTGGATATTCACACACCGCAGGAACCCGTCCCATGAATCCAGGTTCTCGCACAGATGAGCCGCTTTAGCCAGCCTTTCCGTGTTACCTTTCTCAGCTTTGAAAACCGGTAATTTTATCTCTTTTGATGAGTCCTTTTTGCTGACGAATGTCTCGATATCTGCATCCAGCCAGTTATTGGTCTCCGAACCGGAAGCAAAATATACTCTGGATTCCTTACCGTCGAGTATCAGGCAGCTATCTTCATCCCTTGCCCCGAGTTTCACGCTTACCGGCGCGGTCTCGGCTGCATCCATAATCATCTTTTCCGGTATATTCAAAGTCCAGCTTGGATTTCCTTCACCTTTGACTTCGGTTACATCCGCACCGGAAGCAGAAAAAATCTCTGCCGCGTCCTTATTGAAACAGGTAATTCCGGGATCTTTCAGTATATCCATCGATGCCCGGTGTACCAGTTTTATCTGCTCTTCATTTAATCTTCGGTACGGTACTACCAGTACGCCTTCACGTGCCACTTGAGTACCTCCTAGTCTATTATCCTGCCACTTCTATGGGCTCTCATATATGCTCTTGCCGAACTTTCTCCGCCCGACAGCAGCTCGATGATACTGACCATACTCATCATCTTCTTGTCCAGAGGATCCATTATTGCAGCGTCCAGTCCTGCTTGGGCCGCCATCAACAGAAAAGCCCTGTTTATCAGCTTCCTGCTGGGAAGGCCGTATGATATATTACTCAGTCCGACTACGGTTTTAGCTTCAGGATAAAGCCGTTTGATTTCCTGGATGGTATCCAGCGTAACCTTTCCCTGTACTGCATTTACCGAGACCGGAAGAACCAGTGGATCGAAATATACCTGTTCTTCCCTGACTCCCATTCGCGTGAGTGTGTTGAGTATCGATTCGCAGGCATCGAGGCGTTCCTTTACATTATCGGGGATACCTTCGGCTCCCATTGACAGAGCTGCCAGTCTGGCATTCTTTTCGGCAGCAACAGGTCCGATGGAGTTCAGCCTTTCCGGTTCTGCGGTAACGGAATTTATCATCACATCTCCGTCGCCGTATACCTCCAGACCGGCTTCGATAATTTCAGGATTATCGCTGTCGAGGGCAAGAGGTTTTTCAGTAACAGCCTGTACGGTGGTGACCAGCCATTTCATCGCTTCTTTTCCGGATGATTTTTCGCCACTGCCGTTACCGGCATTTACATCAATGAAATCGGCTCCTGCGGAGTCCTGTGCCTGTGCCAGTTCTGCAATAAAACCGGTGTCCCGGTTCTGAATAGCTTGTCCGACCGCCTTTCTGGAGGCGTTGATTTTTTCACCTATTACTAACATTGTATCAGCCCGCTATCCCCGGTATTTCCGCGATGATTCGTTTCTCTATTTCATCGGGAAGCTTGTGACCGTCGCCTTCTTCGATCCGTTTCACGATTTCGGCGGCTCTTTCCCATGTAACCGGTTTCCCTCCGGCTTCCCATTCCTCGCGGCTTTGCCTGTTACTCAACAGCGGCTGATAATGCTCGCTGCGCATGAATTTACGAGTGTGTTTTGAAGTAACGAAGTTACCGCCGGGCCCTACCTGGCTGATAATATCGTACGCAATAGTATCGTCATCCACCTTGATGCCTTCCACGGCTCTCATTACCATTCCGAGTATTTCATTATCAATCACGAACTTTTCATAACTGACCGTCATCGCGAATTCCATCAGTCCGGCGCCGTCATGGATAAAATTAGCACCGGCAAGTCCGCATAGTAGGTTCGTAATGGACGATTCATAACCGCTCTGTGAATCCAGTACCTTGGAGTCAGTCATGCCGCCCGTAGCATAAAATGGCAGTTTATAATGCTGTGCCATCTGAGCACCGGCTGCATTCAGCAGTCCCATTTCCACGGAACCGGCGAGATATCTGAGGTCTCTAAGGTCGGTATTAGTAGCTACTGAACCGAATATTGCGGGTGTCCCCGGATTTACTATCTGGGCAAGCACGACTCCCATAAGCGAGTCTACTGTCTGTATAACCAGATTTCCCGCCAGTGTTACTGGCGATGTTGCCCCGCAAAGAGGTTCCGCAGGACATATCATGGGTACGCCGTTTCTTGCTATTGTAATCAAGAGGTCACCGTAATGGCTGTCCAGCTTTAGCGGACTCATTACGCAGGCAATCATTGAGACGAGCGGTCTCTCTCTTAATGCTTCAGGGGAACCGGCTATCATTTCAGCTATTTTTATTACCTGCTGGACACCTTCGATTGTGTATACGCCGCCCATAATATGCTTGCTGGAACTGGATAAACCCGCGAAAAAGCGGTTTACATCCACCTGCTCCACCGGTAGTTCGCTCGGATACGTCGGCAGCATATAAATATGAATATTCTCAAGGTGATCGACCAGTTTGCCGATTTTCTTCAAATCTTCGAGTGTCGCCTGGCGTTTTACTTCGGTATCCGGTTCATAAATATAGAGGGCGGTACCGCCGGTACCGGCATAAACTTTGTTACCTCCGAGAATGACATCGTTTTCTTCGTTCTGTCCGCAGAGACGCACTTCGGAAGGAGCCATATTTATCAGCTCCATAACCCTGGATGAAGACATCCGGATTGTGTTCCCAGCATCTCCAGCTTTAGCTCCTGCCTGCTTGTAATATTTTAAAGCTTCTGCCGAATTTACCTGGAACCCTACCTCTTCGATTACTTTCATCACTGTCTGGTGAATTTTATCTACTGCATTTTCTGAAAGCGGCTTATATGAACCGCCGGCTATTCCTTTTCGGGTCATGGTATTAAGCTCTCCTCCCGGGACAGTCCTTTTTCGTGCATGTAACGCATGGATTATAGTTCTCTACATCGCTGTCTACATCGCCGATCCCGATAATTCCCGATACCGACTTTCTCGGAATCATCAGGTATTCATCGGTAAGGTTGACGCTTGCCTCATCACCACTAAGTATCTTGAATATCATTTCCTGCTGACTGACATCCCAGTCGCAGTATCCCGGACTGAAACGCCGGCTTATACGCTGGTCTCGCATTTCGACAACATTCTTTATCCTGTCTTCGATAAGCCCAGCCATCTGTTCCGCAGCTCCGGAACCTATAGCGTCGAGGACTGTTGCCTGCAATACCAGCCCGTTTTCGCCGAGATAATCAACCATTTCCTCAAGGTGACTGCCTATGGTCATAATAAATATGGCAACCTTATCGCATTTTTTACAGAGATTGGCAATCACCTTACTCTCAAAAATTATAGAATCGCTCAGGTAAACGCAGTCGCCATCGACCGACTCTATATTTCTGAAAGTATATGAATATGTTGATTCTACGAGATTATGGTAATTCTCGATATAATCATCGACCAGGTTTTTGATACGTGCTGATGGTTCGTAATCACCTTCGTATCCTATCTGGTCGAATATTTTCTTATTGTCTATATTAATAATCTGTGCTGTTTTTATAGCTTCCATATGTATAAATCTCCTGTCATGGTAAACCCAAGAAAACGGAAATACTGATAAGCAGAAAATAGAAATAAAGAGAATTCTTGAGTACGTTATAGGCAAAACGAGATAATCTGAATATATTATTGGGGCTTTCAGCGCGCCGGATGAGGCATAGGTGTGGTAATTTGAGGTCTAATACAGTTTACTTTTAAGGCGCTTCTCGATAGTTTTTATTTTTGGACTATTTTTCTAGTTTTCTCACCTGATCTGGGTGAGAATTTTGATAGTAGCCCCGGATTATGCCTATCTAATTTATCAGGTATAGTTACCGCCTTGAAAAATAATTTTGTATTCCTCCCTCCTTGAAGTAGCTACAAAATATTATAGTTAATGTTAACATGTTGCCACGCTTGTGTCTATTGCTGACTTGGGTAGTTGCTATAGTGGAGGCTTTATAGGTCGGCTTAAAACCTTGTATACCTGTCCTCGGATTACCGCTTCTTAACCCGTATGAATAGGGCTTAGCCGGAATAATCAGGAATTGAGCCTGAATTATTTTTTTATTCTTTCACGCCTGAAATAGTAATTATGTTAAATACAATCGACCGATTGACGGTCTGCCTTACTATGATAGCCTTAATAGTATTTTGATATTGTCTTCCTTGTTCGTAAGCAGTTTTTCGAATCCTTTTGCAACCGCGTCTACAAACGGGACCATGGACGTAATAAGTTTATTCGCATCTATAATTCCGTCGGCAAGCAGCGAAACGGCAGTGCTGGCTTCATCAACGTATATCGGACTTCCCACTATCGTTTTTTGATTATACATTACGCTCAGGAAGTCCACCTCACCCGGCTGGTCGAACACACCTTCGATAATGGCAGTCCCCCCGTTACGCACCAGGTCAAGCGCTAATTGTGGTGTCTCCGGGTGTCCGACACATTCGAAAGCAACGTCTACGCCCAGTCCCCCGGACAAATTCTTAACGGTTTCCACCGTATCCCCTTCATCCAGGTACGTCACCGTGGTTACGCCCATCAATAAAGCCTTCTCTCCCCTGCCTCTGTGCTTCGCTACCAGGTGTATTTCCGATGCCCCCGCCGCTCTGGCAGCCATCAGCGTGCACAAACCCACGATACCGTCGCCCACGATAGCCACCCGGTCGCCGAGCGCTACCTTACCCAGTCTTATCGCGTGTACCGCTACCGCTATCGGCTCGACAATTGCGCCAGCTTCATCCGATACCGTATCCGGCAGTTTATACAGGGCATATTCAGGCGATACCAGGTATTCCGCCATACAGCCGTTTTTATGCAGACCGGTGAATTTCAGATTTGAGCAGACATTGTACATATGCCGTTTGCAGTAATAACATTCACCGCATACCCAGTAGCCTACTCCGGATACTCTCTCTCCTGGTAAAAACTTTGTCACTCCTTCACCCGTTTCCACCACCGCACCGGCAAATTCGTGCCCGATTGTAACAGGAGCGTCTTCAACATTGATTATACATGGTCCCGATGAATATTCCTTAAGGTCGGTACCGCAAATACCCGCCAGGCTGACCTTTATCTTTACTTCACCCGGCCCCGGTGAAGGCTCCGGTACATCCTCAAAACGCAGGTCTTTTCGCCCGTACCATCTCAACGCTTTCATATCACACCATCCTGAGTGTTTTTCGGTTGCTTTCGCGAGGTTATTATCAAAAATGAGCTTTACAATGTCAAATTGTTATTATTCGGTTTTAGTTGGGATTCTATATTCACACCCTTTATCCCCCTCAAACAGTTGGCATATTCCGTAGAAATATTTCGATTGTTTGAAGGGGAAAGTCTTCCCATCACTGTCAATGACTCTAGCCGGAAAGGGGGTCAGGGGGCAAGGTATATACAAACAACCAGCTGCAAATAGGGCCAGTGAATTATTATGTGGACAAACTCATATTGATTTGATATTATCAACGCCGATACTTCAGTTAAAAAACAACTATATCGGCCGGTATTCTGGTTCGGATTCACAGTATGAAAAAAACAAATGTAATCAATGCACTTGTGCTTAGTTTAATATGTATTACCTCTATATTTCTTTTATCCTGTAATTCGGAAGTTGAGAAGACTCCGAAAGATAGTACAACTCCGGTTGGTGACCGGATTTTGGAAAAGGCAGATTCCTCGGAAGAGGTTGCGGAAACGCCGGTATTTAAAAACCGCCTCGATTCAGTTCCTGACGGTGCGGTGAAAATGACACCTGAAATAGACCTCTATCCGCCTATCCTGCATTCCGATGAATTTTACGAGCCGGTACCAATGCCGTTCCCGATAAATTCCGCCGGTGGGGAAGACTCTGCATTCATCATGCCTGACGGCAAAACCTTCTACTTCTTTTTTACTCCCGATGTTGGTGTCCCGGTCGAAAAACAGGTCCTCGATGGCGTTACCGGTATATATGTGTCCAGTCTTCTTGAAAACGGCGACTGGAGCTTACCTGAAAGAGTTGCCCTCGGCAACGCTATTTCGCTGGATGGATGTGCGTATGTGCAGGGCAACAGGATATGGTTCTGTTCGGCGCGTGAAGGTTATACGGGAATTCACTGGTTTACCGCAGAATATATCGACGGACAGTGGCAGAGCCTGAAGTATTCGAACCTGAACATGCTCGAAGGCTACGAGGTAGGCGAACTTCATATTACTTCCGACGGCAGCGAGCTGTATTTCCATTCATCCCGTCCCGGAGGACTGGGAGGTTACGATATCTGGATGTGCCGGAATATCGACGGAAAATGGCAGGAGCCTGAGAATATATATGTAGTAAATTCGCCGGATTCCGACGGCTGGCCGTATGTGTCCGAAGATAAAACCGTATTGTGGTTCACCCGCTTTTACCAGGGCAGTCTGGCTCTGTTCAGATCGGTCAGAGTAGGTGGCGAGTGGCAATCACCGGAACTGATGGTATCGCAATTCGCCGGGGAACCGACTCTCGACAATGACGGTAATCTTTATTTTACCCACCACTTTTATAAAAACGCCGTAATGCTCGACGCGGATATTTACGTTGCAAGGAAAAAATAATCCAATCCGGGCAATTCTCCCGTAGCAGAGCTGGGTGGTGCTAAGACTAGTGCCGTTTGTCAGCGTTCCTGTCTGTATGTACGCGCTGTACTACTAGTTAAAGAAATCGCGCACTACGTCGAACTCATCAGGCAGGAGCGATAATATAAGAGGAAACTTGTCCAGCAGGAACTCCGCAATGAATGATTCCGCCAGCATATCGGAGCCGAAAAACCTTACCCACGTAGCCAGTATCGCACCCATGAAGATGGCTCCAATGAGAAATCCGAATACGGCGCCGCCCAGGTTGTTCACCCATCCCAGCATCACGGCTTTAATGACGGTTTTAAGCAGTTTTGCCAGCAGAGTTGCTGCTACCAGCACAACTACAAGTATCAGCACATAGGCGACGACGTTGGCGATATCCGGGTTGCTGATGAAGCCGAGCAGGCCGGCCAGCTGCTCGTAGAAATTCCCCGCCAGGATTACTCCGATAATCAAGCCGACGAGCGAAAGCACGGCTTTAATCAACCCTTGCCTTAATCCCATAAACGTCGGAAACACGAGAGCTACGAGTAGAACTATATCCAGCCAGTGCATCTCTTTTTCCCTCCGTTTTAGTTTTCATATTAATATAGCATAATATTCCGCCGTTAGATACAGTTCATTTAAAATTTACAGTCAAGGAAATGAATATAATTCCTCCCCAAAGAGTCCTTTACGGATAAGATGTGAATAGGATAAAATCAACCTTATATTTAGGAGGTGTCCGATGACCGATAAAGAACGGGAACTATATTATAAAGAACAGGAAACAATCAAGCGGCAAATCGAAGAAAAACACGGCAAAACCACGGAACAGCTTTATGAGGAAAGGGACAAACGCGCCAATGATGTTATCGACCTGAAAGTCCCCGATAGAATACCTCTGACCATCAATGCCGATTTTGCCAGCTATACCGATGTACCCCGTTCTGCTGCATATTACGATCCGATAGCATTCAAAACAGCGACGAGACAGGTTGCTGTAATGTTCGAGCCGGACCTGGTATTCCCGGGACTCCCCACCTCCGGCGCTGCCTTTGAAGCCCTCGGGGTAACCAACCGGCTCTGGCCTGGCGGTCCCCTTCCCCCCGACTACGAATACCAGTTCGAAGAAATGGAATTTATGAAAGAGGACGAGTACGACATGTTCCTCACCGACCCGACGGACTTTATGATTCGCCGTTTCCTTCCCCGAATGTACAGATCGCTTGAGTCCCTGATGGACCTTCCTCCCCTGGGAATGATGATGCAGGGTTTTGAAGGGCTTACCCCCGTATTCGCTACTCCAGAGTTCCGGAAAATAGCCGAGGTTCTGGCGAAAGCCGGTGAAGAAACACAGAAATTCAGGGATTTAATCGGTAATTCGTATGACGACCTCGCGTATCTCGGCTTCCCGCCGTTTTCCCAGCTCGGTCTCGGCGGCGTCGGCGGGGCACCCTTCGATACCGTGTCCAGTTTCCTCAGGGGGATGAAAGGCTCGATGCTCGATATGTACCGCCAGCCGGATAATCTCATAAAGCTCTGCGATACGATACTGGACCGGAGAATCGCCCAGGCTGTTAAACCTGATCCGCTGCCGACCGGCAGACCGAGAAGAGTCGGGATGCCGCTGTGGCGCGGAGACAAATCATTTATGTCACAGGCACAGTTCGAAAAATTTTACTGGCCCGGGCTCAGGAGGGCGATGCAGGGGGTGATCGACCTCGGAGGAGTTCCCATACCATTTTTCGAGGCGGAATTCGGCGAACGACTTGAACGTCTGCTTGAGCTGCCAAAAGGCAAGGTAATAGCTTCGATCGAATATGTTGACCTGCCTAAAGCTAGAGATATACTTAAAGGACATCATTGTATTCTTGTCAGGGGCCCGTTCTCGCTGGAAAAAGCATCACCCGGGGAGGTAGTGGATTGCTACAAGGACATATTCGATAAATACGGGGCAGGCGGTGGACTGATGATAAACGTCCGCCTTCCCGATAATGTAGGTGCTGATGTAATAGCGCCGATGCTGGATGAAATCAGGGATTACGTCCGTTATTAGACCCGGATACATAGTTCGCTCTCAGGGGGGAGAAATGAAAATATTAGCCTTGTCATGCAGCCCGAGGAAGAATGGAAATACGGCAGCCTTGCTGGACGAAGTTCTCGAGGGCGCACGCGATAAGAAAGCCGATACGGAACTGTACAGTGTTGCCGGAAAGGATATCCGGCCCTGCGACGGCTGCTGGGCTTGCGCAAACTCCGGTAAATGCCATATCAATGACGATATGCAGGAGTTGTACGAAAAAATCGTTGAATCCGATGGTATCATTTTCGGTACGCCGATATACTTCTGGGGTATGACAGCCCAAGCGAAAACCGTAATTGACCGGACTATAGCTCTCAACCAGCCGGAACGTAATCTGACAAATAAAGTTGCCGGAGTAGTTGCCGTGTGCGGCAGCCTTGGGCTGGTTGATGCCCTGAAAGATTTCAGTTACTTTTTTATCCAGAGACGGATGCTTCCCGCCAACCAGGTATCGGCATACCTTACCAGTCCTGACGAGCTTAAAAATATGGAGCAGTGCAGGAAAGCGGCTTTTCAACTGGGGCAGCAGGTGGTTTCCCTGGTCAGTATGGGCTTCAAATACCCCGAAGAGTATATTCAACGGCACGGTGCTTACGGTACACACACGAAATAATCTTAAAAATATTTATGAGGAGGAAGGAAAATGACGAATCCCTCTCCCTTTAACTGGCAGGAGGCTCTTAACCAGAATATGCCCGACCTGATGAAACAAATCGGTACGATACGAGAAGGAATGAGTGCTGACGGCGCGTTACCGGCTAACACCAAGACGCTTATGATGATGCTTGGCGATGCTTTGCTCGGACATGCCGAAGGTGTTGCCAACATAGCCCGCGGCGCCCGTGCCGCCGGTGTTACCGAAGAAGAGATAAAGGAAACCGTAGAAATAGCCTTTATGATGGGAGGACTGCCAGTCCTTATTACCGCTTCTAACGCCTTCCGCCGGTAATTTTTACGCTTTCCGGCATTACGGAATATGCAGCACAGCATCATTGTAACCTGTGTTCAGAGTTGTATCTAAGCTAATCAAGGATTTTAAATGTTTCGATAGTATGATGAAAATCAGCTTCGATCCTATCTCTGTAATCTGGCCCAAGAGAGCTAGCTTCAATTACCCAGATAAAGTTTTTATAATCGAATAATACCTGCCATCTATATTCCAAAGGTGGTTCATCACTTTGCTCCGCGAATAGATTGAACCAGTCAACCTCCCAATGCGCAAAGTCGCCTACTATCCCTGAAACTTCTAACGGATAACGCTCGATTAACTTATAATTTTCCCATTTAGCTTCACCTTCAAGACGCCAGGTAAGAGTTTCCGAAGAGGTACGAGGAGACTCACTTCCATTAAATGTTGGATCATATGTATGTATAGAAATGTATGCAGGCGTATAACTAGTCTTTACACTTCTCACACTCTTACTATCAGATGGAATAACTAAATCAACTTCAGCATTTGGCGCGAGTAGACTAGTTACACCATCAGGGATTTCCCATTCTGGGCGAATATTTTTCGGTTTTTTTTGAATATAATAGGTTGAATATTCAAATGAATAACTATAATATTCGGTAGTTACAGTAATCAGCTTATATTCTTCGTTGACATCAACGACCGAGCTCTCGACTCCTTCATAGTATTTAGCATCTGAACCGCATCCGGTAATTAATGCCGCCATTATGAAAAAGATTACAACAAATAATTGAATTAATATTTTAAGTTTTTGAGTCGCTCTTTTCATATCACTCAACTAAGGATAAAGCTTTGCTAGTTCCTCTTACGTGTATTTCATCGTTCCAATAGAAGTATCTTACTTATCAATAACTGATGCGGTAGAGACAAAAGAGAGCTTGTAAATCACTTTTACTCTTTCTGCTAAACAGTAAATCGTTTCGGTATCCATACTGATAAATCCTGCATTGACTTATTATTAATGTACGGTGCTCTTATTATATATCGCATATGACTTTGTGTATATACCATCGCCTTTTCATTCCGCTATTATCAGGTACCGCTTAATTGTTCGGAATAATAATCTTTTCATTTCCTCTCCCTTGATGGGAGAGGAATAAGGTGAGGGTGATAACCGGATTTATGTCACCCTCATCCTGACCTTCCCCCATCAAGGGGGAATGGACTGGTTGCAGAACCGGTTTCAGACAGATTTAATTATCCCAACATTCTCTGTTCACCGAAATTGCTTATTTGTACGCCGAAGCCCTTTAGTGATATTGTTAGTCCGTGAAAGAAAGGGGTCTTACTTATATGAGTTTCGCCGACTATCTTGGACTTGTCGCCGGGGGAATCGTCACGTTCGGTCTCGTCCCCCAGGTCATCCGCGTTTTTAAACTGAAAAGTGCCAGAGACATCAGCTTCCTGTTCAATCTGGCAATGCTTTCGGGTATGATAATGTTCCTTATTTACGGCATTATCCTGGATTTGTTTCCACTGATACTCTGGAATACAATAGGTATGCTTCTCCTCGTTACACTGCTTTACGGAAAATGGAAATACGGTCGGTAATTTATATGTCGGGAGGTGTAAAATGCCCAGGTTTAATGATGTGGAAGTAACAGTCGATTCGATAGTAAAAAACGAGTGTCCCCGGGGATACAGGGTCGGTGATAAATGGTTCATCAAGGGCGGTAATACTCCACAGCAGGAGATGTGCGCCAGCGCCTATAACTCCATCGCTCCGGCGATAAGAGTTCTCTGTATGGGCGGCAACCATCCCTGGGACGGCGAAGACGGTTCGACCCTCGCGATGTGCCCCGATTCGAATGTAGGAATTATCTTTAAAATACAAAGAGTCGAATCCGAAGAATAAGAATATATAAAGTCTAAAAATCTCTCAGGAGGATAATAATGAAAGCTGCAGTATGTTATGAATTCGGTAAACCACTGTCGGTCGAGGAAGTCGACCTCGATCCACCGCAAAAAGGCGAGGTAAAAGTCCGCGTTGCAGCCACGGCTGTCTGCCACAGCGATATTCACGTCCTCAGGGGCGAACTGGGCGGCGGAAAACTGCCCCTTGTCGCCGGACATGAAACTTCAGGGTACGTCGAGGAAACAGGCGAGGGCGTGGCCTCGGTAAAACCCGGCGACCCTGTGGTAGTATCGCTACTCAAGTCCTGTCGCCGCTGTCCCCAGTGCGTATCGGGGCGTCCCCACCTCTGCGAGACTCGATTCCCACTGATGACCGAAAGTCGTCTGCACACCAAAAAAGGCGAGGACATCGCCCATATGGTCGGGACCGCCACTTTTGCGGAATATGCCATTATCGATGAGTCCCAGACAGTAAAGATTCCCGATGATATGCCGATGGACCGGGCCTGTATGCTGGCCTGCGGTGTTATTACCGGATTCGGCGCCGTGGTCAATCGAGCCAAAGTAGAATCTCTGAAAAGCGCCGTAATCGTCGGTACCGGCGGTGTCGGACTTAACGCCGTGCAGGGGGCCGCGTTCTCCGGCGCTTATCCGATTATCTCGGTCGATATGCTCGATAATAAACTTGAAGCCTCCAGGACATTCGGCGCAACTCACACCGTGAATGCAGCCAATTCGGACGCAGTCGAGGAAATAAAGAAGATTACCGGCGGGAGGGGTGCCGACTACGTATTCGTTACGGTGGGAAGCGCTGCTGCGGTACAGCAGGCTGTTTCCATGCTCGGTACGCGCGGCTTGCTGGTAGTGGTAGGTCTTCCCGGGATGGGCTCAACCATCACCATACCGCCTTTCCTCGGCGGTGAAAGAATGATTACCAGCAGCACGATGGGCACTACCAAGTTAAGTGTCGATGTACCGAAGCTGGTCGACCTTTATAAAGCGGGACAGCTCAAGCTTGACGAGCTGATTACCGACCACTATCCGCTCGACCGGATAAACGAAGCCATAGAATCGGTGGAACGCGGCGAAGCCCTGAGAAATATAATAACTTTTTAGTACCAGGAAGTACCTTTAGTAATACCGCTCGTCCTTCGACAGGTTCAGGACGAGCGGTATTATGTTATGCTATCCTGTAATTCGCTCCAGTTCGGTACCGTCTCCTGTATCGTTTACCTGCCAGCCGGCTTCGTGAATCTGTTTGCGCAGTGAATCGGCTGTATCCCAGTCGCCGGAAGTCCGCGCCTTTTCTCTTTCCTCCGCCAGTGACAAGATCTCCGGTGGCGGAGATGCAGCTGCAGCTTCTTGCTCTTTGTTGCGTACGGCCGAAACATTCTCCCATACATCTGGAGCAATACCGGTTTCCGGTTTCGGCTTTCTAAATGGTCCAAGTTCGGAAATACCGAAAGCATCTCCCGATGTGTACCGAGTTTCCTCGCCATGTCGTACAAGGGCGATTGAGCCGTGCCCCATCACCGTGCATTCTTCGTTTTCAAGGTCGATTATCAGGGCGGTATGTTCGTCTATACCTATTACATTCACTTCATCCGGCAGCATTGCGTATAATTTGTCGAATCGTTCCTGCCCCATATAGCAGTATCGGGTATCGAACTCGTCGCCGCCTTCCCTGTTATTCAGGTGAGATACCAATGCCATTGACAGCCCGTAAGGTCCGAACAGGTCCAGCCCTTCCCGCCAGTGCAGTTCCTCTCCTGCCTTGTATATTTCGTACACCGGCAGGTGGTATTTACCTGCCGATATCACCGCCGCGCTTGCCAGGACCAGCGCCACTCCCTGCCTGTGCCTGGCAAGTATTGTATTCCAGGCTAGGCTGTCCTTCAGGTGACGGACTGCGTACGTAGGACTCCCCGGTCCCATCAGTACCACGTTCGAATGGAGTATGGGACTCACGATTTCCTCGCTGTCGGGACTGAACGGAGTGCCGCGTTTCCTGGCGGGTATAACCGATATTTCCGGGTGATAATTCTGGAGATGGTATGTCAGGAATTCTCCTATCTTTTCAGCTACGATAGCTGAATTCAACTGGAAACCTGCCGGTGTCTCCAGTATCGCCACTCGTACCGGTGCCGGAATGCGTTTCAGAAGCCAGTCATATACCTTCTGGCTGCTGGGAGCGGCTTCTCCGGAACCGAACAGGACTATCAGGCCGGGTTTATATGCTTGGGTATTATCCATAGGTTATCCAGTCATTAACAGGGTACTTTGGATAAGCTGTTCCGTCAAATATTACTTGAATTCCATACCGACGAAAGCCGGTATATCTTTTTTCAAAACGTTTTAGAAACCCTTTGTCTCCAGTCTTGCCGCTTTAACAAAAAGGGAGAGGTAAAAACCTCTCCCTTTATTCTTTCTCTATAGATCCGTTTATTTCGGTAATTTAACCTTATCCAGGACTTCAGCCATTTTCAGTTCCGCCAGCTTTTTCTTCGCCGGAAGACCTTTTGGTGTCCATCCCCTGAGCTTGTAATATTCCTTCAGGATTATATCCCAGGGTACTTCCTTCCCTTTATAAATCCCGACGGTACCTTCCTCGTAAGCCAGCTTCCCGGCAAATCTGTCGTCTTTAACGTCCCAGCCCTTTATCCTGTAATTGTAAAGTCGCATCAGGTTAAGTGACCGTTCACCGACTTTCATTAACTCATCGTAAGTTACGTCCCAGCCGGTTATCTTGTTCAGGATATCGGCGTAGGTCGTCGGTCCGAAGGCAACCATCATAAACTGCGTCGCGCCGCCGAACATACATGTTACCAGGTTATTGAAAAGCGCCACGAAATCCTCGGTCCACTTGGCAAACAATGCCTTGCCGTCAAGTCCCTTTACCCAGTCGGTATCCACTTTCGGCGGATCGCCGAAAATCTTCTTCTTCAGGTCATCCGGCATATCCAGGAGTTCCAGAGATTTCTCGTATAGTTCGAGGTTCGTCATTCCGATATATTCCGGGTACACGTCCCGTCTCTCGGGCAGGAATGCCAGCTCCCAGACGTTATGAAGTCTCAGCCAGTCGCCGCCGCGGGGGCTGGTCAGAGCGCCGAATGACCAGATAAGGGCCTGGAGTTTGGCGTCTCTCTGTATCGAAGGCTTATTTTTCACCGTCTGCGGCATAATGGCTTCCGCTTCGGGACCTAGTTTCTCAGCCATTACCGCCACGCCGTCAGCCAGCAGGTTTCCCAGTTTCCCTTCCCTTGAAGCCGTGCGTTTCATTACATCCCAGATCAGCTCCAGGTCGCCCCGCTTCAATTCCAACCCTTCTGTGTCCTCCGTGGTCAGTATTCCGTTCACGAATAGGTCGACCGCGTAGGAATAAGCCATAGTGAATGAAGCCGGGTCCATTCCGAGTTCCTGTATCAGCCTCTCGAAATATATCCAGGCATTGAAGTCCTGAATTCCCAGATTCCTCAGAGAAACGGTGATAAACGTCATATGACCGCCAAGCTGTCTCAGCCCGGAATGGTCTCCGTCTTTAAGCTGGAGCCAGTGATAGCACGGTGCGAAACAGTTCAGGCATCCGGCATTGTTGAAGTGAGGAAAATCGGCATTGTCGCGGTTTTCAGCCAGGCTGTCACCCGTCATCGGCCAGCCTCCGATAACCGACTGGTCGGTTGTGCTGCCGTGTTTTTTCCAGAGGCTCAGCGTCGGTTCTTCTTCGATAAACTTATTAACGGCATTATATGATGAATCCAGCAGACCCTTGGGGTCGTTAATCCGGATCTCTCCGGTCCCTCTTACAGCAATAGCTTTAAGATTCTTGGAGCCCATTACTGTTCCCCCTCCGGAGCGTCCGGGACATGACGTGGCATCGCCGCAGGCTACCGCATACCTGACCATATTTTCACCGGCCAGGGATATGCTCAATACTCTTACTTCACCCTCGTAACGTTCGCCGACATCTTCTCTTATCGTCCTTACGGTTTCGCCGGTCTCTTTTCCCCATATGTGACCTGCATCCCGTATCGTTACCTCTTCGTTATCTATACAGATATAGACCGGTTTCTCAGCCTTGCCCCTGATTATTATGACGTCGAATCCCGCGTATTTCATAACTGCAGGGAAATACCAGCCGAATGAACCTGAAGAAAATCCTCCTGTCTCCGGGCTGATACAGCCCAGCATAGCCCGTCCCGCCTGGGGTGCCGCCGTAGCTGTCCAGGGCCCAGTGGCAATAACAATTTCGTTTTCGGGGCTTAAAGGATCAATTGCCTTCGGGATATCTTTCCAGAGAACCTTGGCGATAAAACCGTCTCCGCCTATCCATAACCTCGGCTCGATGTCATAATCGGCGAAAAACCGGTCTGTCGGCATCACCTGCACTTCACTGCCGGTCAAATCTATTACTGCCACATTTCCTGCGTATCCCCTGGGTATTGCCATATTCCAGTTCCTTTCGGGAGTATATTACGTATTATCCGCCTGTTAATTGCATTACTATGTGTATCTCGTCGCCGTCTTTTACCGGCGTGTTAAGTTCGTCCGGGTAGGCCTCTTCCAGGTTTACATAGACATCCAGGAACTTGCTGAGGTTTCCGTCTTTTCCGAAAAGCCATTCCTTAGCTTTGGGGAACCTCTTTACCAGCTTTTCCAGACATTCGCCTACTGTGTTTCCATCTACTTCCACTATCTCCTGGTCTTCGGTAAGGTGGGGTAAAAAGTAATATACATTTATCTTTACACTCATACGAATGTCATTTAACCCCGGAAAAGTAGCTCTGCATAGTATCGTTTGAACGAAGAAATTATAACATTCGGCATTTCGATATATCAAGAAATCCGTTTCCTTGTTAGATTTCTCATCCGACTCGACATCCTTTCCCCGGAGGCCATCCGGGAAAAGTTCCACCTGAATATGATAATATCTTTATATAGTATCCATTACTATTCTTATCTTTTTTGTCGGAAAGCAAAAATATGGTTGGTAACAGGAGTTGAGTATGCAGTACAGGAATTTCCAGTGTCTCGACTGGCAGCCTTCAGCCCTCGGAATCGGAGCGATGCGCCTTCCGGTAATCGGCGGTGACCAGTCGGCGGTTGATGTTCCGGAAGCAACGCGGATGATCCGTTACGCGATTGATAATGGGATTAACTACCTGGATACTGCCTATTTCTACCATGGCGGCAACTCCGAAACAGCCGTCGGAGAAGCACTTCGGGACGGCTACCGGGAAAGAATTAAGCTGGCGACGAAATTTCCTTACAGGGAAGTAAAATCAATCGATGATTTCGACCCTGCTTTCGAGCGTCAGCTAAAACGTCTTAATACGGATAAAATCGATTTTTACCTCCTGCACGGACTCCACCGACCTGTCTGGGAGACTCTCCGGGATATGGGTATAGTCGGATGGCTGGAAAAGAAAGTAGCTGACGGCTACCTTGAACATCTCGGATTTTCATTTCACGATGATTATGACTACTTCACTGAGGTGGTTGATGCCTATGATAACTGGACTTTCTGCCAGGTACACTTCAACTATATGGATGTGGACTACCAGGCCGGTAGACGGGGCGTGGAATATGCCGCTTCCAAGGGGCTTGGGGTAATCATTATGGAACCGCTTCGCGGCGGTCAGCTGGCAAACTCACCGGACAGTGTTTCCGCTGTCTGGGATATGTCAGGTGAAAAACGCAGTCCGGTGGAATGGGCATTCAGGTGGCTCTGGGATTTCGATGAAATATCCCTCGTTCTCAGTGGAATGAGTGCCCTGGACCAGGTAGTGGAAAATGTGGATATCGCCGCCCGTGCCGGTAACGACAGGCTATCCGAAAAAGAAAAATCTTTATACGAACAGGCCCGTCAAGCCTACAAAGACCTTTCTCCTATTCCCTGTACGGGATGTCGTTACTGTATGCCCTGTCCGAATGGTGTGGAGATACCCGTGATATTCAGGATATACGGTGAACTTAGGATGTATGGGAACGAGGGGATGGCAAAAATGAGGTATAACGGAGGACCCTGGGGACTGAAACCCGAACAGAATGCTGAAAACTGTATCGAGTGCGGAGAGTGCCTGGAATTATGTCCCCAGCACATTGAAATCCCGGAATGGCTTAAAAAAGTCCATTCCGAATTATCTTAATATAATCAATAATCGATGTTAAGGAGATTTAAAAAGGAGGAATAATATGGAATTAAAAGAAGCGGTAAAAAAAAGAAAGACTACAAGGGGATTTACGGACAAACCGGTACCGAAAGAAGTCCTTGAAGAAATTATCACTCAGGCTCAGCGTTCTCCATCGTGGGGAAATACCCAGCCCTGGGAATTTACAATAGCCGGTGGAAAAGTTCTGTCCGATATTAAGCAGGCGTATCTTGATAAAGCGGAGGAAACTCCGGTACCGGACCTGCCTTTTCCCCAGAATTTCCCCGAATTCATCCGCGCCCGTCTGCCTTATGCCCGGAGACAGCAGCCGCCGGATAATCGCGACCCTAAAGAAGTATTGAAAGAACGCCAGGTTATGGGAGCGAGGATGTATGAAGCCCCCGCCGTTATCTATATCCTGACCGACCGGGATATGTACGAACAGGACGGGAAAAACAAGAACGTGTACGCTGTTTTCGATTGCGGCTTAATCGCCCAGACGATTATGCTGCTTGCCGTGGAATACGGACTGGGGACGGTCGCAGCGGCTCAGTCCGTCAGGTGCCCCGAGGTACTGAGAGAGTATCTTCATATCCCGGATTCGAAGGTAATCGTCCTCGGACTGCTTATCGGCTATCCCGATACCGAAAATCCGATGTACGGCACATACTCCGACAGAGTGCCGCTGGCTGATATCGCCGGCTGGTACGGATTCGATTAATAATACTATAATACAGATGTTACTACTTTATGTAATATAAGGAGAGGGATGTCTATGCCCGGACTTTTTGATCCCGTTGTTATCGACGGGCTGGAATTGAAAAATCGTATAGTTATGGCTCCGATGGCTACCAATATGGCCACGCCGGAGGGAAGGATAACCGACAGGCACATTAAACACTACGCCGCCCGTGCCGAGGGTGGTGTCGGTCTGATAATCATAGAGCACACCTACGTGGCTGTCGAAGGAAAACTAGCAAGGAACCAGACCGGACTGTATGATGACAGCCTGGTTCCCGACCTGGCACGACTGGTTGACGCCATACATCAAGCGGATTCGAAGGTAATAATCCAGCTTACCCATGGGGGTGCCGCAGTCACGGAAGAAATAACCGGAAGCCAGCCTGTCAGCCCTTCCGGTATTGCACTGCCCGGCAGGTCCGGAACACCGAAGATGCTGTCCATCCCTGAAATCAAGTCGATAATTAAAGCCTTTAAGGAAGGTGCTCGCCGGGCTGTGGAAGCCGGCTGCGACGGAGTCGAATTGCACGGTGCTCACGGGTTCCTGCTTAACCAGTTTATCTCGCCGTATACAAACCGTCGCGACGATGAATACGGCGGGAGTCTGGAGAACAGGGTCAGGTTTTCTACTGAGTTAATAAGTGAAGTAAAGACCGTTATAGGAGAAAGACCAGTTTTCTACCGCTTTGGAGCCGACGATATGATAAAGGGCGGATTAACCGCCGAAGAAGGCAGGGAAGTCGCGCCATACCTTGAAAAAGCAGGATTAAGCGTCCTCGATATCTCCGGCGGTCTGGGAATCGGAGATATATACAGTTTTACCGAACAGGGTTTCTTTGTACCGCTGGCTGAAGGCATTAAGAAAGTCGTAAAAATACCTGTAATCGGTGTCGGCAACATTACCGAGCCCGAGTTTGCCGACAGGATAGTCCGCGAAGAGCGCGTTGATCTTGTTGCACTGGGACGCAAGCTTCTGTCGGAACCTGACTTTCCCCGTAAAGCTGCCGAAAAACTGGGGATTCCTCCCGGTTAAGAACACCGGACAGTACTATAATATCATTCTACTGGAGAATACTATGGATACAGACAAAATACAGGATATTACGCCATTTGATGTTTATTTCGATTACCTTTGACCTTTTGTATATAACGCAGCGGTCTGGCTGCGAAAAATCGAAGAGGAAACCGGTTCCCGAATTCCGGTAAACTGGCGGTATTTCAGTCTTGAACAGGTCAACAGCACTCAGGGTTCGGAAGTAAAAGTCTGGGATATCGACTCGGGTATCCAGACCAGGGGTATAAACGCTTTTCGTGCCGCAGAAGCTGTCAGAAAGCAGGACGAGACACTATTCCCGGATTTCCATATGCTGTTGCTCGATGCCAGGCATAAAAAACGAATCGACATTTCCGATTTTAATAATCTGAAGAGCATTGCCGGGGAATCGGGAGCCGATATCGACCGGTTTATTGTTGATTTCAATGAACCGGGAATCCTGGACAAGCTGTCCGAAGACTATCTTTACGCGGTAAACAATCTGAAAATATTCGGAACGCCGACTTTCGTTTTCAAGCATGGTTCTCCCGTATTTCTTAAACTCGCTTCGAGCGACTTCGACGATAACCTTGAATTTTTCAGGGAATTTATGACATTCAGTATTAATCGCACAAAAGTCCTGGAAATAAAACGACCCTGATGTTTGATAACCATTGATAATTTAATACGACTTACCACTCACTTTACAGGAAGGAAATGAATACTCAGGTTGGATGAGGAAGATAGTTCTGAGATAAGACAAACACAAACAGAAAGAGATTGGACCAAGGGAAGTATTATCGGCAGTTTGCTGGGATTGTCCTGGCCGATGATGATAACCCAGCTCGTCACCATGCTCGGCCCTACCATAGATATGATATGGATAGGTAAGCTGGGCAGCGCATCAATCGCCGGCGTCGGCATCTCCGGAATGGTCGTTATGCTGATGAACACGGCGAGAATGGGTCTCCAGATGGGCACCAGAGCTTTAGTCGCCCGTTTCGTCGGTCAGGGAGACAAAGACCAGGCTAATCACGTAGCTCAGCAGACGTTCGTTATCAGCGTCGCTTTTGCAATTGTAATAGCTATCATCGGTATATTCCTCGCCGAGAAAATAATGCTGGTTTTCGGAGTCGAACCCGATGTCGTCTCCGAGGGCGCCGCCTATATGCGTATACAGCTTATAGGTATGATATCTATGTCTCTCCAGATGATGTCCCAGAGTATTATGCAGGCTTCTGGAGATGCCGTTACTCCAATGAAGATAGGTGTCGCCGGAAGATTACTGCACATCGGCCTCTGTCCCTTTCTGGTCTTCGGCTGGTGGATTTTCCCCAATATGGGAGTCAGCGGTGCGGCAATGACCGGCGTTATATCACAGGGACTCGCCGGCCTGGTAGGACTCTGGTTCCTTTATACCGGCAGGACGCGTCTGAAACTTACTTTCAAGCATTTCCGGTTTGACGGAGGGATGATATGGAGGATCGTCAAAATAGGTATCCCCGGAAGCATTAATGGCATGGGAAGGACTTCCGCCACCCTCCTGTTGACAATGTTCATCGTTCCTTTCGGTACCTACGCCGTAGCTGCTCAGTCGCTGATGGAACGGCTCGACCGATTTATACAGATGCCTGCAATGGCGCTGGGACAAACAGCCGGCGTGCTGGCAGGTCAAAATCTCGGAGCCGGGAAACCCGAACGCGCCGAGAAAACAGCCTGGCTTGCTGTCTGGCTTTTCACTGCCTTCATTACTGTCGTCAGTATCATCGTCTGGTTTTTTGCCGACAACATAATAATACTTTTCAACAACGAACCGGAGATGGTAGAAATCGGCAGCAATTTCCTCCATATAACTATCGTTACCTATATGACCTTCGGTCTCGTCATGGTACTGATGCAGTGCATCAATGGTGTTGGCGATACCATCACACCGATGATTGTCACTATTCTGACGATGGGCGGCATTATGCTGCCGCTGGCATATTTTCTACCCAAGATTACTGACCTCGATGTTTACGGAATCCGATGGGCGATGGTGATAGGCAACCTTACAAGAGGTTTAATTTACCTGATATACTTCAAGCTCGGCCGCTGGAAACAGAAGAGGATTTAAACTGTACAAAACTGGAAATCCATTCATTTCAGAGTCGAACTCTACCCTAAACAATGCTGTGTTTTGTTTAGATAACCATACGAAAACTATTAACATATTGACAGAAATGTAGATAGATAGTATTATGCATACGTAAGGGAAGTGAAGTAAATCTTCGATTTGCGTGCCTTCTTTTAGAGACATAAGTTGTGTAGGAGGGTCACAACCGCTATCGAAGTAACACTTCTCTTTTGCTATATAAGTGATTCATTCACACACAAAAGTTTGTCTGAGAATATTCTATAAAAAGTATCATCACCCGTGGTGATCTTCCGATATATACTCCAACAGAAGAAGTCTACAGCTCTCAGTCCGTAAACTACTTTTGAGTTGGCTCCAACAAATTTTACATCTACAGTCATGTTATTCTCGAAAGCTTTTCCATAAATTAATGTCTGTAAATATTGCTGAAAACTTTGATTAGGATGCGATTCTTTATTGCGTTCATCATATATCAAGAGGAATTTATACATACCATGAGTAAAAATCAATTCAGATATTAGTTGACCCGTAAAAAAATTGTACCCAATACCATAAGGTGTATTCCGAAAAGATTCATTTGTAATTTTACTTTTATTTATTGCTAGATAGCTTATTTGAAGTGATCTGATTACATTAATCGCATTTAAATAATCAGTAATGGAATGTTCACCAAACTTCCTATTTCGATGAATATTCACGGCTTTAATTTCTTCATCCTTATTCCATCCGCTATTAATCAAATTTGCCCCTGCTCTTTTTGTAATATTCTTTAGTCTTTTTAATTCTGCCTCCTCTATCGACAAAATAGTTATTAAAAAATAGTCATACGCCGTTTTAGGCGAAAAGCTACACTCGCCACTTTCATCTAAAAACAAATGAATCAACGGTAAATCCACTATTAATATTCTCCACTGTAGCTAAGGTATTTCCACTCTACGTTCATTACACAGTATAGGTAGTATATATCGAACTCTCATTGAAACATAAAGGAATTTATTTTATCCTATCGTGATATATCAATCGACTCTTCGGCCAACTTTCGCATATTGCTAAATTCTTCGCTCTTTTCGCCCAATCACCAAAAGCTGGTAACAAACCAACATAAGAATTTGCTACTTCAGAAATTAATACTCCTGGGATAATAAATAGTGGACGTATTATTATTATTTTTTCCCACAAATAATCAGTAGCCAGTATTACATATAAAAGGATTAACCATATCAGAGTAAAAGGAAAGAGTAAAATCGAGGGAATACAGCCTAGTATTGAAGTAGTTAATAGTTGTAGTAATACGAGTGGTGATAATGGAACAAATATAATTTTATGAAGGATTATTGTAGGCTTATCAAAAATACTTGTTGGAGGATGTATCCGAGCGGAGTTAACTAAATGATTGACGTAATCGCCTACATTACGTTGATTAATTTCTTTACCAAGGAATCTTCTTCTCATAGTAAAACTTAACTTCAAAACCAAGCCTTTTCAGATACACAGATTATACATCCTTTCTCACACGTGAACAATAGATAATCATTTTCCAGAGAAATATTCCACTCCTAGTAATTGAATTAATCAAGCCAAGCACTACCGTCCGCACGACCAGGACACCGTTTAATTGAGTCAACACGCTGTGAATTTTCTAGTTGACTTATTGTCAGTGTAAATATAGACTTATGCTCAGTCAGATGTTCCTGCACTCTATGAGTATTTCCGTCAGGTAAGCTGCATGACGAAGCTCGTAAAGCAGCATCTCACTGAGATATCACAAATACCGCAAAATAATTACACCGGGAGGTATGATTATGGATTTCACACCTGATGAATATACCCCGGAACAGGAAGAATTTGCCAGGGAAGTCAACAAATGGCTGGATGAGAACGTCCCCGAAGGGATGGAATACCCCAGGGACCCTCTTAACGTAACCCAGGAGCAGTTCCGGAAAAGGCGCGAACTCGCCCGAAGAGCCGCCGCGAAGGGATACCTCTATCCTACCTACCCCGTCAAATACGGCGGTGGCGGCTACACCCGATCCCAGGCCGCCGTAATAAGACGCGAGACAGCCAGAAGACACGTACAGCTTATGGGCTTTCACAGTGCCGGCTCGACGATGGGTATACCGGCGATTCTGGCCTGCGGGACCGAAGAACAGAAGGAGCGGCTCCTTTCTTTGATTATGAAGGACGGTGCTCTTACCTGGGAGCTGTTTACGGAACCGGAAGCCGGTTCGGATGAAGCCAACCAGCAGACAAATGCCCTGCGTTCCAGGCGCGAGGGTGAATATTTCATCGTCAACGGCGGTAAAATATTCGTAGGCGGAATCTATCCTCCGCCCGACAATTTCCTGCTGCTGACCCGCAGCGACACTAAAGCCCCCAGGCATGAAAACCTTTCCATGTTTCTCACCCCGGCTGACCTGCCGGGTGTATCCATCGTCCCTCTTGACCTGTTTGTCCCGGGGCCTTTCGGTACCGCCAGCGGTCCTTCATCTGCCGGTGCCGACGGGATAAAATACCAGGTATTTTTCGATGATGTAAAGATTCACGAAGACTACTTAATCGGGAAAGAAGGAGACGGATGGAGAGTAGCTAACGCCGCGCTTGAAGTGGAGCACGGCGGTATCGGTGCCGCCGAAACCGGTGCCGGTGAACCCGGTTCCGGTGAACGCAGAGGTCCCCAGTTCTGGGGTTCCTCGCAGAGTTACATCGTCCGGAAATTTATGGACCAGTGCAGGAACAATCCGGTTATTGCCAATCGAATAAAGGAAAATCCCCTCCTGCTGGAGAGTGTAATCAACGTTTACATCGAAGCCGAAAAAGAACGACTGTTCGGACTGAGAAACGCCGGCGGCATGGGAGGCATGTCCGGCGGGACTCACGCCCAGCTCTTTTCCAAGAAGTTTTCCATAACGCTAACCAATGAAATAGCGAAAGTACTCGGTCCCTGCGGTCTTACCAGTGATGAGAAAGCAGGAGTTGAAGACAGTCTCTTTGAAGTTGCCCAGCGCGGCGCCCTGTGCCTGGCACCTCTGGGCACTCCCGAAGTACTCAGGATAGTTATTTCAAGGGCTCTCGCCATAGGAAGATAGATATTAAACACGCAAAATATCAGCATTTCGGAGGAATACAATGGCTTTAAACCTTCGTCTTAATGAAAGCGAACAGATAATAAGAAAATCAGCCCTGGATTTTCTGAAACGCGATGCCCCGAAAGAGGTAGTCCAGGTGTTACAGGAAACTGATACCGGTTACACGGAGGAACTCTGGAAAAAGGTAGTCGATATGGGCTGGATGGGGATAATCATCCCCGAAGAATACGGCGGGACCGGCAGCACTCTTACCAGTGCCGGTGTTCTGTTCGAAGCTCTCGGTACCGGGCCACTCCCCGGACCGTACTTTTCATCCGGAATACTGGGGACGCTTATCATACTTGAATCAGCTTCGGAAGCACAGAAACAGAGTATCCTACCGGAAGTCGCCGATGGCAGAATTATCCTGGCTCTGGCGCAGACCGAGGACTCGTACAGCTGGGAACCTTTAGGCATACAGACAGCGGCACAGGCGAAAAACGGCGACTATATTATCAACGGCACGAAACTCTTTGTGATGGATGCCGAAGCTGCAACTCACCTGATAGTTGTCGCCCGTACCGGAAAAGAAACCGACCCGTCTAAAGGCATTACCCTGTTCCTTGTAGACAAAAATACGCCGGGAATATCCGTCCGGCGACTTCCCGGTTTCATGTCTGACAGGTCATTCGAGGTTAAGCTGGACTCGGTAAAAGTGCCTAAATCGGCAGTCCTGGGAACGGTAGGAGAAGGCTGGGCTCCTCTCACGAGAGGAATCGATAAATCGATCCCCATATTCTGCGCCTACAAGGCAGGCGCCTGCCGGGCACTGTTCGATGCCACCATGGACTACAGCCGGACCAGAATCCAGTTCGGTCAGCCTATCGGTCGATTCCAGAGGGTCCAGGACCTGATAATAGAAATGATAGACCATATGGACGCCGCCAAATGGAGCAGCTACGAATGTCTCTGGAAGCTCGATAACGACAAACCGGCACAGGAGAGTATCCACCTGGCGAAAGCGATATCCAGCGAAGCCTACTGGCAGGTATGTACGCTGGCGATTAAAGTCTTCAGCGGTATCAGCTACTCCCGCGAACACTATGTTAGCTTCCACGTGAAAGCATCCCGCGGTCTGTACAACTTCCTGGGGGATCCCGCTTATCACCGGCAAAAACTGGTCGAGCTTGTCCTCGCCTGATATCAATCCCTGATATGTAAAAGCTCTTTTCTCAGAGAAAAGAGCTTTTTTCGAATAGATTTCTCAGGTGGAGCCTGTTTACTCCTGCACCAGTTTTATCAGGACGTCCCCGCCTTTTTCACGCGTATCGAATACGGCGAAGGCTCCACTGTCTTTCAGCCTGGCGCTGAAGATACAGTTTACGCCTTTATCGACCAGCATTGCCTTTTCTTTTTCCAGGTCTTTCACGGCGAAGGTGATGTCTATTATGCCCTCGCCTCTTCGGTACAGTGTCTCCCTGTAAATAAAATTGGATTCCACGGGTTGAATAAAATACAGCATAAGCCTGTCACCGACCTTACCTGTCCTCGTCCTGGCCTTAATCTCTCCTATGGGCGGTTTTCCGTATATCTGTACGTCGGACATCTTGCCTGTATCGAACGTATTTTCCGACTCAAAATCGGCAATCTCCCAGTACTGATAATGTTCGACCACCCTGTCCAGGTCCTGGACTATCGCCGTATGACCGAGGAATTTCCAGTCGACTATCCCCGCTCCGGCTTTTCTTTCTTTCATCTCCTCTGTCATCGGCGAACGGAACGATAGAAAGATGTACCCGTGTCCTCGGGTATCCAGGTAGTCTTCGAGGCGTTCGCCGTTCAGGTGGAAGTCCTGGACTATACGCAGTCCTTTCTTTACCAGCTTATCCGTTTCACCGTCGATATCGGGTACGCTCATGCAGAAATGATTGACTCCTTCGCGGTAAGACAGCATTTCCCCGTAGGGAATCCTGTCCGGTGCGTGCAGTATTTCGAACTCCAGGTCGCCGATATATATCAGGTACAGGAAAGGGTCGCCCTCCGGCACGGACATGTCGGGCACAACATCGAACTCGATTGTCTCAGCCTTGTCTTCCGGATTCCATGCCGGTCCCGTCCGGGGAAGGTCTGAAGCGATACCCAATCCCTTGTAGTATGCAATAGTCCCGTTAAAATCTTTGGTAAATATTCCCGAGTGATTGAATTCCCAGCCGCTGTTCATACTCTTCTCTCTTTCTTCGCAGTCCGCATTCACAAACTGCAGTTTTCTTTGCTGCTACATAATCCCGGATAAAAACAAGACCGGATATCATACCGATTAATTGATAAATATCCCGGACTTCGAAGCATTTTACCCCCTCTGTTTTGTGTATCGCAACCTTTTCTAAGGTACGTGGTCACCGGCTGTTAAATTATATGACCTGTAGATTTATCACTTTCCTGACATGGCAATCCTGTAAAATACCATCCCGAGAGGTACCGGAATAAGTGCGAAAATAATAAAGGCAATGTACCCGGTACCCGGCGCGCCTGAAGCTAGTTTCGTAATAAGGTCTATAGGCGAAGGACTAAGGAAATAGGAAGCTGCACCGATCCCGATTAATATCATCGAATAGGTAAACTGCGAACGCTGCCTGTCTTTGAAGAGAATGCCGATAATCGCTGCCCCCAGTGATATATTCACTGCATAACTTATCGCCAGCAGCAGTACCAGAGGCAATTTTTCGATTACAACACCATTCCATGTCATAAGGCCCGACCATACGCATACCTGGATAACGGCAGTTATCACCGCAGCGGTTATTTTCGAAAGGAATACCTGTCCTGCCGAGACTGGTGCGGAAAGTAGCGTCTCTATCGTGCTATTCTCATATTCTTCCGATATCGAATCTATCACCATGCTGCCGGCAACCAGTGCCGGAAACAGCATTAATATCGGTATAAGGACTGTATAGGTGAATTCAAAAGGCGAAAAAGGTCGGTTGTTGAGCCCGGCATAGTGGATCGTCACTCCGTTTTCTTCCCTCAGGTAGTCTTCGTATCTTCTCAGTGGTTTATCCAGGGCAATCTGGGCCGATGTCTTCTTTGCTTCCAGTTTCGGCAGATACATCGTCATAACGACCGTGCTGGTTTGTATCTTCGGCAGTATAAGAATCACGTCGATATTACCCGCGGTGAATTCTTCTTCAGCATCCGCCAGTGAAGTGTATCCGCTTATTGAGATATCACTCTCCCGGATGTATTCGACCAGTTGGCTTTCCCCGTTGCTGACAAAGCCCACGTCTATTCCTCCTGCTGTCAATCTGGAAAAGTCCGGGTCGTAGAAGGCCATAACACCCTCTAATATAGCTGTGGAAAGAAGCGCAATAATCAGCTGGACGAAAACTGCCAGCAGAATCGTCTTTTCCTTCGTTATTACTTTCAGTTCCCTCTTCAGCAGGGCGCGGAATTCCTTCATGCGATTACCCCTGTGATGAAGAGATTATAGACAGAGTGAATTATCGTGCCGGTCAATATGGCAAGGTAATAATAGCGGGTACCGGCTGTTTTTGTGACAAGACCTATCACACAGGTACTGGCAATATGCAGTAAAAGAGGCTGAAACCAGAGCCCGCCGCTGAATACTGCAGAGATGAAATCCGATTCAGACAGTACCGATAACGCCAGTAGAAGAAGTAATTTCTCCCCTATAAAGAATCCTGCGGCTGATATCGCTGACAGGCGTAATACCCCGGCCTTTGTCGTAATGGATTTATCCCTTAATGCAATGAATACCACGGCTGATTTAGCTGTTTCCTCCAGCATGGCTGATATAATTACCAGAATCCATAATGACGCTGGCGCCGGAATATTCTGGACGAAAAGTATTGCTATAAGCTGCATAATAAAGACAACAGGTATAAAGAAAAAGCTGGACAATAATGCTGACAGATTAAGATGCGTTCTGCTGACTGCCAGGTTTATAGCTTCTGTTATCTTCCGGTGAAATGGCTTGAATCCCATCAAATATTCTTCGTTGAAGACCCGTGTTCCGATAAAAATACTTTGAAAAAACACCAGGTACAGAGGTGTCGTTGCCAGGAAATACTGGGGAACTCCGATAGTCTCACCGCGATACATCTCCACGGCAAGGGTAAGCGGCGAAATATAACTCAGGCTGCTGACTCCGGTAAGCAGGGCGGGAACAACCAGATACACCATTATTCCGGATATTACCAGCACCGAAAAAAGTGTCAGGTCCCGGAAACTACGGTACATCAGGGCCACGATCATGTACGCGGAAAATATAAGGAGTATTACCGGCGTATAAATGGCGAGACTCGGGAAAACCCTCCCTCCCATCACAAGCGTAAGTACTATGATGATAATCCAGGAATATGCCAGATAAGGCAGCAGTTTGCCTGTAATTACCTGTAAAGGACTGACCGGCGTTGACAGCAGAACAACCAGTCTCCGGCTGATTCTTTCTTCGGCGAAGCTGCTGGCAAAAAATACCGCAATAAACAGGACGGGCAGAACGAAGGAAAAGACGAGTATGACCTGCGCCATAGGCAGTATCGGAGGCGACAGCGAAGGTATAATGACATCCCGTTCCGAAAGTAGCGTCTCTTTTAGTCTTGCCAGACCTCCGCTGTCAAAGGTCTCGAGCTGCTCCTCAAGTGCAGTTTCAACTATCTCATAACCCTCCGGGCTGTTTTCGTCAGCATTACCACCCGCAGGAACGGGTTCGGCTGCAATCTGCGACTCATCAGTTCCGGTCGCCGGACTTGTTTCCTGAGTGACCCCGATACCAAAACCCGGCTCCGGTCTTTCAAGTAATACAACCCGGACACGTAAAGGAAAAGCGCGGTCTGTTTCGTATTCTTCTGAAATCCGTAAAAGCTCCTGGGTCGACAGGTATTCCAGTAATGCATCTTTAACGAATCTTGACCTGTCGTCATCGCGGAAATATACCGTCCCATTATCTATGTAAGCGTCGACAAGTCGTTCAAGCAGCATTGTCCGACCCTGTTCTGATTCGACCTTTAAAACCCTGAAGCTTGGCTCGTATATCGCGGGTGTGCCTGGTGTAACCCCGACCGTATACAGCTCCTTGCCTCCGATTACGCCTGAATGATAGACTAGATAAGAGGCAACCAAGGCCAGCAGTACGATTACCAGGATAATGAACCTCGACCTCCCGCCGAATCTGTACAGCAGCCGGTATATTTCCCACTTCGATATCGATAAAATTTGCTTCATAAAAATTATGAATTCGGTAATTAGATTAAGTTCCGTTACAAAATTATATGGTGATACTGCCGCCGTTAACAACCTCGACCTTTCCGTAAACGAAGGTGAAATACTTGGCCTTATCGGTCAGAACGGTGCCGGTAAAACTACCACGCTGAAAATGATTGTCGGTCTGCTTAAGCCTACCTCGGGTGACATAGAGGTAATGGGATATAACGTCGTAAAAGACAGCAAACAGGCCAGGAAACAGACCGGCTACCTGCCTGAGGAAAGTCCCCTTTATGAGAATATGACGGTGCGTCAGTACCTCCATTTCTTCGCCGAAATTTACGGACTGTCTAAAAAATATACGGACAATCGTATCGACTCACTGCTAGATTCACTTGACCTCTCCGCCGGAAACAAACTTACCGGAGAACTCTCGAAAGGTATGAAAAGAAAAGTTGCCGTATCCCGTACTCTTCTACACAATCCTTCTTTGCTGGTCCTCGACGAACCCACATCCGGTCTCGACCCCGTAACATCATCTTCCGTTAACGGCTACCTTAAGGAGTTGAGACTATCGGGAAAAACCATCGTTCTGAGCGCCCATAACCTGTTCCAGATAGAGTCTATCTGCGATCGGGTCGCTATAATAAATAACGGCGAACTGTATATCTGCGATACGGTCGACTCCATAAGGGAGAAACTAGGTCACCGCGAATATGAGGTGATTTTCACCGCAGATGCCAGGCTTGATTATGAACTCAGGGATGGGCACTACGTATTTCGCACTTCGGATATCAGGCAGATTTCATCAATGCTCGACCGTATATCGGACCAGGGCTGGACGCTGATAGACATCTCCATCCAGCAATCACAACTGGAAGAGGTTTATGTAAACCTGATAAAAAGCATCGCGACCTGACTCCTGGTCTCGCTTGTTATTACTGCATTTGACATCCATCCATCCATTGATTATTATTTTTCATATACCTAGAGCTTCTATGTAAGTTATAATACCGGTTGATTATCAGAATGAGTACAGAACCGACGACCATAGAGAAATTTCGTGAGATTAACCAAACCTTCCCTAAGACTGAAGATATACTTGAGCTGAAAAGTCAAGGGGAAAAGGTTTTCGGTTGGCTCTGTACTTACGTCCCCGAAGAGATTATCCATGCCGCCGGTATACTACCAATACGTATCACCGGTTACGCTCAGGAGACCGAACTCGATGACGGAAACGCCTATCTGTACATAAACAACTGCTCATTTTCCCGTAGCTGCCTTCAGATGGGACTGAGGGGTGACTACGATTACCTTGACGGTATCGTTGCCGGGTCGACCTGTGACGGTGCCCGTCGTTTATTTGATTTATGGAAGCATTATATAGATGTGCCGTTTTACTTTATCCTTTCAGTACCCCGTAAATATACCGAGCGCGCTCACTCCCTGTATTATGAACAGGTAACGAAATTCAAAGAAGCACTTGAGCAGCATCTCGGTACAGCAATTTCCGATGAAGCCCTTGCAGATTCCGTTTCCCTTTATAACAAGTCGCGTGAATTGCTGAAGCAGCTCTACGAACTCCGCAAGCTCGATAAACCTCCTATCACCGGTGCCGAGACGATGGAAGTACTTAATGCCAGTCAACGTATGCCGAAAGAACGTTTCAACGAATATCTCCAGGAACTGCTGAATGAACTTGAAAATCTGGAAGGACACCATAATACACGGTCACGTCTGATGGTTACCGGTAGTGTAATGAATAATCCTGACTTTGTCAGGTCGGTTGAAGACCTCGGCGGGCTGGTGGTTACCGACGAACTCTGCACCAGCACCCGTTACTGGTCGGACCCCGTCGTCCTGGACGATCGCCCGATACTCGAATCAATCTCACGCCGTTATCTCAACAACTTCCCCTGCGCCCGGATGGTACCCTCTGACGAGAGGTTCAACCGCATCCTGCAGCTTGCCCGGGATTATAGAGTCGACGGAGTTATCAGCCAGATTATCCGGTACTGCGTACCTTACGCTCACGATTTACCTCTGCTTATCGAACGCCTGAAGGAAGCCGGGATACCCACGCTGGCCCTGGATGTCGAGTACGGAACTTCCGGCTCGGGACAGATAAGTACCAGAGTACAGGCTTTCCTGGAGATGCTGGAGACACATAAAAAATGACGACTGCCGAACATAAAAGCAAAATAGACCTGCTTGTCCGCACCTGCCGTATGCTGGCAAGAATGAACCGTGCCCGGCCTGAGACACGAAAGAGCCAGACGCTCTACTACCAGATGCTTGTGGATTACTATACCAAGGTCAGTAATGCTCATCAGGATGGGAAGATGATAGCAGCTCATACCGTATTCTTTCCCGCTGAAATCCTTTACGCTATGGATATCGTTCCCATGCATATGGAAATGACCACATGGCTTATTGCTCTGTTCCTGAAAGAACAGGCGGAACTGCTTGAAAAAGGATCTGAGCAGGGGCTGGCTTCGGAAATATGCTCGCCGCATCGCGGAGTTGCCGGGATATATGCTGCTGAGGCGGTTCCCCGTCCCGATGTTATCCTGTGGTCGAACTTGATATGCGACAACACCGCCAAGTCGGGCGAATTATTAATGGAACTGAGCGGCAGTCCCGGATATTTCCTCGATAATCCGTTCCAGAACTCGGCCGGTGAAATCGACTACCTGGTAGGTGAACTCGAGGGTATGATAGCTTTCCTCGAAGAACAGACCGGAAGGAAAATGGACTGGAATAAACTCTCCGAAACGGTTGAACGAACCCGGCACGAGATAGAACTATACCGTGAAATCTGCGAACTGCGTAAAGCTGTCCCTTCACCTATGTCTATCCTGGGATATCTGGAACTGCTTTCCGCGGATTATATGTTCCCCGGACAGCCCGAAGCAACGCAGTACCTGACACAACTGCGCAATGAATTAAGTGATTTGATAAAGCAGGGTAAAGGAGCCGTTGCGCAGGAAAATTTCCGCCTGATGACGCTGTTCGTTCCACCGCTGCATCTGATGACATCTCTCGCCAGGCTGTTTGATGAAAGAGGTGCCGTCAGCGTGGTAGAGCCGCTGTTTACATTATGGTCTGAAGGTGAACTGGACCCGGATAATCCGCTGCGAAGCGTCGCCATCAAATCATTTATGATTCCGGAAAGAAGAAGTATGTACGGTCCGCTGGGCCAGCAGGCTTTACAGGATATAACCGCCAGCGCCGAACACTACAAAACGGACGGGGCGATATACTGGGCGTTTATGGGATGCCGCCATACCTGCGCCACCATAAAGGTCATCAAGGAAACCCTGAGCGAACTGGATGTTCCGATGCTGACCGTGGACTGTGATATAGTCGACCCTACCATAACCTCGGAGGAAGAAGTAACCGAAAAGATAGAGCAGTTCTTTGAATTGCTGGAAGACCGCTAATATTATGAAAACTATCGGTATCGATATCGGCAGTCTGAATATTAAAGCAGTCGTCCTTGGAGATGACAAAATCCTCAGCGTCGCAACAGGTCCCACGGGGGATGACGTTGCAACCGAAGCACGTAAAGTACTGGATTCGGTGTTAATCGAATCGAGCCTCAGTCTTGATAGTCTCCCTCTTTTAGCTACCGGGACAGGCGCCAAACTCCTTTCCTTCGCTCCGGCACAGAAATCGGTAAACACCTGCCTGGCACGGGGGATTAATTATCTGTATCCTTCGGTACGAATGGTCATCGATATGGGTGCCGAAAGTACCACCGTCGTAAAGGTAAACCAGCGAGGTCGTCTCGATGACTGGGCAAACCACGATAAATGTGCCTCAGGCACCGGCCTTTTCCTGCAACAGATGGCTAAACTGATGAAACTGTCGCCGGAAGAGATGTCCGAGCTATCGATGACAGCCAGCGGACGCGCTGATATTACCAACACCTGCGCCGTTTTTGCTGAATCCGAAGTTATTTCACACGTCCATCGAGTACCGCCGACACCAATGGCGGATATCGCAGCCGGTATCTACTATTCCGTGGTAAGCAGGGTTATTGCGCTCTGCAAACGGATTGGTATTGAAAAAGATGTCGCTGTTTCGGGTGGCGTATCTCTGATAGATGGTATAATACACAGTCTTGAAAATGAACTAGGATTCAAGGTCCTCAGACCGGAATCGCCTATGTGTATCGCTGCTCTCGGAGCGGCTGTTATAGCCAGGGAAAACGCGGAGAAGGCGCAGAAATGATATTTGCCGGAATAGATATCGGTTCAAGGGCGGCAAAATCCGTAATTATCGAGGACGATAATATAATCGGCAGCACTATCCAGGACACCGGTCCTGAGAGTGTCAAGACCGCCTATGCAACTATAGAAGCGGCAATGGAGAAACCCGGGCTTTCCCTTGAAGATGTAGATTACATCGTCGCTACCGGGTACGGCCGCGTACTGGTGCCCTTCGCCGGTGAAAATATCTCTGAAATCAGCTGCCACGCCCGCGGCATCAACTGGTATTACCCCTCCGTAAGGACTATTCTCGATATGGGGGGGCAGGACTGCAAGGCTATCAACTGCAACGAAGAAGGTCATGTCACCAACTTCGTAATGAATGATAAGTGTGCCGGTGGTACCGGGCGTTTTCTTGAGATGATAGCCGACGTTCTTGAAATACCCCTGGAAGAAATCGGTAAACTTGCCCTCAAATCAGCAAATGAAATCCCCTTCAACACTATCTGCGCTGTTTTTGCCAAGTCCGAAGCCATTGTCCATTTACGCCATGGTATCTCAAAGAGTGATATCTTGGCCGGTCTGAATGAAGCAATTTCCGTCCGCTGCCATAATCTCCTCAAGAAAATAACCATCGAAAAAGATTTCACCATAACCGGCGGCATTGCCAAGAACTCCGGAATGGTCGATAAAATCACCCGGAAAATCGGCATCGAGCCGCTTCTGGCGGAAGACCCGCAGCTTATCGGCGCCCTGGGAGCGGCAATATACGCCCGTGAGAAATACCTGGGTAATGAGACAGGTAGTGATTCGAAGGTACATTACGGGTATAATGACGCTACCGGCGATTACTTCATTACCGTCGACTCCGGAAAATGCGACGGGTGCGGGGAATGCGTATCCGCCTGCCCTGCGGAAATATTCGAGGTTATCCGGAATAACGGTGGAGAGCCGGAAGCCGGGGTAAAAGAATCGGTAAGGAAGAGATTATCTATACTGTGTCCGGGAGCGAGTGTCTGTAACGGTAAAGACCAGGCTAACTGTGTGCAAATTTGCCCGAATAACGCACTGGAATTAAGCTGGTGAAATAATGGGACAGCAAAAAATCGATTACAATAATCTTACCGCCGGATATGAATTCGAACCGTCCGTTTTCAGGCTGGACCGTGAATCGGTCGATAAATATCTCGATGCTGTCAGCGGTGACAAACGTATCTACGAAAAAACTAATACAGTACCTCCGATGTCGGTAGCCGCTCTGGCAATGTCCGCAATGGCTAAGGAATTAACGATGCCTCCCGGAGCCATCCATGTTTCCCAGGACCTGGAATTTCTTGGTCCGGTCGAAATCGATGAACCACTTACCAGTTATGCCAGTGTAAAAAGGATAATAAATCGGGGAAAGATCCATATGATGAGCATCGGAATTAGTGTGAAAAACGATAAAGACACGCCTGTCCTTGCAGCAGAAACGAATTTCATCCTGCCTTTATCATAACAGGAGATTATCGAAAATTGGCTTATAATCTGAAAGAACTTCATACGGACAGCAGCCTCGCTGAGTTAAACCGGACGGTAACTCAGGAGAAGATAACCGCCTACGCTAATGCTTCCGGTGATTTCAACCCGATTCATATCGACCCCGAATTTGCCGCTAAAACAGAACTCGGTGGTACGGTAGCTCATGGTATGCTTATTCTGGCATATCTTTCCGAATTTATGACGGAAAACTTCGGTGAAAACTGGATAAATAGCGGTAACCTCAGCGCCAGGTTTAAGGGCGCGGCTTATCCCGGAGATACCATAACCGTAACCGGTAAAGTAACCGCAGTGGACTATGAAGATGATTACGTTATTGTCGACTGTGACGTACTCTGTAAGAACCAGAATGACGAACCTGTAATTACCTGTATTACGAAGCTTAAGGGGAAAAGCAATGAAGATATCGGTTGATGCTATGGGCGGTGATTTCGCCCCGGAAGAAATCATTAAAGGTTCAGTGGCTGGAGCCAGGGAACACGGTGTCGGGATTATTTTCGTCGGTCCCGAAAATATTATCAAAGCCGAGCTGGCTAAATACGACACTTCCGGCCTCGATATAGAAATTGAACACACCGATGAATACCTTGTTGAGGGAGAGCACCCCGCTTTCGCAATGCGTAAGAAAAGAAAAGCCTCGATAATGGTCGCCACCAAACTGGTCAGGGACGGCAGAGCAGAAGCAGTTCTAGGAGTAGGTCCCACCGGTGGCGTTTTCGCAGCGGCCTTGCAGGTGCTGGGTACTCTGGAAGACCTCGCCAGACCTGTTATCGGCGGCCAGTTCCTGGGGTTCACGCCGGATACGATTATGATCGACCTCGGAGGAAATGTCGATTCCCGTCCCGACCAGCTGCTTGACTTCGGTATTATCGGCACGGTCTATGCCAAAAAGTGGATGGGAATCTCCAACCCTACTCTCGCCCTGATCAGTAACGGTGTCGAAGAAGGTAAAGGTAATGAAGTAGTCAGGGAGACCTATGACCTGTTCAAGCAGTCCGGTCTGAATTTCATCGGTTATGTTGAAGGCAATGATATTGCCCACGGAAAAGCCAATGTAATAATATGTGACGGGTTTATCGGCAATGTCGTCACCAAGTTCTGCGAGGGATTGGGCGACGTAGTCGGTAAATGGCTTGAAAAAGAGCTGAAAGACAAACTTGAAAAAGGTGATATCGCTGACCTTATTACCGCCCTGCGTAGAGCTACCATACCGGCGGATGCCGTTGGCGGCGGTCCTTTATGGGGAATAAACGGAGTCGTCTGCAAGGCTCACGGGCGCAGTAAAGCTCCGGAAGTTGCCAGTACTATCGGTACCGCAAAAAAGACGGTTGAAATCGACCTTGTCGGTACGTTCCGGAAAGAACTGTCTGCAATTAAAAAAAGTATAAATACACAGAATACTTAGTGGAGGGTTAGACTATGTCGGTAAGTCCTTCTGTTAAAGAAACCGTTAAGAAGATCGTTACCAGGATTGTACGGAAAAAAGAAGATGAATACTCGCCCAACGCTACCTTCCAGGATATGAAGGCAGATTCGCTGGATATCGTGCAGATACTCGTCGCCGTGGAAGATACCTACGATATCGAAATCCCGGATGAAGAACTGGAAGGTGTAACCGATATGGAAAGCTTCGTCTCCGTCATAGAGCGTATTGTCACCGAGAAAAACGATTAATATGGATTGATATATGTCGTTGAAAGGTAAAGTTGCCTTAATAACCGGTGGTTCCAGGGGTATTGGACGGGCTATAACGCTTAAACTGGCGTCCGAAGGGGTTGATGTGATTATTAACTGCCTCCGCAAACGAAAAGCCGCGGAAGAAGTCGCAGCTGCAGCTGAGGAAATGGGAGTGAAAGCTCACAGCATCAGGGCTAATCTCGCCGAACCCGATAAAATAAATGAAATGTTCGCCGAAATAAGGGAAGAATTCGGCAGACTCGATATCCTGGTCAATAATGCTGCTTCCGGTATTGCCCGTACCGCTATGGAGCTTGAATTCGATGCCTGGGACTGGACGATGAACGTTAATGCCAGGGCGGCACTTCTCTGTTCACAGCAGGCTGCCGAACTGATGCAGGATGGCGGAGCGATAATAAACATAACCAGCCTTGGTTCGAGGCTGGTTACGCCGGTATATACAGCAGTCGGAGTCTCCAAGGCTGCCCTTGAGGCTCTCACACGTTATCTTGCCGTAGAACTCGCCGGGAAAAATATCAGGGTAAATGCCGTGTCAGCGGCAGCCGTTGAAACCGAAACAGTTAAATTGTATACTTCGGACCCCAATCTGCCCCGCTCTATCGTAACGAGCACTCCTGCCGGCAGGATGGTTCAGCCCGAAGACATCGCTGATGCCGTCGCTTTCCTGTGCAGCGACCAGTCGACAATGATAAGGGGACAGATTATTCTGGTCGACGGCGGCACTTCACTTACATTAATGAGTGGTATGCAGTCAGCAGATAAAGGAGATATCGGTGATTGAAAAAAACACTATTGTAATCACCGGTATGGGTGCGGTTACCCCTCTGGGTCTTACTGTTGAAGACCACTGGAAGGGACTCATTGCCGGAAAATCCGCAGTCGGCCCCATAACCGGTTTCGATACCGCGAAATATCCGGTAAAGGTCGCCGCCGAAATAAAAGGGTTCGACCCTCTCAACTATATGGACATCAAACGAGTCGACCGCACCTCACCCTGTACGCAGTATGCTATCGCGGCAACCGGGATGGCGCTGTCGTCGGCGGGTATCGATACCGGCAGTGAAGATACCGAAAGGATAGGACTTGTAATCGCTACCAGCGGTTCGATGGATATGTTGATAGACGAGGGGGAAGTCCTGAGAAACCGCGGTCCGATGAGAATTAATCCGCTGCTGATAAGTAAGATTTCTCCCAGCATGGTATCGGCTGTAACAGGGCTGGAATTCGTACTTAAAGGGCCAAACAGCAGCCTTAACAGCGCCTGTGCCAGTGGAAATGATGCTCTTGGAACAGCAATGAACCTCTTGAGGCTCGGCCATGCCGACGTAATGCTTGCCGGCGGGGCTGAAACCCAGGTAAACCGCCTGGCAATAGCTGTCACCGGGCGTGTCGGAGCCCTGTCCAGACAATCCGACCCGGAAAAAGCTTGTAGACCATTCGACCTCAACCGCGATGGTATGGTCTATGGGGAAGGCGCGGCA
Organism: Dehalococcoidales bacterium; assembly: GCA_034416335.1. Lineage (GTDB taxonomy): Bacteria > Chloroflexota > Dehalococcoidia > Dehalococcoidales > UBA2162 > MGML01. The sequence goes on from DAOULV010000010.1 coordinate 212,311, forward strand.
ATACTGGTTCTGGAAACCCTTGAACACGCTCAAAAAAGAGGTGCTCCGGTACTGGCGGAACTCGCCGGGGCTGGCTGGTCTTTCGATGCTTTTAATGAAACGGCTCCTGCCCCGGAGCAGGAAGCGGCAGCTATGAAAGCCGCGTTGAACGATTCCGGTGTATCGCCGGAGGAAGTCGACTACATTAACGCCCATGGTACAAGTACCAAATTTAATGATGCCGCCGAGACGAAGGCCCTGAAACTGCTTTTCGAAGACCGGGCTTACAATATACCTGTCAGTTCCAATAAGTCGATGATAGGTCATCTTGCCTGTGCCGCCGGAGCAGTGGAAGCGGTAGCGGCGGTAATGACCGTAAAAGAAGGTATTCTCCCCCCTACTATCCATTATGAGACCCCTGATCCTGATTGCGACCTCGACTACGTACCGAATATTGCCCGTCGGAAGACTGTTAATGTATGTCTTTCCAATTCCTTCGGAATGGGCGGACAGAACTGCTGTATAGTAATAAAACGGCATCAAGGATGAGTATTATGAGTTCTATCAATCTGGAAAATAAAACGGCTCTGGTAACGGGAGCTTCGCGCGGACTGGGAAAAGCGATAGCCCTTAAACTGGCATCGTGCGGTGCCGGTGTGGCACTGAATTATCATTCTAACGATGAAGCAGCGGAGAAAGTGTACAAGGAAATTACCGGAATGGGTGTCCGCGCCATGCTCTGTAAGGCGGACGTTTCCGATTCCGAGGAAGTTAGGCAGATGGTTCGTCAGGTCATCGACGAATGGGGAAGTATAGATATCCTGGTAAATAATGCCGGTATTGTCAGGGATGCTCTTATCCTGCGGATGTCCGACGAAACGTGGAATGATGTTATCAACACCAATCTGCGCAGCGCCTACCTGTGTTCCAAATATGCGCTTCGTTCTATGATTTCAAAAAGGTGGGGCAGGATTATCAATATATCTTCCCTCGCCGGTGTCATCGGGAATGCCGGGCAGGCAAACTACTCCGCTTCCAAAGGCGGGATGATTGCTTTAACAAAAAGCCTTGCCCGGGAAGTCGGCCCGAGAAACGTTACGGCTAACGCGATTGCTCCCGGTTTCATAGTTACCGATATGACGACCAACAATCTTCCTGAAGAATCCAGGGATGCGATGCTGGAACGCATACCTCTCGGGCGTTTCGGGACTCCCGAAGACATAGCTGAACTGGCAGCCTTTCTGGCAAGTGAGGAAGCCGGTTATATAACGGCCCAGGTCATCGGTGTCGATGGCGGTATAATTTAAGGAGGATAAATTATGGCTAAAGTAGGTATTGTTGCTGACTCGATTGCCTGTCTTCCCCCCGAAGTAATCAAGAAGTATGATATCAGGATCGTTCCGGTGGCACTCAATATCAACGGAAAACCTTATCGTGACGGCGTTGATATCGACGCGGACGGCTTCTGGAAAATATTCAGTGAAGTCAAAGAATTTACCACCGGCGCTCCGGCTCTAAGTGAATATACTGATATTCTCTCTGATTTGAATAAAACTTCCGAAGGAATTGTCGGTATATTCGTTTCCAAAGGTCTCAGCGCTATCGGTGAAGCAGCCGTACAGGCGGTGGATATTATGAAAAAGGATAACCCTGACCTCAATATCGAGATAGTCGACAGCCGTACCGCCGCCGGTGCTGAAGGATTCCTGGTTGAAGAAGCGGCTAAAGCCGCCGATGAAGGGAAAAGCGTTTCTGAGGTTGTCCAGGTGATAAAAGATACTATCCCCAGGGTTAAATTCGTTACTGCGATGGAAACCCTAAAATATCTTATCAAGAGCGGCAGGGCACCTAAAACAGCGTATATGGGAGAGTTGTTCCAGGTAAAGCCTATAATAGGCATGGTCAACAACACCGGTGAAGTTGAAAACCTGGGACGGGCCAGGGGCTGGGAGAAAACTCAGTCTAAATTGCTTGACTTAATTGCAGAGTATGGAGGTTCCGGTCAGGATACGAAATTCAATGTCCATTACACAAACTCGATTGAAGACGGAGAGCGTTTGAAACAGATGGTGATGGACAGGTTCAAACCTTCCGAAGTATATTTTACCTCTTATACTCCGGTTATGGCGGGGCATACCGGCCCCGTAATGGCGGTATCGTTCTATCATCAATAAGTCCGGACAGTCAGGAGGCAACAGTGAACCAGCATAAGACTCTCAGCGGAAAAGACCTTAAAGAAATGCTGATTGCCGGCACGGGCTGGCTTGAGAAAATAGTCCCGGATATAAACGCATTGAACGTCTATCCGGTTCCGGATGGTGACTGCGGCACCAATATGCTTTTTACTATGCGTTCCAGCCTGGCAGAAGCCGCTGGTCTGGACGATGATGCCGGAATCTCCTCGGTAGCGAATGCAGTCGCTAAAGGTTCTCTGATGGGCGCCCGGGGAAACAGCGGCGTTATCCTTTCACAGATATGGAGAGGACTTTCCGAGGGAATACAGGCCAGGGAGACCGTTAACGCACGTGAATTCGCACGTGCCATGGAACAGGCATCGGAAGTTGCCCGTCATGCTCTGAGCAATCCGGTTGACGGTACTATCCTCACCGTAATCAGAGACGCCGCCGCTGCTGCCGTTAAGGAAGCGGAGGATTCCGATTCAAACCCGATAGCGGCTATTGAAGCGGCAGTTGATGCCGCCAGGGATTCGGTAAAGAAGACTCCCGACCTCCTGCAGGTACTGAAGGACGCGGGTGTGGTAGACGCTGGAGGACACGGGCTCTATACCCTGTTTGAAGGCGCTTTACTTCACCTGAAGAATGATATGGACAACCGTTCTCCTGAGTTGTTGAACAGCACCGCTGTCCTGTCCGCCCAGTCACCTCAAATCCCACAGGAAGAAGAACCTTACGGTTTCTGTACCCAGTTTATGATTAACGGGACCAATCTCGACCTCACCGGTCTCAGGGAAGCTCTGACAGGTACAGGCAAATCTCTGATTGTAGTCGGAGATACGAAAAACATCAGGGTGCATATTCATACACAGGAGCCTGATAAAGTCCTGGCGGCTGCCGCAGAATACGGAGACCCGGTCGACATAGATATAAACGATATGGATGAACAGCATATCGAGTTCCTGGTCCTGCATAAAGAGAAAATGACGAAGCAAGGTACCGCGATAATTGCTGTAGTAAACGGGGACGGTATGATGAGTGCCTTCTCCGACCTCGGTGTCTCAGCAATAATTCCGGGCGGCCAGACTATGAACCCCAGCACAATGGATATGCTTCAGACGATAGAAGAAGTAATACCCGATAATATAATCTTTTTACCGAATAATAAGAACGTAATTCCGACAGCCTACCTGGTGCAGCCCCTGACTAAGAAAAACATACACATTATCCCCACGGTAACTATTCCGCAGGGTATCTCTGCTCTGATTTCATATATTCCCGAAGAGGACTTTGACACGAACGTGGAGGAGATGACGGAAGCCATCACCACCGTCAGGACAATCGAGATAACCCGTGCCACCCGCACCACGGTGGTAAACGGCCTGAATATCGGCGGCGGCGAGATAATCGGTCTCCTTGACGGAGATATACTATCGTCTGGAAAGAGCCACGAGGATACGATATGCGAGCTGCTGGCGCGGATCGATATGAAAGACAAAGGCGTCCTTACAATCTTTTATGGCAAAGACGCTGACGCCGACCAGGCTCAGGAAATAAGCAGAATGATTGCTGACTTATATCCGGGGCTGGAAATCGGCGTAGTGGATGGCGGCCAACCCCACTACGAATACATAATCTCGGTCGACTAATCGGCAGGTAAACTATGCAGGAACTTACTCCCCTTAACCAGCTTATAAATCTTGATGGAAAAACCGCGGTGGTAACCGGTGGCGCCCGTGGTATAGGTCTGGCAATTTGTCGTCGACTGGCGGAGGCAGGAGCACACGTTATCATTGCTGATACCGACACAGCCGAAGCAGAAAATGCAGTAACAGGACTCACACCACAGGGTTATTCTGCTGATTATGTCAAATGCGACGTTACTATCGAAACTGAAGTCCGGTCTATGATCGATAATGTCGTTAATACAAGCGGAGTAATCGATATCCTGGTAAATAACGCCGGTATATACCCCAGGAAATTTCTCGAAGAAATGACCGGAGAGGATTTCCGGAATGTCATCTCGGTTAATCTGACCGGCACCTTCCTCTGCAGCCGTTACGCTGCCGAATCTATGATCTCGCATGATAAAGGCGGTTGTATCATCAATATCGCCTCAATTGAGGCTCTCCATCCCTCCTCTACCGGCATGTCCGCTTACGATGCTTCCAAAGGAGGAGTGCTAATGATGACAAAAAGCATGGCGGCTGAACTTGGAAAGCATGATATCCGGGTTAATGCCGTCGCGCCCGGAGCCATAAAAACCCGCGGGATGCTCTCCCAGACATCCCCTTCCGGAAGCAGGTCGCAACTCAAGGAGCTTAAATCTTTCCTGTCTCGAATCGCACTGGGAAGGATGGGCGATGCCGATGATATAGCCAGGACGGTTCTGTTCCTGGCATCCGATTTGGCTGAATACATTACCGGTGAAATGATAGTAGTCGACGGTGGCTACCTCGTTTCCTGAAGCAGACCGAACCAGTTAACAGTTGACTGGCGTTAAACAAATTAGCACATGAAGTTTGACAACAAAGTACCGTTGGTCTAGTGTTAGTGGCACGTTAGGTATTCCCTATAAAAAATACGTTAAGGTGATCAGATGAAACTGAAAGACAATGTTGCGATTGTAGTCGGCGGCGGCAGCGGTGTCGGAAGAGCCTCGGCAGTACTCCTTGCCGAAGAAGGTGCCAGCGTAATGATAGCCGACGTCGTCCCGGAAGCCGCTGACAGGGTTGCCGACAGCATTAAGGAAAATGGCGGTGAAGCAGCGACGGTAAAAGTAGATTTTAGATATGAAGATCAGGTTAATGAAATGGCGAGAGTCACCCTGGAGAAATACGGAAAAATCGACATACTGGTTAACACGGCTGGTGGCATAGTGGGAACGTTACTGCCTACAAAGCTGACCGGCGACCTGCCGACGCGGGGAGCCCCGGTCGCCGAGCAGTCGAAAGAGCTGTGGGACTGGATGATGGATATGAACCTGAACGGTCCCCGCCACTGTGTACGGGCAGTTATCAATCATATGATAGAGAGGGGCAGCGGCAAGATAGTGCTATTCTCTTCGGTTGCCGCGATAGACGGTCTGGGGGGCAATTCCGATTACTCTGCCGCCAAGGCGGGGATAATCGGCTTTACCAGGGCACTTGCCCGTGAAGTAGCCCCTTACGGAATCCAGGCTAACTGTGTTACCCCGAGCGCCACCTGGAGTGAAGGCAGGCAGGCGGCAATGGAGTATCACCGACCTGAAGGACAGGAAATCAAGGTAGACATGACCAAGCTGGCAATGCCTGAAGAACTTGCCGAAGCGGTTTTGTTCCTTGTTTCGTCGGGCTCCGACCATATGAGCGGTCAGAACATCGTATTCGGGACGCCTATGCCGTTATAAAAAGAAAATTAGTTTATTTTCAGCGGCTTAAGCTTCGAATTTCGTTCTTCTTCCGATGTTTTCTTCCCTGTTACCGGATGCGGATAGTGGAAGGGGAAAACATAGCCTGATACGTAGCGTAAATCTTTCTCGTCCAGGGGAGTATCGGGATCGGGTATGAAAGCTCCGCCCTCTCCCGCACCTTTAATTATGCGGCGACTGCGGATTTCCGGCCCCTCGCACATCTCGTTTATCCTCACCACATAAGGGATTACCCAGTCGAAAGACTGTATTTTCCAGACGCCATCTTCTTTAACGTATCCGACTTCGTATATCCCGCTGGTAAATTCGGCCTTTTCGACGGTACCTTCGTCGGAGTTAAAAATAGCACCGAACCCGTACCAGCGACCTTTTGCTTTCATACCGTCCGCGTCGACGGTTATCAGTCCACTGGTAGGCATAAGCTGGTGTGAAAAGCCGGAAGGAGTCGGCGTCGCTTTTCCACCGTGGGTGAAATATCGCCTGACGCCTTCTTTTCCTTTCCAGACGCCCTCTATCCAGTTCAGATAAACTCCCGGACCGTCAGAAAAACAGTCTATTATTTCCTGGTACATCCAGTGTTCAACGTAGTATCCGTACGCTTTCTGCAGTCGCTTGATAGCTTCGATATCATCAAGCTGGAATATTTTCTTTTCCAGAATATCTATATACCTCGCCTGTTTTTGTACCAGTTCCTCCAGTGCTTCTACTCTATTTTCGATTGTCTTTTCACTCACCTGCATTTCCTCCCGGCACTTAATTATCTTTTTTATGGTTTGATTCCCTTGTTACGTTCTTCCTCACCGGTTTTCCTGCCGGTCACCGGATGGTTGAAATGGAAAGGCAGGATAATGCCTGAAGGATAGCTGTAGCTGACTGGATCCGGACCTCCATCCGGATGCCATGATTCCGGGAAACCTCTACTGTTGATGGGAGTGGATTTTGATTTTGCCCTGCGTTCGGGTCTTACCCATCCTTCCTCCAGCGTGCCGTTGTAAACCGGTACCCACTTTATTTTCAGTATCTTCCACACACCGTCTTCACGGATATATTCCATTTCATAAATACCGCAGCCTATTGCCTGGTCAACTCCTTCTCCTCCCGACACCTCCATGGAACCGGCGGGTATTGCCATAGCCCCGAAGCCCCACCATCGTCCTTTTGCGGTATCGCCGTCGGGTTCTATGCTGACAATGCCTGATATCTGCATCATCTGGTGCATAAATTCGGGGTCTTTCTTCGTATTTATATTACCGAAGAAACGTCGGGGACCGTCGGCTCCTTTGAAAGAACCTTGCGGCCACTCGAGAGTTGTCTGCGAGATGGTTGAAAAGCAGTCGATTAATTCCTCGTGCATCCAGTTCATCAGGTAATATCCGTAAGCTTTTTGAAGTCTTTTAATGTCTTCGATGTCCTGCAGTTTCTGTAAAGATTCAACTTTCTTTTCAAGTTTTTCTACTTTTGCTTCGAGTTCCTCTATATCCATATCAGTACTCCTTTTAGTTAATATAATCATGTACGGAATTATATTAAACCGGCATTAACGTGAACGGTAGAACTCGTTAATTGCCTCTCTGACGTCCTGGTAGGAAGTCTTGATATCTATCATAAGTTGTTCCAGTAACTTCTCTCGTACGGCTATTTCGTGTCCAATATCGGTATAATTTACATTGTATTTCGTGTAAAATGCTTCACTGAGCTGCTTGTTGTCCGCAAATTCGATGTCTTTCTCTCCCAGCGGATGTATCGCTAATGGTTCCAGTAATATCGAATCGTTTTCGGGAATCAGCAGGCTGACAGACTCTATCTGCCTGAGCGGCTCGAATCTATATGTCCCGTTCCAGTTCACTTCGACTGTTACGACTGCGTCGATTTGAGATACCAGCAGCAGCGGCAGGCCCAGATACCGGTGGAACAAATACACCACTTCCTGCGCTGTTCTGGCATGTATCGTGCCTCCCAGAGAATACCCCTGGTTTATAAGTTGAAAAGCCTTTATCGCCGTTTCACCCCATACGTAGTCGAGGTAAGTATTGAACTCCTCGGCTACCATATAGGTTTCAGCAGGAACGGCATTTTCCGTAAAGCTGAAATCTTCGAAGTTTCCACTCAGGTAGACCTTCTCCACATTTGGGCGAAGGAATGCCAGCAGCGCATTCAGCGTAGTCGTTTTACCGGCAAAGTTAGGGCCGGCAGCGACTACCACGGATGACTTTTGTTCCATCATCAGCCACAACAGCCCCGCCAGATGTAAATCGAGTGTCCCCGTATTTACCAGTTCCAATATTGAAAGCGGTTCCGACTGCCGCCGGAACCTGGAAAACCTGTAGAAATCATACATCTCACTTCCATCATACGTCTTACGGCGTTTTTTGTTAAGTTACTTCGACTCATATGAAGCCGTATTTTCGTTTTTATCTCATCTGTACTTTCATTATCCTATCCGTAGGAGTGATACCATTCGGTTTTGGTTGTTATCGTACTCACCCCCTATATCCCCCTCTTACGCAGTACCTTGATTGAACAGTAAAGATTAGTTTGCGTGAAAAGGGGAAAGTATTTTTGAGAGGGGGCGGAGCCCCTTCTCAACTTAACTCCCCTCTCCAGCCAGGAGTGACCATCAACTATTATCAATGGTTCTGGCTGGAGAGGGGTCAGGGGTGAGGTAAACACCACCAACCAAATGTAAACAGAACCGCAGGAATGGTCGTTATCACTCCCATGTGGAAAAATGTTAGAATTGATATATAAAGGGCTGAGGATTTGGGATGAATAATTATTATTACTCTGAATGGGATGGAAGCCAGGAATTTCCTGAGATAGACACTGACCAGCTTATGGATGAGCTTGGTAAGCAGGTCTTTCGGTATGGGAACCTGACGGATGCTCTCCGCTCTATGCAGAGATTCGGTTTCGGCAACCAGGGCAGGCAAATGCCAAATCTTGACAGACTCCTGCAGCAGCTTCGCCAGATGAGACAGAACCAGCTTAACCGGTATAACCTGGACTCGATGATGGACGAGATAAAAGAGAAGCTCGACCAGATTCTCGAAACCGAACGCAGTGGCATCCAGAAAAAGCTGGATGAAGCCGCAGAAAAAGCGGGGAAAGATACCAGAGAGCTGGCTGACGATGTTCAGCAGAAATTACTTAAAAACATCCAGGACAGGGCTGCCCAGAACCTGTCTAAACTGGATGAACTTCCGGAGGATACCGGCGGCAGGATAAAGGGGCTTACGGATTACGACTTCATGGATGAAGATGCCAGGAACCAGTTTAACGAACTGATGGACATGCTGAAGAAACGCGCTATGGAGCAGTTCGGTAAAGACCTGGTACAGCAATTGAAGAGTATGGATCAGAACTCTCTGGCTAATATGAGAAATATGATAGAGTCGCTCAATCAGATGATGGAGCAGCGAATGAGGGGAGAAGAACCCGATTTCGATGGATTCATGCAGCAATTCGGTAATTTCTTCGGCGATAATCCCCCCCGTAACCTGGATGAATTGATGGAAAATCTGCAGAAACAGATAGCCCAGGCGCAGTCGCTGATGGACAGCCTGCCTCCTGAGATACAGCAAGAGCTGCAGGATCTGATGGATTCCATGCTCGATAACGTAACCAAACAGGAACTGGCCAGGATGGCTTCTTATCTCGAGAGGTTGTTCCCCAGCGACCAACTGCCGCAGCGTTATCCTTTCAGCGGCGACGAGTCCCTTTCATACGAAGAAGCGATGAAGCTGATGGAAGCTTTACAGAAGATGGATAATCTTGAAGAACAGATGGAAATCGCCCGTTACGACCCGGCTATGGACGATATCGATAATGAACTCGTCAAAGAGCTGATGGGAGAAGAAGCTGAAAAGGAACTCGAAGCGGCAAGAGAAATGATTAAACTCCTTGAAGAAGCCGGCTACATCAGCAAGGAGGACGGCCGCTACGAACTTACCCCTAAAGGTATAAGGAAAATCGGGCAGCAGGCTTTGAATAATATCTTCACCCAGATCAGGAAAGACCGCAGCGGTGGCCATGATATCCACAGGACAGGTATGGGTAACGAGTTCATCGAAGAGACCAGGAAATATGAATTCGGCGATGACTTCCACCTTCACATCCAGAAAACAGTGATGAACTCACTGATGCGGGAGCCTTCCTTCCCGCTCAAACTGGATGTAGAAGACTTTGAAATTCTCAAAACTGAAGAAAGCACCCGTTCGGCTACCGTCCTTATGCTCGATAAGAGCCTTTCGATGTTTATGAGCGGATTTTTTGAATCGGCCAAGCAGGTAGCCGTCGCCCTAGAAAGTCTTATCCGGACACGTTTTCCCAAGGATTCTCTTTATATCCTGACCTTTGCCAGCCGCGCCAGGCAGATAAAAGAGAAGAACCTCCTGTTCACCGTGAGAGGAGAACAGGGCACGAATTACGAAGATGCGCTACGGACTGCCAGGAACCTTTTATCCCGCCAGAACTGCAACAACAAAGAGATAATAATGGTGACCGACGGAGAGCCTACCGCTCATCTTGAAGGCGATTTGGTATATTTCGGTTTTCCACCGAGTATGCGGACGCTGCAAAAAACGTTGCGAGAAGTAAAAGCGTGTACCTCACAGCGAATTACCATAAATACCTTTATGTTCGAACACGCTTCGTTCCTCACTCCATTCATCACGCAGATGATACGGCTAAATAAGGGCAGGATATTTTTCGCTAATCCGGATAATCTCGGTAAATACGTGATGATGGACTACCTGTCCAACAAGTTTAAAAACATAGGTTAAAGTAAATCGGGGTTATTCCGATTGATTTACGTCACCGGAATAACCCCGTCTAATGTTATCTTTTCTTCTTTAGAAAGGTCCTGTCTTGGGCCAGAGTTCTTCGGCTTCTTTCTCCATACCGAGTTCGAGCAGTTTTTCCTTTTTCGGTTTCGTCGTGTTCATATCCCAGTTCAACGCTCCGAGAGCCCAGTAAGCCTGCTGCATGGCATCCACGCTGACATTTGCCAGGGGACCTTCTTTCTGCGGGGATTCGCCGGTAATCCTCGGATGAACAGGACGCTCTAACGGATTAATACCTTCACGCAGGTTGAAAAGATGGCGCATCACCAGTATTCTCTCACCGCATTTCAGTAACTCATCCATCGAACGTTCCAGTCCCGTTGCCCCGGCCATATATTCCGGGATAAGGTTTGTCGTCGGTCCCATAAAGCCGAACAGGCAGCAGCCGATGGCATTCACGATATGAGTGGAGAAACCGGAAGGTCCGAAATTCTGGGTATGCCTGCCGGGGGTCGGCTCAATATGGAATCTCGCAGTAGCCGTTTCCCCTCCCATGCCGAATAGCTTCGGATCATGCATTCCGAGTTCCTGACCGCCTATATGAATGGCGTATTGCTCGGAGCCTTTGCCTATCTTTTCCGCTGCGACCTTGACACCGTCGGCAAGAATGTCGCCAAGTCCTTCTCTACGAGCAAGTTTCCATGTCATATCAACGATGGCTTTATGATTTCCCCAGGTTAACTCTATCCCGTCGGTATCGGCTTTGGTCAGAATCCCGTTCTCGTAGCACTCGATGGCAAACGCTACAGCACATCCAGCCGAAATAGTATCAAGTCCATAAGCATTACAGATATGGCTCGCCATCGCGATAGCTTCGGTATTGGTATTAAGGCATAACGGTCCGAAAGAAGCCTGGGTTTCGTATTCTGGACGGCGATTACCGGCCGGATATTTGTACTCACCTGTCCCCTCTTTCAATGATGCCTGACAGGCTATGGGGCAGTGCCAGCATCCGAACCGTTTGTCAAGGTTGGCAATAGCGGCATCACCGGCGAGACCCGAAATATCCGGGAGGTCCTTTACGCCGATACCTCCCCAGTTCTTTATCGGTGTGTCCCCGCTGTGGGTAGAGTTTGCCGTTATCGATGTCGTGCCATAGGTATGGAAACTATCGATAAACGAACCACCCCCCGGTCCGGGACTTCTCAGTCCTTCGACATGTTTCTTCCTGGCGTCATTGATTCGTTCTCTGTCGGCGAGTTCCAGACTCTTTTCATCGCCTATTGCCACGACAGCCTTCAGCCTCTTCGAACCCATTACGGCACCAAGTCCGGAACGACCGGCAGCAGCCCCTTTCTCAGTGACAATACAGGATATAAGGGACACCTTTTCACCGAATGGCCCGATGCAGATAACCTCTGTTCCTTTACCGTGTTTATCTCTCAGGACATCTTCCGTTTCGTAACAGTCCTTACCCCATACCTCGGAAGCATCCATCAGTTCCGCTTTGCCGTTATTTACGAGCAGATAAACCGGTTTATCCGATATTCCCGTGAAAAAGACGGCATCATAACCGGCGAATTTAAGCGTCGGCCCGAATACCCCCCCCGAGTTAGCATCTCCCCAGCCGCCGGTCAGCGGTGATTTGGCAACTGCTACATACCGGGCTCCTGTCGGGGTGGGTGTACCGGTAAGCGGACCCGTCACTATCCCCAGTATGTTATCCGGTCCCAGAGGGTCGACACCCGGCTTCATCCAGTCATATAGAACTCTGGCTCCCAGACCGTACCCGCCGATATAGTCGCGATAAAGACTGTCGTCGGGGACTTCCTCCTCTATTGTCCCTGTACTCAGGTTAACGAACAATAACTTCCCAGCATAGCCTTTTAACATTTTTACCTCCTCTAATATAAAATACCCCTGATTATTTTACTCAGGATTATCGAAACAACCGATAGGACATCTAACTCATCCGATAGTTACATTTTTACATAGATGCCCGCAAGTCACAAGTATGAATAAGGTATAAGTTTCAGCACTGCGATATCTGTCTTCAGGGTGTCTGCAATACTATTCCTATGGGGCAGTGGTCGGACCCGGTCACCTCCTGCATAATAAACGCTTCCGAGAGTGACGACAGTAAATTCTCGGAAATAAAGAAATAGTCTATTCTCCAGCCGACATTTCTCTCTCTCGCTCTGGATTTCATATCCCACCAGGTATACTGCTCCGGCTCCTGGTGCAGGTGGCGGAAGGTATCTACAAATCCGTGACTGATAAATCTGTCTATCCATTCTCTCTCGATAGGCAAGAATCCGGATACTTTCTCATTTGCCTTGGGTCTTGCCAGGTCGATTTCCTTATGCGCCGTGTTAACGTCACCGCATACGATTATCTTCTTATCCTTTTCCAGTAAAGGTTTAACATATTCCAGAAAAGCATCGTAAAACTCCATCTTATAGTCCAGCCGTTCTTCATCCTTTTTCCCGTTGGGGAAATAGATATTCATCAGGATAAATTCTTCATACTCGGTAATTATCGTCCTTCCCTCCTGGTAGGATTTCAGGGTATTGAAATCATACTGCACGCTAAGAGGTTCTTTTGCTGTAAAGGTCGATACGCCGCTGTATCCCTTTCTTTCGGGGTAATTCCAGTATGCGTAATATCCCTCCGGCTCCGTCAGGTCTTTATCGAGCTGCTCCGGGTGCGCTTTTATTTCCTGTATACAGAGAATATCCGGTGACGCTTCATACAGCCATTCCAGCAGCCCGCGTTTCTGCACGGCCCGGATTCCATTCACGTTCCAGGATATTATTTTTGTTTCTTTCATTATTACTCTCTTTTTGTCCTCAAGAAATATTTATGTCAACTAAACCATTTGTTTTCCTTATTATAAAACAAATCAGGTTTTATCCGCATATGTTTCGACAGGTCGTTATACCTGATCTTATATTTTCAATCTTCACTTTTCCCGGTTATTCACAACACTTTCCAGTACGGTATAATCAATACAATATACCTTTGAATTTCTGTTATATTGAAGAATCGCTTGTTTTAACTATCACAGATTCTGACTCGGCTACCAGATAAGGAGAACACAGAAATGGAAGATAGAAAGTACGGGAAATATTTCCTGACCGAACCGGCGTTAAGAAACAAACCGAAAATCAAGATGTCCAACCCGAGTGCCTATGTGGACAGTAGATCCCATTTCGGTCTACCGATTAATTTCTCCATGGCCTGGCGGTATATCAAGGAACCGATGCTTTTTGACCGGATACCTCATTATCACGATTTCGACGAATTTCTTTGTTTCCTGGGCGGTAATCTGGAAGACATCTTCGACTTCGACGCTACCGTAGAATTATCTCTGGGCGAAGAAGAGGAACTATATCTTATCGAACAACCTACGATAGTCCACATTCCGGCGGGACTGGTACATACCCCACTCACGTTCAAACGCATCGATAAACCCGTACTCTTCCACCCCATCGCTCTAACGCCGGATTATTACAGCAACTTCGCCGAAAACGTGAAATTCTTTAAAGACCCTAAGGTTTAAATATGTTTCTAGCAGCCCTGAGTACTGCGATATATAATATCGTCCTGAATTTCCGGTGAAAGCATTACGAAATAGGCACTGAAACCTCCCACCCGCACCACCAGGTCACGGTGCTTCTCCGGGTGTTCCTTGGCATCGAGTAACTCATCGGTATCAACCATATTAAACTGAATATGCTGTCCGCCATTCCTGAAAAATGTCTCGGTAAGGTCGGCCAGTTTTTCCCGACTTTCCGGGCTCCGCATTACTGTTCCGGAGAACTTCTGGTTGAGGCAGGAAGCATAGGACTCTTTGAAACCTGCCCTGAGCACCGACCTGATAACGCCGGTAGGACCGAGTTTATCCATGCCCCGCATCGGTGATATCGAGCCGTCGTTCAATGGTTCCCGGGATTTTCGACCGTTCGGTAAAGCTCCCACGCCAAGACCGCCGAAAAAGTGCCAGGACAGTCCCTCACGGGAAATTTTACAGAGCACATCGAACGGGTTGGTATAGGACATGATAACGCTGCCGGAGAAAATACCCACATCTCTAACCATCAGGTCTGCTTCTTCGATATCATTACCGAATTTAGGTGCCGCCAGGCACATCTGCCGTATTTCCTCACCTTTTTTGCCGGCGAAGTCGGAATCCAGCACCTGCAGGAGTTCGTCCATACTCAAATTTTTCTCTTCGTAGACCAGCTTCTTAATAGCGGTTAGAGAGTCCGCCGTATCCACGATGGCGCGGTCGCTGATACCATAGCTGTGGTCCGAATCAGTAATTAATATGTCCTGACCTTTTTCCATGCAGTTAGGTCCGGCAACGACGGAGTTGAACGGAAAGCGAAGATATACAGGTTCCACACTCTGGGCTAAAGTACCCAGCCACATAACCCGGTTGACTATATACTTACACTGCCTCTTAAAGGCTTCGTATAATTCCCCAAATGTTTTAAATTCCCGTGGGTCGCCGACATCGATTCCTACTTTCTTACCGGTTATTTGCGATACGCCGCGGTGAAGAGTGAGGTCCAGCATAAGCGCCACATTGACCGCTCCCTTACCTTCACTGCCGTTATGGTCGATTTTGGTAGGCAGTATCGGAGTTACACAACCCTGGCCGTACCAGTTTCTCGCCTCGACAGCAGGAGTTCCGTCTTTAAGAAAACTCTCTACCACGTGGTCGCTGTTTTCAAAGAGGGGGATGCCACCCTTTGTCTTATAGTTTGTTTCCAGGGCTTTCAGCAGCAGCCGGCGCGGTGTCTGAGCATGCCAGTTGAGCAGTACGGTGGGAGAAGAGAGTTTCATCAGACCTATCATATGGAGAACAAGATAACTCAACGGATTGGTGGTATCTTTCCCTTCTACATCCACGCCACCGATATTTATACTGTTGATACTGTAACTGAACTGGTGGGTTTCCTCCTGGGTTTCACCGGACGGCGCGACTACTTTCATTCCCCAGAGCGTTAAGGCGCTTCCCAGCAAGTCTGCAGCCCTCTCAAGTGTCAGTCGTCCCTCTCTGATATCGTTTTCAAGATAAGAATTCAGGTACTGGTCCAGCCTGCCGACCAGCAGAGGATACATCGCTTCAAGTCCTCTGCCAATCATAATGAAGTTCATAAACTGGAGGGCTTCACGGAAGGAACGTGCCGGGTATTCCGGTACCCTGTCACAAATTTCGGCAATCTCTAAAAGCTCGTCTCGTCGTGCAATATCAGATTCTTTTTCCGCTTTCTGACGCGCCAGTTCCGCGTACCTGTGCGCGTATTGTATCATTGTCTCGCAGACAATAATCGCCGATTGCCAGAAATAAAACTTATTAATGTCCGTTTCTTTCATTTCCTTGAAACGCTTTATCCCGGCTTCAGCTTCCTCGATCGACCCCCGCATTCCTTTAGCCAGAAGTTTTTCCCACATTCCCCTGCAGGTTATACCCGGGTAATACCCTGAATCCGGAGTGGGATCGGCGCATTTAGCATCTGTGATATCCTGCGCCCAGCTTCCCACGATAGACCGCCATTCGGCTTTGACGTGGTCAGGCGCTGTTTTACCGCCAAAAAAGCGGGAGCATTCTCTTAAAACGTCCTTTTCTTCTTTTGATTTTATCCCCAGCAATATCATCCCCCGACTGAGACTATCTCCTTCATCCCAGACACCGGGAATCGAGTCTCCGGTCTCATCGACGAAAACCGGCGCCCCGATGAGGTGTTCGGTCTCCCTGCCCACAATGATGTCAAAGTCAAATATCTCGATGGGGACATTTTCCAGTACTTTTTGGAACATCCTGGCGCGGCGGAGTTCAATGTCTTCACCCTCCGTTTCTTTCCAGGATTCCATCGCCAATCTGATGCGGTCCACGGATATCACACGCGGAGCGCTGAACATGGCATCCTTCAAACGGAAGAGACAGTCGCTCAGGTGGAGATTATCAATCCGGTCTAATAAAGCCTCGTCAGTCTTTGTTCCAGTAGCCATAACTGCCTCCTTTCGAGGTTAATGCCGTGAACAGCTTTACTGTATATCGTTTATTATCTTGATATCAAGCAGGTAATACCGTACTTCTCGAACGTATTTTTTATCGAATCTAACTTTTCCGGCTCGTGTGAGGAAATGTCGGGCAGGCTGTATTTTCTGTCCAGAGATTCATATTTACCTTTCCCGAGCCGGTGGTATGGCATCAGTTCGATGCGGCAGGCATTGTTTCCCAGAGTACGTAAAAAATCTGCTGTGTCCCTGATGTTATTAGCATCGTCATTTATACCGGGCACCAAAGGCATACGGAACAGGGTTTCTGCATTACTTTCAAAAACAATTTTTGCATTGGATAGTATCAACTCATTCGGTTTGCCGGTGTACTGGCAGTGCTTTTGTGAATCGAGGTGCTTGAGATCGAAAAGTACGTAGTCCGCATAACGAAGTACCTGCCGTACAACGGATGAGGAAACATAGCCGGATGTCTCGATGCAGGTATGAATACCGGCTTCCCGGCACTTTATAAGAAGGTCGCATACCAGTTGTGGCTGCAGCAGTGCTTCTCCGCCGGAAACCGTCACCCCACCGCCAGATGAATCGTAGAACATTTTATCCCTGCATACGGCATCGAAAATTTCATTCGCATTCATCTGTTTCCCGTACTGGACAATTGCGTCATAAGAACAGACTGAGCTGCACTCACCGCAGCCTGAACATAGTTCCCGGTCGATGCAGGGAAGTTCACCTTCCTTATAAATCAGGGCATCGTTCGGGCAGACTTCAGCGCATTTTCCGCATTTCGTACAGAGTTTTTTTATAAATCCGACTTCGGGCAGCGGAGAAATACATTCGGGATTACTGCACCACTGGCATTCAAGCCCGCACCCCTTGAAAAAAACCACGGTTCTTATTCCCGGGCCGTCGTGAATGGAGTAACCCTGAATATTAGTTACCAGATTATTCATATATTATTCCCGGGTATGTTTCAGGATTCAGCTATTATCGGAATCCTCTTTCTTAACGTATTTCGATGCAATACTGGTATGGAAAAGTATCAAAGGCTTATCTACTTTTTTGAAAATAAGCGGACAATGTACCAGCCCCGCCGGAATATATACACTCGCCGGTGATGTGATGGTATGTATTTCCTGTTCCTCGCCCAGTCCTATCTCTATCTCGGCGAAGAGTTCGTCCATATGCTCGTAGTCATATGATACGAAATGTAGATACATATCGAAGTCATGAGAGTGAGGATATTCCTCCATCTTGCACGGCTCCATCACACGGGTAATCATGAACGTTACGTCGGTTTTATAATCGGTTTCGCCGATCCATTCCATGGTCGGCCACGGCTCGTGTTTGGTTACTGATTTTCTGACTACATACTTACCGTACTTGGTATTATCCATTTAGTTTTACCTCCTGCCGATATGCTTATTATGCCGATATGCTTATTATTTTGTCATTAAATTAATAAACATATCAATCGGTTAAGAGCATAGCATTTTTATCACTTTACGCTTTTCGGATAGAGATAAAACTTGACTCACTTTGACGATGAGATAATGAAGTAGCCCGGAAGCACCGGATTCTTTGACAGTACCGAGGTATCACAGTAAAATTCATTCGATGAAGATTGCAGGCAATAGCGAAAGTGTATCTTCTTTACCGCAAAAAGGCAGCGATAAAAATTATCCTTTCTGGCTGAAACAGGCTGTTTTTTACCAGATTTACCCACAGAGTTTCTATGATAGCAATGGCGACGGTATCGGCGACATCCCCGGTATAATTCGGAAACTGGACTATATTCAGTGGCTGGGCATTAATGCAGTCTGGATAAATCCCTGTTTTGTGTCTCCTTTTCAGGATGCCGGTTATGATGTGTCTGATTATTACCGGATTGCACCGCGGTACGGCACCAATCGCAACCTTTACAGACTCTGCCGGGAAGCGCACCGGCGAGGAATAAAAGTCTGTCTTGACCTAGTAGCCGGTCATACCTCCGTCGAGCACCCCCGGTTTAAGGCCTCCGCCCGCCAGAGACGGAATAAACACACCGACCGTTATATCTGGACCCCACCAACTGTATCCAATGCCGATACGGAGCTTTCTCTGATAAAGAGTAGTACCTCAAGAGATGATTTCTATATCGCAAACTGTTTCGATTTTCAGCCGGCTTTAAACTACGGTTTTGCCCGACCGGAGCAGCCATGGCAGCAGCCCGTGGATGCTATCGGACCGGCTGAGAACCGCCAAGAGCTGCTTAAAATAATGAACTACTGGCTTGGCCACGGAGTGGACGGTTTTCGCGTTGACATGGCTTTTTCACTTGTAAAGATGGACCCGGACCGGAAAGAGACAATAAAGTTATGGCAGGATATCGGCAGGAAAATACGCGCCGACTATCCCGACATGGTCCTGATTTCGGAGTGGGGGAACCCCGAGGAATCGATAGCCGCCGGCTTCGATATCGATTTCATGCTGCACTTCGGTGTCAGTGGCTATCCCGACCTGATGCTTAATGAGGACTGCTTCTTCCGCCGGAGCGGCGGCGCAAATATAAAAGAATTCCTGAAACCTTATCTGGAAATGGCAGGAAAAACAGAAGGGAAAGGACTGATTTCCATACCCAGCGCGAATCACGATATCAAAAGGCCCTGTTCAGATGGCAGAACGATCAGCGACCTTAAAGTCATTTTCACCTTTCTACTGACCTGGCCGGGAATACCTTTTATCTATTATGGTGATGAAATTAGCATGCGTTATATCCCGGGGGTGGTATCGAAAGAAGGTGGATTCGACCGGACCGGCTCGCGAACACCGATGCAGTGGGACAATACTCCGAATGCCGGATTTTCAACTGCCGGAAAAGAACGTCTTTACCTTCCCATCGATTCCCGCAAAGACCGCCCGACTGTCGAAAAGCAAACCGAAGATTCCGGTTCGCTGCTTAACCACGTACGCAACCTTATTGCTTTAAGAAAACAATACCCTTCGCTGCAGGCTGAAGATGCTCTTGTGCCTTTGTCGGTCGAAACCGACAACCATTATTTTACTTATATACGGCAGACTGATGACGAACGGTTCCTTATTGCGCTGAACCCGTCTGCCGAACCGTCACAAACAGAAATCAAAGGAACACGACCCGCTAACCTGACGCCGGTAATATCTCATGGCATAAAAGGGCGAATCGAGGGTGAAGATATCAGGCTCGATATGACAGGCGTTTCTTACGCTGTATTCAAGCTATAAAACAATAATACGTTACCCGGAGGTTATGAAATGAATGTAAAGGAAGTAGTCGATGTTATCCTGGCATTAAACGGCGGAAAACAATTTGAAGAGACCTGCGACCAGTTGATTGAAGGTAACTGGGAGCAGCAGGTAACCGGAGTTACAACTACCTTTATGGCAACTGTGGATGTTATCCGTCGGGCATCCGATATGGGGTACAATCTAATCGTTACCCATGAGCCTACTTATTTTACTCACCAGGACCGTACGGACTGGCTGGAGTCCGACCCTGTTTATCACAAGAAGAAGGCTTTAATCGACGATAACAGTATATCCATCTGGCGATACCACGACCATATGCACCGCGGCATTACCGACCTTATATATACCGGCTTATTGAAAGATTTAGGGTGGGAGGAATATCTGGACACAAAACTCCCTGAACCGCATTGCTACTCGGTCCCTGCAACCACCGTAAAAGACCTGGTTGAATTCTTTAAAAAAATGCTCGGTATGGATGTTATACGGGTCATCGGCAATCCGGAGATGGAATGCAGCCGGGTCGGCATACTGGTTGGCGGTGGAAGTCTTGGTCTCGGTCAGGAAAATATGCCGGCCAGGCTAATGAACGATGAGCGGCTGGATGTAATGGTCTGCGGCGAGATTACCGAATGGACACTGAGTGCCTATATCCGTGATGCGTCTGCTCTGGGTTTTAATAAAGCCATGATTATCGTGGGACATGAGCGAAGCGAGGAACCCGGAATGAAAGACCTGGCAGAACGGCTTCGACCTTTACTGGGGGACATCCCGGTCCTTTTTGCAGATTCCGGAGAACCTTTCTTATACCTGTAAAGACCTTGTATATATGGATGATTTCTTTGAGTTTACTGTACTCGGCCTGATTTTCGGTAGAGAGTAACACCCTTGTAGTCGCGGTGGACATCGAAGACTGTCCGGAGTACATCCACGTAAGGGCTGCGTATCGCTTTCTCGTCATTGATTGTCTCGATCGTTATCCGGTGCAAAGGCTGAAATTGTCGGGTCAGCATGTGGCGCAGAGGGCTGAGGTATTCGGGTAGATGAGGGTCGTCAGGAGCAACGTTAAATGTCAGGTCGCGTCCGTTCCGTCTGGATACCGATACCAGTCTGTTACCCCGGTAGACAAGATGGGTACCGGTAACGCGTTTCGGCAGAGAGCCTTTTATCGACTCAAGCTTAATCCCGCACAGCGATGCCGGATCCGCAGCGTTAATCCAGTAGACGACGTCTTCCGGCAGTTTCCGCTGCAGACGGTGAAAAGCCTGGTGCGAGATAAATTGCGGTCCGGGAATGCCATGAAAGAAGTATCCGGCCAGTACTTCTCCGGAGAGTTCCATTAGCCGCAGGGCACGGAAAACGTTTCTCCACTGAAAAGCAGGCAGTTCCCTTTCCAGCAGTTCTCTGAAAAGAATCCCGTATCGGTCAAGCAGGAGTCTCGCCCGGTCTTTCATTCGCTCCTCGGTCTCTAACAGGTCTTCGTCCGGTTCGGGAACGGGAAGTAAGAACCAGTTGCCGACATACGGTAGAGAGCTCTTCCAGCGTGTGAAACCGCGTCGACCGCCGGCAGTACGTCGACCGCGAAAACGCCGACCTGTTTTTGCTGCGTCAACCTCCGGCGCTTTGAAACGGTTCAATATACCGCGACGGAGTGAGGTGAAAGTGTCATTGGTAACCCTTCCCTGCCACACTGCACCCCAGAGACGGTCGGAAAGCTCCCCGGGACGGTACCCGGATTGAGTGAGTAAAGTGGAAAAATCATATTTGCCCAGTTTGCCGGGGAAAACATTGGCAAGTTCATCATCGTCAGTTGATTCTTCTGTAGCTGCTTCACTTGTATTATCTTCCTGCATCAGGTCCAGATCAGGCTCGAAGCAAAAGGCTATGCGTTGTTTTCCACTGCCTACCCAGCGAAGGTTACTCTCCCCCATAGCACTGTCCAGCCATGAAGTAGAATACTGGTGGAGCCTGGCAGGCAGAATTTCCGATTCCCAGAGAGATGACGGTACCGGCAAACAGATTAACTGTTCGATACTCCGGAATAATCTCTCAACAAAGAACACCATCTCATTCTCGGAATTGGTCACGCCCTGATAGGAGGCAAGGAAAAGGGGTAACCACTCCACGTCCAGTGGCTCGAAGACAGGTACGGAGCTTGCCCGTGCCAGCCTGAGTAATATCTCAAAATTCTCGCTGTCACAGACATATTCGTCGGTACTTTCCGTTATCAGCGACCCCATGATTACCTTTTGGGAGTCGATAAGGTCTTCCAGCACTAGGGACAGGCGCTGCTTCTCGATTCCGAGCGTGTCAAGGATAAAGTCGTACGTTACCGGACCATAATAACGGAGCCACTCCGCCAGTACATCGGCCATGATTTCGTCGCTGTCTTCTGCTGCGATTGAAGAAATATCCTCTCTGTCGAAGGTTACATCATGAGAACCTGTCAGAGGTTCAATTGCTATAGCCTGTTCTCCGTAGAGGGCGTGGGTGATTCTGGGAAGGGTTTCCAGTGCAACTATCAGTGGTTCCGAAGCTCCCAGCGGATTTATCAGGGTAAGTCTTTCCACAAGCGATTCCTGTAACTTTTTAATATCGGTTTTGTGGTCATTTTTCATTGCCTGCAACAGACGTTCCCACTCCGGTACCGGGATTAGCAGCCGTTCTTTTATCCAGTCTACTAATTCTCGCGGAGTCTCCGGCGAATAGCCGGGAGAGAGCCGCTGCTGCTTCAGTTCGAACTGCTCCACCAGTTCACAGGCAATGGTGGGACGGATTCCCGGAGTGAATACTACGTGATTTAAAAGATCGCTGCGTAATCTGGAAGTAGATTCTGCTATCGGCTCGTCGGTCATGTAGAGATACTGGTTGGTCTGCCGCCAGGAAAGGCTCTGTGCCATCGGACTGGGAAAGCTGGTGTGAGTCTCTGACCATTTGATTGCACCCGACTCAAGCTCGACCAGCACCTGTTTCATGCTTTCCATGTCGAATTCATCCTGCAGGCAGGTACGCCACGCTTCCAGAAGAATGGGAAAGTCTTCATACTGCATGATGGAATCAAGCAGTTTCTGCGAGCGCATACGGTTCATCCAGAGCGGCATTCTCTGACCGATTTTATTGCGGGTCAAGAGTAAAGAACGACCGGCACACTCGCGGAACCTGGCCCCGAAGAACCCGGAGCCTTCCAGCCGCTTCCTGATAAGTTTTTCTACGGCTGCACTCGAAACTAGAGAAAGCACCTCATCGGCGTCGGCATCATGCGGCAACTGGATGACAATGCAGTCGTTACCGGTATATACCTCCAGCCGCTGGCCGTACTGCTCTTCCCAGGCTGCATCCAGCGCCATGGCGAACGGGCGGTTGACTCGTCCACCCCAGGTTGTGTGCAATACAAGCTGGTTTCCCGGCACTCCTCCCGGCCCGGTATTGACATACTCCACCAAGATATGGTGCCGGTGAGGCAGGTCGCAGCCGGTCATTTCTTTCTGCTGATTCAGAAAGTCGACCAGCTGCTCGGCCGCATCGGCATCCATGTGATATTTAATTTGCAGTGTATTGAGAAAGTCGGTATCATCCAGACGATTGTTGGCAGTCTCCAGGAACTGGCCGATTCGCTCCGAGAAATGGAAGTTACGGTAGTTTTCCTCACCTATCCAGAACGGTGCCGCCATTATCCTGGGATTGGCGGGAGTCACGAAGACATCATTATGGGTAACACGCTCTATTTTCCAGTTCTGCGTTCCCAGAGCGAAACTCTGGCCGATTGACGCTTCCCAGACGAATTCCTCATCAAGCTCGCCGATAAGCGAACCTGTCTCCTGGTGACGGAGGTGGAAGTAGCCGCGGTCCGGAATAACGCCGCCTGAAGTGTACAGGACAATCAGTGCTCCTTTACTGGCAACAACCGTGTTATCCAGCCGGTCGATGGAGACACGCTGCCTCAACTCGCGAATCCTTGCAGCGGCGTATCGCCCCGCCAGCATGTTCAGAACGAGGTCGAACTGCTCCCTGGTCAAATACCGGTAGGGATAACCGGCGGCTATTTGTATGTACAGTCTATCTATGTCCCATTTCTCGACGCCCACCATCGAGATGATAATCTGCGCCAGTACATCGAGAGGGCACAGGACCGGTCTTGTGATTTCCATGTCATGTTCCAGGATAGCCGAGGCCAGCACCGCCGCTTCCAGGAGGTCCTGCGAGTGTGTAGGGAATATCTCGCCGCGGCTGATTTCTCCTACCTGGTGACCGGCCCGGCCGACGCGTTGAATCGCTGACGATACCGAAGGTGGGGACTGTACCAGGATTACCTCATCCAGAGCGCCGATATCGATACCCAGCTCCAGCGAATTGGTCGCTACCACAGCTCGCAGTTCACCCTCTCTCAGCTTACGTTCCACCTCGGTGCGTATTTCCCGTGAAAGCGAACCGTGGTGCACGTAGGCTATGGGTGTTCCTTCACCTTCATTAAGCTTGAGCGCCAGTCTTTCACACAGCCTCCTGCTGTTGGCAAAGAACAGCGTCGATTGGTTTTTACCGATAATCTTTTTGAATTGTCTGGCCAGCGGCTCCCAGATAGAGTCCTGCTCCGCTTGTTCCTCCGCCTTTTCGGGAAACCGTACTTTTATGCTATATTCCTTCGTTGTGTCGGAATGTACAATCGAAACAGGCCGCGGTGTATAGACCGGAGAGTGGTCGTTACCTTCGACTCGGAATCCGCCGATAAATTCAGCCACGGTTTCCAGAGGGCGAATGGTTGCCGACAGGGCGATACGCTGAAACTCGCCGGACAACAAAGTGAGACGCTCCACCGCTGTAATCAGGTGCACCCCGCGCTTGTTTCCGAATACCCCGTGAACTTCATCGAGAATTACCGTCGAGAGTCCCGTCAGTATCGACCGGCCGCCGGCTGAACTGAGCATCAGGTTCAGACTCTCCGGTGTGGTAATGAGAATCTCCGGCGGATGGCGCTGCATCCGGTGCCGTTCCGACTGCGGAGTATCACCGCTACGGGTTAAAACGCTTATTCCCGGGAAAGTCGTCTCCGACATTCGGAAGACTTCTCTCAGTTCATCGAGAGGCTCGAGCAGGTTTCTCTGAACGTCATTGTTCAGCGCTTTCAGGGGAGAAACATACAGTATGCTTGTGTGCCCTGTGGAAAACTGCCCGGTTACCAGCTGGTTAATCGACCAGAGGAAAGCCGCCAGAGTCTTGCCGCTTCCGGTTGGTGCCGTAATAAGGACGTGTTCTCCATCTGAAATTCTCTGCCAGCTTTCTTCCTGTACCCCGGTCGGTTGTCCGACGTTTTCCAGGAACCAACGGGCTATGTTCGGATGGAAACGAGATAGGATACTCACGTCTTTCTCCATAACCAGAGTACGTCACGGGAGCAATCTCCCGCCAACAGATATCGCATCGTGCTTCTATTCTACTATTGCCATCGGGAAATATAAACCATCCCGCTGAAATGAGGTAGCCAGGATTAAAGACGAAAATAAAATCTGCTGAAAGCTTTTTCAGGAACGAAATGATCCAGAGCAAAAACAATCTATGGATCATATCGCTTACTGAATATTATGTAAATAAAGAACATATAGAAGGACTGGCGAAATTGAGGGGACAAAACAAAGAACCTTAAAATTGAAATTTCGCGTAAGGTTTTAATATCAGTCAGTATCGATTGAACAAATCAAGTAATTGTTACTTAATCATATACTTTTTACACATCAGGACTTTCTTGACTTACTTCATCATCGGGAATAGACTGTAGCCGTCTTGAGATTAATGTAGCAGACGGTTCGCAGATACCCTTGGAGAATCGACGGAGAAAAAATGAGTGTACAAAAAGACGCATATCAGAAAATAGCAGAGAGATATGGTATGGCCGACTCAGAGCTGTTTCTCGGGGTACTGAAAGGGATGATAACGCACGAAGAAAGCGAAATACTTTGCGAGATAAATAAACCAATGCCGTTATCGGAGCTGGCTGAAAAGACCGGAGGCAGTGAAACCAGACTTAAATCCCAACTTAATGAGATGATGAAAAAAGGATTGATCAGCCATGTGAAAGACGGATATTCAATGCCCACTCATGCCATGCTGCTGTGTCACCGGACCCAGAACAAGAGTGACGAAGTAGACAGGCTATGGACCGAATTCTTCTTCAAGGAATGGCGGTTTACCATAGCGGACCATTCGCATAAAAGAAGGCTGACGGGGATGTGGTCGACTCACCGCATCGTGCCGGCTTTACAGGCTCTGGCTGCCAGTCCTCACATTCCGAAAGAGCAGATCCTGTGGTACGAGAACTACGAAGAGATGTTCAAAAGGTCGAAGATGATTTTGTTCCTGCCCTGTTCCTGTCGCACCCAGCACCGCCAGTGCGATAACAAGATGGAGGTGTGTGTGCACGTAATCCTTGATGATGACGACGGTTCGGGTGAAAAAGAATTTGCCGGTATCCTGGAGCGATGGCCGGACCTGAAACCTCTGACATACCAGGAAGCCATGGATGAAATGTATGCCCTGGAAGATGCCGGACTGGGTCACCTGTCATTGAACTTTCCCCGGCTCGAAGAGGCATGCAACTGGTGCGAATGCTGCTGCCGGGTGGTCAATCCACTCATACATGCCGGACTTGATTACGACCTGATGGATCCCACCAGGAGCCGGTACCAAGCGAGTGTCGACCAGGAAGCATGCAGCGGCTGCCAGACATGCATGGAGAGGTGTATATTCGGGGCTGTAGAGATGGTGAAAGTACCGGTCGCAAAGAAGATGAAAGCCAGCATATCGGAAAAGTTATGTATGGGATGCGGTCTTTGTGTCTACACCTGCCCGGAGAAGGCGATCAGGTTCGACATCGTCAGGCCGCCTGAACACATTCCGAATATTACCCGGGAGCAGGTGTTTTCCTGGGGCCCTGCTCCTTCACCAGAAGATATAAAAAAGGCGTACGAACCCCGGACGAGCTAGAGTAGTCTACCAGGCGTCGCGATAAATTTTAGCTATAGTTTCAGCATCCATAACGGTCGGATGCGGGCTATAATCCCAGACCTTCAGCGCGATATCTGCTATCTCATCGGCCTTTTCAAGTTCGCATCCCAGGTCTCTGAGCCGGAGTTTCATTCCTAATTTTTCCAGCCATTCTTCGAAAGCCGTTATTCCGTCGGACTTTCCAAATACATTCCTGCCAAGCAGTTCGAACCTTTCCTTTCTGGCAGGATAAAACTGCTTCATCCATGACGGCAGCAGGGCGGCAAGTCCGGCGCCATGGTTGATATCATAGTATCCGCTGATAGCGTGCTCGATTCCATGGCAGGTCATACTGCCGACCGACCCGCCCAGCCTTGATAAATCCGAACTGGCGATAGTACTTGCCCAGGAAATCTGCGACCGGGCGTCGATATCATCGGGATGAGAGAGTACTTTGGGAAGGACCTGCACAACGACTCTCATCACGGCTTCCCTGATGGCATCGTTCATTGGTAATGGCTTTTCAGGCATCAGGTAACACTCCATTATATGAGAGAGTGCGTCGACTCCACCCCCGGCGGTCAATTTTTCAGGCAGGGTGACGGTCAGGGCAGGATCGATTATAGCCGTCTTTGCCCACAGTTTATCGTTGAACATGAACCGTTTCTCATGGCTTTCCCAGTGGGTAAATACGCATATTGGGTTAAGTTCGGAGCCGGTTCCGGCAAGGGTGGGTACCTGAATCAGATTGGGGACGGATTTCCCGGACCGGGCTTTACCCATCATATAATCCCATACCGGAGCTTCACCGGAGCTTGCCAGGGCTACACCTTTTGCCGCATCCATGGCGCTGCCGCCGCCCATCCCGATAACAAGGTCGATTTTCGATTCACGGGCGATGCGGGCTGCCCTGTCAACAGTAGTAGTGCGCGGATTTGGCTCCAGCTCTTCAAAGACCCTGGTTTCAACACTCTGGTTTTCCAGGTCTTTCAGGACTATATCCAGGAATCCCAACTTTCGGATATCGGGATACGTAATTATCATCGCCCGACTTCCCAGGGTTTTTGCTTCACGTCCCAGTTGCTCAATACTTCCGGGGCCGAAAAGAACATTTATGGGTAAATAAAACTGCTGTATCATTACGATGAATCCTCCTTGTAACGGTATTAACCTTCCTGTCGGACATTATAAACAATCAAAACTGATTCTTTCTATATCCGATTCTTTCATGTTATCTGCCATCGTCCAGAAAAACGCCTCTCCCTTATATACACGAAACAGGGCGAACAGGGGATCATCGGGTTTCTCTATTCCCAGCACTTTGAAGAACGGGCGCTCTTCGATTAATTTCGTTTTAAGACCCAGATCTTCAACGAACTCAATCTCTCCACTGACTCTCATTACCTTACCAAGCCCTTCGCTTTCAGTATCATAGAAGCACAATTCGACGTTTTTATTGGCCTGGAGCTGCCTGTAAAAACTTTTCACCGGTTCTGTCTGGAAATAGAAACCGCGTTCGTCGGCGAACTGCAGAGCCAGAGGTCTCACTCTTGGCAGGTGTCCGTCTATCGTAGCAATAAATGTTATCCCGCACTTGTTGGCAAATTGTACACAATCTTTAAATTCCATCAGATTTACACTCCTAATTAAATATCCTTTATCCCTGAATATATTTTATTATGCTCAGATAATAAGTTGTAATCCAAGTACCTGAAGCGAACTGCCGGATATAAACCTGCCGGATGAATGAAATTTCAGACCTTGAACTGCCTTGCGGTAAGTAAGATAATAAACTAACGATATCAACTGTAAGGAGATACTTTGTATGTCAGAAAAAGTACGAATGGGAAATTTGAGGCACGAATCTAACCTGATTGAATTCAAACCGTGGAAATCCATACACAAGAGCATCACTATGCCGATGATCACCTCGATGGGGGAGAGGGATGTACCGGGCTCTCAACTGATGCTGGGATTCGCCTATATCGACAAACCGGAAGATGAGATTGGCATGGCCCCCCACATTCACCCGGACCGCGACCAGTGGATATTCCTCTTCGGCGCGCAAAATTTTGTAGAGTTCGATGCCGATGTGGAATTCTACCTGGACGATGAATGGCGTAAGATTGATTATCCCTTCTATGCCTATATCCCGGCCGGGATGAGCCACGAGCCGTTAAAGATCCTCCGGGTAGGTAAGCCGCTCATTTTCATCGATGCCAGGTTCGGCCCTGCCGAGTGGCCGCTTAAATTCGTCGGAGATGTACCCGAAAAATATAAAAACATGGAGCATTAGCATATCCCCGGGTACGTTTCACAGATATCCGAAGATAACCGCATGGGTGTCGTTCTACATGCAGATTGGAGTAAGACGTCCAGGTGCTACTGAAGTTTTGCCGAGGATAGCCACGTATTTTTTGCTGTCATTACTTTAATAGGATTGGCAGTAAGTGTTTTTTCTAAAGAAATATTGTTAGTAATGACGGCTTCTGATTTTCATTCTGCGTATCAGTATGTACCTGGATTTATCCTGGCTGAATTGTTTATGGGAGCACGATCTATTTTCGGCAACGGAATAGTTATAATGAAGCGAACGTAATTTCCTCCAGTTATAACTGCTGCTACATTAACGGCAAGTATATTGTCGAATCTATCTTTCGGTGTTTTGGGGGCTTTATAGTGATTACCAACCTTGTTGGTGCATGCTCTTTATCAGTCAGAGGTTGCATCATCTTAACTACCAATGGAAAAAGCTAGGAATTTTAATCACGACGGCGGGGATTTGCATAGCGACAACGATTTTTATCGATTTTAATAATATATTTTAAATTGAAGTGTGATACCGAAAAAGGTATTATAGTCCTAAAAATTTGTGAGCGTATAATAGCTTAGGGTTCAATATTAAGGAACTTGTGTGATTCAGTTAGCCCAGGAGTAAATGTAATTACACGGGGATAAATATGAAAAACAATTATGACTATAACTACGAAGATATAAAAAAAGCCTATACAAATTTAGGAGTTAGTTCTGGCAAACTTGTTTTTATCGAAGCTGATTTGTCCTGTCTTGGCCGATATGAGAAAATGGACATCCAAAGTCTTCCTGAGGTTCATTTAAATGCTCTTATGGAATTAGTAGAAGATGAAGGAACTATTGTCGTACCTACTGCTTCAATGGCTTTATGCAATACAGATATCCCTTTTGACATTAATAACACACCCAGTGAGCGAGGGATATTTTCTGAATATCTTCGTACTCGAGTTGGAGCCGTAAGGAGTTTACATCCATTTACATCATGTACCGCGATTGGGAAAAACGCCTCTGAAATTTGCTCGGACGTATCTCCCCAGTCATACGGACCGGAGACACCTTATCCACGAATGCTTGAGAGGGATGGCCTTTTTATTAGCATTGGTCTTCATCCCCGTTTAACCTGTTCGGTTCTCCACGAGGCAGAAATGGAAATGGGAGTCCCATACAGATATATTAAAGAGTTCAGCCAGCCAGTATTGGAAGGAACCGAAATCAACATAAGACGCTTCTACATGCATGTCTGGTACCGCGAATGTGAAATCAAAAAGAACAATAAAGAAAAACTCTGGGGTGATTTCGAGTCTGGCTATACCGTTAAAAAAACCCAGCTCGGCCGAGGTTTTTTGTATTCATATTCAATGAGAGATTTCTATCAATGTACAGTAAATCTATTTAAAAAGAATATGTATCTTTTACTGGAAAATGAACCTATAAAGAAACCGTACGCAGGTAATATGTAACTTAGATTATCGGAGGGACAATTCGTTATTATGAACTTGGACGAGATAAAAAACACAATAGTTGTTGAAGCTGAGCGATTAGCGGGAAGACCAATCGAAGACTACGATCAGGAGATACTGCTAAAAAGTGATTATATCGATTCGCTGAATATGATTAACCTTGTGATATACCTTGAGCAAAAATACGAAATAGAAATTGACGCTTTTTTTGTTGATAGAGAATCTGTTGGTTCTGTAAACACACTGGCAGAATCGATTTATTCTAAGCTGGAAGACAAAGAAAGGCAGTAGACAATGCGGATCCTTGATATACTTGAAGATCAATCAGATAAAAAACTCCTCACGTATAACAATATAGTATTAACAAAAGCTGACTTCTGCCGTAGAGTAAAATATTTTTTTGAAAATATGGCAGTATTGGACGATCTAAAAACAAACGGGTTTATCGTCGTAAATGATGAAAATCCACTGAATTTCTACGCGTTAGTATTTGCCCTCTGGCAAAATGGTAATAGGGTTATTTTCCCTAACAGGGATTACCTGGAAGGGGAGAAATCTAACTTTTTTGAAATAGCTGTTTCTCTCAAAGGTGACGAGATTCATTTGGAGAAAAACGACCTGTATAATCTCCCGGATTTCCCCAGCGAAGGGGACTCAATATGTTTTTCCTCCGGTAGTACAGGTATACCCAAAGGAGTACTCCATAAACGTGACAACTATATTTCTAATGCTGTTTCCGTGACTAAAAAGCTAAATCATAGAGGATTTACATCTGTTACAGCTCTAAAACCGTATCTGGTTAGTGCGTTCTGTCATTTTCTAGTTCACTTTTTAACAGATTCACATTTGATATTCGTTGATTACCCGGATATTGGCAAAATCAATGAGTTCTATCAGAGGAACTCGAGTATAGCAATTGTTGGTTCTCCCCTGCAGTTGATGTCATTCGCTCATCATATTAATGAGACATACACTCCATTATTCTTCTTTTCTTCAGGAGATTTTATGTATTCGAGTAACATGGAAAAAATACTGCAGAAATTTCCTTCCACAATTTTTTACAATGTTTATGGTCTTTCGGAAGTCGCCGGTAGATTTTTCATGAATATAGTTGATAATGATACCGATATCGATACATACAGCTCTATTGGTCAAAATATTGACGGTACTGAATATAAAATTATCGATGGACAGATGTTCGTAAGTTCTCCATTCCTGTTTTTTGGATATTTTATCGGAGATGAATTTATACCCGCAGCAACAGAACACCCGACGGGAGACTTAGTTCAAGAAAACGAGGGGATTATTTCTATCACTGGTAGAATAGATGACGAGATAAAAATAGGAGGGAACAAGATATCCTTGCGATTCATTGAACAGAAAGTTTCATCTGTTTTCCAAAGTGATATTTGTATCTTGTTTGATATTTTACATCCGAGGTTTGGAACAATATTTGCATTAGCCTTAAAAACTGAAAATACATATACCAGGACAGAAATACTTGATAAGCTGGTACCTGTTCTAAGACCGTTTGAGATACCGCATCTGTTTTATTATGTTGAGGAAATACCTTATACACAAACAATGAAAATAGACCGTAACATGCTGAAGAACAATATCGAAACATTACAACCTATAGTTTAATTAGCGAGGGGATTATTATTAACATGAATTTTCAAGTAACCGGTTTTTCTGGCTCAGTCAGGTCAAATCATGCCCGTATGCAAGAACTGGAGGGAATGATCAGGGAAGCAGCCGATAAAGATGAACTTATTTCCTGGTTCAAAGATAAACCAGATACTTTTTCCAATACAGATATTGCGGTGGCCATAGCTCTCTTAGGAGCTAAAGATGTTGGTGCAGACATCAGGATTGTTTCCCTTATTAAGCTGTTCAAACACATTGAAGAGAAAATATTTACCGATTCAGAATATCATGAGCACAAGATAGCAAATGAAGTTGAAAATATAGATACACTGGCGATAAACCAGAAAGAACTGAATGGCTTGATGAACCAGATAAAGAAAACGGATGGGATTGTTTTGGGAAGTCCCGTTTATTTTGGTGACAGGTCTTCCGTCGCAAATAAGTTGCTACAATTGACCAACAGGAATAAGGTGCTTGAAGGCAAAGGCTTTGGAGCTGTGGCAGTTGGGGCTAAAAGGAATGGTGGGCAGGAGACGACACTGATTTATACCCTGTATGAGGCTCTAATGCAGGACGCTGTTGTTGTCGGTAATGGTCCAGCTACTTCTCAATATGGTGGTACAGCATGGGCGGGAGACGTAAACAAAATCCTCGAAGACGAGTTAGGTTTAGATACCTGTTATGGTACTGGTAAACGTGTAGGAAATCTCGCTGAGATATTGAAGAAAGGAAGTAATAATAAAAATAAGCCCGGTCTGAAACTAACGGTCTTTGTCACCATGGATACCCCAAAAAGAAAATATGAAGAGATAATTAAAAACTATTTCGAAAGATACAAAGATGATTATTCGATAGAAATAATCAAATTGACGGAATATGATATCTTCAGATGTGTTGGGTGCAGCATCTGCCCTAATCTCTTTATGAAAGAAAAGAATGCAGGAGAAGAAAAAGCGTATAACTGCATAATTCAGACGCAAAGGGATTCTATGCGGACACTCAAAGACATCCTTCTGGATAGCGACGGTATTGTCATAGCCGGTGTAAATTCTCAAGAACAGGATCTGGTTTACAGGTACCAGGTATTTATCGAACGAACAAGATTCATCCGCAGAAGTGATTTTCTCCTTACAAATACACCGATAATCAGTTTTTTCATTAACGAACTGGGCTCGCGAAATAATGCTTTGCACAATTTAAAAGTTGTTACGTCCTACTTAAGGCACAATACATTTATGTTGAAACCCGTTGAACTTAATATCCGTAAAGGTGAAATTTACTACGAAGACGATTTTTCCGATTACCTTGAGTTGATATCAAAAATAAAAAGCGGGCGTGAACTGGTGGACGCAACGGTAGTTAGCTACAAGGCTGACGGCTACGGTGATAAAAGTCTTGACAATACCTCCGGTATAAGGAGATGAACAATTTATTGATCTTCAACAAGTCTGGTAATATTCGGTTAACAGAAGCAAACAGACCACGTTATTTCATGAAGATCACCAGAAAGTACACAATAAACAATGACTCAGAAACGAATTGCTATTTTTGTTGACCATAAAACACGAGATCTTGCAGGTTTAGTGTATCTTAAATACATTCTCACGGAACAGTTTAATTATAGAGTTCTTCTTGCACCAATAGACTCTTCAAATATTATATCCGTATTTTTACCCCACCTTATTTTACTCCCACACTCACGTTTAATAACTAGAGAATCCCTATTAATGAAAAAAGCAAGAAAGATGGGTAGTTTTGTAGCTAGCCTACCTACAGAGGGTATTGTAAAAAATGAAGAGGTGGGGGCGTACGTGGCAGGGAAATATGCTCATCCAAATAATGTACCAGATATAAATTTTGTTTGGGGACAAGGTATGCTGGACATCATGGAAAAACACGAATGTCCATTTTTAAATAAGACGGTCGTTTCCGGAAATCCTCGCTTCGATTTTTATAGCCCTCCGCTGTCCTCTCTTTTTCCTGCAAAAACAGATTTGTGTTTAAAATACGGGATTACCCCGGACCGGCCGATAATATTGTGGGCTACCAGTTATCCTTTTGCCAATAGAGATATAACAGAAGTCCAGATAGAGATGAAGAAAAGCAACGTTTATAAAGCTCTGGATGTTAATGAATTTCTGGAATATACAAATCTCTCACAAAAGCTTTCTCTAGATATTTTTTTCAAATTAGCTGCTCAACGCAAAGACGTTAATTTCATTCTCAAACCTCATCCCTTCGAACGACTAAATCAAAATAATATTTACACGAATTATATTGCAGAGTCGAAATTGGATAACGTGTATTTTATCGACTCGGAACCGGTGGCGAATTTACTGAATATTTGCGATATATTATTACACCTATCTTCTACCACATCACTTGAAGCATGGCTTCTTGGTAAACAGACAATTTCACTGGAATTTGTCGAAAGAGAAGCAGACAGCCATCTTGAACTGCTAAGTGGTGGCGAAGTGGTAAAAAATTACGAAGAACTTGTAGAGACCGTTCAGCAATATTTGAAAACTCCTGAAATCTCGAAACCCGAATTAACGGCAAGGCAAAAGTTCATTACTAAATGGATAAACAAGGCTGACGGGAAAAGTACTCAAAGGTGTGCAAAGATTATTGACGATTACCTGGTTAATAACTCTAACAACCCGCGGATACTGCCTCTTCAAATCATAAAATATTTCATAAATATTATTATCAAGATCTCACTTGACACTTTTCATTATATTTTTGGGATGATGCACGGGAGAGAGCAGCGTCAGACTTATAAGTTGAACAGAGCTTTCTATAAAAACAAAAAATTTACAAAAAAGGAAATAGAAGACCTGGAGAATCAAATTAAAAGCGTCATTACAGATAAGTCGGTCATTATTAATAAATCTGTAGATTAATGGACATGAGAATCCGGTTGTTATACGAGTATTATGAACTGGATTTCCGTACTACATCGACGTTCTGGATAACAGCTTCCCAGATTGACATTATGTTACGTAATAATATATTATTCATGTAATTTTCATCTTTCATTTGTCAAAAAGGAGATTATATTATGCCTTTCAGCGTTTACCCTACCGGAACGACCATTTATAATCCTGCACAGTGCTGGAACGGGTACACTGTATACCAATTGAGAGATGCGGGAGCAATTGTGGTAAACATGAATGGAAAAACCGTCAAACGTTGGCATAAGTTGAAGGGTTTTCCTACTGCCAATAAAATAATGCCCGGTGGCTATATTATGGGTAGTACTGCCTTACGTAGTCCCAAACACGGATTTCAGGACGGCGTGGATCTAGTACAGATGGACTGGGATGGGAGGATAGTCTGGCAGTTCAACAAATACGATTTAGTAAAAGATCCCCATTACAAGGCACGCTGGATGGCTCGTCACCACCATGACTACCAGCGCGAAGGCAGTTCGGTAGGTTATTATTCACCTCATGAAGAACCTTTGACAAAAAACGGTAATACTATCATCCTCTGCCATAAAAATACTTACAACACAGCAATCAGTGAAAAGTGGCTTCTGGATGACGCCTTTGTTGAAGTTAATTGGGATGGCGAAATAATCTGGGAATGGGGGGTGAGTGACCACTATAATGACCTTGGTTTCAGCGAAGTGGCCAAAAACACGTTAGCCCAGAACCCTAACATGGTGCAAGCTGGCGAAGGTATGGGCGATTGGATGCATATCAACTCCTGCTCCCTTCTCGGCCCCAACAAATGGTTTGATGCCGGAGACAGCCGATTTAATCCCGAGAACGTCATTTTCAGTAGCCGTGAATCCAACATCTTAGCTGTTGTGGAAAAGAAAAGCGGAAATATTATCTGGAAAGTAGGACCTGAATACGTCGAAACAGAATCACTTCGTAACCTGGGGCAAATAGTCGGACCTCACCACTTCCACATGATACCTAAGGGTTTACCCGGTGAAGGTAATATGATGGTTTATGATAACGGAGGTTGGGCGGGTTACGGGGCGCCGAATCCCGGCTCTGCTACGGGCAGGCAAAACGCCTTGCGCGATTATTCTCGGATTCTAGAGTTTGACCCCAATACGCTAGAGATAATTTGGCAGTACCCTCCGACAGTTCTTGGTCCAAGCGCCTTGGCAGTCCGTTACAGTTCCTTCAGTCCGTTAATGAGTTCTGCTCAGCGGCTGCTTAATGGAAACACACTCATTACCGAGGGTAATTCTGCTCGTATATATGAAGTAACTACAAAAGGTGAGGTAGCCTGGGAATTCGTCAATCCACATCAACCTCAAGATGCTGTTTTTCGAGGTATTTATCGAGCCTATCGTGTTCCTTACGAGTGGATTCCCCAACTGGAACAATCCGAAGAGAAACCGGTGCTCCGTCCGGATAACAGTAAATTCCGTGTTCCTCGCTCAGTCCAGCCAATGAAGACAATAACCCGGAATTTCACACAGAAAAAAGGCACACAAGCAGACCTATGCGCCACACCACAAGAAGGATGAAGGCTAGTAAAGCTACTTCAGACTACAATTGTCTAATGTAAAAGTGACTTGGACTTATCTGTGGGGATCTAAGCCAAAGACCTTCACACACTGCTTGAAGAATCGGAGATATCCGAAAGAAAGGCTTTTCTTAAATCATTCATCAAGAGGATTGTAGTAGATAATAATGAGGAACAGACTGAATAAAAATTCCCCATACTACCTTCATCAGACAATACGGGGAAAATAGTTCTGCCTACCGTAAAGCTTGGTGGAGCTGAGGGGACTCGAACCCCTGACTTCCTCCTTGCAAAGGAGGCGCTCTCCCGGCTGAGCTACAGCCCCATACGCATAGTATTATAACAGTAAAATGAAAACATTACACGATTGTGTCTGAAAGAAGATGAAACGGATAATCCGCTTGAGACCTAGTCCATTTCCAGACGCTGTTTAACCAGCTCTACCACCTGTACCGGATACCTTGCGATATCCACACCGACCTCGGTCAAAGCCGCCATCTTGCTCTGCGGCGTACCCTTGCCGTCGCCCCTGATTATCGCTCCCGCATGACCCATCTTTTTCTCCTGAGGGGCGTTAAGACCGGCTATATAGGCGACGACCGGTTTCGTCACCCAGCGGTCTATATAATCGGCGGCCTTTTCTTCCTGTATTCCGCCTACCTCCCCTACAATAACGATAAGGTCGGTATCGGGATCTCTTTCAAAAAGTTTCAGGATATCCGGCATGCTGGTGAAGACTACGGGATCGGCGCCCATACCTATTACGGTACTCTGACCGTACCCGGCGGTTGAGAGGTTTATGCTGATTTCGTAAGAAAGCGTACCGCTGCGCGATATGATACCTATCCTTCCCAGTGTAAACATGTTCGCCGGCATTATACCTATCTTGGCTTCACCGACAGTAATAATACCGGGAGTCGTCGGCCCGATAATCGTGATATCCCTGCCGCGGGCATATTCCCGGATTTCCATTGCGTCGTGCACCGGAACGTTCTCGGTGACTACCGCAAGCAGCTTAATTCCTGCGTCAATATTCTCGATAACCGCATTTTTTAAGGCGGCTGCGGGAACGAAAAACACGGAGGCTTCTGCTCCTGTTTTCCTGACTGCTTCCTCAACCGTGTTAAATACAGGTACCCCTTCTACTTCCTCGCCGCCTTTACCGGGAGTTACACCGGCAACGATGTTCGTTCCGTAATCCAGCATCCATTGAGTCTGGACTCTTCCGGTCCTTCCGGTTATCCCCTGTACCAGTACCCGCGTGTCTTTGTTAAGCAGAATGCTCATCTTTTCCCTTCCACCAGTTCGGCAAGCATCTCCACTCCTTCTTCCGTGGACACGCCCGATGTTACGCGAACACCGTTCTCTTTAAATATCTGCCAGGTTTCCTCCTGGTGATTACCCAGAGCTTTGGCAACGACCGGGATGGTAACATTATGGTCTTTGAGATAGCGGACGATGCCTTTTGCCCCTTCGTGAATCGGGTTGATTCCGCCGTACACGTTGATAAACAGTCCCCGGATGCCTTCTTTCTGCATCACCAGGCCCATTACCTTATACAGCAGCTCCTCGGTAATCGCTCCGCCTGTCTCGAGGAAGTTCGCGGCGCTCATCCTCCGGCTGATAATATCCATCGAAGCCATTCCCAGCCCGGCTCCGCTGGCTATGATGGCTATATCACCATCAAGCTCCAGGTAGCTGACGCCGATTTCACGTCCGGCTCTCTCAAGCGGGTTAGTTATTCTTTCAAGCTGGTCCAGACCAAGTTCCGAATGCCTGTACAAGCCCGAATCATCCATTTCTATCTTTGAGTCGAGTGCTACGTACTCTCCGTTTTTCGTTCGTACCAACGGGTTAATCTCCGCCAGGATAGCGTCATTGTTCCTGAATACCTGGTATAGCTTCACAAGAATTCCCGGAATTACGTCCAGGTCTTTCCCCTTTAACCCTACCTGCCGGCACATTTTCCTGGCATCCGAAATCTCCAGTCCATTACTGATGGATACCGCCCGCTGCACGACAGCTTCTGCATTATCCTGGGCTGTCTGATTGATATCCACTCCACCCTCGGTACTGAATATAGCCATCGGTGTACCCCGGTAATCGTCGATGGTGATACTCAGGTAATATTCCCTGATAACGTCGACACTCGCGGCAACCATCACCTTATTCACCGTCAGCCCGCGTATCTTCGAAGAAAGTATCCGGCTTGCGGTTTCCTCGACATTATCAAGAGAATCAACTGTCCTGACGCCGCCTGCCAGGTATCTTCCGCCGGTGAGTACCTGTGCTTTAATAACCACGGGCACTCCGATAGCCTCGGCTTTCTCCCTCGCCTCTTCCGCGGTTGTTGCTATGGCAAAGTCCGGCACGGGAATCCCGCCCTCTTTGAATAGTTCTACGCCTTCATATTCGTATAATTTCATAGTCGCTGGTTTTCAGAATACAATATCGACCGATTATCCGTCAACTTGATGCGGCAATCGTTTACCGCATTGTTGCCGAAACTGTCATAAAAATGATAGAATAGAACAGCATTCGTACCGGAAATGCAATCCCCGCACTTATTATTAGGAGGTGGTTAGCTGTGGGTATAATGACAAAAGAACAGTATTATGATTCACTAAAAGACCTTCATCACACTGCATACATCCTTGGTGAAAAGGTCGAAAACATCCACGAACACCCGCTTATCAGTCATATGACTGCTTCTGTCGCCAAGACGTATGAACTTGAAAACGACCCCGAAGGAAGGGAGTACCTTGTCGCGAAGTCAGGCCTGGTAGACGAGGATGTCAGCCGTTTTCTTAAATTCTACGAAAGTCCTGACGACCTTATAGCAAAGGTCAGGATGCTTAAATACCTAGCCCATAATATCGGCGGCTGTTATATGCGCTGCACCGGAATGGATGCCATAAGCTCCGTCGGTATAGAGGTATACAACTGCGACCAGAAATACGGTACGGAGTACTGGGACAGGCTGGTCAATTTCATTACATTCATGCAGAAACACGACTACGTACTTTTCAGCGGTGTGACCGACGTCAAGGGAGACAGGTCGAAGAGACCTTCCGACCAGTCCGACCCGGATATGTACCTGCGGGTTGTGGACAGGAATAATGACGGTATAGTCGTCAGAGGCGCCAAGATACACCAGACGGGCTCTCTCTGCGCCCACTGGGGTATTGCGGTGCCCGCCAGGGAAATGCGTGAAGCTGATAAGGATTACGCCGTCTGCTTCGCTTTTCCTGCTGATGCGGAGGGTGTCGTTCACGTCTATGGCAGGGGTACTCTTGAATCGAGACCTATGGAAGGCTGCGACCTCGGAAATATCGAATTCAGTAAATTCGCCCCGATGGTACTTTTCAACGACGTATTCATCCCCTGGAAGTACGTCTTCCTCGACGGTGAATACGAGTATGCTGGTAATATGGTAAGAAGTTTCGGTAACTACCACCGTCATTCGCACGGCGGATGCAAATGCGGAGTCGGCGATATTCTTATCGGCGCCGCCGCGACCGCTGCCGACTATAACGGCGTTCCTAACGTATCGCACATAAGGACCAAATATGCCGAGATGCTTAAAGTAACGGAAGCCATATACGGCTGCTCCATTGCAGCATCCGTTGAATCCACGAAAACCCCTTCCGGCATCTACCAGGTGGACCCGGTACTCTCCAATACGTCCAAGCTATATGAAGGCAAGGAACTGGCCGAAGTAATCCGTATGATGATCGAAATCGCCGGAGGTATGGTAACCGGTATACCTTCACAGAAGGACTTCGATAACCCTGATATCGGCCCTCTGCTTCATAAATATCTCAAGGGCGTCGACGGCGTATCCACCGAAGACAGGGTACGTATATTCAGGCTGATTGAAAAACTCGCTTTCGAAAGCCGGGATATCGTTTCCAACATTCACGGGGCCGGTTCTCCAGAGACGCACCGTATGACTATCCTCAACAACGCCAACATCGAGGAAAAGAAGAAATTCGCCAAGAAACTCGCCGGTATTAAAGAAGAAGAAAAATAAACTAGCAGTTAACAGAGATAGGCCGTCCCGATAAATCGGGACGGCCATTTTTTATCCAGATTATCTTCCGGGGAGGGCAATCTTATACTTGAGATAATCCTCCCGTTACACACCCTCCGCCAGAGGTATCTCCACCTTAATCGTCGTGCCTTCTCCCGGCTTCGAGCGGAGGTTGAAAGTCCCGTTAACCAGCCCCAGCCTCTCCTGCATCCCGACCAGTCCGAGTTTTCCTTCCGAAAGCAATTTACCGCTTCCCGACGGAGTGAACCCGACTCCGTTATCACTGATTGAAAGCGCTACCTTGTTTTCAATAACTTTCAATTCTACCGTTACTTTATCTGCCCCTGAATGCTTTTTTATATTGTTCAGCATTTCCTGTGTGACTCTGAAAAGTACTATCTTCAATTCCTGCGTCAAACTTTCTTCCGGAAAATCGATATCCGGTTCTACCTCGATACCGGTTTCTTCGGCGAGATTTCCGCAGAGCCACAGCAAAGCCGGTTTAATGCCTATCTCATCGAGTAACGGCGGCTGCAGCCCCTGGATGGCTCTCCTTGTCTTCTCCAGGATTTCATCCATATTGTTACGCAGAGTATTAAGACTGTCCCGTACGCTTTCTGGAATATCATCCGAGGAATCAAGAATTTCATCGATATCGTGGCCAGCATCTATCAATTCCTGCGCGGTATCGTCATGGAGCTCTCTCGATAATCGGTGTCTCTCCTGCTCCTGTGTGTTCATTATGTCTCTCAGGTATATTTTCTGACGCTCTCTTGCATTTATGATTACACCTATTACAAGCGCCAGCAGCACATTGATAGTCAGCCATGAAAGAATCCTGTAGACAGGATCGGGATATGCGGGGATTAACAGGGCGTGGGGCAGAATAAGCAGAAATCCGACTATGGAGAAAGAAACAGCGAATATAGTTCTCAGGGTAGATGCTATATAAATAATTATGCCGGAGAACAATAAAAGAACAAGCTCATGATAAGCCTGCCCGTGGAGAAAATCGATACTTCCGGTAATACCGATTTTTATGCCGTCGCCGATGTAATACAGTAAAATAACTACTACCGCGAAGAAAATACCCGTGCCGAGATATCGTTTTTTAATGTTGCGCGGCTGTGTGATGAATTGCTGCCAGACGGTGAGACGGCTCTGCATAATGTTTCCTTTTTTACTAGGGAATGTCATCCAGCAGGAGCCACCCTTCCTTGAGACATCTCAAAACTGCCTCAAGGCGTGAACCTACCTCCAGCTTGTCGAATATATGTGTAAAATGGGTCTGAACGGTACGGGGGCTGATGTTGAGTTTCTCAGCGATTTCGTCGTTCGAAAGCCCTTTGGCTCCCAGCCTGATTACTTCCAGTTCCCTCGGTTTAAGCTGGTTTGAAGTAGCAAGGCCACCGCGCCAGCTCTTTACCAGGTTTCTCAGTACCTTTTCCGCTACTTCCTGATCGAAAACAGATTCTCCGTTCCGGAGGGCTCGTATCGCCCGGATGAGTTCCCGCATCGGGACATTTTTCAGAAGGTATCCTCCGGCACCGGCTTCAAGGACTGAAAACACGTAAGGTGCATATCCGTATGCGCTCAGTACCAGGACCGCGGTTGTTGGGAGAATTTCTTTTATCTGTCTGGTCGCTTCTATACCGTTCAGGACCGGCATGGCAATATCCATAATCACGATATCCGGTTGAAGTTCTTTTGCCATTTTAACGGCCTGTTCGCCGTTACGGGCGACGCCGACTACCTGTATGTCCTGCTCTTCACCGAGGACACGCTGAAGCCCTTCAGTAAATGTTGAGTGGTCATCGGAAATCAGGACTTTGGTTATACTCACCTGCTTACTCCCTATATCCAGATTTTAACATAAAGTATTTATTTAATCTAATGATTATAGCTGAATCTACTACGACTTTAACGCAATTTATACGTTATTTATTCGTATTTAGAGTCAGTATATCGGACGGCGTATTTACGTTTCAGGCTGATGGATTCCAGAACAATCTGAATTACACTTGTTAATAGGAGTGCAGTTAATCGTTTTATGCGGGCATACGTATTAATAGATTCTACCCGGAAGGCAGCCGGGAAAATCGCCGCCGAATTGCAGGATAAACCGGGCGTAATCGTCGCTGATGCTGTTAACGGTCCCCATCCGGTAATTGCCTGTGTTGAAGCTGACAATCCTGCATCCATAGCGCAGACGGTATTATTCGACATCAGAAAGATCGAGGGAGTCAAAGACCTGACGGTTTTTCTGAGTATTGACAATTATGATAACCGGCATATCGGCGACACTGTCCCGGATAGTCTCCTGCCTGATCTGACAGAAAGTATTACCGGGAACACCGAATCCCGGCGAAAAAGGAGCCGGAAAGTAAATGGCTAAGAAGATATTGGCAGACCTGACTCAAACACTAAAACCTCTGTTTGTTAACAGCTTTACGAAGGAATTTACGCGGAGTTTTATGGACCGCGATGAATACCTCGAACTGAAACTCTCTGAAATTTGCTCCGGGTGCCCGCTTGACCGGAATTCGGAATATAACGATACTTCGGTCCTCGATTCGAAGGTTATTGACGATTGCCGAATGGAATATTTCGGTCAGCTGCTGCAATCGTTCGTCGGCAGGTCTGGAGATGACGAAACACGAAAATTGTTCTCATATTTTAAGAAGTGCGAAGAATGTCTTTCGGCTAATATGCATAAAAATGATGAGTTGCAGAAATCGGGTTCCAGGATACAGGATTGAATATACTAAGAAAGCATTGATTAAGATTCTATGACTGAAGAAGAAAAAAGACCAGGACTGCGTGTAATTTTCAAAAGACTCGGCTCGTCGGAAGTCGTGACCGGTCTTGGGCTGTCGGTACTTATCGGCGTCGTATCGGGACTGGGAGCGGTAGCTTTCCGCTGGCTGATTAACAGCTTTAACACGCTGTTTTTCGATGGCGGTGGTAATATTCTTTCCTTTATGGGAGATTACTACGTTATTTTAATCCCGGCAGCTGGCGGATTGCTTGTCGGTCCGATTATCTATTTCCTCGCTCGCGAAGCCAAGGGGCATGGTGTCCCAGAGGTAATGGAAGCGGTAGCGCTGAAAGGAGGCCGCATCCGTCCGCGTGTTGCGATAATCAAATCGCTGGCATCGGCTCTGTGTATCGGCAGCGGCGGTTCTGTAGGCCGGGAAGGACCGATTGTCCAGATTGGTTCCTCAGCCGGTTCGGCTGTCGCCCAGTGGCTTAAACTTCCTGAAGAGAGCATAACTACCCTCGTAGCCTGCGGAGCAGCCGGAGGCATCTCGGCAACCTTCAACGCCCCTATCGCTGGTGTGCTGTTCGCAATGGAGATAATTCTCGGTCGTGTCGTAACGCACAGGTTTGCTTACGTAGTAATAAGTTCCGTCATTGCCGACTTTATCGCGCATAGCTTCCTGGGAACGGCCCGGGCGTTCGTTGTCCCCGAATTCAATATTACCAGCCCGTGGGAAATAGGTTTTTACGCAATACTCGGAGTACTGGCAGGTTTCGGCGGAGTATTATTCACAAAAATATTATACTGGTGCGAGGATATATTTGAAAAAATCAGCATCCCCGAGTACTTTAAACCGGTTCTTGGCGGCGTGCTGATTGGTGCCATCGGATTATACAGTAAAGACCTGTTCGGCGTTGGATACGGAGGTATCCAGGACGCTCTTTCCGGTCAACTGACCATCGACGTGTTGATGTTAATGTTCGTCCTGAAAATTGCTGCTACTTCTATTTCAATCGGCAGCGGCGGCAGCGGCGGTGTATTCGCACCTTCACTGTTCCTCGGAGCAATGATGGGAACGGCTTTCGGAATGGCAGTTAACAGTCTTTTCCCGGATATTGCAGCTTCTCCGGCAGCTTATGGTGTAGTTGCAATGGCTGCCGTCTTTTCCGGAGCGGCACGGGCACCGTTCTCGGCTATCCTCATTATCTTCGAGATGACAGGAGCCTATCAAATAATTCTGCCTGTAATGATAACAGTCGGTATCAGCACTGTTCTTGCCCGTCATCTCAGCAAAGAATCGATATATACTCTTAAACTCATACGACGTGGAATAGATATCGGCCAGGAAGAAGTATCCGATGTAATGAGGGCAATTACGGCCAGCGAAGCGATGACAAAAGATTTCCAGACAGTACCTCCCACGATGAAGGTCCGCGAACTGA
Source organism: Dehalococcoidales bacterium (assembly GCA_034416335.1). GTDB lineage: Bacteria > Chloroflexota > Dehalococcoidia > Dehalococcoidales > UBA2162 > MGML01. The sequence goes on from DAOULV010000010.1 coordinate 257,067, forward strand.
TGAATCTTTTCCAGAAAACGGGTTCGCACGGATTTCCCGTAGTAGATGAAGAAGATACTTTATTCGGTATGGTCACGATAACTGACGTTGAACGTCATCTAGGTGAGGAAGAAAACGGACTTACCGTGGCGGATATTGCCACGCGCTCTCCGTTCGTAGCTTATCCGGAACAATCGCTCGAAAGGATTCTCGGTACGACCGACGACGAATACGGTAGGATTCCGGTAGTCAGTGAAAATGACGGGCGTCATCTGCTGGGAATACTTCAGCGTCAGGACATTATCAAAGCTTATCGCAAGACGCTGAGGAAAATGAAAAGAAGTGGATTACGATAAGCACCGGTTCGGAGAATAAAGTCGAGTACCTGAAAAACTGAATATTGACCTTCGTATACCACAATGCGACTTAAAATAGTATTTCATTACGTTGGAATCGTCCTGATAGCTGTAGGCGTATTCTTACTCATCCCGCTTATTTGCAGTTTTATTTACAATGAAAACAACTGGCTGCCGTTTACCATTTCCATACTGGTCTCGGCAGGTCTCGGTACTCTTTTATGGCGGCTGCTTCCCGGAGAAAACAGGCGACTTTCACTCCGCGAAACCCTGGGGATAGTAACATTCAGCTGGATACTGGTTGCCGGGGTAGGAGCTTTACCGTATTTCCTGTCGGGCGTTTTCCCTGACTTTCTGGACGCATACTTTGAATCGATGTCCGGATTCACTGCGACCGGTGCTACGGTCATCGAATCCATCGAAGCCCAAGCCCACAGTATCCTGCTCTGGAGAGGGCTGACCCAGTGGATGACAGGGCTCGGTATTATTACCCTGTTTGTTTCCCTGTTTCCGGCCCTGGGAGTCGGGGCAACACATCTTGTAGCCGCCGAAATGCCGACCCTTGTCGATGAAAAGCTGACACCCCGTATCCGCGATATGGCTAAGTCCGTCTGGATTATCTACATCGGCTTTTCAGCGCTTGAAGTCATATTTCTGTGTCTGGCAAAACTGCCGTTCTTCGATGCTTTGACTGTCACCTTTGGCACGATGGCTACCGGTGGTTTTTCCGCAAAACAGCTCAGCATCGAAGCCTACCAGAACTGGCAGATAGATTTGATAGTCGTGGTGTTTATGTTTATTGCCGCTACCAATTTCAGGTTTTTCTTTGCCATGCTCTGGAAACATAATTTCCGGAGTATATTTAAAGATTCTGAGTTTCGCTTTTATGTTGGCATACTTTTCGGGGCTGCCGTGTTCGTTATCATCGACCTGATTATCAATAACGGGATGAACTTCAGTGAGGCTGTCAGGTACGGCGGTTTCAACACTGTGTCGATAATGACAACTACCGGTTTCAGCAATACCGATTTTAATATGTGGCCGGCATTTTCCAGGGCTGTTCTGATTATTTTAATGCTAATCGGTGGTTCTACCGGGTCTACCGCCGGTGCTATAAAGGTTTCACGAATAATGATTTTACTGAAAAGTGGGTACCGCCAGATACTCAGGGCTATCAACCCCAGAGCTGTCCTGGTAGTAAGAAACGGTGGTAATGTCATCGAGGAATCGAGGATTTCCGAAGCGCTTAATATGGTACTTATGTACCTTCTGGTTTTCACGGTAGCTTTCCTTCTCCTGAGTGCTACCGGGCTCGATATAGTCTCTTCGGTTTCCTCGGTAGCTGCCTGTATGGGAACGGTTGGACCCGGATTAGGTGCTTTAGGCCCGGTAGATAATTACCTGTGGCTCAGTCCCGTGGCTAAAATTACGTTAATTTCCTGTATGGTATTGGGAAGGCTCGAGTTGTTTACCGTCCTGGCGATATTCGTTCCTTCATACTGGAAATGGCATTAATAGATACTGGAAGGAGTATAATGGACTTTAGACCTGATAAGGGGAATATTTCCTGATGTTTTCTAAACAAGACGCTATATTTTATCTGGTCGTAGGCAATATAATTGCCTTGATCGCCGGATTATGCGGGGCAAGTGTCGCCACCATCCTGTTTCTGTCACTACTGGTTCCGCCCGTGTTGCTGATAATCTGGCGACTTTATATGAGGTAAATCCTCCGGCACGGATACTGTTGAAATTTAGGAGATTATGTTAGCACGCACAGGTGGAATATCTTCTATATATCTATGCCCATCAATTCTCTGACCAGGTACCCTATTCCGAATGAAATTGCGGCAACCCCGAGGCTGAGCAGAGCCATCTCAAGGAATCTTTTAATAAAAGATAAATCTTTGGCCACCGATATGTAGAAATTAAACAGTACAATCACTATCAGGGCATTGAATATCATAATCCCCAGTGCCGCGAATACATTCGGCACCAGCAAATACGGCAGTATCAGGAACATCACGGTGATTACGTAGGCGCTGCCCGTGTAAAGCGCTGATTTCACAGGCGTCTTGCTGCTTTCCTCGGACTTGATTGCTAGATACTCTGTGCATGCCATCGAGAGAGACGCTGCAATTCCGGTAATTAATCCCACCATCGCTACAAGCCGGGAGTCCTGCAGCGCCAGAGTGAAACCGGCAAGGGCTCCGGTCAATTCAACCAGCGCGTCATTCAGGCCCCTCACCATCGAACCGATATAGTCTAGTCGTTCCTCATTAATCATCAATAGAAGCTGCTTCTCGTGTTCGTCTTCTTCTTTAGATATATCCACCGCTTCCGGCATTTCATCGGCTATAGCAGCGTATGCTGCTGTCGCTGTTTTCTCACCGTGCTCCATCAGTTTCAAACCGAATGAAAGGCCGAATATTCTGGATACCAGGTAAAACCACCATACCGCTGTCCAGTTCGGTTTTTTTGTTTTTCCGGTAAAACTCCTCCAGAGACGGTAATGCCTTAACTCGTCGCGGGAAATCTGCAGCAGGACGTTCGCGTTATCGGTATCACCTGTAGCCCGGGAAAGCTTACGATAAATAACGTGTTCCGTTATTTCCGTTTTCTGTGCCAACAGCAGGATCTTTTCAATCTGCTTATTCTCCATCTTTCCTTAATTTTAACAATAAATCACTTTGAATTGAAGAAAGCTATAAATGTCTTCCTAATTACTTGACATTACTACTCCCAGAAATTAAACTCAGAATTCAGCAGCACCTTGCTGCTTACAGGAGGAGAACGATGTTCAGCAAACCGCTCAGAGCAACCAATACCGAAATAATGTTATTTACCAGTTCCGAATACAATAATGAAGTCGTCGATTTCCAGGAAGCAGTTAATTCCTGGCTCAAAGCGCAGCCCGATAATATTGTCATTGAGGATATTGTCTATAATCACTGCGGTGTTACTTCCCATGGAAAGGACGTATTCTCAATAGTGATTGTTTCCCGGTCTGCGTCCGAACAAGAATTGAAATAAGTTCGGTATATTCGTTAATATTCTGTATTTTGTATATTGCATACCAGATTTGTTTTGCGTATAATATGCCTAAGGTTTAGTATCAGGTTGTCAAATACACATCAATATCACCATATATATCAGGTATTGGATGGCCAAGACTCTAACCAAATTTTTGAAGAGAGGAGGTCATCCATTGAGCTTCGAGGATAAAACACTCCAGTGCTCTGACTGCGGCCAGGAATTCACTTTCACCGCCGGTGAGCAGGAGTTCTACGCCTCCCGTGGCTTCCAGAACGAGCCTAAACGCTGCCCCGACTGCCGCAGGGCAAGGAAAGCACAACGTTACGGCGATGGTGGATACGGCGGTGGATACCGGGCACCGAGAAAAATGTTCCCGGTTGTCTGTGCCCAGTGTGGAGTTGAAACCGAAGTACCTTTCGAGCCTCGTGAGGATCGACCTGTTTATTGCAGCGACTGCTACAATAAAATCAAAATGAACTAACCAAGTCCTGAAAAAAGAAAAACATACATAGGCTTGAGCTACTCGGCCTATGTATGTTTTTTATTTGTCTTTGTATTATCGTCTAGGCAGGTTCACGTTTACCTTCCCTCAGGAAGTATGCACAGGCAAGTGTCACCACCACCGAAGTAATACCCGCTATCGTAAAACAGACATCAAAGCCGTAATTATCAATAATCCAGCCCATTATCGGCGCGAATACCGCCCCCGTATACTGCATGGTGAAATAATACACTCCGTAAATCGTCGACCGGTGTTTCGACGAGGTCTGTCCCATAATAAATACTTCGGAAACCGGCATCCGGAATGCGTTGTTGATACCCATTATGAATAATATCGCGTAAAAGCCGAACCCCAGTGAAGGAAACTGTACCAGGTATACCAAAACGCCACTTAACAGGCTGGTGCCGACTATAATAGGCACCCTGCCTATTTTATCCGAAATATACCCTCCCACCGGTCCCGCCCACAGTCCGGAGAAAAATACGATTGACAGCAGCGAAGCTGCCGTTTGCTCGCTGGCTCCTAGGACATCCCTCGAATACAGGGTGAGAAACGCCATTATGGACATCCCCGCTCCTCCCCCGAGGACACTCATGACAAGGAAAGCTATCAGGCGCCGTTTGTTGCCTGGTGCCGGTTTCGTTTCCTCGAGTTCTTCCTCTCCGGATTGTTCTGCTTCGGCAACCTTTTTCCTGATGTCATAGCGTCTCAGATACCAGTAGAAGTAAATTCCGAATATCGCCGTTGGAACCGCCAGCCATAAAAAGGAACCACGCCATCCCCAGACATTTGCCGTTGCTCCGGCAATGATGGGCCCCAGGAAAAAACTTGTGTTCCCGCCAATCAGGTGGAATCCAAGCGCTCTTCCCCGCTGTTGTTCCGGTATCGATCGCGAAATAAGCGGTGTTGCCGCCGGATGGTAGCCACCGGCAAGCAGCCCCATGATTACCAGGCACACCAGCAGCATCATATACGTCTGCGAAAAACCTACCAGCAACCCTGCAACTGCCACCCCGAGTATTCCTACCGTTATCAGTATGCGGGGGCCTATCCGGTCGGCAAGAATTCCGGCTGGCAGCTGCCCGGCTCCGTTCGCCAGCGCGAAGGCTGATGTGACGAATGAAGCCCGTGTATAACTGAGGTTGAATTCTTTCTGGATATATACCAGCAGGGGTGAGGGTAAAGCCGCCAGCAGGTGATGGGCACAATGCGCTACGATAAAGAACGGTAGAGAAGTAAAAAGAAAAGACCTTTTCTTTCGTTCTATGATGGCAGTATCCTTTCAGGAAATCACCGGTTTGTTACCCGGTCGGTAATATCGGCCCACGAGAATATACCGCATATTTCCGGTGTGGATTACCAGAGATTATAAATGATACTACCTGAAATGACAATCCGTATACGTGAGTGAAATATCTGAAAATACGGAAGAATCGGGTTATGTCCTTTAATCCTTATTATTTAGTTCAGGTCTGTCGCCGGTGTCCACCAGCCCGTAGAGAACAAGCTCATTTATTTCCCGGACCAGTCTCGGATAGGACTCCTCATCTGCATATAATCTGTTATTGGCGGCTATTCCGGCACGTAATATCTCGAGATAAATAACCAGGGACTCTTCGGATATATTTTTACTTAAATATCCTTCTTCTTTTCCTTCTTTAAACAGGTCCAGTGTCATTCGCATAGCTTCCTGTTCGAACTCATCGTAAATAGGATGTCTCAGCATGCTATTATCCCTGAGTGCCATCGGAGCAAGTTCTCCGCGAAATTGAGAAGCTATTTCAACCTTGCTGAACACAATTTCTTTAATTTTTTCGGGGAATGTACCCTCCCCGTATATAATTTTCTTATATTCTTCCATCATCAGGTCAAATTGATACCTGATTACTTCGTATATAAGGTTATCCTTGTTTCCATAGTGATTATATATGGTAACCGGTGATACATTGGCACTTGTGGCAATATCATTGATGCTGACTTTTTTAAAGCCGTACTGCATAAACAGATCGAGGGCTGCCCTGATTATGCTTTCTTTTTTCTGTTCTTTTCTTCGTTCGAATCCGTTCATAACATTCCCAGGTATTTTGAACTATTTGTAGAAATTATATACAAAAAGTATTGACAAAGTCAAGTGTTAGCTGTAATATATGTAATAAATGAGTACATATATTACATATATTAACCCAGCATCCTTTATATCTTCCTCCCACTTCGCATACCAGAATGGTTGATTAATCCTATACAGAAAGAATAGATATATATATTGCTTATAGCTACAACGTATGGTATTTTTTATGGAATTGTCTTAATCTCCGGTGTAATTGTGAATAAGGAAAGGAGTTAGAAATAGAGTAAAGATGGCAGGAAAAGCAATAGTTGCCGAAAACTTGACTTACATCTATGGTGAATTAGTAGCTGTCGACCATATTAATTTCAGTATCGATGAGGGCGAGATCCTCGGATTTCTCGGACCCAACGGTGCCGGTAAGACTACCACGGTTAAGATGCTTACCGGACAGTTAAAGCCGAAGGAAGGAACCGTTACCCTCCTGGGAAAGGATGTTGCCCGGCATGTCGAAGAAATCCAGGGAGATATCGGAGTCTGTTTTGAAACGACGAACCTTTACGAAAAAATGAGTGCCGTCGAAAACCTGAAACTCTTCGCCAAACTCTTCAGTATCAGCGACTTCAATGCCGACGAACTCCTCGGAAAAGTCGGTCTTAAAGGCAGAGGTAAAGACAGAGTTGAGACTTACTCGAAAGGTATGAAACAGCGCCTGATGGTAGCCCGTTCGATGATAAACAAGCCGAAAATATTATTCCTCGACGAGCCTACTTCCGGTCTCGACCCTGCTTCGTCCGAAGCGATCCGGGAAGTAATCCTCGAAGAACGCAACCGCGGAGCTACCATATTCCTTACCACTCATGACATGCTTGAAGCCGATAAGCTTTCAAGCCGGGTCGCTTTTATGAACCAGGGGCGTATCGTCGCTTTTGACACTCCTTTGAATCTCAAGCAGAAATACGGGAAGAGAGCCCTCAAAGCCAGTGTCGCTGTTGAGGGAGGTGGATTGGAAGAACGCGAAATACTCCTGGACAGCAACGATACTCCGACCGCGGTACAGGAGCTCTTCAGTAAGGAAAATGTCGTTACCGTACACAGCGAAGAAGCCAGCCTTGAAGATATTTTTATCCAGATAACCGGAAGGGGGCTGACTGAATGAATTGGGGAAGGATACAGGCTCTTATTGCTAAAGATTTTTCTCTCTTCTTCAGGAACCGCTTCATTGCCATTGTGACGGTAATGGGTATCGTTTTGTATATCGGTTTCTATTTCCTGATGCCGAAAACTGTCGATGAAACGCTGGAAATAGGTGTTTATACACCATCGGATATCCCTGTATTTACACAGGTTGAATCCGAAGGGATCAGACTCACCCCGGTGGGATCCGATGAAGAACTCAGTGCAGGAGTCACAGCCGGTAATTACACCGCGGGGATTTCACTACCTGCCGGTTTTTTTCAGTCCCTAGCATCGGGAGAAACCCCGGAAATTGACCTGTATATTGCCTCCGATGTTCCCCAGGAAATAAAGGACAGCGTCACGGTAGTTATCAGGGAACTGGCGTACCGTATCGCCGGTCAGCCGCTTGCCGTCGGTATTAATGAAGAGGTTATCGGTGACGATATGGTGGGTATGCAGGTCCCGCCGCGTGACCGGATACGTCCTCTGCTGGCAATATTTCTGATTATGTTCGAGACATTCGGTCTTGCCAATCTTATCGCCGAAGAACTTGAAAGAGGTACCGTGCGCGCTCTGCTTGTCACTCCGATGTCCGTTAAGGAACTGTTTGTCGGCAAAGGCTTGTTCGGTATCGGGCTCGCTTTCGGCCAAGCAGTCATTTTTATGGGGATAGTCGGTGGACTGAACCATCAGCCGCTCATAATCATCCTTGCTCTGCTGCTGGGTGCGATGATGGCGACTGCCGTGGGATTCTTCATTGGGTCGGTAGCCAAAGACTTTATGTCCGTTCTCGCCTGGGGAATGATAGTATTTATTATCCTCGCCATACCCGGATTCGGGGTCATGTTCCCCGGCGCTGTCACCGGCTGGATAAAGTTTATTCCGTCCTATTACCTGGTAGATATGGTGCACGCGGTTGCAGGTTTCGGGGCAGGCTGGAGCGACATCTGGACTAACATCCTGATTCTTCTTGCCTTCGATGTTGTCGTCTTCTGGATTGGAATCCTCGGGATAAGGAGGAAAACTCTATGAGCTTGAGACGTATCGGAATACTCTTTAAAAAAGAACTGTTGCAGGGTCCCCGGGGATTTATATTTGTCTGGGCGATAATAATGCCCGTCGTGCTCTCATTCGTTCTTGCCGCGGTATTCGGGACGCTGACCAGTGAAAAACCCAGGCTTGGCGTGGTCGACCTGGGAGAATATCAAGCTAAATCACGGCTTGCGACTATGCTGAGCGAATACGATTCCATCAAGTACAGCGAGTATGACAGCGAGACGGACCTTAAAGAAGCCGTCGGTAACGGCGCTATAGATATGGGGATTATAATTCCCGCCGGAATAGATGAGTCCGTCGAACGTGCTGAATACGTGGAAATAGATGCCTATATCTGGGGAGAGAGCCAGGCGAAGAATCGTACTATCCTTGGCATCACACTGGCTGATATGCTCAGGGAGATAGCCGGTCAGGAAGCTCCGGTAAACATTAATACCGTATCTCTCGGCGAAGAAGAAATAATCCCCTGGAATGTCCGGCTTCTCCCTCTACTGATGTTATTCGCCGTATTCCTGGGAGGTGTGTTTATCCCGGCCACTTCATTGATCGACGAAAAAGCAAAAAGGACGATGACTGCCCTGATTGTTACTCCAACCAGTGTAATCGATGTTTTCCTGGCAAAAGGTCTCCTCGGTTTTCTACTCAGTCTCTTTGTCGGTGCCGTCGTACTTGCGGTTAATAACGCTCTGGGTGCCCGTCCATTCCTTCTTATAATGACGATGGCGCTTGGTGGCTTTATGGCGGTAGGACTTGGCATGATATTCGGAGCACTGCTTAAAGATGTATCCACTTTATTTGCTATATGGAAGAGTTCCGGAATACTGCTTTTCGGTCCCGCTGTTATCTATATGTTCCCCAAGATTCCCGAATGGATAGGCAGGATTTTCCCGACCTACTATATGCTGGAACCCCTGATGGACATAACCCAGAACGGCGCTGGATGGTCGCAGATCGCCGGTAATGTCTTCATCCTCATCGGTCTGGATATATTAATATTCGCAATCTTCGCTGTCGTTCTGAAAAGGTCCAGCCAGTTCTCTGTTTAGAAAGAATATTATTACCATTAAAAAGGCGTCCCGATATCTCGGGACGCCTTATCCATAATAGTTTCGCTACTCCTTCGTGATTAGCTCTTCGTGCGCCTTCTTAAGCCAGTCCGGGATTTCGATAGACTGCGGACAGGCTTCCAGGCACGTCCCGCATTCTATACACTTGTCTCCCCTCTGTTCTTCTTTCAACATGTCGGTCATCTGGTAGCGGAACCGCCCCATCTGCATATTGTTGTACATCACGGCATCATTGTATATCTGGAATATATGGGGAATTTCCACTCCGTTCGGGCACGGCATACAGTAGGCACAGCCGGTACAGGGCACCGGTCTTAAACTGCGATAAGCTTCACTGACCCTGTCGATTATTTTCAGTTCCTCGGACGTCAGCATCCCTGGTTCAGCACGGCTCGCAATTTCCGTATTTTCCACCACCTGTTCCATCGCACTCATACCACTCAAAGCGAGTGTTATCTCCGGCTGGTTCCATACCCAGAGCAGCCCCCATTCCGCCGGGCTGCGTTTTACCGGAGCTTCGCCCCATATCTTCGTTACCGTTTCAGGAGCTTCCTGTGTCAGCGAGCCGCCCCTCAGAGGTTCCATTACGACTATCGCCAGCCCCTTCTCTGCTGCGTACTCCACTCCCCGTCTTCCAGCCTGGTAATCTTTGTCCATATAGTTGTACTGTATCTGGCACATCGTCCATTTATCGTAGGAATCTATTATATCTTTGAAAACGTTATAATCGTCGTGGAATGAAAACCCGAAATTAGAAAACTTACCCTCAGCCATTTTTTTATCAGCCCAGTCCAGGATTCCCCAGTCGCGTGCTTTCGGCCAGCTTTCACCGTTCAGTCCGTGCAACAGGTAGAAGTCCAGCTTTTTCATCTTCAGACGGTCCATCTGCTCGTTAAGATAGTCATCGAACTTGTCGGCGGACTCCACCATTCTGACCGGTAATTTTGTAGCTACTCTTACCTTTTCCCGATAGCCATCTTCCAATGCTTTTGCAACAATCTTTTCGCTCTTGCCCATGTGGTAAAGGTAAGCAGAATCGATGTAATTCACACCCTGGTCGATTGCATAACGTATCATGCGTACGGCTTCTTCTTCGTCCACGTCACCCATATTATCGCTGTTCTGGGGCAGTCTCATCGCTCCGAAACCGAGTACTGAAGCTTTCCAGTCCAGCTTGCCAAATTTACGGTATTTCATTTTTTATCCTCCCTTTGCAGCAGCTTTTTTATCGAGCAGACTAACAATATGTAAAGCTGTTTCCGTGAATCCTTCTCCATACTGCCGTTCACTCATATAAGCCGCATTCTCCTCCATTATCCGGGCCTGACCTTCCGGCAGTCCGGGATTGATAATTAATACGCTGTTAAGAAACAGCTCGAACAATGACAGATCGGTAACCGAATCACCAAACACCATCACTTCGTCGCGTGAAAAACCTTCTTCTTTCATCTCGTCGAGCACCCTTACCAGAGTATCACCTTTGCTTATGCCTTCCTGCATCAGGTGAAGTATATATCCCGAATCCAGTAGCTGGGTCGGTTTTATAACTTTTCTCATCTCTTCGAGAGATATTCCGTCAGCCCTGAAAACCATATCGATAAAACGTTCCGGATTATCTTCCCGTTCGTGTATCGCTCCCGGATACAATTCCTTTAGTGTCCGAAGGGCATCGATTGCCGGCTGTCTTGAAAAGCCCATCTCCAGAAGTTTGTCTTCGGGTGAAATTTTAGCAATGCCGCCGTTTTCGGCAATTATCGGGCCTTTCAAATCGAACTCTCTCGACATAGTCTCCAGCCTGGAAAGAGTCCTCCCTGAAACAAGGCCGATGGTTATTCCTGCACGTTGAAGCAAACACAGGGCTTCGCCTACTTCCGTTTCGAGGGTATTTCCGGTAGCGAGAAGTGTTCCGTCGACATCCGTCATTATCAGTTTAATTCTCTTTGCCAGATCTTCATCGATGTGACGGAATGACTTAACCATATAATCTATCTTATGTTCTTGAGAAACCATCTGTCAAAAACGAACAGGCGGTTATTCGGGTACAAAACAGGTAATTACCCGCATTAGCAATCAGGTATAATTACCTGTGTTCGTACCGGTATATTCACAGGTTTCATAGTATTGTTTATGTAGTATAATCTACATTAAAGAGGTAGAATAGTTACCATTCATTATCTGTTCCAGTCCAGCATTGAAGGAATATATAGATGAGTAAAAAAGTTGTTATTCTGGGTGGCGGATTCGGCGGTGTTACGGCTGCGAAAGCCTTCAAAGGCAAGGATTTCGAGGTAACAATTATCGATAGAATGAACCACAACCTTTTCCTGCCTGTTCTTTATCAGGTTGCCGCTGCCGCTATATCTCCGGGAGACATTGCCATACCTATAAGGCAGCTTGTTAAAAAAGAAAAAAACGTTAAAGTGGTACTCGGAGAAGTTAAAAACATCGATATCGATAACAAGCAGGTAACAACCGATGAATACACTTTTGATTATGATTATCTGATAGTATCGATTGGTTCACGCACTTCATACTTCGGTCACGACGAGTGGCAGCAGTACGCACCCGGTCTGAAAACACTCAGCGACGCCATTTCAATCAGGGAGAAAATGCTTGCTTCATTCGAGAAAGCTGAAATGCTTAACGACCCGGAAGAAATTGAGAAACTTCTCACCTTCGTAGTGGTCGGCGGTGGTCCCGTCGGTGTTGAAATGTCCGGTGCTCTCGCCGAGGTTTCAAAGGGAATGTTGAAGGACGACTACAGGAATATCAACCCCACGATGGTCAGAGTTATACTGATTGAAGCACTCGATAAAATACTTCCGGCTTTCAGTCCCGATATCAGTGAAAAAGCCATCCGTGACCTGGAGAAACTGGGCGTCGATGTTCGCTTGAATACGATGGTAACGGGCATAGATGAACGGGGCGTTTACACCAAGGACGGTATCATTGAAACTCAGAATATCGTCTGGGGAGCCGGTGTCGAGGGACATAGCGTTATAAAGACAATGAATACCGAACTGGACAAAGCAGGTCGTGTCCTGGTTGAGGAAGACTACAGCATAAAAGGCCACCCCGAAGTATTTGTAATAGGTGACGCCGCTTCGTATGTAGTTAACGGTAAAGCTTTACCCGCAGTAGCTCCGGCAGCGACTCAGCCGGCACGCTACGTTGCCAATATCATCAAGAAAAACATTCCCCCAAAAGACCGGAAACCTTTCAGCTACTTCGATAAAGGCAACCTTGCCACCATCGGCTCCTGGAAGGCTGTTATGGAAGTACACGGACTCAAGGCATCCGGCTGGTTCGCATGGCTTATCTGGATAGTCGTTCACCTTGCTGTACTCGTCGGTGCCAGGAGTCGCTATAAAGTACTGGCTGAGTGGGTCTGGCACTACACTTCGAGAGATAACGGCGTAAGGCTTATCTCATACCGAAAGTTATAACATACGAAAAAGAGGGGTTGAGTGTATTACTCAACCCCTCTTTCCTTATCTCGGACTGTTTACTTCTTTTACAGGTCTTCCCTCAATATATCCTCTGTAACCCTCCGGACAGAGTTGAAACCTCGGACCGTCTCCATCGGCCCATTGGAAGCCGTATCTCTCCGGCTTGTACGTATTCATTACTTCCCAGAGTTCGTGAATAGCCTCACTGAATTTTTCATCATCGTAAGGTGGTCCCTGGAATATCATCATTTTACACGGGGGGAGGTCTATCATTTCACACCCCTCGGGTATTTCACCCGAGTAATCAGCCGACATCTCGACACCCTGGCAATAAACCGATGTCCCTGGTTTTCTCATGTTCTCGGGCATCCACATACCGATAGGCTCGTACAGCGCATCTTTTATACCGGTTAACACGTCCCATATATCGCAGCCGACTTCATCACAATACTCGAAGTAGTGCTCGGCTTTTTTACCTCGAAGCAGGATAAGTTTCCTCTTCGGTCTGTCTACAACCTGTACGAATACAGGATATACATTCTTTTGTTCGGCCATTTTCAGTTCTCCTTTTTGTATTTCGTGGTAGTATTCTCGGGCGCGGGAAGGCATGAACAGCCCCAGGTCGGGTTTCTTTCTGCTGTAATCCCTGGGACTTATCCCGAACTGCCGGGAAAATGCCCTGGTGAATCCCTCGTGAGAATCGAAAACGAAGTCGAAGGCGACATCCACAATCCTGGTCTTGTTGTCTCTCAGTTTTTCGGCTGCCCGGGACAGCCTGAGTGCCCGGATATATTTGAATGGTGCCTTTCCGGTCAGTTCTTTGAAAATTCTTGCCGAGTGCCATGGCGAATACCCGGCCGCCTGTGCCAGCATATACAGTGTAATCGGTTCTGAAATTTTTGATTCTATCAGGTCCTGCATTCGCTGTACGGCTTCTATCTTTTCCCGACTGTCCGTTTTCTCACCTCGTAATGCCAGTATAGTTCCTCATCTCGACAGGTTCTTGACCGTCTTTGCTGAAAATATCAGCTCCGGGCGGGATTCTATTATATGGTACTATCCAGTATTGGTTGTAATTTTCGGTTCACCCCCTTTATCCCCCTCAAACAGTTGCCGTATTCAGCAGAAATATCTCGATTGTTTGATGGGGAAAGAGTTTAAGAGAGAGGTTTCACCCCTCTCTCTTATTTACTCCCCCTTTCTGGCCAGGAAAGTCTTCCGGTCACCGTCAGTGGCTCTGGCCGGAAAGGGGGCAGGGGGTAAGGTGAGTATAAACAACCAGATGCAAACAAAACCTATTATATCACTGCCTACGCCGCCTCTATGATATAATATGTACAGGAATCCTTAACTCTATCGGCCTGTATTTCCGGATAAAATTCCATCCTTTTATCATATTCGTTTACAGGATAATTATGGGTAAGACACTGGCTGAAAAAATACTGAGTGAAAAGTCCGGCACTGACGCCGCTGCCGGTGATATCGTTATCGCCGGTATCGATCTTGCTTTTGTGCAGGACACTACCGGACCATTGACCGTCAACCAGTTCTATGAAGCAGGTTTTACGGAAATCGCCGGTTCGGTAAATTCGGTGGTGTTCCTCGACCATGCCGCTCCCAGCCCAAACAGCAATTTGTCCAACGACCACATTACACTCAGGAAGTTCACCGGCGATACCGGGGCTCTGCTCTCGGATGTCGGCAGCGGTATCTGCCACCAGGTGGTAGCCGAATCACTGGCAAAACCCGGTGACCTGGTTGTCGGGGCCGATTCACATACCGTCACCGCCGGCGGTCTTGGAGCTTTTGCCTGCGGAATGGGTTCCACTGACGTCGCGATAGCCCTCAGTCTCGGAAAATCCTGGTTCCGCGTTCCTGAAAGTATCCTTGTTAATATCAGTGGCAAATTTCCCGCCGGAGTCTATGCCAAAGACCTGATTCTTTTCCTCATCGGACTTATCGGCGCCGACGGCGCGACTTATTGCGCCCTTGAATTCGGCGGTGACTCCGTTCCCTCTATGAGCGTCTCGTCCCGGCTTACCGTCGCCAACATGGCAGTGGAAGCCGGAGCCAAGGCGGGTATTTTCCCGGCGGATGAACTGACTCTGGCTTATCTGTCAGAACGGGACGGCGGAAAGCAGTACCAGACTCTTTACCCTGATGAAGATGCCGTCTATGAAAAAATAATCGATATAGATTTATCGGAACTCGAACCTACCGTTTCTATACCGCACACGGTGGATAATACCGCTCCGGTCGGCAAAGTTACCGGGGCCAAAATCCACCAGGTGGTTATCGGTACCTGCACTAACGGCAGACTGGAAGACCTGCAAGTGGCAGCCGGTATCCTTCGCGGAAAACAGCGCCATCCCGATACAAGACTGATTATCGCACCTGCATCCAGAGCAGTACTCCTGGCTGCCATCGAAAAAGGTTATATTCGCGACCTGGTCGAAGCCGGTGCATCAATCCTGCCGCCCGGATGCGGACCCTGTCTCGGTCTTCACCAGGGAGCCCTCGGAGACGGTGAAAACTGCCTTTCGACGGCAAACCGTAACTTCAGAGGACGGATGGGTAATCCCGATTCCTTCATTTATCTTGGCAGTCCCGCGACCGCCGCTGCTTCGGCTGTTGCCGGAGAAATTACCGATCCCCGGGGAGTTGTATAAATGCTTAAAGGCAGAGCCTTCAAGTTCGGTGACGATATCAGCACCGACCATATAATACCGGGCAGATACGCTCATCTGAGGAGTAACCTGCCCGAACTGGCAAAACACGCGATGGAAGATGCCGATACTACCTTCGTTTCACGCGTCGAACCGGGCGACTTCATCGTCGGAGGTAATAATTTCGGTCTCGGCTCCAGCCGCGAACACGCTCCGCTCGTCATTAAAATGGCTGGGGTAAGTGCGGTACTGGCGAAATCGGTCGCCAGGATATTTTTCAGGAATGCCATTAACCTCGGTCTGCCCGTATTGATATGCGATACCGACGGTATACGCGACGGTGATGAACTTGAAATAAATCTTGAAACAGGTATCATAAACGACGTTACTACAGGTAAGGAGATGACTTTCAGCCCCATTCCCGAAGTGATGCTGAATATCTTGAATGAAGGCGGACTGCTGCCGTATATAAAGAAGTACGGCGATTTTAAAGTATAGCCTGATATTTTTCATGAGGAGAAAGGTTTGAGCTACGACATTACCCTTATACCGGGCGACGGAATAGGCCCGGAAGTAACCGAAGCCGCCAGGCGGGTGCTGGAAGCGACCGGTGTCGATTTTAACTGGGATACAGTCGAAATAGGCAGCACTGCCATGGATAAGTACGGCACACCCCTGCCGGAGCCGGTTCTCGAATCCATAAGAGAAAACAGAGTCGCCCTGAAAGGCCCCGTAACCACACCGGTAGGCTCTGGTTTCCGGAGTGTCAATGTTGCCCTGCGCAAGGAGTTGGGTCTCTACGCCTGTCTTCGCCCCTGCCGTACCTACCCCGGCGCTCCGACCCGTTATCAGGACGTGGATATCGTCGTCGTCAGGGAAAACATAGAAGACCTTTACAGCGGCATCGAGTTTGAAAAAGACGCACCGGAAACGTCCCGCCTGATTGACCTCATCGCAGAAACGAAGAATGAAGAAATAAGGCAGGACTCGGGTATCAGTATCAAGGCGATATCTGAAATGCGGAGCCGGAAAATCGTCAAATTCGCTTTCGATTACGCCCGTAAATACCACAGACGGAAGGTGACCGCCGTCCATAAGGCCAATATTATGAAGTTCTCCGACGGACTCTTCCTTTCCGTCGCTCGTGAAGTTGCCGCCGGATACCCTGACATCGATTTCGAAGACAGGATTGTGGACAATATGAGTATGCAGCTGGTGCAGAAACCGCAGCTTTTCGACGTCATCGTCGCCCCCAACCTTTACGGCGACATCCTCTCCGACCTCTGTTCCGGACTGGTCGGCGGGCTCGGACTCGCTCCCGGCGCCAACCTGAGTGATGAAATCGCCGTATTCGAAGCCACTCACGGCAGCGCCCCTAAATACACCGGGATGAACAAGGTCAATCCCATGGCGATGATGCTTTCCGGCGTTCTGATGCTCCACCACCTCGGCGAAGAAAAAGCTGCCGACAGGCTCGAAAACGCCATAGCCGGTGTTATCGAAGAAGGCAAAGACCTTACCTACGACCTTAAACCGGAAGCCCCTGAAACGGCTGTCGGCACCTCTCAGGTAGCCGATGCCGTAATAAGCAGGTTAACCTCCAGGTAACTCCCCTGCTGACTCTGTAATCTCACGGCAATACCAAGACCGTATTATGTGTATAGATAATGAATTTAATACTACTTCTTATTGAGGAGATGAAAAATGGGAAAGATATATATCATCGACGTAACTAACCGGGACGGTGTCCAGACCGCCAAACTCGGTCTGTCCAAGCTGGAAAAAACGATGCTCAACATCTATCTGAATGAAATGGGCGTTTTTCAGTCGGAATTCGGATTCCCGACGACCCGTCACGAGAGAAATTACCTGAGGGCTAATCTCGAACTGGCTCGAATGGGAGTCCTCAACCCTATCCGTCTCGAAGGATGGCTTAGAGCCGTAACCGAGGATGTCGAAACGGCCTTCAAGCAGGTGCCCGAACTCAAACATCTGAACCTGTCTATCTCCACCTCGAAACAGATGATTAACGGTAAATTCCTCGGAAGTAAGGATGAAGCGGATATTATCGATATGGCTGTCGAATCTCTTGAAGCGGCTAAATCGCAGGGAGCTGAAACCGTCGGTGTCAACGCCGAAGACGGTTCGCGGACCGATCTTGATTTCCTGGTAAGGTTCAGCCTGACGATGAAGGAACACGGAGCCGACCGCATCCGCTACTGTGACACGCTCGGATACGATAACCCGTTCACCATATACGAGACCACAAAAACACTGGCTGAAAATGTCGGCCTTCCGATTGAAATCCACTGCCACGGCGACCTCGGCATGGCCGTAGCCAACTCCATCGCCGGTGCGAAAGGCGTCATCGACGGAGGCCAGGACGCCTTTATAAACACCACCGTCAACGGCATTGGCGAACGGGCCGGTAATGCCGACCTTGTAGCAGTCCTGCTGGCAATCACCAAGTCGAAGGGATTCGGTGAAAAATACGAACTCGGCAACAATATAAACTTCTCGATATCGTGGAAAATCGCCCAGTTTGCCAGTTATGCCTTCGGCGTCCCCATTCCCATAAATCAGCCGGGCGTCGGCGCCAATGCCTTCGCCCACGCCTCCGGCATCCATGCCGACGGGGTGTTGAAGGACCCGGCTAACTACGAGCTTTATGGATTCGAAGAACTCGGCAGGGGTGAACCGGTAATTGTCGATACCGGCAGGGAAATCTGTACCGGCCAGTACGGCGGTATTCGTGGGTTCCGCCACGTATTCGACGAAATAGAGGGGGAAGAATCGGTCTCGTTCACGGATACTGCCGAAGCCGAGAAAGTCCTGGAGTTGGTAAGATACGCCAACGTCCTTTCCCAGAAACCTCTCGTCGAGGACCAGCTCCTCTTTATCGCGAAATACCCTGACATCGCCCGGCAGTTGATGATAATAAATCCCCTTGCCGACTGAGGTATTTAGTCCCTGCCTGCCCGCCGTAGCTTCAGCGCAGGCGGGTCATTGCGAGGATCCCGTATGAACGTAGTGAATCGGGAGGCGTGGCAATCTGATAAGCCGAGTAGACCTGCTAGAGGATGAGACAGAAGAGTTCGAGTATGATTTCCTTGACCGGATTACCCATGCATCGCTTGACGGAGGATACAGTATCAGCTACTCATATAACAAGATAGGGAACATCCTGACTAAGGGGAGTGACAGTTATTACTATGGTACCAAACCTCATGCTGTAATATCTTTCAACGGAACCAGTTACGATTACGATAACAATGGAAATATGACCGACAGGGGCAGCCAGGAGATAGAATGGGATGCCGAGAACCGACCGGTTAAGATAACGACAAACGGAACGGTAACTGAATTCGTCTATGATGGCGACGGGAACAGGGTGAGGAAAACGGTATCTGGTGGCGACGATATCCTGTATATGAATAGGTACTATGAGAAGAACCTTACCAGCGGCAACATCACCACCAGCTATTATCTGGGTAACAGGCTGATAGCACAGATGGAGAGTGATGAACTCAGGTTTATCCACCAGGACCATCTGACGGGGACAGCGTTGATGACCTCAGAAAACGGTATTTCTCTGGGTGTAATCAAGTATTATCCTTACGGTGCTACGAGAAGTGGTGATGTACCCACAGACAAGCTGTTTACCGGTCAAAGATATGACGATACCGGTCTCTACTACTACGGTGCCAGATACTATGATCCGGAAATTGGCAGGTTTATCAGCCCGGATCCGACAATTCCCGATGGAGTATATCCTCAATCATATAACAGATATTCATATTGTATTAATAATCCTTTAAAACATGTTGACCCAGACGGAAAGGATTACTTACTAATAGGTGGCAGTGGTTCGAAAGAAAAAGATATGTTGAAATGGAAATTACAAGTTGAGAATGCTCTTTGTGAAGATGGGGAAGAAAAAGTATATATTCTTTGGGATAACGATCCAGAAAATGTAGCTGTGCTTTGGACACGCTTTGACGTTAATCCTCGTCTTGATCAGGTTGATAGTTGGTTGTCTAATCCAGTTGATGCTAATGGGGATCCTGTCACGGTAACTAATTTAAAGATAGTAGGTCACAGTGAAGGTGCCGCAACGACAGGTGTATATATGGATAAATATCTCGATGGATCATCAGATATTTCCCAGCGATCTAGAGATTTACTTGATTCACAGTTAAGAGGAGTGTTTTTAGTTGATTGTGTTACTGGTATCTCTGCTATTAAAGGAGCCAATTATACATACCGTGATATCGAAGATGTTGGTGACAGACTAAGTTATGAAAAACAGGTAAAAGCTGCTAGCATTTATAATGGAGCCGGTCCGGTATACGCAACTCCATTATCTGGATGGAAGAATATCAATGTAGCAAGTTGGAACGATTATCTCAGGAACTTTTTTATCCCGGGAGGTTATATATTCTCAATCGCATATAATCATAGTAGTGCTAAATATGATGCATTACCTAAAATTAAAACAGAAATGGGTGGTTGAGACAATGATCGTTCGTTGGTTTATAAATCAATCCCAATTATTGTTTTTATCATTGGGAATATTAGGGTGTCTGTTAACTTGCGGATGTTCTGACTCTACGCACGATTATATAACATTCGTCTTAGATGAAGGCACGGCGAGATTTGCACTAGAGTTAAGTAAAGATTATAAAGTTGATCGTGTAAATCCTGGAAATGATACAGGGGATCCAAGTGAAGATTTTATGGCTGTAACCTTCGTGAACAAAACGAAAGAGTCCACCATAATTCAAATATTCGGTAATAAACCAAGTGAATTAATTCCCAACGCTCAAGCGGCTATCGAAAGAACAGAAACTAATGCTTCTTCATGGGATGATTATCAACTTATCGAAAAAACAGAGTTAACCATTAATGGAGTAAAAGCTTATCGTATTGATTATAAACATAACAATATTATTCCGGCTATTGTTGGTACTTCAAAACCATCTCTATCAATCTATAGAGAAGTAAATTTTGATGCTGATGGGTTAAGATGGATGATATTAATGGAATCTGATTCGTCTACAGCAGAAGAAGATAAGGCTGATTTCGAACATATATTAGAAACTCTGAAAATCCTTGACTAGACTAGAAAATCACGCCTAAACAAAGTTAAAATAGTATCAAATCCTTCTCAAGGAGGAGTAGATGCTCAAGCCCAGACCTCCACAAGCTTCATTTTACGGTACTTACCTCTACGACCGAATCGTGCCAGTCGACCACCTGCTCCGAAAGATCAACCAGGTGGTCGATTTTTCTTTTATACATGATCTGGTCAAAGACCGTTGCACTCCCGATTTCGGAAGACCTGCCGAAGACCCGGAATTCATGCTGAGGTTATGCTTTGATCGCAACTAGTAGCTTTACAACTTAAACGCTAGGGTAAAAGTTCTTTGTACTGTCCCCTCAGCTCCACTCTACAGGACTCGAACCAAGGTAAAAAGGAACATATTTTCAGGACAAGGCTTGTCTCGTCATTTGCCTATACACACTTTTCTTAACAATTTGGTATTTGTTTTTTGTGTATGTACAGCTGAATTACCCTTATTACAGTTATTATCAGCCGTATTGTTGTCAATTACTGATGAGAATTAAGGAACTCTTCATCTTCCACCATGTAATAGATATATGCGTTGCGGGACATGAGACATATATCTATTTCCGCTAATTTCCGCAGTACTTCCATCCGTTTCCGTCGGGCCGGAACGTTTTCGTAGTCAGGCCTTAAAATAAAGTCCAGTGTTTCAAGGGCGAGTTGCAGTTGACCGTCATTCATAAGCCTGTCTGCCTCATTGATGATAGCTTCGTCACTGCCTGCCAGATTGCGAACTACCATGCCGATTTCCCGTTTCGGACGAGGAAGAAGACTTGCCGGGTTGAAGTCAAAATAGCCGCAATATCTTTTTACTATGTTATAGATAGCAAATTCCCTTCGTGAATATGTTTGTGAAAGGTTCGGGCTGTTCTCCAGATGAGAAGGTAACTGTACTTCTTCCGTAATCTGTTCCAGGTTTTTCCCCTCATTCAGTTTTGTAACAACTGAATTCTGGAGATACCGCAGAAGCTCGATATTTTCTTCGAACACCTCTTTTATCTTCGACTTGTTGATTATGATAAGATCACCTCCGAAGGCATAATCCGGGTCGTAGGCAAGCGCTCTTTCCAGAGCAACCGCCCATTCTTCGGCGTACCGTTGTACCTTGTAAGGATTACCTAAGTTGGGAAAAGAAGCTTCCAGCAGGTCACCGCAAAACACGGCTTTTTCTTCGGGAACCCAAACGATAGTACAATCATCCGATTCTCCCTTTGCATGGAAGAGCTCGAAGGTTTTTCCTCCCAGAGTAAAGGTATACTCGTCCCGGTACGTTTCGGTGGGTGGTACATAAACAGGCATTGCAAAAGACATTTCGGCATCCTGTGGAGGTGGGGGCATATTCCTGCGGGTCGGATTAAACTGAATAGGCGATATTTTCCGAATATAATCGCCGACCAGTTCATAACGTTTAGCCCTTTCCAGAATGTTTTCATGGGCGATTATCATTGGTTTATGGTCCAAAAAGGCAGAAGAACCATTAGCATGATCAACATGACCGTGAGTGTAAATAATGTACTTGACCGGAAGTCCTGTTTCACGGGCAATATCTTCATTGGCATAGGTGCTTGCACCGCCCAGGCCCGTGTCTATTACGACCACGCCTTCATCGGTTATTACCCAGCTCATATAAGAAAGATGCGCATCTACTCCGCATTGAATAGTCCTGATATTATCAGTTACCTTCACGACTTCGAGATTTGAAGGACCGACCATCCCCTTTTTTCTCTCAAGTATACCTTCGGCTTGTCTGTTCAGCTTTCCTTCACCTTTGTTTTTGACCAGATCTTCATATTTATTTTCCTGCATTGAGTACTCCTTTACTTTGTTATGTATTTACAGTCCTGGTATTCCAGTTTACTTTGCATATCCAGAAACATTAATCACGATTTATTAGTTAATCTGAAGCTGGTAACCGGGATAATCATTTCTCCGAAACAACAAAAGGCGCTATCAGCCTCCATACTATTCGGCAGCTCATAGCACCCCAGCAACTCTCAATAAATTGTATATGTGGTGACAAATATTAATTTATGAAAAGACAAAAGTCAAGCGATATATCGGTTTGAATAAGTAACTAGAAATTAGAAGGGGAATTTATTATGGATTAACCTTCATCCCGATGATTATTTCCATCTCAAGCACATTCTTGCCTGTTTCCTGTGATTATCCATCTTACCAGAGAAAGGAATGCCACTGGTCGGATTATCCTTTCGCCAGGGAGACGGAAGAAGGTGAGGTAAAGAAGACTAAAATTCACATTTCACCCCTAATTGACTACCCGTCCCGTTAAATTGTAAAGTATCTCCAGATTCCGGCACGGTTCACACCGTGTAAAACAGAAGGAGAAACGTTATATGAAAGCAGTGGTTGTTGAAGAACTGGGGAAAGCTTTGGTCAAGGATGTCCCCCTCAGGGAAATGGGCCCGGAGGACGTAAAAGTAAAAATTGATCTGTGCGCGGTGGGTGGAGCCGACCCGTACGCGGTTACCGGTGAAATCCCGTTTCGGTTACCATACTATGTAGGTTACCAGGCGTCCGGTACAGTCGAGGAACTCGGTAAAGATGCCAATGCCATGGGTCTCAAGGTTGGAGATAAAGTGACCCTCGACCAGCACCGTTACTGCGGCTCCTGCTATAATTGCCGCCACGGTCGCGAGACATTCTGCCGAACTCCAGGTTACGGATATGTCGACTCCCTGATGGCAGAATACGGCATGGTTCATCAGCGGCAGGTTTTCAAGATACCCGATGGTGTGGAAATGGAAGAAGCCACCCTCACCGAGGTTATCGGTGCCGCCTTACAGCCGCTCGAACTGGCGCCCTTTAACCAGGGAGACAGCGTAATGGTTATCGGCGGCGGCGCCTGCGGACTAACCATACTTCAGCTCTGTAAGTTACGCGGTGCTACAAAGCTGACAATGGTCGAACCGCTTGAATTCAAGCGAAAACTGGCGCTCGAACTCGGAGCCGAATACGTCATCGATCCGAATACTCAGGATGTCGTCTCCGAAGGAGCCAGGATAACCGGCGAACGTGGTTACGACCGGGTGATAGAAGCTTCGGGAGATTCCGCTATGATTTCCCCGTGCCTTGACCTTGCCGCGAGATGCGGCAAAATATTGTACTTCGCTATCTATCCCGACCACCCGGATATCATCGTCCCCTTCGATAAACTCTGGTTCAAAGAACTGACTATTCACGGCGTCTTCGGGCAGTCCCATATGTTCCCAAGGGCTGTAAACATGCTTCCTTACCTTAACCTGAAACCCTACCGCGGACCTACCTTCACCCTGGAAAACTTTATGGACGCTTTCGACGCCCACAGGACCAACCAGTACGTCAGGGTACTCGTCAAGTGCTGATGCACTCTAGATAACCTGACTGTCTTCTCAAAGAAACAGGTGTGGGATTCCGGGAGTTACCCGGAATCCCGCTTACCGTCTCTTATCGTAATGTTGACAACTCCGGGTAACCGGGTATAATAAACCCACCCGGTTCTACGAGGATATGATATGGTTTTTAATTCCGATATTATCGAAAGGGCCTGGAATCTTTCTCACGGTCAATGTCAGTGCGAACGCACTTTCCACGACCATGACGGCAGATGTAATCAAAAACTGACATGGAGAAATCGAGGAAACCGCGAGAGTAAGACGGGATGGCAGGTCCACAGCAAGAGTAGCGCTTATCGCGGTCTGACCGACTGCGAGATTCTGTGCTTTAAATGTTACGACACCATCCTGTAAATAATGCCTCCTTTCGCCGGTCAGTTGCGGTTAACAGACCAGGTCATAATTTGACACCGCAATCGACCGGAGACCATAATAATTATAGGAGACAGCAGGAGAATACAAATGGAAGCCAAATGTAAGAAATGCGATCGTGAGTTCAGCGACCAGCCTAACGAGTATCCGGGTAAGGTATACGTTCACAAACATGAAGTCCTCTGCGAGGACTGCCTTATAAACATGGGCATCTTACCTGATCATGATGATGCCGAACATATTCGCCTTCTCACCGATATCCAGATGTTCACGGACAGACTGGTATAATTCATTTCAATCTTCCCTGACAGCAACGGGAAATTTAACGAGGTCATATCTCACCGTCTGTATGATAACTCACCCGAAGAACTGGGGCATAAAGGAACTCGCTGAAAAGTGTGGAAATAGAATGGTGGGCCATTCTGGGTTCGAACCAGAGACCGCAGTCTTATCAAGACTGCGCACTACGAATCTAACTATAGTACTTAATCCCCTCGCTATAACCATACCTATTACAATAAGTAATGACGTTCATATCTGATAAACATAGATATTATTGGATATATTATCTGGATTAAGTGTAATATCATTCTATGAAACTCGATAAAGTCCCTGTGTCCTCTTCAGGAAAATGGTCTTTAGGGCTTTTCAGCTCTGCAATCGTGTTTTTTGGTCTATCCTATGCCGTTGGTGGAATAGGAGAATATTTTGAATTAATAGTTATAAGCAATGCTGTCCCGAGGATATTACTATATATTACGGGACTCTGTGGTATTTCGTCATCAATAACAGGTATCATCGGTATTGTTAGTCTGAAAGACAGGTCAATACTGGTATACCTTACTACATTTTTGGGTTTTGGTATTTTTCTGTCGTTGTTATTAGCGTATTTGATAAACCCCAGTTAACAGAAACAACCATGTAGTTTATGATTGGAACATCAAATTCATTCTGAGAAATGTGGAAAAGAATGGTGGGCCATTCTGGGTTCGAACCAGAGACCTCAGTCTTATCAGGACTGCGCTCTAACCAGCTGAGCTAATGGCCCACACGGGGTAAAATCGTATTGATTTTAACCCATTATCCATAAAAAAAGCAAGATGCCTGCCATAATACAAAGCTACATCTTATAACTTCCGTACTCGCTGTGCTCCATCCCCCACATCTCGAAAGCCTTGATGTAGTGGTCCGGCTGGGGGAAGTCGTGAAGCATCAGCCTGCTCTCGAGACCGAACCGCCCCATCCTTTCCCGCATCTCCTTCACCCTGTCCATCAGCGCTTCCATCTTACCGGCGGGGATTGTAATCATCATCTCTCCGTCGTCCGCCAGAGCACGGGCTGTCTCGCCCGGGTCGGGCAGCACAATCCAGTACTCGCCGGTCAGCAGCGGATTCACCACTGCATAGGTGCAGGAAGGAGCGAAATAGTGGGTATGCAGCGTCTCCACATCTTCCTTCGGCACCGCCATCATCAGGCTTCGAAGCTGGTTGGTGGTCGGGTACATCAGCACCAGGTCGGGAACGTAGGTCGCGGTCTCCAGCGGCGCGGTGAGAATACCGATATATTTACCCGGTTCCAGCGTGTAATACCCCATCGCCTGTCCCGGCACCATATCAGGTCTTTCCGGTCGCTCGTCCAGGCCGTAGGCGGTAATCGGTGCCGGGCACCAGTTATCCTCCTTCAGCATCGCCACCGTCTTTTTATCGCGGCGGGACATCGCGAAAGCCTGGCACTGGGAGTAGTGGACGCCGTCGTCGCGCTTCGGCCTGTAGGCTCCATCCGGTATATCGGATTCCTTCTCCAGCATCTTCACGGCAAGCGGCGAGGTATGCATTTTAAGTACATTCTCGAGCAGTTCTCCGTACTCTTTGTATTCTTTTATTGAAGGCATATTCCCCTCCTTTAACAACTTCGTGCTGCTGGTATTCTACAACAATCTGCATGTGAAACACAGCGGTAAATTATTCATACCGATATTACAGGTATTTCGTTAATGCATATAATCGATATTGAAAATGTGAATTTTTTCGGTTAAGTTAGGGGAAAAGAGGCGAAGACTGGTATAATGAATACAGGGACCGGTCGCCGCAGCCGTGACCGGGTGAGAGGGAGGAATGGAATGGACGAAGCTTTTACGCAGGCCCAGCAGACCATCGAAAAGATAGCAGATAATGTTGAAAAAATTATAGTTGGAAAACGCCGGGCTGTTGAGCTTGCAGTAATGACGGTAATCAGCCAGGGACACCTGCTTATTGCCGACCCGCCGGGCGTAGGCAAGACGATGCTTGCCCGGAGTCTGGCGAAATCCGTCAACTGCACCTTCAAGCGGATACAGTTTACCCCCGATATGCTTCCCGGCGACGTTACCGGAGTGTCCGTGTTCAACCAGAAGACTTCCGACTTCGAATACCGTCCCGGTCCGGTGATGGCGCAGATAGTCCTGGCGGACGAAATAAACAGGGCTAATCCCAGGGTGCAGTCGGCTCTGCTTGAATGTATGGGAGAGAAACAGGTAAGTGTCGACGGGACGACCTATGACATACCGTCGCCTTTTCACGTGCTCGCCACCGAAAATCCGGTGGAGTATGAAAGCACCTTCCCGCTGCCGGAGACGCAGCTTGACAGGTTCCTGATGTCGATAAGCCTCGGTTATCCTGCAGCTCCGGATGAAGTCAATATCCTGGACAGGCAGCAGTTTACCCACCCGATAGAAAAACTTGAAGCCGTGGCTGGTGCCGACGAAGTGGTATCGATACAGGAAACGGTCAGCGGTGTCCACGTGGATGACACGATTAAAGAGTATATCGTCTCCATAACCGGAGCGACACGTGATAATTCTTCGCTGTACCTCGGGGCTTCTCCCCGCGGTTCGCTGGCGCTCTACCGCGCTTCTCAGGCGCGGGCTTTGATGGAAAAACGTGATTATGTCCTCCCCGATGACGTAAAAGCACTGGTGGTGCCGGTATTATCGCACCGCATAAAACCACTGACTTCATCCAATACCCGCAGCGGCGATGCCGCCGCTATCCTCAACGGGATACTCGAAACGGTGCCGGTCCCTGGAGTACCTCATGACCGGAAACGCTCGTCATAGTCCGGTCCGGTGCGCTAAATTTCTCATGCGGGTTTTAAAGTTATGAAAATCAAACCGGTCGTTATCATAATACCTGTTGTAATTGCACTCGTGGCACTTATCGGCGGTTCCGTCCTGGTATGGCAGCTTTTCCTTTTCTCGCTGCTGATGTTTGTACTCGGTTATCTCTGGGCGCTGATAAATATTCGCGGTGTCGATATCCGTGTTAAAAACCCGCCCGAATACTCCAGGGTCGGAGACTGGTTCGAGGAAGAAATTACCGTAACGAACAACAGCATCACGCCAAAATTCGGAATAACGGTAAGCGGCATATCCGACCTGCCCGGTTACGGGAACTCGCTTTCCCTGAACCTGCCGTCGGAGAACTCCCACTCCTGGCAGTCCCGGATTTTCTGTCTGCGCCGGGGACTTTATACGCTGGGGACCGTTAACGTATCCGCTTCGGACCCTCTCGGACTGGTCACCCTGAACAGGGTTTCCGGGGAAGACCGAAAACTCCTGGTCTTTCCCGAAACGCTTGCCCTGCCCTTTTTCGAACCGGACACTTACACCGGAACGGAATACGGCACCGGAAGGTGGTTGAGGAGTGGGACGAGTTCGACTATCGGTCAGGTGCGTGAATATTCCAGCGGCGATACTTTAAACCACGTCCACTGGCCGAGTACCGCTCATATCGGCACTCTGATGGTCAAGGTCTTCGAACCCGACCAGATGAGACACCAGTCCCGCAACATCTGGCTCGTTGCCAATATGCACAGGGAAGACCACCTTGGTACCGGTGTCGAATCCACAGAAGACTACACGGTGACTATTACCTCATCGATACTCAACAAATACCTGGATTCAGCGAAAGAGACCGGTCTCTTAATGTCAGGCGACCGACGCTATGTTTTTACTCCCGGCACTGGTGATGAGTTCGGATACCGTACCGATGAAGCTCTCGCCCGCGTAAGTGCATACGGAAGAGAACCGTTAAGCAGACTTCTGGCTGAAGAAAATAACCGGTTCCAGAGAGATTCCGTCGTAATAATAGTAACTCCCTCGACTGAGGACAGTCTCATTTCCGCCGTTCATGATTTACGTAACAGGGGATGCCTGGTCGTATTGGTCCTCATCGATTCCGCCAGCTTCGGAGGAACGACCGGCAGTCTTAAATCGGCGAGAGACCTTTCGATAGCCGGAGCACAGGTATATATAGTAAGGAAGGGCGATGATATTGCCAGGGTCCTCGACAGCCGGCACGTATCCTCGCCACTAATGTATGGAGAATAGTCCTCAATGACATACAGGTTCGGTGGCATGGTCGCCAGTGAAAACAGGACGAAGGGTTCCCGCTTCTGGAACGCATTACCGCGGGAGTGGGTAACCGTACTCCTGTCATTTATCACGCTGGAGATAGCCATTCTTTCCATAGAAAGGGCTAAGTGGCTGCAAAGCCAGCCCTCTTTGACCTTCGTACTGATTTTATCGATGCTGGCAGGAGTTGCGCTGGTGAAGTGGCGGATAAACCGTCCTGTCAGATGGTGCCTGGTTATAGCCGGTGGAATACTGGTAACCGCCTGGCAGACCCTTGTCACGCTGCCCCCGTCGCAGTTGTCCTGGTACGAGCGGCTGGGGAATGCCCTGGAATCCGTCTGGGGCGTGATAACAATGGCACAAACCGATGCCAGTTCGATACATTTCGTTATCTTCCTGGTGCTTTTCACCTGGTTCCTGGGATATGCCTCTACGCGGTTCGTATTACGCCGGCAGAATGCCTGGGGTGTTGTCATCCCGGGGGTAATTGTCCTGCTTATAAACCTGAGCAACCTGCCGGAAAACTATTACGGTTATCTTGTATTCTTCCTGGTTGCCGCGGCGCTGCTCGTCGGTCAGACAAGGCTGATGAAAAACAATTCTCTGGTTACCACGGTCGGCAAGAACTCCGCCTATAGCATCACCCGGTTTTTCGCGTCTTCGGTACTGAGCATCGGCATACTGGCAGCCGCAGTAACCTGGTTTACTCCGGACATTCAGCCCGGGAGGATAGCCAGCGTCAATGCCAATGAAACTCCGATACTGGAAAATATCAAGGACTACCTGGACAACCTCCTCGCCAGAATACCCCGAAAACAGCCTCTGGTAAGTTCGGAAGACCAGAGTGAATACCTGTTTACCGGAAACTACGAACGTTCCGGCGATGAAGTCCATTTCATCATCAGTTCGGACTCTCCGCAATACTGGCGGACCTGGGTATACGATGTTTACACTTCCTCCGGCTGGCAAAACAGCGATATAGTCGAATCGCCTCCGGAGCAGGAATCCGCGGATAAAGGAGACTCCCACCTTAACGGCCGGGAAGAGATATCATACGACGTGGAAGTCCGCCTGAAAACCGATATCCTGTTGACGGCAGGCCAGTTACTGTCTTCCGATGTCCCAGTATCGCGTCACGCTCTGGCACCGTTTGATTCGACTGCTCCGGATGAACAGTTCACCTCGGAGAGAACGATTACCGCGGTATTACCTTATAATCTTGATTCGGGACAGCGATACGGAGTCACTTCGAGCGTTATCTCTGCAACCCCTCTGGAACTGGCGAATGCCGGAGAAGATTACCCGGCGTATATCGAACACTATTATCTGCAGCTGCCCGATACCCTGCCTGACAGGGTAAGGGAGTTCAGTGAAAATGTAACCGCGAACGCCACGACGCCCTATGAAAAAGTTATGGCTATCAGCGATAACCTTTCGCAGTTTATCTACAGTCTGAAAACTCCTCCGCCGCCAAAGGGAACGGATGCGGTAGAATTCTTCTGCTTCAGTGAACAGTCTGGCGCCTGCGCCGATTTTGCCTCGGCGATGGTGGTTCTGCTCCGTTCCGCCGGAGTGCCGGCGAGGTTCTGTACCGGCTATCAGTACGGCGAACTTGACCCCGATTCCGGAAAATACGTTGTGCGTATCAGCGACCGTCACGCTTGGGCAGAGGTGTATTTCCCGGGATACGGGTGGGTGGAATTCGAAGCAACCCCCGGTAGTTCCACTCCCAGGGGTATTGTAGGCGTAGAAGCGTTTACCGGCGGAGGGACTACTGAAGTCTGGGATCCTTATCTTTACATGGAACCTTTCCTGTATCCGTCATCTACCCCGTCATCCACTTTTACAGCACCGGACGTATCCCTCGATACGACTTCCGTTTTTCTGGTATGGCCTTTTATATTTCTGGCTGTTGGCATACCACTCGCCGGTATTTTATACTTCGTGTATTTCCGCTGGGGAAGGTCTCGCAACAGGCGTCTTAGCGGTAGCACCGAATACGAATCCGAAGTATATGCCGGAATGTGCGAACTGGCGGCTCAGGCGGACCTGGGACCTTTACCACATCAAACGCCGCTCGAATATTCCGCTCAGCTTGCTGCGGAATTCCCCGGCGAGTCCGGCTCTATTAACCTCATACTACAGGCATTCCTGGAGCGTCGTTACGGACGTGAAAGGGTTTCGGAACGGGGCGAAGAAATGAACTGGCGGCTGATGAGAGCCAGGCGTTTAATCTTCGATGCCATCAGGGAACGGCTTAAAGAAAAAGGTAAACGTGTATAGAAGCCGGATTTACCGAAACACAGGTTATTATTCGGGTAACTCCAGAATCTCGATTACCGGCGGATTCGGAGGATCTCCGATAAACCAGTACAGGTAGTTATCGCATACCCTGTATTTCTGGTAATAACCACCGTAGTAATTTTCAAAGAAATTCGAGGCATCCGGTAAGGTACCGAATCCCGCTGCTACTGGTGTATCCGGTTTCGAGATATCGAGTATATCCAGTCTGATTTCTGCCCACAAATCTGGATACTTCATGGTAAAAATATAGAATTTATCACCGGCGATAAATACCGGTCCCGTAAACTGGCGGTCCTTCACTCTGATGAGTCCCGTTTCTTTCGGCTCCACCGGCTCTGAAATATCCAGGACCGATACGAGCATTCTTTTTTCTACCGATAAGACCATATAAGCAATTTCATCTTCTATTGCCATTCTCATCGTGTAACAGGGATAAATTATGTCAGGATTTTCATCGTCAGCAGGAGCGCTGAACGTCATT
Source organism: Dehalococcoidales bacterium (assembly GCA_034416335.1). GTDB lineage: Bacteria > Chloroflexota > Dehalococcoidia > Dehalococcoidales > UBA2162 > MGML01. Next base: position 288,488 of record DAOULV010000010.1, read on the forward strand.
TCATTAACTATTTTCAGTTCAGGCGGTACGGATGTGTCGATGATAAACAGGTGAGTGCTGTCTTTCGCGTACATCAGGTTATCATGCAGCACCATCTGTATACCGGACTGTGTCTGCAAATGCAGATATCCTGCTTCTACCGGATTTTCAGGGTCCGAAAGGTCAAGCGTGGTTATCCCGAAATTACCGTAAGTCGTGAACGCGTAATCTCCCGAAATGACCATCTGGTTCGTGCTCAGACCTTCCACCTTTGAGATTTCACGGGGGTTATTCGGGTCGGACACGTCGATTACCCGGAGATAACTGCCTGCGGACACATATAAAACGGTTCCTTGTAAAGCAGTACTCCTTATAAACGAAGAATTGTCGCCGGTATCGATATACGCGGCTTTCTCAGGAGAGGTCTTATCCGTTATATCAAGTACCAGGATACCCGGTGAAACCGGAGTATTGGAATTTAAAGTATTTATCTCCAGGAAGAGATATTCTTTCCCATCGATTATCCCCGTTAGCCCGCTGCCGGTATAATCAGCGCCGGGTTCTTCTATCCTGTACTCACCCTTCACCGGGAGTTCTGCAGAAATGAGATTAGGAGAGGTCGAACAGGAAGTCCAGAATAAGACGGTTGAAATAATTATGATAAACGGAACAACAATCAGCACTGTGTTTTTCCGGTTCAGCATCAAACGTAAATCTCCTGATATCCCTGAAATATAATAACAGCTTCTTCGGAAAAGAATAAGTCGGTAATAATACAATTAAAGATCAACTCATACTGTCATTACGAGGAGTCCCGATTCACAAGTTCATCGGGACGACGTTTTAATCTCTAAGATCAATTACATACCATCCCCGATTCCATTGAGAATCAGGATTATAATATATCAAATGGCAGTCGATCAGGTTCTGTTTGCATCTGGTTGTTTATAATTACCTTACCCCCTGCCCCCTTTCCGGCAAGTACCCTCGACATTGACCGGAAGGCTTTCTTGGCCGGAAAGGGGGAGTAAATAAGAGAGAGGGGCTTCGCCCCTCTCTCAAACTCTTTCCCCCTCAAATAATCGAAACACTTCTGCTGAATACGGCAACTGTTTGAGGGGGACAAAGG
>DAOULV010000011.1:0-22089 GCA_034416335.1 Dehalococcoidales bacterium
GATCTTGGATTCAGCCGTACACCGATACGGCAGGCCTTGAACCGCATCGAGCAGGAGGGATTCATTCGCGTGCTGCCCAAAAAGGGCATCTACGTAACAGACATTTCACTCAATGACGTCAGACAGATTTTTCAGGCACGGCTCGAGATAGAACCTGTAACTTTAAAAATGGCGGGACCTGTTCTGCCTGAGGAAGAACTGTTGATCTTTCACAGGAAGTTTCTGGGCAAGGATCCTATTGTTCGGGCTGACTTTAGACTCGATACCGCAATGCACTTATTTATCATTGAACACTGCGGCAATCGATTCATTATCGAAATGATGCGTAAGATTTTTGATATAAATACTAGAATCATTATTTCGACCAAACAGCATGAAACAAAAATCCATGATGCTTGCAAAGAACATCTTGAAGTCCTCGATCTTCTACTAAGCCGTGATTTTACCAAGGCACAGCAGGCGATGTACAATCACATCGAGAGCTGTAAGAATACCGCACTAGACTTCTTTTACAATATGGAATCGCATTCTACCCCGTTGGAAAATACGTATAAGATCCACCTGAAAAAGAGTGAATCTAAACTCAAGAGAAAAAGAGAGCCAACTTTAGACAGCAGCCTTTCATGAAAGTATAGAATCACGCTGCTGCTTATGTAGAATTCGTCGAACCGTCCGTACTTTTCCCAATAAATTCGCAAAACAAGCAAACTACTAGTTGCATACTTTAAATACATGTTGTATTCTTCAGGTTTAGAAGATGTATTTTTTCAAATTTACAAGCAGGCTTAGTCGCCGATCATGATTAGAATGTAGAAATTTCAAGTATGAATCAAAAAACAACGTTGAGGCAACTTCTTGATAAAGAGAAAATTTTGATTTGCCCGGAAATCTATGATTGTGCCTCCGCAAAGGCGGTTGAAATGGTCGGCTTCCAGGCAATGATACTCAGCAGCGGCGAGTTGTCACAAAGCATGCTTGGCGTACCTGAAGCCGACCAAGTCGATGTTGGAAAGACGGGGGGGCTCACTAGTAAAGAAGCTGTAGCGAGGAACTGCAGTACAAACTTAACCTGACCTATCTCTTTGTTGCTCACGATTTGGCTGTGTCAGTCGCCATATCAGTGACAATAGGAGGGCAATGTATCTGGGTAGAATTGTTGAAATCACTGACGCCGACGAGCTATCTTGATATCCTCTACATCCATACACAAAAGTATTACTATCGGCTGTTCCGATCACCGATTAAATACCATGGCGTTAATTCATTGTAGATTTCAATCACTAGTCCTGTCTCTGGAAATGTCAGTGATTATAATAATGCCTGAAAATAAAGGAGGCGTTCGCCAAGGAGGAGAGCCAATAAAAGGGGATTGTCCTGTATTATATCTTCTACACGGATATTCCACCGATGAGTCTGATTGGATCAGGAAATCGGGGATAGAACGATATGCAGACTACTGCGGCATCCAAGATTCTCTGTACCCTATAAATGTGAAGTTCCGAGATCATCTCAGAACATTGGATTATGATTTTGTATACGATGAAGGTCCAGGAGATCATGATTGGGATTACTGGGATCCCGCAATCCAGAGAATTGTGAAGTGGCTGCCGATTCAACCTTGAATATGGAAACATGAGCAGACATGATTGCACCAACCAAGGGGAAGACCGAGGGGAAGAGATTCAATTCGGCAAATCTATATAGGTACTTGCCTGGAGTATTGTGGACAAATACATATCTAAAAACGGATGAATGTAATTGTACAGCAAGGAGTCAGAAGAAATGAGCACTTCAAGAAAACCTGTGATCATTAACAAAACGGTATTAGAAAGCGAGGCACCGGTTTTCCGTAAATTCGAAGATTCCATAAACTGGATTACCTCGGAAGGCGGCGAAGCGCAAATGGTTGAAAAAGCACTGGAATCACAAGCACTGGTAGCGGTGATAGGCACTGAAAAGTACAGAAACACTTTATACGCAACCCTGTCGCGGAATGCGAAATCAGGTCCGAGCCTGTTGGTACGGTTCGGTGTAGGTTATGACGGCGTAGATTTAGATAAATGTAAACAATACAACGTCATGCTTACGATAACCCGTGATTCCCTGAACAAGTCGGTAGCGGAGCATGTTATTGCTCTGCTTCTTGGTTTGGCCAGACATATACCAAACTGCGATCGAAGCGTTAAGAATGGAGAATTCGATGCACCGAAGGGTACTGAACTGTATGGCCAGTCCCTGGGCATTGTGGGACTCGGGGTCATTGGTAAGGCGCTATCAATCATTGCCGCGAAGGGATTTGGCATGAAGGTATTCGTCTATGACAAAATTCCGTTGGATACCCAGGCTAGAAAACAGGGGGTTTCCCGAGATGAATTCATGGCTCTACACGGAATCCAGGAATATTTTACAGATTACGCAATGCTTGCTCAGAGGATATCCATCGTTTCTATTCATTTACCCGCAACAACAGAAACTGCAAATTTTTTCAATCAAGAACGTCTAACGCTCTTGAGAGATGGGACGATCCTGATCAATACTGCCAGAGGATCGGTTATTGATGAACGTGCTCTTTTTAAAGCTTTGAAATCCGGTAAACTCAAAGCGGCAGGGATTGATGTCTTTGCCAGGGAGCCTTATCAACCGATAAATGATGAATATGATCTGAGGCGGCTGCCCAACGTCATTCTAACTCCACATATTGCATCTAATACCTTTGAAGCCAGGCAGCAAATGGCCACGCGTGTGGTGAAAAACATCCAACATTTTTTCCGCAGAGAGTACGAACAGCTGGATCGTGTTTTACCAGAGATTTAATTTACTGTGTTTCGTGCCGGAAAAGCCTTTGTACTTGTCAACAAGGACTTGCTGCTAGGAAGGGATTAACAGAGCGGATATTCAGAGAGATACAGCATTATTGATAAATGATATTCAGGTCCGCTTTGTTGGTTTGGATGATACAGGTTTATCCTGCGAGGTGTCCAAGGTTCTTCTCGCCAGCTTCATTCCACGATTTTCCACGATCGGCCCTATGGAGTACTTCGATTCCTATGGTCTGGATCTCTATGAGAAGTTGCAGAGCTATCTCTATCCTACGCTCTGTAATGCCCCGAGCCGCAGAAGATTCTCATCGACAATATCCGAGCGGGACATATGGGCCAGAAGAGTCGGCGTGGTCTCTACGACTGGTCAGAGAGAGATGATGAGGAGTTCAGGCAACGGCGAAACCAGCGTTTCATCGAGATGCTGAAAACCGTTAGAGGGTTCGGGAGATGAGTGTACCGACCGCACCTCAAACAAGGACAGCTCTTGTGACTGGTGCAGCCGGAACCATGGGTAGGGCTGCGCTCCAGATGCTGAATGGGATATGATATCCCCAACTACAATATGGGATGTAAACCGAAGCGTCGACGCTGAATCTGTGTTTCGGAGGCGTCAGAAATTACCTGAAAACGGAATTGCATGAAACTCAAAAAAATCAAGAAAATCTTATAAAAAACCTTTACTCATAAAATAACCTATGATAAAATATGATGGATACAAGAAGGATACAAGATAGTATTTTAAAAAATACAACCTGTATTTCTTAGAAGGGAGGTAACTCCTGGTTTCAACGGAATGAACTCATAATACAATTTTCCATGTTCAAAGAATATTAGAAAATAAAGGCATATAGCCGCAGTGGCGGCATAAAAAAACGAGGAGGTAATAAATGAAAAAAGCACTCTTTGTTTTACTGGCTCTTATCCTTATTGCCGGCGTTATTTTCGCAAGCGGGAAACGAGAGGAAGAAATTAACAAACGTGAAGATACCTCCGAAGGACCTGTAATGGGCGGAACGCTGGATATTGCGCTCATTCAGGAGGCGAATTCACTCCTTTGGACAGGCTTTATCGCTCCCGAGGATGTTATCCAGACGTTGCCGTTCTATGAAGGTTTGTTGAGGCTTGATAAGAACGGTGTTCCGCAACCATTCCTTTGCGAATCTTTCACGCCCGATGCTGATGCACTGACTTACACGATAGTCTTAAAGGATGGCATCAAATTCCAGGACGGCTCGGATCTTGACGCGGAAGCGTGCGCATGGAGCCTGCAGATGTATAAGGATGTCGGCAGGAAGTCGTCTGCGTTCTACTCGAAAGTTAAGTCCTTTGAAATAGTGGACGATTCCACTGTTGTTATCCATATGTCGAAATGGGATTCCACAATTCCTCAGGCGTTGGCGCGCGAACCCGGCTATATGTTCTCGAAGGTGGCCTGGGAGACATATGGAGAAGAGTACTGCAAAGAACATCCTGTTGGCACCGGCCCCTTTATGCTGACAGAATGGAACCGGGATCAAAACAAGACTTATGAGAAAAACGTTGACTACTGGCAGGGCGAGCCTTTACTGGATAAAGTTGTGATTCACGTGTATGCCGATTCGCTGGTAGCGCAGGCGGCTCTGGAAGCGGGAGATATCGATGTCTTTTTCTGTGTCGACTATACGCTTGCAAGAGCGATGGAAGAAAAGGGATTCAGGGTAGCAACAGGCAGTATTCAAACCAAAATCCCGCTGTTCCTGTTCAACTCGGTGAATCCGGATGATCCGCTCCATGACGTCAATGTAAGAAAAGCCCTCTGTCATGCGATTGACCAGCAGGCGCTTTGCGACGCTATATACAGTGGATATGCTATTCCGACGAATCAGTTTTCTCAGCCTGGTTCCAAGTACTACAGCCCGGACGTCGTTGGTTATGACTACAATGTGCAGAAGGCAAAGGATATGCTCGCAGCTGCTGGGTATCCTAACGGATTCGATACGAGGCTTCAGGCAAAGAACGAACCGACGATCATTGCGGCCGTAACAGCGATACAGGCACAGCTCGCTAAAGCGGGAGTAAGAGTAAAACTCGATATCGTGGATGCCGCGGATTACGGCGTAGCGCTTACCGGCTGGGATTACGGACTGTTCTACCATCCGTCAAGCATACCCGTCGACGTTGTCCAGCAGTCATCCAGCATGTGGATTCAGGGATTGTCTGGCATATGCCTTGGCCTGACATCGGTTATCCGGCCCGACGATTTAAACGACAAGATCCTCGCAGCGCAGTCCGCTAAAACGGCAGAAGAATCCTATAAGCTGATGCAGGAAGCTCAGGTTATGTATATTGACAAGTACTGCATGTTCTGGCCAATAGGTGTTGCTTACGACGTATATATAATTGGGCCTAGTGTTCATGATGATGGCATCAATGATACCCATTACACGCAAGCCACACTTTGGTCTGCTTGGGTCGACGAGTAAACGCTTAAGAAACTTAGACAGAATTTTTAAAACTTATTGCGCGTCCGCCATTAGTTCCGGCGGGCGCGCAAGAGAACTTCTATCCTTGTTGTCAACAGATTTAAGCACAATACAAACAAAAAGATCTCAGGGACAAAACCTAAAAGTTGCGGTGTAAAACTAAGATATGAGGAATCCAAGGAAACCTATGGCTTGATCTTCATGCGCCCAAAACAGCACGGGTTGAAGAAAGTGTGGCTTATTGTCTCCGATTCCCATGCCGGTTTGAACGCCGCGGTCACCGAATGCTTCCTGGGATCCAGTTGGTAACGATAAAAATTACATTTCATGCGTACTATCCTGGCCCACGTTGGTCACAAGGACAAAACCCGGGTAGTAGAAAAGGTGAAACAGATCTGGAATCGACCGGATAGAGACACGGCTTTGCAGTTAGCCGCTATATTCACGAAGGACTACGCTGAGCTATTCCCAGAAACTGTCGAGACCCTTCAGGAAGGACTGAAGGATTCCCTGCAATTCTCTGCCTCTCCCAAATTTAATTGCAAGAGGCTATCCTCAACAAACATGCAGGAGCAATTGCACAAGGTAATCCGTCGAAGCTCAAGGTTGGTGGGAATCTTTCCAAGCGTCGATTCGTATCTGCATTGAGTATTCAGATGATTGGGCTTCAAGTCGAGACAATATACATTCCAAGGATATCGAAGATCGGGAGTCTGAGTGGAAGAAAAGCTGCGAGCATTGCTGGACACTAACAGTAAAAAAAATAAAAATAATAGGGGGTGCAGATGTTTAGTTATGTCATTAAGAGACTGCTTACAGCTATACTGATTGTATTCCTTGTTTCGATATTCGCGTTTTCTCTGATGCATATATTGCCGGGCGATCCCATAAGGCTTGCTCTTGGTGAGGGCGTTCCGCAGGAAACTGTTGATGAGTATAGCGCAAAGTATAATCTGGATAAACCGCTTGTTACCCAATATTTAATATGGATAGAAGGCATCTCACGTTGGGATTTCGGCGAATCCGTACTGTATCAGGAAGATGTGGGCGAACTTATGGCGGAAAAATTGCCGGTAACGCTGTCTTTGGGCATACCGGCGATGATCGTGGCGGTCATCGCCGGTGTGATGTTTGGCGTCGTTACCGCTATAAAAAGAGGCACCTGGATAGATCAGGGCATTTCATTCTTTGCAAACGTCGGAATAGGAACACCTCTGTTCTGGATTGCGATATTCGGTATATTCTTGTTCGGGCTTGAGCTAAGACTACTGCCCATTCAGGGTTATATATCCCCGTTCAAAGATTTCGCACAATTTCTTTACAAAGCAATACTGCCGGTGGTTTGCATGGCTTTATTGTTTATAGCTGTTATAACGAGGCAAACACGGTCAAACATGCTGGAGGTCATTAACCAGGATTATATCCGGACAGCGAGAGCCAACGGCTTATCCGAGAGGAGCGTTATATTCAGACATGCGCTCAAAAATGCGTTGATACCGGTTATTACAATAGTGGGGATTCAGATGCGTATCATAGTTGGCGGCTCAGTTGTGATAGAACGGATTTTCAATATCCCTGGAATCGGGGCATTTCTTATGAAGGGCATAACGAACAGGGATTATCTCGTTGTACAGGCTTGTGTGCTCGTTATTTCGGTTGTCACCGTTTTATTGAATCTTATTATAGATATCACATACGGTTTTATCGATCCCAGGATCAGAAAGTCGATGGCGTGACAGCAGATGGGGATAAAATCAAATCAAAAAAACACTGCGAATTTTATAGAAAACGGGGCGAATGAAAAAGACAGTAGTAAGTTTCGCCAGGTCGTAAGGGTATTTTTTGCGAGAGGACTGATTTCCGAAATTTGTTTCGCAATAATTGTTATCTTTGTACTTGTTGCTGTTTTCGCTCCGCTGATATCGCCATACGATCCCAATGTGCAGGTTCTTGCGGATAGATTGCAAAAACCATCCTCTACTTATTTCCTCGGAACCGACCATCTCGGGCGGGATTTACTCAGCAGGATCATATACGGTACGAGAGTGTCATTGTACGCGAGCTTCCTTGCAGGGCTTTTCGCTGCGGCAATTGGCATATTCTTTGGTCTTCTGGCCGGATTCTTCGGGAAAATTACGAGTCAGATAATACTGCGATCTACCGACGCAATGCTATCCATTCCGGGTATAATATTCACCCTGGTTTTGGCAGCCGTCATGGGCGGCGGCCTTCAGAGCATTATTCTGGCGATCGGTATCGGTATGGTGCCGACCTATGTCCGTATGATGAACGGCCTGGTGCTGTCATTGAAAGAAAACGACTTCATTACGGCGTCAAGGATCATCGGTCAGAGAAACTTCGTAATACTGTTTAAGCACCTTTTACCCAACTGTTTCCCGTCCCTGATAGTATTGTTTACGATCAATCTCGGAGTCGGAATAATGCTGGAAGCGGCAATCAGCTTTCTTGGTGTTGGTATCGATCCTCCAACAGCTTCATGGGGAGGAATGGTGGCTGATGGATATCCCCACCTTACCACAAGCCCTCTTATATCCATAATACCCGGGATATGCATAATACTTATCGTTGTAGCATTTAACATTGTCGGCGATGGTTTGCGCGATGCGCTCGACCCCAGACTTAGGGGGAAACTATGATGAGCAACCCCGTAGACACGCCTCAGGAAAAACTTCTTGAAGTTAAGAATTTGAAGACATGGTTCTTTACGAACAATGGCGTAGTCAAGGCCGTGGACGATATCTCCTACTATGTAAATAAGCAGGAAGTAATAGCGCTGGTCGGAGAAAGTGGCTGCGGCAAATCGGTTTCCCAATTGTCGGTTGTACAGCTTGTTCAGGATCCACCAGGTAAAATAGTGGGCGGAGAGATACTGCTGAACGGAGAAAATATCCTAAAGTATAAACCAAAGTCCAAAGAAGTGCGCGACATCCGTGGTGCAAAGATATCAATGATATTTCAGGAACCGATGACATCGCTTAATCCTGTGTTCACGATAGGATTCCAGCTCTCAGAAGTTATCAGGGTCCATATGAAAGTTTCAAAGTATGAGGCCTGGCAGATGGCCATCAAAGCGCTCGACAGCGTCGGTATCCCCGATCCCGACAATAGGATGAAGAGTTATCCCTTTGAGATGAGCGGCGGCATGCGCCAGAGAGTCATGATCGCGACTGCAATTGCTTGCCGGTCCCAGCTGATCATTGCCGATGAGCCGACGACGGCATTGGACGTGACGACTCAGGCGCAGGTGATGGAACTGCTCTTATCGGTCGTCGAAGAAATAAAAACGTCATTGCTCATCGTGACCCATAACCTTGGGCTCGTCACCAGATATGCTAAAAGGATCTATGTGATGTATGCGGGTAAAATTATTGAATCGGGCACGACTGAAGATTTGCTGACAAATCCTATGCATCCGTACACTATCGGTTTGTTAAAATCTGTTCCCAGACTGGATGAAGTCTCGGGTAAAAAGCTAGTGCCGATCACGGGGTCACCGCCGAATCTGGTGGCTCTTCCGCCAGTCTGTGCCTTTTTGCCCCGATGCCAGTATGCGAATAATGAATGCGGAACAAAGCCAATCCCCGCTCTGCGGTCGGTCGGTCGGAATCAGCATTGTGTAGCATGCCACCTTGATTTGGGGGAAATTAAAGATTGAACGGCGCGAACACAAAAAATAAACCGTTGCTTGATTTAAGAAATATAAAGATGCATTTCCCTCTCACAAAAGGACTGTTTAGCAGAACATATGCGACTGTAAAAGCTGTTGACGGTATCAGTTTTTCTATCAAACCGGGTGAGACCTTCGGCCTTGTCGGTGAAAGCGGATGCGGAAAAACCACCACCGGCAAGGTGATATTGAGTATATACAAGCCGACAGCAGGGCAAATATTCTATCAGGGTACGGATATCGTCAAACTGACACAGAAAGAACTACGGCCTTTTAGACGTGATATTCAGTTGATTTTCCAGGATCCCTATGGTTCGCTTGACCCGCGCCAGTCTGTATTTTCTATCGTAAAAGAAGCCATTACCACCGACAGGAAGCCCCGGTCGAAAGCCGAAATCAAGCATCGCGTCGACGAGCTGTTAACAACTGTCGAGCTTGACCCAAAAATGGGCGATAGATTTCCGCATGAAATGAGCGGTGGCCAGCGTCAGCGCCTGGGAATTGCCCGGGCTTTGGCGTGTTCGCCGAAGTTGATCGTTTGCGACGAACCCGTTTCGGCTCTGGATGTGTCTATACAGGCGCAGATTATCAATTTGTTTGAGGAGCTTCAGGAAAAATTTAAATTGACGTATCTTTTAGTGGCGCATGATTTGGCGGTTGTACGCCACATCAGCGATACCATCGGGGTGATGTACCTCGGGAAAATCGTAGAAATCACGAGCGCTGACGATCTGTATAAGAATCCGCTGCATCCGTATACAAAAGCTTTGTTATCAGCTATTCCGATTACCGATTACTATGTTGAGCAGAAACGGCAAAGGATCGTGTTGCAGGGCGATGTGCCAAGCCCGATAAACGCTCCGCCCGGCTGCCCGTTCCACCCGCGGTGCTCGTATGCTACCGATATTTGCAGGCTCACCATGCCGGAACTGAAAGAGTATGGAAAGAAACACAGAGCAGCCTGTCATAATATCTGACAATTGGAAAAAACCGGATGGATAACTATTGTCCGGTAAAAAATTTTAAGGAGTCGTAATATGTCGAAAATTGGAGATTTAATCAGAAATACGGAAGAAGTCCTGTTGGTTCCGGAGATCTTCGATTGTTCCTCCGCGAAAGCAGCGGAACTCAACGGATTTGAAATCATTATGATCAGCAGCGCAGATCTGGCGTGCAGCATGACCGGCATACCCGATCTGCAGTTGCTGAGCGTACAGGAAGTGGTAAACGTCGTTGACCGTATCTGCAACATGACGGACATGCCCCTGATCATGGATGCAGATGATGGTTACGGGCGCCCCATGTCGTGCCATTACGCATGCAAGCGCCTTGCAAAGGCCGGCGCAGCAGGCGTGCTGATCACCGACAGCGCCGAAAGCGCAAAAAGCGGGCTAGTGCCGGCTAGTTTGGCCGCGCTCAGGATGAAGGCGGCACGCGAAGGTTTTGGAGACGACGACGCGCTGGTCATTGCACGCTGTGACGCCAATCCGGCAACTGATTTCGAAGAGTTCGTCGAGAGAAGCAACAGGTACATGGAAGCGGGCGCAAATATGCTTTGCCCGTCTCCTTTCGGCGTCCATAATTACGAAGGCGATAAGACGGAATTATGTAAAAAGATAGGCAAGGCTGTCAGAGGATGGAAGTGGTATCCAGACCTGACGGCCGATGAGGATGGGAATCCTGACGTCGATTTGGATGCGATTGTTGAGTACGGCTTTAAGATGACGGGCATCCATTATTCGATGCATGCATCGATGATTGCCATGCTCGATACCGGCCGGCAGGTGATAAAAAACAGGAACAATGTTTATGTGACGAATCACTATGATTATACCGGCTACAAATTCTTCTCGCCGCTGGCCCTTTTTGGATTATACGACGACAAATGGGTCGATATCGAAGCTAGATATGTTGAAAAGCCGGAGGACGCGATCACCCACCGCAGCAAACCGTTTTTCTGCCGGCCCGACGACGTATATGATCCGGATAAAAAAGAATAATAAGCAACAATCTATGCAGCAAGAAGTATAAGAGCTCTGCGCATTTTGGTTGTTACATTTTGTTTTTCTATATTTAGACAGGGAGGTTCGTGTTGTGGATAAAGAAAACACGGCTCAGGAAATAACAAAAAGAATTGAAAGAATGGAAGCCATTAACGCGATCAATAATTGCTTTAACAGATATCTTCAATATCTTTCCCTGCAGCATAAGCCCGGTGTCCTCGAGTGCTTTGCGCTGGAATGTGAAGACGTTTCGTTTGAGTCGGCAAAATCCGGCGTCTATATCGGAGCCGATTCTATCTCACGGTATTTCGATTATCTTCCCGAAATGGCGAAATTGCGCGGTATGCTGTACGAGCAGTTTAGCTTTGAGCAGGTCATCGAGATTGCCGGGGACGGCAAAACCGCAAAGCTCACTTCTCTTTCTCCCGGACTGAATGTCAATGCCGGAGCCAGGGTACAGGCGTGGAACAACGGGAAATTCTATATTGATTTCATTAAGACGGCAAACGGTGAATGGAAAATCCGGCATTTGCATCGTTTCTTGACTTTTGAAGCAGAGTTAGAGAGAGGGCCGCTGCACACCCAGTATACCGATGATATCGAGATGAGCTATCGAGAAATGGCGGATTGCTACACAGCAGATCCTGATAAGCCGACGACTTATTTCAAGCTCTTTAATCCCAAGACGAGGAACTACATGCTGCCTGAACCGCCGGCGCCTTATGAGGAGTGGGAGAGCATGACCGACCTAATAAGGACGAGGCCGTATCAAAACCCCGATAGCCCGGAAAGCATGAAGGGGGAAGTGGAGTCGGCCGTCCGCCTCGGCAGAGGCGATGAAGGATACGGCAAAGCCTGGTAGGTTTCCGCCGCCTTGGCGAGCAGTCGCTCTAATATCGCAGGAAGGAACGATTAATAATGGAGAATCAAACTTTGCATGATATACCGCTTGATGAAGACGAATTATTAAAAAGAGTACAGCGGTTGGAGGATTACATAGCGATCACCAACAATTTCTCCAGATATTTGCAGTATCTGGCTTTGCAATGGTGCGAAGGTGTGTTGAGTACATTTGCCATTGAACGTGAAGACTGTTCTTTCGAAGCGTCGAAAACCGGCCTTTGCATCGGATATGAGTCCATCAAGAGCTTTTTTGACTGTCTGCCTCAATTGACAAAAAGACGGGGGGTCATGACAGAGCATCACACGACGGCACCCGTGATCGAGATTGCCGAAGACGGCAAAACTGCAAAATACACATCCATATCGCCCGGAATAAAAATCATGGCGCCCGCCAGGGTTCAGGTGTGGAGTTGGTTCAGATACTGCGGCGATATGATCAAGCTGGATAACGGAGAATGGAAAATCTGGCATCTGCATTGTTTCCATACCTTCGAAGCGGAAATGGAAAGAGGCCCCATCCATACACAGTTTACGCAGGGCATTGAGAAGACATGTGAAGGCCTCACGGGTTACCAGATCGTTAAACCGGTGAAACCGACGACCTACCTGAATTTCTACGATCCTGAAAAGTACAATTACATGATGCCTGATCCCGCGGTTGCCTACAAGACATGGAACGGCTTTAAAAATTTGGACAGATCCAGGCTTTACATGAACCCCGATAAGCCAGAAACCATGAAGGAAGGTAAAGACAACGTTATTCGTATCGGCAGAGGCACTGAAGCATATGAATGACGCATGACGTGTCTAATGCAAAATCGTCTGAAAATTTAGAAAGGACCAATATGCTATGAAAGCCGAATTGATCAAAAGACTAAAACGCGTCGAAGAATACAACGAAATCATACATTGTTTCAACAGATACTTGCAGTATTATGCGCTTCATCATAAGACGGGCGTTCTAAGCTGTTTCGCTTTACAACGTGAGGACGTTTCGTTTGAAGCATCCCGATCAGGCGTGTTTATAGGCGCAAAAGCAGTTTCTGACTATTTTGACTGTCTTCCAAAAATGGCAGAAAGACGTGGCATTCTCACTGAGAAGCATTGTGTAGCCCCAGTCGTTGAGTTTGCCGGTGACGGCAACACGGCGAAGTTGACGTCGCTGTCTCCCGGATGCAAGGTCGTTGCACCGGCCAGGGTGCAGGCGTGGAGCTGGGGCAAGTTCTACGTTGATTTCATTAAACTCGACAGTGGGGAGTGGAAGATATGGCACATGCACTGGTTCGAGACCTTTGAAGCCGATATGGAAAGAGGCCCGCTTCATACACAATTTACGCAGCGTATTGAAAACAGTTTCAAGGATATTGTGGATATCCATACGGCGAAACCGACAAAACCGACATCATATTTTCGTCTGTTTGATCCCACAGCGAGGACTTATAATCTGCCGGAGCCGCCTACACCATACGAGACATGGGAAGGTATGACCGATCTGGAAATGACAAGGCCGTACCAGAACCCTACTAAGCCTGAAACGATGGAAGGCGAGGTCAAAACCGTCATTAGTCTCGGGAAAGGCTCCGAGAGCCGCGAAGAATAATCGCTTCGTGGCGCATTTGCTTTCAGTGTCCGTGTAATGAAGAAATCATAATAAACACCGTCGCTGGTTCGAAATAGCGAGCAGGAAAAATGAACGAATAAAGGAGAAAGGGCATGGACGAATTGCAATTACGGTTCGAAGAGCTGAAGAGAAGGGCAGAGCGCGTCAACGATATACAGGAAGTCGAGAAGGTGTTCAACAAGTATCTGCAATATTATGCGCTGCAGCACAAACAAGGAATACTCAGCACCTTTGCTCTCGATATGCTGGATGTGTCCGTTGAAGAGGCTTATTCAGAAGTATTTGAAGGCGCGCAAGCGGTACAAGACTATTATGATGCGATGACGCGGCTTGCGGAAAAGCCAGGCATTTTGCTCGAACAACAGGCTATATGCCCGGTCATAGAAATCGCTGGAGACAGAAAGACAGCCAAGATGGTCTGTTTCTCAAAAGGCGTCAAGGGTGTCGCCCTCACGAATGTACAGAGTTTTATAGCGGGACGTTATTATGCGGATTTCATCAAACAGCCTGATGGACAGTGGAAGATATGGCATCTTCATTGGTTCATAATTTATGATTCGGATATGAAAAAGGGCTTTATGTATCATCAGTCCTGGAACGGAGAGGAATGGAATCACCCAGAACTTAAAGATGTGTTTAGCACAAAGCAAAACAAGCCATGCACCTACTGGCCCAATATATTCAATCCAAAAGTACCATGTGACTATATTCCGGAATGCCCAAAACCTTACGAGACATATGACGGTATTACGGCGTTGGAACATACAAGGATATTGCGGCACTACTGGGATCCGTCAAAAGTTAAATGAGTGAAAGGAAGATAAAAATGCAAAATATCATTAAACAGATCGAAGAAATTGAAGCGGTGGCACAAAAAAGCGAAGATATCAATATGGTGCTCGACGTCTTTCATCGATATATACATTACTACGGGATGCTGCATATAGATGGGATAATGAGTACATTTTCAGACGAAAAGGATGATGTATCTTTGGAAATGGCGGATCTTGGCGTTATACAAGGGCGTAATCAGCTAAAAAAACATTTTTCATACATGCCTAAACTCGCTCAAAAACCAGGTATCTTCAGTTACTATTATGTTACATCTCCTGTCGTTGAAATCGCAGCAGACGGCATGAGCGTAAAACTTACCTGTTTTGCCCCGGGCGCTGATGGGATTGCAGAGGCCATGATGCAAAATTGGATATACGGCAAGTATTATGCCGACTTTTTTAAACAAAAAGACGGCCAATGGAAAATCTGGCATGTTAGATGGTTCAGGACTTTCGAAGCGCCGCTCATGGTTGGTTGGCTCGAATGCCAGGAGGTGACACAAAAAGAGCAGGAAAATCCCGCGGTTGCGGATGTATATGAAGAGAAAGCGGACGTTCTGCCCAGCACATATCCCAAAGACTGGCCTTATCCGAAATGGTACAGTACGGACAAACAGAATTACCTTATGCCTGAGCCGGTTAGGCCATATGAAAAATGGGACGGCATGTCGGCTATGGATTTTACGAGGGAATACTAGCAGGAGGAATCCTCACATGAATGAAAAAGATCTCAAAGAACGTCTCGATGAACTCGAAAAAAAAATAACGCTTGCCGAAGATATCCTTGAAATCAAAAAAGTCATCAACAAATATCGTTTAAATTTCCAGGGAGCTGACGCCAATGCGATACTACATGATTTTGCGTTTGAAATGGATGATATTTCGCTTGACGGGTCAATGGGCGGTAAGTTCGTCGGCGAGCGGCCGATTCGTGAGTTTTTCGATCAGCGGCCAATTCTTGCGCGCATGCCGGGCGCTCTTGTCGAACACGATTCGACGACACAAGTTATTGTCGTTGCTAAGGACGGTAAAACAGCCAGAGTCGCTAACTATTCTCCCGGGTATAAATGCCTGGCTCAGGCATATTCTCAAGTGTGGTCGCTTGGGAAAACTTATTATGACATGATCAAAATCGATGGCAGGTGGAAAATATGGCATATGCATTGGTTTATCTATGCCGAAGGCGAGGCGGCGTATGGATGGCTGTATCAGCAGCGCAGCTATTTCAAAGAATGCCTGTTCCCGGCGCTCGACGGTATCCACAATTACAATATCACCGTTCCGCCTGTACCTTGTCCTAAAACGGATAATTACCGTATGGACAAACCAGTTTACTACTATCCGGAGCCTCCGACTGACTATGAAACCTGGGATAAAATGGAGGATATTAAAAAAACTAGAAAGTACTAGCTAGTGGTGGGCGGTAGCGTACAATAGGTAGAACTTTTGAGTTAGCCTTTCATCTCGCTTAATTGTTCGTCGATTAGAATCGACTCAGGTAGGCCATGCCGGTATAAGGCAAACATTATAATATGATCTATCCCCCGAGGTAGGCCCTCTTGACGATGTCGCTGGACTTAATCTTATCGATGTCACCCTCTAGGACGACTCTCCCGACCTGCAGAGCGTAACCCATACTGGCCACATCAAGAGCTAGGTGAACATTCTGTTCTACCAGCAGGACGCTAACCCCCCTTTGATTAATATTCTTGATGACATCACCCAACTGATCGACTAATACAGGAGCTAATCCGAGTGAAGGCTCATCCATGCAGAGCAATTTGGGCTTGCTCATCAGTGCACGCCCGATGGCCAGCATCTGCTGTTCGCCTCCACTCAGGGTTCCAGCATCCTGTTTGCTTCTCTCTGCCAATCTCGGAAATGTTTTGTATACCTCTTCCAGAGTTTTATTTATTTCACTCTTGTCTCTGCGTAAACTAGCACCCAGTTTGAGGTTGCTCAAAACGGTGAGGTAGGGAAAAAGCTGCCGACCTTCAGGGACCAAGGAGATACCGAGGCGCACGATTTCTTCCGTTTGCCTACCATTGGTTTTATTGCCCATATACCATATCTCCCCTGAGGTCAAGGGTACCAGCCCGGAGATAGCCCTCAGAGTAGTGCTCTTACCTGCCCCGTTGGCACCGATAATACTGACCACCGAGCCCTCGGCCACCTCCAGCGAAACGTCTTCTATCGCCATGGACTTTCCGTAGTGTACAGTTATGTTTTTTACTTCAAGCAGCATGTTCACCGCCAAAATAGGCTCGAATTACCTCTTGGTTCTTCCTCACCTCTTCAGGAGTACCCTCGGCTATCTTCTGGCCAAAATTTATCACCACCACCCGGTCACATAGATTCATAATCTTCATGTTGTGCTCCACCACCACGATAGTCGTCCCCTGCTGCTGCGTCCTTCTGATGTTGGTCAGGGTAAAGTCAATCTCGTCCGGGTTCATGCCGGCTATCGGCTCGTCCAGCAACAGCAATTTGGGCTTGACCGCCAGTGCCCTGGCCACTCCCAGCATCTTTTGATAGCCGTGAGGCAGGTTATTGGCCAGCTGGTCCTTGTCCTTCTCCAGTCCCACCAGCTTCAGGATTTCCAGGGATTGCTCCAGGATATAGGCCTCGTTACGGCGGTAGGTCCTGGTATTAAAATATATATCGAACAGGCTCGACTTGGGACGGAGATAAAATGAGGCCACCACATTTTGCAGGACGGTAAAATCTGCAAAAAGGGGATTCAACTGAAAGGTCCGGCCTATGCCCAGTTCGGCAATCTTATGGGGTTTTTTGCCGGTTATATCGGTCCCATCAAAGACTACCTTGCCTCTGGTCGGCGGGAATACCCCAGTAGTTAAATTGAAAATAGTGGTCTTGCCGGCCCCGTTGGGACCGATCAGGCCAACTATCTCCTCCTCGTTGACGTACATGTCAAACTGGCTGACTGCCGTCAGGCCGCCAAATTTTTTAGTTAGGCCGCTGATTTCAAGAAGGGGGGGCAACTTTTTCTCTTTTTCTGCGTCCCGAATACCATTCCCTGACCAGTTTGGGTAAGCTGACCAGGCCCTCGGGCATCAGGTAGATAATCAGAGCTAGTATTACTACAGAAACATACGGCGAATACAGTTTCAGTCCCCGGGATAATTCGGGAATAAGCATGATTATTATCGTACCGATAATAGGCCCGGCAAAGCTTTTTATACCACCTACGATTACATACACAGCGATCCACAAGGTAGTCATGAAACCAAAGCTGGTGGGCGATAATACCATATTGTAAGGAGCATAAGCTGCACCCGCCAGGCCTACAAAGAAACAACCTACCGCCACGGCAAGTATTCTGTAGAAACTCTCATTGATTCCTATACTGGAAGCTACAAGAGGTGATTGAGCTACGGCTTTCAAACTCATGCCAATACGGCTGAACTCGAACCTATGCATAGCGATACAACTAAACACAGCCAGTCCTAGAAAGAAATAATAGTAAGTAATGTTCGAGCCGCCGACAAAGATGGGATGGGTATCGGTCATACCACTATAACCACCGGTCCATTTCCCGCCAGCCTCGATTATAAATACTACACCTATTCCAAAGAACAGAGTTCCCATGGCATAGTAAAATGCTCTCAACCTGGAAAACGGATAACCGGTGATGATACCTACAACCATTGTTGCCACAGCGGCTGCAGGGATAGCGACATATGGCGGCCAGTTCAACCACATCGCTGCCATAGCGGAAAAGTAGGCACCGAGACCCAAGAAGGCTCCATGCGCCAACGGAAACTGGCCGGAAATATTTATAATACGAAAACTTTCAGCAGCGATGATATAAACAAAAATCAAGATCAAAATGTAGAGCGCGTAGGGAGAGCTGAAGAATAAAGGCAACAAAGCAAATAGTAATACCGCCAGTCCATAGAGAGACGGCTTCAACCATTTCTTTCCTCTGCCCGTAGTTTTGGTCGGTGAAGAGGTATCGGGGATGGAACCCCTATTGTCACTCATGATTATAATCCTCCGACCCTGTTTTCTGGTATCAGGCTTCGTATCCGAAGAAACCCCTAGGTTTAATCAGCAAAATAACAACGACTACCATGATTACGATGGCGTCACCTGTAGCTCCGCTTGTCAAGATGGGTAAGACAGCATCCAGACCGCCCAGGATCAATCCGGCAACAAGAATGCCCTTTATGCTTCCTATTCCGGCAATCATCACCAGGATCAGCACTTTGACCAGTATATAGTCACCCATAAAAGGGGTTAAATACAGGAAGGAACCCATGAAACATCCGGCTACGGCTGCCAGGGCACATCCTACAAAGGAAGCGATAGCCGAAACGCGGTGAACATTGATCCCCTGCAAAGCGGCTCCCTCCATATTTTGTGAAATAGCCAGCATTTGCTGCCCCAGTCGCGTCCTATACGCAAACCATAATATCATCAGCAGTAGAACGGCACTGATACCGAAGATTATCAGCCTCTGGTTGCTTATCGCGATAGGCCCGAATTGAGAAGAGCCCGCTACGAAAGGGGGCAAACCGAGTGTTTGAGTTCCCGCGATAATATTTACCGTTGTCTCCAAGAATATGATGATAACGACACCTATCATTACTATGCGGTTAAAATCACCCACAAAGGGTCTGAAGCAGAACTTTTCCAGGAATAACCCCAAGGAGCCTACAATTGCGGCTGAAAGTACTACTGCTATCCAGGGATTGAGGCCTAATATCGTTATACATATCAGTCCAATGTAGCCGCCGATCATATATATGGCGCCATGTGCCAGATTTAGGATTCTGAGCATGCTAAAAAGAAAGGCAAAACCCAGCGCCACCAATATATATACAGATGACAACATCAGTGTATTAACGATAGTTGGCAATATCAGTTTCACGTTGTTACTCTACCCTCGGCTGCTTTCATAGCTTAGTTGACTAATATCAAAACCGGGGTGGGTTCTATCCTCCCCACCCCGGTTACCCCAGGTTATAAAACCAATCAACCTACGGAATTGGCGGTATGTCTACCCATCCGGATACCACTTTGTCATTCTGCACTATCTGATAGGGGCTGGGCATAGTCAGGGCGTGGTCAGCGATACCAAAGGTCTTGGTTCCGGATACTACGCCTGGTCCATACAGAGTATCAACAGTCTGCGCTTTCTCCCAGTAGGCTCTCACAGTGGCGGGGTCAAGGCTATTTGCTGCCTCTATGACGCTGACCAGGGCATAGAGAGCATTGGCATTCATCAGGACGAGTGAAGGGGTTTTACCACCGCTCTGGTCTGTAAGAATCTTGATAACGGCATTCAGCTGGGCTGGGTTGCCCGGAACGTCCATCGCAGCCCCGGCCGTGCTGACATCATGACACACGTCTATACCGGCTATTTGTATCACGTCTTTGAGGGGACAAATGACGCCGGTAATGTACGGTCTATTATCACCCAGGCCTCTCAGGTCTTTGGCGATACTGGCGATCATTGGAGCGTTGCTATCTACATGGAGTATGGCATCTGCTTCAATCGAGTGAAGCTGGGATGCTGTAGGGCTGAAATCGGTCGTCGTATTGGAATAGGTAACAAAACCGGCCCACGTAATCCCCGCATTTGCCAGAGCCGTCTTCATTGCCGGTTGGATGTGGGGGGTGTTTCCATCATCAGGCCTCATCACGACTGCTGACTTGGCATCCGGGAAGTATTTTTGCAGGATTGCAATGGCGACTTCCATCGATCCCAAAGTACCGGCCCCGGCAAGGAATGTATTGGGTGTTGATGCGTCCATATTTCCCGGCGAGTTCCCGGCGAAGCTTACGACATCCATTACGTCCGCCTGTGCAAATATAGGGCTTGAACCAAACGGCCATAATGCTGTTGGACCAGCAATAAACTGGACGTTGTCGTTATAGATTAGCTTTCTTGCTGCGGCAGCGACACCGTCCATAGTGCTTTGGCCGTCTTCCGTGACTAGCTCGATATTGTATTTCTGCCCTTGAACAGTGACTCCACCGTTGTCATTGATGTATTTTGCTGTAGCGTCCAGTTCCTTCTGCTGTAGAACATCATCTACAGACCACCAGCCTGTCAGGCAGAGCAGAGATCCAATCCTCAAAGTCTTCACTTCTGCCGCTGTCGTTTTTTCCCGGCCCTTACAGCCGATGACAATCAAGCTGACAGCTAACACCAGCACAAGCGGGATCAGCAACATTTTGTTTTTCACCTTAATCCTCCTCTAAGATTTTGATCTATTCGGTATTATAATCCACTTTCAGTGATAGAAAAAGTTACAAATGATAAAAAATGTTATAATAATCTTAAGTGGACGTCCAGGTGCCCGAATCGGGCAACCATCAGGGCGTATGAGGTACTCATGCACAACAGGCTGGAGTGCGATGCCCACCTCGGATGGCGGTTTCCGGACCTAAGCCTGTCGCCTGCAACGGGAGAAGAGAACCTCACGAAGACGAATAGAACGCAGAGACAGGGTAACCCCCGGAGCAGACAGGGAGGTAGATTGCTAGCTCAGGAGAGCGGTATCGAACCCCGGAGTGGCGCGGCAGCGGGGAGAGTTGGAACGTTGATTCGGAGCGCCGGACCGACGGGTCGAACACTATAGATATCACCGTCAACGCGGACGACGCGGGTATGTGTCTCATGTCGCCCGGCAACGGTGTACCTTGTAGCTGGTGTATTGCTTCCAACCACGTCCCGTAGGTCGCCCCTTGGGGTTCCCGCTGCGCTCCCTTTTCCGGCGCCAGGGATTGCCCCCTTTAGACTGGATTCCGGACCTGGACTTAAAGTAGAATAGTGTTGTGCAGGCTGAGTCGGCACCTCTCCTCATAGCTCCGGAGTCTGCTCGCCCCGGTTTACGAGACAAGTCCGAATCTATTGGAAGGAGGCCCTTCTATGTACTGGAACCTGAAATATGCCCAATCTCCTTTAGTTAGTCTCGCCAGCATCGTCTCTTTCGGAACTAACGGTTGTCGATCAGTCCCACCGACACCGGAAATCCCCCCGGCCCCGCCGCCTGCTTCAACGAGTAAAGCAAACGATACGTATGCTCCCTGTAGCCTACGGCGGCGTAGAGCCGGGCTGTTTTCCCGAAGGTTGTTCCTGCTCACATGTATCCTGGCCCTGCTCGGCATCGCGCGGGCAGGGAGCCAGGTCCGAATCGACACCTCCCGGGTGAGGGCCCCGATATCGAAGTACATCTACGGCCAGTTCATCGAGCACCTGGGCAGAAGCATCTATGGCGGCTTGTGGGCAGAGATGCTCGAGGATCGGAAGTTCTTTTTCATTGTCCGCGACCGATACGCTCCCTGGGGGACTACATCCGATCCCTACTGGGGATCGGGTCCCTATGACTACCTGTGGGGCTCGCCGTGGAAGGTGATCGGTCCGGCGGGCACGGTGACCATGGACACCGAGCGCCCGTTCACCGGCATCCATTCCCCGGTCATCGGCCTCCCGTCAGACGGCACTGCCGCGGGCATTTCGCAGGAGAGGCTTGCCCTCGTTCCGGGCAAGACCTACGTCGGCAGGATCGTTCTGTCGGGCGATCCAGGCGTCGCCATCCGCGTGCGCCTCGTCCAGGACGACGGCAGCGCTCTGGAGCAGCCGATCGGCGACCCGGGTGCGGAGTATCGGAGCTTTCCCCTGCACTTCCGGGCATCTGCGGTCAGCGACAACGCTCGCCTGGAGATCGTCGGACAGGGGAAAGGAACGTTCGAGGTCGGCGCCGTCTCCCTCATGCCGGCGGATA
>DAOULV010000012.1:0-33586 GCA_034416335.1 Dehalococcoidales bacterium
CTACATAGAGATGTTTTACAACAGCCAACGATTACACTCGTCTATTAATTACCTGAGTCCCTGTGAATTTGAAGCTTTGTCTCGTACCTCTTCTTGATGTGTCCATTTTTACTTGACCACTACACCCTCCCCTTGAAAAGGGAAGAGGGTGCTCCAAAAGAGGACTGCCTGCAGGCGATGTCGAGTACGTGGATAACGTTGAAAAAACAAGTGCCTGGACACAAAGCGAGGGAAGGAAAGGTGATATATTCAAGTCAGACGATTCATACAAATCCGAATTATTAGCTATATTCATAGAAAATGCATACCTGCCCGGAAAAGCTTTAACACAGGCAGGTTTAACTTAAACAGGTCATTGCGAGTCCGCCGGATGCGGACGAAGCAATCCGTCCCTGCCTGGCTCCGCATGTACACTCTCTATCGTTTCTGCCCTTTTTCCCGTCATTCCTCCCTCCCCCGCTCTTAAACCACTCTGGCAAACGTTCTCCGTCAATAAGAAAAAATAGTTTGACTGCAAATAGTGCTATTTTCGAAAATCCCCTCTCTTTTTAAGGAGAGGGGATTATTCGTAACAGGGGTGAGGTTAATAAAGAATTATGGTCCGTATCCGATGGTGCAGGTTAGCCAGATATTCGTCGAAAGTGAATGGCAACCTCTTTAGATACAAACGAATACAAAATGCTTGACACCCGTAGTGCCAGTAGATACAATATTTCACGTGGCAACGTAGCTCAGTGGTAGAGCAGGGGACTCATAAGCCCTTGGTCGGTGGTCCGAATCCACCCGTTGCCACCAATTTATTCATTCTCGTTTTTTCCAGCCCCGGCAGGATACGATATATGATTTCCTGCATCAATACCTGTATTTGATGTAGAATAACTCTAGACTGACAGATCTTGAATTATGGGAGGAAACATGACATCAGATTATGAACAAAGAATGGCTGCACACGCAAAAAGAGTCCAGGATGAAGAACAGGCTGAACGGCAGAAAGAGATAATCCTCGGTGAAACAATCGGTAAGGTAGAAAAAGATATCAGCAGTGGACAGGAACTGAAGGTTAAAATCCATGATGTCAACGACATGCACTTAACACCATCAAAAGACCTGAAAAAGGGAGACATTCTGAAAATCACCATAAAAGCAGACCCCTCGTTAAGCGAAGAGCATAAACTCTCGTGGGGACGAGAAAAACCTTCGCATCCGGACGAAGCATCCGGTACTATAAAAGGGAGAATCAAATTAAATCATGATATAGACTTAAAAATCGACCGTATCGAGACAAAGAAATTTCAGTCATCCGTTGAGCTGGATAAAGGAGATTCGATACGGATCATCTTAGAGAAATCATAGGTTGTTGTGTCGAAACAGGTAAATTGATGATCCGAATCACCCGTTGTTACAACTTTTATTTCCGGAAAGGGGAATGAGATGACAAAAGAAGAGATTTTCGCACTTATCAAAGCCAATTCTATTGCCTGGATGGCAACCGTCGAGGGAGACCAGCCCCGTGTACGCGCCATGGGAATAGGGAAAGCCGATGAAGACGGTATCATAATCCAGACCTGGACGATTAAGGATATTCATCAGCAGGTAGTAGATAATCCCAAAATGGAACTCTGCTTTAACGACCTTAAAGGCGGCACTCAGGTAAGAGTCAGCGGGACAGCCGAAATCATCACCGATGTCAAGGCAAAGGAAAAGATGGTTGAAGAACGTCCGTTTATGAAACCTACGGTTGAAAAACACGGGATCGACGTCGTAGCACTGTATCGCCTGAAGGGAAAAGCTACCGTCTGGACCAGAGACAAGAACTTCGATCCCAAGGAATACATAGACCTGTAGAAACACCCGACTATCCGTAATAAACGGTGGTAATATGCGTGGTCCGAATCCACACGCTGCCACCATTTTTATGTCTGTTGCTCGAAAAGGAATGATAAATACCGGTTAATACCAGCCCAGCGTTCCCTCACGCTTGGAGCGCGATATTCCCCACCAGAGCAGTTTATATCCTATGGGTAACAGGACGATTGCAAATATCCCACCTTTCAGGAATTCCAATGCTATTTTGGGGTCCAGCAGTGACGGGTTGGTCAGCATTGCCAGCCGACACA
This sequence comes from Dehalococcoidales bacterium, assembly GCA_034416335.1. Lineage (GTDB taxonomy): Bacteria > Chloroflexota > Dehalococcoidia > Dehalococcoidales > UBA2162 > MGML01. The sequence continues at coordinate 2,118 of DAOULV010000012.1, forward strand.
GGTGGTACACCCAGGTCTGAGGTAGAAACCATGAGATGGTTGAGACTCCCGGGAAGAATATCGTATCAAGAAAAACCACGGGGAAAGATATCCCCGCAAAAAGATTCTGGAGAACGTTTATCGACCAGGTTATCGGATCGGTTGATTTTGTGACTATTCTAACTCCGGTAGATATCATGGCAAGTCCAAGCAGTATAGCTGCAGAAATAATGAACGCCAGGATTACCGCGGCAACATTTACATGGAGTTGAGCATGAAATACGGTGATTCCTATAATCAGGTAAGGTATGAAAGTGATGACCGACAGAATATAAGTCCACGATATGTTACCGATGATAAATACCGCCGTATTGATATCCGTCATCAAAATCGTCTCGAGTGTCCATGGATTAAGCTGTCTTTCGACTCCCTGAACGATAGGCATGATAAGGTTGCTGATTGCCACCCCTGCCACGAGAAAAGAAATGTAGTCGCTGTTGTACATTTCCTGGACCGGTCGCTGGACATATGTAGCAGCCACACCCCAGGAAAAGACTCCGATAAAGATATTGATAATCTGCGTAATCATCGTGGTCTTGTAGGTAGTCCAGCTGAAAAAATCACGCTTGGTAAATGCGGCTATCTGTTTTATGAAAATGGGGATTTCCATCGTTTGCTTCTATAAACCCTTCGCTATTCTTTCCTTCTCCTCCGGGTAATGCTTGTAAAAGCGTCCTCAAAAGTCGGTTCCTGAGTAGTTATTCCTCCAATCTGCAGGTCATATCCGGACAGTATTTCCAGGATTGTTGAAAGAAGTAAGTCCTTCTGGACGCGTATTGAAATTCTGGCGAGATTCTTATCGATGTCCAGTTCAGGGGTAATGCCGTACACTCCGGGTACCTTTTCCAGATTGTTAAAAATTATTTCCTGTTTTTCATCGTACTCAGCATTTACCAGGGTGATATTGATAATCTTTTCATCAGACATCGTGTACCGGATATGGTCCGGAGTATCACACATGGATATTTTCCCCCTGTCAAGTATCGCAATACGGTCGCAGATATCCTGAGCTTCAGGAAGATTATGTGTGCTGAGAACGATGGTTTTACCCTCTTCACGGGCAAGTCTGTCACGCAAAAGGTGCCGAAATTCCATTGCCGATGTGGGATCCAGACCAACGGTCGGTTCGTCGAACAGGAGCACCTGAGTTTCTCTCAGCAAAGCCCGGCAAAGCAGTAATTTACGCTGCATGCCGGTCGAGTACCGCTGGTAACCATCGTCAGCGCGGTCCTGGAGTCCTGTCAGTTCCAGAAGGTATTCTATCCGTTTTTTTGCTTCCGAGTCTTTCAAACCGTAGAGGAGAGCGTAAAAAGCCAGGTTCTGCCGCCCCGATAACCTCCATGTAAAACCGCGACTCTCCGGAAGAACGGCCTGCAGGTTCTTCAACACCTTTCCAGGTTCTTTTTTTACATCGATACCGTTAACATACGCGGAACCTTCATCATGGATTACCAGCGTACACAGTATTTTAATCAGTGTTGTCTTTCCGGCACCGTTAGGACCCAGCAGTCCGAACACTTCACCCTTTTTGACCTGTAAATCAATCCCTCGTAAAGCCTCTATATAAGATCCCTGTCTTCGCTTCAAGACTCCGAATATATTGCCAAAAGAGCTTACGCTGCCCCCGAAACCTCTACCACGCCCACCCTCTGTCATTCTGGCAGTCGTCGGATACCTCTTTATCAGTCCTCTGGTTTCTATAGCGTAATTTGTGTCTGTCATACTGTTTGTCAAAATAAAAACGGTAAATGGTGTGCGGTATTCGTTTACCGGACCGGTTCCTTCAGCAAATCAGATTATATCACCAAATATCACCTGTTAGCAGGTGTGCACCAATTTAACACAGGTATAACAATCCCGTCTGTTTTTACTTTCTTAATGCAACCTGTATACTACTATCAAGGAGGTGCGGGAGAAATGACCGAATCCAATTATAACCATCTTATAACCGCCAATATCGTGCGTGACAGTATCTATCCTCCATTTTTAGGAATGATATATTTCGCCCTGAAAGACAGTAACTTCCAGATCAGGTTTACCCATGTGAATGAACCTTATGAAATGAAAGAAGACCCCCATAAGCACGATTTTGATGAAGTCTTCGCGTTTGTTCCCTGTACAGAGGATTTGAGAGCTTACGATGCTGAATCGGAAATCTATATCGGTGACAGTGGTGAAAAGATCATCATTAACCAGACCTGCACGGTTCATATCCCAGCCGGGCTGGTACACTGCCCGATTATTCACAGGAGAGTAGGCACGCCCTTTTTCTTCGTAAACTGCCCTATTACACCGGAATATTCAGCATATATCGGAGAGGAAAAAGTGGATTACCCGGTCGATAAGGCAATTCTACCGGACTGGCAACCATAAGTAGCTGGAGCGAATCCACCCGTTGCCACCAGTTTATTTCCACATATACTTCAGAATCAGACCTTCGCCAATAATAATGGATTCAGGAGACACAATTATCCCGGCATAGAGTTCTTTCATATTTCCTCCATACCAGCCATTATGACCAGGGGACAAGAAAACCCAGTGTTGACACCTTTACGAGCATCATATAGCATAGAGCATATTTTCTGACATATGGAGGGAGAAAAATGGCGGACCGTTATAAAATCAAAATTAAATTATTAAAAAATGACAAGCCCTGTAACCAGGGTCATAAACCGGGTACCGAATGGCTGTACGATAATACGGCTCCGCAGGGATTATGCAGCTTTGCATTCAACTCTCTTCGCCCGTTTATCGAGGTGCTGAAAAACGGCGGCAGTTTCCCGTGGGAACCGGATCCGAATGTCGTCACCCAGTGCTGCCCCGATCACCTGGTTAACAACGTTTTCGAAGTGAGACGCGAACCTGAGACCGATAAAAAAGCCGATGCGTATAATGTCACCGTCAAGATGATCGGCAAGGAGTGCGACGGAGTCTGCGGTTACGGTCACAAGGAAGGTGATACCTGGGAATTAAATAACCCGAGAGAAATGGTCCTCGAGAATATGTGTCCTTCAGCGTTTAAGACCATCAATGACGCTGTTATGGTGATGCGGTATGGCGGACAATATCCCTGGCAAAACGATCCCGAAACATACACCGTAACCTGCCCGGATCCGAACGTGAGGAACAGGTTTGAGCTCAGGCGTACGCCGAGGAAATAACGATGAATATCATGGTGAAGATTATCAAATAGACATATGCGTCACCGGACAATGATACCTTGATAGTCAATCTAAACTGACCCTGGCCCTCAAAAGTCCTCGGTCGGTGGTCCGAATCCACCCGTTGCCACCATTTTATTTCTTCCGCCGTATATCTTCATTTCAATATATCAGCGGGATCAACCTCTTGGTGGCCTTCTTATACTTCATAAACGCTTCCTGAAATTCTTCTGCCAATAATCTTTCTTCAAGCCGGATCCTTATCAGGAATATCGGGATAAGAACAAGAGAAGTTAAAAAGCCATACAGGCTGGCAGCATATACCGATAAACTAATGCAGGCTATGAGGGTTCCTAAATAGATTGGATTTCTGATGAAGCGATAGATTCCGTGCGTAATAAGTTGATGGTCTTTATGAATTACCAGAAACGAGGAGTAATTTTTCCAGAGTGTAATATGACCAGCTATAATAATAACAAAACCGATAATAAAGAGAGCCAACCCCGCAATCATCCAGACCGACGTATCAGCTAAACTCTGCGGTTGCCTGATTAAATCCCCAATGGTAGCCCAGAATCCTTTCAGCCCGTCCCTTGCACTAAAATACATCGCGATGCAAAAGACTGTAAGAAACGGAATTAAGAAGTAGAGGATATCCTTTATAAATACACCGCGAACGATTCCAATTCTGGTAAGTAAGTCCGTTTTAACCATTATTTCAGTTCTGCCCGTACTGACTTTGGATTATTCTACTTTACACGATTATTATTGATTCTGTTAATCGATTATATATTAAGATTTTCTATAAAATCTATAATACACTCCTGTTGATTATGTCCGTGTTCATTTGCACTCTCGCTGTTTGGCAAAAAGAAAAAGCCGGAGAAGGGTCTCCGGCTTGATTAATACCCATTACCACCATTTTTGTCTCTAAATTTCTTCAGTTGGGGTAGATGATTTATCTCCCACCCTCCATAAAACAATAAACATAATCCCTCCAACCACGATAGTCAGGTGAAAATAAGGAAAACCGATCGTCCCTGTAATCGAATCCCAGATAGTCAGAAATATCCCAATTATAACGAATAAACTCCCGGAGATTAGTCTTTTTTTTAAGTCCAGGAATAAGTTAACAAATAAAACAACAGGCAATATCCATATCCAGAGTGGTATTGGAGCCATAGGTGACCCGAATATTAAAGCCACGGTGAATATAATCGAATATATAATACAGAAAAAGTATGCCAGGCGGGTAAAGACCCTGAACCATCTTGTATCCGTTATCTGCATTACCTCCCAATCTTTTCAGCCGGTAGTTTACTGGTTGTTTGAGCCTTCTAATGAAAAAATTAAACGAGATTATATCATCATCGATATGTGTAAACAATACTCTCCTGAGCCTAATTTCTGTGTAATAAATACAGTAAAAAACCGGAGATTTCACTCCGGTTCAGTGTCTAAGGTTAATGTAAAGCGGATTATAGAGCGGAGATCCTTAAGATTCGCTACTGTCCGAGGGACCCGAAGTGTTGAGCAGGATACTGTCATCGGCAAGCTGCTCACCGCTTGCCTGTTCGAAGGCTGCCAGTAAATCGGCAACGGTAATGCCTTTTCTACGTTGGCTGTTGAGGTCTACGATTAATTTACCTTTGTGCATCATCAACAGCCTGTTTCCGTAACGCAAAGCGTGCTCCATATTATGCGTAACCATCAGGGCGGTTATGTTCTCGCTGGAAACGATATTCTCGGTAAGACCCAGCACGATTCCCGCCGTACTCGGGTCCAGTTTGGCAGTATGTTCGTCCAGCAGCAGCAAGGAAGGCCGGCTTATCGTAGCCATAACCAGAGCCAGTGCCTGTCTCTGTCCTCCGGAAAGGGTACCGACCAGGGTATTCAACCTGTCTTCCAGCCCAAGGTGAAGCGTAGCCAGAATTTCCCGGAAGGATGCCAGGCGCTTTTTCGTAGTAGCGATACCCAGCCCCCTGGGCCTTCCCCTGGCGATTGCCAGCGAAAGGTTTTCACCGATTGTCATCTTGGCCGCGGTCCCAATGTGAGGGTCCTGGTACACCCTGCCGAAATACTCAGCCCGGTTATACTCGCTGACCCCGGTGATATCCCTGTTATTAATGTTGATACTACCGCCCTTATCCGGCGGATATACTCCCGCAATAACATTCAGCAGAGTGGACTTACCGGCACCATTACTCCCGATAACCGTAATAAAATCACCGTTATCGATGTTCAGGCTGATATTATCGAGAGCTTTCACCTCGTCGACCGAGCCAACCCCGAATTTTTTACTAACATTATTAAGCCGGAGAAGAGATTGAGAACTGTTCACAGACATTTTCCTGCTACATCCTGACCGCCGGCGGTATCCAGTCACCGCGTATTTTCTTACGTATCAAAGGAATGGAAAGAGCTGCAACTACCAGTACTGCCGTAATCAGTTTCAAATTGGACGGAGGCAGTCCCAGCCTGAGTACGATGCTGAGAAAAAGCCGGTAGACGAAGGTTCCGCCGAATACCGCAAGAAGGACAAACGTAACTCCCCTGGGCCGGAATATACCCTCACCGATGATGACGGATGCCAGCCCCATTACTATCATTCCGATACCCATTCCCACGTCGGTAAATCCCTGGTTCTGAGCTATCAGACCTCCGGCAAGCGCCACGAAACCGTTGGAAATAGATACACCCATCATGATAGTCATGTCGGTATTTCCGCCGAGGCCGCGTATCATTTGTTCATTATCCCCGGTTGCTCGCAGAGCAAGGCCGATTTCAGTACGTAAAAACCAGTTTAAAATCACCAAGACGATAACCGCCAGGACCGCCATAAATATGATGGAAAGTACTAAATTCGTGCTTGTTCCGAACCAGTCCGCCGCCTGATCGAATACGGTTATTTCCCGAAGAAGGGGAATATTGGAACGGCCCATTATCAGAAGGTTTATGGAATACAGGGACACCATCATCAGGATTCCGGCAAGCAAAGCATTAATCCTGAGTTTGGTGTTCAGCAGTCCGGTTACAAAACCGGCCACGCAACCTGCAAAAAATGCCGCACACGTTGCCAGCCAGGGATTGACGCCGTTTATTATCAAGGTCCCGGCGATTGCACCGCCGAGAGGGAAGCTTCCGTCAACAGAAAGGTCGGGGAAGGAAAGAATGCGGAATGTAATGTAAACACCCAGCGCAACCAGACCGAAGGCCAGACCTTCATACAGGGAGACGCTCAGCAGATTACCTATACTATCCAAGACACAGTTTCCTTATTTCCCCAACCTGTTTTCTGTTAGCGAATTCTTATTTTCGGCTACCGGTAGTGAAGCCGACTATTTATCGTATACTTTCGCTGCCTTATCGATGATACTCTGGGAAAGAGTTATACCCATACGCTCGGCTGCAGCCGTATTTACCGAAAGGCTGATTACTTTGCCTTTCTCGACCGGAATAGTCGTAACATCTTTTCCGTCGAGAATTTTAGCCACCATTTCGCCGGTCTGATAACCGATATCATAATAATCGAAACTATAGGCAGCGATACAGCCCCTGTCGATTGAGTCCTCATCAGCGGCAAACAGCGGGATTTCATTGTCCTCGCAGACGCCAACGAGCGCTTCCAGACCGGAAACAACGGTGTTATCGGTGCCTACCCAGACAGCATCGACCTGCCCGACAAGAGATTGTGCGGCAGTGGATACCTCGGCACTGGTGGAGACTGTCGCCTCTACTACTTCAATACCCAGAGCATCACATGCTTTGTGCAGTTCGCTGACCAGGAACACGGAGTTCGATTCACCGGAATTATACATAGTGCCGAGTTTTTTTATGCCCGGGATTATATCCTTGATTAAATCGACGTCGTCCGATACGACTATCATATCGCTGACGCCAGTGACTTTCTCATTCGGGTGAGAATTCCAATCACTTATCAGCCCTGAACCGACGGGGTCGGTAACCGCCGTGAAGACGACGGGTATGTCGGTTCCTTCCGCAGCGGCAATCGCCGCCTGGGAGTTAGGGGTAGCGATAGAAACAATAAGATCAACTTTATTCGTGACGAACTGTTGGGCAATGGAGGCAAATAGAGACGGATCGCCTTCGCTGTTTTGATAGTCGATCGCCAGATTGTCACCTTCCACATACCCGTTATCTGCCAGAGCGTCGATAACACCCTGTCTCGTAGCATCGAGAGCCGGATGAGTAACGACCTGACTGATACCTACGGTAACGCTTCCGCCACCACAGCCAGTCATCACTGGCAAAACGAGTAATATCAGCAGAAACGTGGCTAGAACCGCTTTCAAACCTCTTATGTTTTTCAATTGAGACCTCCCCTGTTATTTAAACATTCGAAATACTGTCGATTGATATAATTATCGGTCTTCTTCGATATTCGTATCCTCCTTTGTTGATCGGCGATTAAACTGATTATGGATGTCCGCAGATTTTATTATGAGTTAATATGTCGAAAAGTATTTTACGCGTGTTTATGTAAGCCGTCAATAATTTCGCCTTTGTCACGAGGTTAACTCCCGGCTGTATCAACTTCGGCACTGTTAGAACATCGTTAAACCGGGAAGCCCTGGCACTATAAGTCCATTTTTATATGTTTTATACCGGCTTCGATAAAAAAGGGTCCCGACTCACGGAAACCACACGATTTGTAAAAACTCACGGCAGTATACTGGGCATGCAGGAATACGTTTGCTACCCGGTGACTTTTCAGGTAATCGATAATGTAAGATACCATTTTTTTACCTATCCCCTGACTGCGAAAAGGTTTAAGTACCGCCATTCTCTCAATTTTTGCAGTATCGTCAGCAGGGAATACTACTCTGGCCGTTCCGACGACCACCCCGGAATCCAGCACGACCACGACAATGCCGTCGTTACTCTCCTCACCACTGAATACCAGGTCTTCAGATATTCCCTGTTCGTCAACAAATACCTGTTTCCTGACCTCACGGACTCCTGCCAGTTCCAGGTCATTTTCCGCAAACTTATAAACATATTCTTTCATTTGAAAGCTACCGAAAACGCGTCAATTATACCACTTTGCCTTTATTATGTAAATTACCACAGTTAAGAAGAGAGAGTGGCTTCGTGTATTGCTCCACATCCCGTAACGAGAACAACGTGATACTGTCGGTTATCCAAAACTAAGACAAAAAGAGATTGCGGCAGTCTTCTCCATAGGTTAATTTGAATATGCGAGGCAGGCAGATGAACATAATAAATGCGTGGCGTTCGAAGAAAACAAGTCTAGCAGGCAGCAATACCGAAACTGGAGAAGCCAATCACGGACTGCAGGTCAAGGGCGAAATATCACTGGCGGTCGACAGTTTCTTTCTTTCACACTCTGAAGATATCAGCATCAGTGACTGGTCGACGCTGTTAGACCGGGTTGCTGAAATAATAAACGACTGGAGAATCTAACAGCAGAGTCGCGGTCCGGCATAATCAACCCGCTGCCACCAGCTTTGTTTCCAGCTATTCAGGATTGTACTGATCCACAACACGTTGGACATCTACCAGACATCACCTGTGTTCCGGATGATTTTCACTGCAGTTGCATGCACCCTGCTGTTTTTTTCTAATTATTCCGGCAAGTATGGTAGATTCACCCTGGTGTTCATCCATATCCTTGATAATGTCTTCTTGAGAATATCCGAAGCAGTAACAAACAAGATCACTCATACAACTATTATACGTTACATTAAGATTTACGGGTAGAATCCGCTCGTTGCTATCTGTTCACCTTTCAGTTCAAAGGTGTTTCGATATGCTTCTGGTTGTCCTCTACCAGTAACTGTGATTCTTCCACACTGACCACGGTGTCTGAATTTCTAACAAGCTTATCATCGATAATCAGCCTGGAAGAACGACGTGAATAGATACATTTCATGGACATCAGCAGTCCCGTCAGGGAAGTATTTGTTGTGCCGGTTATTATCATCGGCAGCTGGCGAACATTGAAAGCATAAGTGGTCCATATCAGGCAGCCGGTAAACATTAATAAAGTGAATAAAAAACTAATTTCATCAGCTGTTTTAAGTTTAATGACACGTATCAACTGCGGTAAAAAACTTATAACTACAAGTCCCCCACCTATATACCCCAGCACATCCATGAATGCCAAGTTAGTTCTCCTCGCTAAATAAAATAACAGCGCTCTCAGTCAAGAGCACCGTTTTCCGGTTGGCATCATCTATATCAAGTTAAATAATCAGTTAAAAATTACCGGTTGTCAGTTGAACTCGAAATTATTAACTCTATTGAGACGAATCGTACCATCAACGGTCACGCTTCCTTTAAACAACAGCAGGTCGGGAAAACGGTATATATCTTTAAAATCTTTCACTGAAAGTTTTCTATCGGAAGCTGCAAATTTATCATATATATATAAGGTATAATTCCTGTTTTGTCTGCCGAACCTGCGTCTTATATAACCCAGACGTAACATATCTTCCGGTCGTAGATGATACTTCATTTCAAGCTGGTTCAATATGCCCACCGGCCAGTATTGATTTCCGGACGAGGGTCCATTCCCCAGTGCTCTCCTGGTTCGGTTAACAATATTTTTCAGTGTATCCACCATAATAATCACCTCAAAACGATTACTGTCCAATAAACCGGTTCATATGAAATTTTATTCAGGTTTTACATTACCCGAATTATATATTATAATTCTTTCTACAGGAAGGATATATCATATTTTTTAGTCTGTCAATAGCCTTTTAAATAAAATTTTTTCGCAGGGTGGGTCACCGCAAGACTTTATAACGATACGAACGTATAATTCCAGCATATTTTTAGATTTCACAAGGCAAAATATAGAAAAATACTTGATATATTCCCGAATATATGATAAATATCTAAGATCAGATACTGGTACCCGGGTTATTTAAACATCGGAGAAGAATGTGCCGGAATTTAAATTTTTTACAAACCACGCCCTGATACTCAGCCACATTGCCCAGCAGCCGAGGATTACTGCCAGAGAACTGGCAAATACCATCGGCATCACCGAACGAGCAACGTCGAAGATTATCAACGACCTGCTCGAGGAAGAATATGTTACCAAAACTCGTGAGGGAAGAAATAACAGGTATAGAATAAACCCCGATAAGGCGATAAGCCCTCCCGGGCTCGACGAGATGGCTGCCGAAGTACTTCTAAAAACACTCGGCTGGAAGAAACGAGGACGACCGAGAAAATCTCAGGCATAAGAGTTGAAATTCCTCAAAATCCACTCATTGCCACCAGTTATATTTCCTGGCAGGGATTTTAGTAATTAAGCCTGAACCTTATACCTCATCCTTATTAGCCTTAACCTATTTCTCACCAACTAATTTCTCAATTTTCCCGGGATATATTATAATGTAGCTGGTAGTTGACTATTTCAATCAACTATCTCCACCGGAATATAATTACAAAACATAAGGAGTAATATGAACACGTATATCCCCCTTGTATCGTCCATTATCAGCCTGGTATTTACCATTTTTGTCCTGGACCAGTATTTCGCCCGAAGAAAATCCTACCAGCTGGTCTGGGCGATCGGACTTTTCATGTACTTTATCAGTACAGGTACGGAATTCTGGACCGGTCAGTGGGGCATGAACCTGACGGTCTACCGGCTATGGTATTTGATCGGCGCAATCGGTGTAGCCGCGTATCTCGGAATGGGTACCGTCTACCTGCTGTTAAAACGCCGTCCGGCTCATATCATAATGGGACTGCTGCTGGTAGCTTCGATTTACGCCACGGTCAGGGTATTCACCGCTGATATCGATATTTCAAGTTTATCCTTCCTTTCAGGTACTGCCATGCCGCAGAGTATAAGAATGATGACGCCTATTTTCAACACTTTCGGGACGGGCGCCCTTGTCGGAGGTGCTATTTACAGCGCCTGGATATTCTGGCGTAAACGAATCCTGCCCCACCGGGTTATAGGTAATATATTGATTGCTGTCGGAGCGATACTGCCGGCTGTCGGAGGAACGCATATCAGATTCGGCGGCAACCTGACCGCGTTCTATGTACTGGAGATGGCGGGGATTCTCCTTATATTCATCGGATTCCTGAGGATGAAGGAGGTATTCGGAATATACAGAATACCTTTGATCCACGGTTTCAAACAAATACCGCAGGAATAATCCGGACGATAGGCACTGCGAAATTATGCCGGCGGCAGCATGTACGGTCCGAATCCGTATACCACCGCCGGTTTTTTATATGGACCTCGAATAAACCGATGTCCGTATTCAGTAGAAATATTTCAATAGTTAGAGGGTGAAGGGGTAAGCTGAGTATAAACGACTATTCACAAACAGAACGGTGAGAAAAATATTTTGACAGGGTCGGTGTTTACAGGTAAAAAATGATTACAACCCTTAAATGATGGGGGTGAATTATGAGCAGTCAGCCTTATGAATACAAGGTATTAACCGAATACATAACTCCCGGTGAACAGGGACGCTATCCACATTTTAGTCGTATCGAAGACCAGGAGGGTTTCACAAAGACTCTGGAAGAGGTATTCAATTATCTTCCCGAGTCTGTCCCCGAGGGATGGGAAGTAAATTCTCACAATATTGCAATATCGCGTAATACCCTGATAGTCACGATACTGTTAAGGAAACCTAAAGACAGCACCGATTGATGCTATACGGAGTTGCCAGCTGCTATAAACTCGATTTTAGAGTATACAGGATATAACTCCGGTGGCAGCAGCGATTTTTATTCGACCGTAATCGTCATAACCAGGGTCCAATGGTCTTCAGAGTCGTCTACGCCGGGCTGCCCGTAGTCCATAGTCACTTCGGTATTACCGGGATTTATCGCTTCGAACGTCCAGAACTCGGTACCGGCAGCTCCGTCGGCCTCATCTTCCGGCTCATTATAATCGTGGTCTTCCTCCATCACGACACCTTCAACGGACATCTCGTAGTCCCACTTGTATCCAGTCGACGGGTCTGCACAGAGCTCCACCCTGATTTTATCACCGACTTCGAGAGTATATTCGCTGATGTTATTCGGATTATCTGCAAAATCCTCACAACTAGCAGTAAGGCTGTAATCGAAAGATGTGGTACATGACGACACCAGAACCAGAACGACCAAGAGAACAAATAAAGGCAGAATTCTCAGTTTCACTAATTTATCCCTCCATAGTCGCAGGAATTGTCTATATCTTATTCATCTTAATGCTAGTTCCGATAAAGGATGATTGTCAATATAGGAAATAGATAATTAGGAGAGATTTTTATGATATAAAGCTGATTATAAGATAGATTATCATCAGCCAGACTATTGCCACGATAATAATCCCGGTCCATTTAAATTTTCCGTCGACAACGTCGGACCGAGCTTTACGGCGGCATTCCTCCAGCACTTCATCAGGTATCATCCTGAAAGCCAGGTATATGCCGAGAGGTAAAATCAGCAGGTCGTCGATGTAGCCGAGTACCGGAATAAAATCGGGGATTATATCCACGGGACTCACAGCGTAAGCTACAAGCAGGAACAGGAATGTTTTAACGTACCAGGGCACTCGGGGATCCTTCCAGGCAAGATAGAGTATGTATACACCGGTTTTAAGCTGCCTGATTTTCTGGATAATAATACCAAATACCTTCATAAACCACCGTATCAGAGCGTGAATACCTCTTACGGTACCGGGAAATCTACATTTATAGTATTCACTTCGGTACCGATTCAGCAGCAATTATAACAAACCAGCTAATGATATTCGATTTCATTTCGACTATTGTCACAATCAATACCCTCCCTATCGTTATATAATCGGTTATCAGAGCCGGCGACCGGAGGTGAATTATATGGATTACGGATATAAAAGGGAAGTTGGTGTTCCGTATAACGAGGCGATATCAAAGACAAAGGAAGAACTGCAGAAGGAAGGTTTCGGCGTACTGACGGAAATCGATGTCAGGGCAACCCTCAAGAAAAAACTGGACGTAGAATTCGATAATTACGTCATACTGGGAGCGTGCAATCCGCCGTTTGCCTACCGGGCGTTGCAGGCTGAAAAAGATATCGGGTTGTTACTGCCATGTAATGTGATTGTCTATGAAACGGATGGCAAGACCTTTGTCTCCGCCATAGTGCCTACGGTTGCAATGAGTATGGTCGATAATCCCGGACTGGAAAATATCGCCGTGGAAGTCGAGCAAAAACTTAAAAAGGTTATCGATAGTATTTAAACATCAGAACAATAAATCATCGAAAGAAAAACCTCCGGCTGAGTACGTTACCAACCGGAGGTTTCCATATAAATATCTCCTCTACCTCTTCTTTATCGGAATATAAATATCCATCTGAATAATTCCGTTTGTGTACAGAGGATCTCTTTTGTCAACGTTATGGTCTCTTTCATCATAGTATTCGAAGTCATACCGGCTCTCATCGAACTCATATCCAGACGCAGGTAACCAGCTATCAAATACGTTCTTCCATGTATCTCTCACATTCTGTGCGTAATCCGACAGAGAGTATTCCGAACTATCAATGGGAGGCGTGGTAAATTTAGCATATAATCCGCCCGGCATTTCCATCTCGTACATATCCGGCTCTATTTTGGACAGGTCTTCGGTATTATCCACACCTACACCCAGCAGATAGGTGAACTCACCTGTCTCCGGTTCGGTATCAAAACATACGGTGTACTCGCAATGCCTGGACTTATTAAAAAGGTTATGAAGTCGGATGAGGACTTCCTCGGGATTATATTCCAGGGTAGTAGATTCCCAGTACAGAGGAATATTATGAGTAAATTTAACATCAGGTATTTTGTGCCTGCTGGTAACACCTACTACTATAAAAGGCTGCATTTCCATAACTACGGGTTTCATTGTTCCTCCTGACATTTTGTTTTTCAGTGTATCTATATCCATTCGGGTCGGCCGACCGATAATGGCATGAATACGGTAGATCGAGGGGGGATAACCGAAATATTTCTTAAATGCTTTTGTAAAACCGGCATGTGTTTCAAACCCATACTTCAGGGCAATGTCGAGGATTTTTTCTCCGCAACTGAGGTCATATAACGCGTACCGCAGTCTTCGATGGGTAATATATGACATCAGAGTCGTACCGGTAAGTGTTGAAAATATCCGCCCGAGATGGGATATTGAATACCCGGATTCATCCGCCAGTTCCCGAAGGGTTATCCTTTCAGTGATACGGTTATCGATCACGTCCAGTATTTTCTGAACGGTATGAATTTCAACCAATCTTCTGTCCTTATTTTTAGTACTATCATGATTATACAGGCTCAGATACAGGAATGCTTTTCCTGAAACGCTGTGTTTGACTATAAAAGAAAAACAGCCGTCCCGAAAATCGGGACGGCTGTTCAAGACCAGCGTCAGGTATTTATTACTGGTATTCACCCTGCGGTCCGGCGGCTTCAGGCCATTCCATTTCCATCTCATTACTCTCATAACCCTGGTTAATGAAAATCATCCTGTTCCACATTTCCTCCGGCACCAGGTTCTTCAAGGCCTTTTCGGTATGTTTACCGTTCTGGTTAATAGTAACGATAAGGAAAGGCCGGGCAACTTTCAGGATGCGCCAGGGTCCGTGGGGAAAATCAGCCGGGATGCACATAATGGTCGATTTCGTAATAATATGTTTTTCCATCTCGGGCCCCATGTGCATTTCCACTTCAGCCCCGAGGTCCCAGGGATTGTCCGGGTCTGTTCCAAGATGGACGAATAATTCGGGGTATTTGTGAGTGTGGGGACCGTGAAAAATCTCGCCCCATTCTTTCGTTCCGTAAGCTCCGTAAGGTTTGTCGCCTACCCAGAAAATCTGGTACTCGTTACACCCCTCGAACGTGTTGCCATCCAGGAATCCTATTGTTGCGTAAGGTCGCCTTGCCTGGATTTCAGGGGCAACTCCCGATATAAACAGGTGGTCGTATTTGTTTTCTGCCATTATTTTCCTTTCTTTATGCGTTTTCTATGAACCCGGAATGTTTTTTCGGCCTGGTCGTCAACCCTGCGTTATTCTTTTGACTTGAAACTGTCGGCAATGCTGCTGCCGAATTCCTGAGCCGCTTTACCGACATCCCTGAACTTACTTTTTACGTCCTCATCCTTGAACCGGTCAGCCAGGATTTTGGCTGAATCGGCCGCAGAATCTGTAAATTCTCTGGCTTTCTTTTTTAGTTCCGGGTCGTTGAATATCTCACCGACCGCTTCGCCAAAGGTCCTGAATATATCGGCGAAATTATCAACCGGCTGTTTCTTTCCTGACTTCTCTTCATCCGCCATAATATCTCTTTAAAGGCAGTTTCCAGATTATAGCATTGTATTCATCATAAAAACAGCCGGGAAATTACATTCCGGCTGATACGCAATATTTAAATCCGAATGCTCTTTTCTCAAGACTGACACCGGGAATATATCGCTGATGAAATGTTATATATAATATGGAAGCTTGGTTAATATTTTTTCTCTCAATCAAGCTGTATCACCGGGTAATAAGTATATTATAATCGAGATATCGACAAGAATGTGAGGAGGTAATAATTGCCTGAAATGAAACAAACGATACTCGAGACCTGGCCACAGCTGAAAGACGACCTGGCTGGTTTCCTTACCGATACGGATGCCTGGGTAATCGCTGAATTGAAAAAAGCCCGCGATACGAAAGACTGGGACGCAGTTGGCAAACTACTGGAAGTGATGGATTTCGTGCACAATATGAGCCATTCCCACTAACCGGGTACCCGTTCCGGAAGTTATTTTAATCCAGGACCTATATACTATGGACAAACGAGAGATCAACCGCTTGTCTCCGAGGCTAAGGAGAGAATACAAGACCGCCGATGTAATGATATCCATCTTTTGCAGAAAACATCACGGAGAGAATGATTTATGCGGCGACTGCCGGGAATTGAGATACTACACCCTGGAAAGACTGGTCAAATGTCCGTTCAGGGAAGACAAACCGACATGTGCAAAATGTCCCGTGCACTGTTACAAGCCTGCGATGCGTGAAAGAATACGTGAAGTGATGAGATTTTCCGGACCCAGAATGATTTTCAGGCATCCCATCCTGGCGCTACGCCATCTTCTTGACAGTAAAAAGGACGTACCTGAGAGCAAGACAGCACAGGGCAGGTAGTAATATCCCAAACTACTGGCTTTTATGGAAATAATAGTGTTCTATTGCTCTTGTAAGGAATACAGGCAAGTCATCGCCGTACTGCTTAAAAAACCTGGTGAATTCAGGGTTCTGACTATACTCCCTGCCGAGTTCGACAACTTCCTCATCCGTATAATGATGGAAATTTTCAAGCCACTGCCGCCATTCGGCAATCTGTTCCTGAATAAACCTGCCGTCGTATCCTTCAACCATATTCTCCATAATTGCCTTGAATATCTTTCCGCCCTCAGCCTGAAGTTCGACAAATTTCTCCTTACCCATATCGGTAATCCGTTTTTCACTCTCCTGGAGTGTCTTTTCACCCCAGCGTCGCCGCACTTCATCGCGATACTTCTCTATCTGCTCATCGCTGAATCCGCGGTAATATTCTTTGATATCCATTTCCGATTGTTTACTCATTTTATTTATCGTTCTCTCCACAGTATTTATTAGTTCCTTCAAGCGTTTGTCCTTTTTCAGGAGGATTTTTTTATGCTGTTCCAGCGCTTCCAGAACATCGAAATCCGGCCGGGACATTATCGACTTTATCTCATCCAGGCCGAAGCCCAGTTCGCGGAAGAATAGTATCTGCTGAAGCCGTATATTCGCTTCTTCACTGTAATACCGGTATCCGTTTTTATTCCGATATTCGGGTTTCAGAAGCCCTATATCGTCATAATAATGCAGAGTACGCACGCTTACCCCTGCAATATCAGCCAGTTTTTTAACGGTGAGTGTCTTCATTTCCATAATAGTAAACTATTACGTTACGTCATAGTCAAGTTCGTTAAGGTGAATCGATAAGGACTCAACTCCCGGGGAACTTCCTGCCCGAATATATTAGCACGTCTGAACAGTCTGTCAATATACGGCGTGATTACTACGTCTATGGATAATTTCGTGTAGATAAGGTACAATTAACATAATCACACTATCTTATCCTGAAAAACTCCATAATAAAAAGGGGAATCCCGGATAATGACGCCGAAGTCCAAAGAAAGCGGAATGGAAGAACTGATGCGTCTTTCCCGCCAGACTGCCAATATGGGGCAGAAAATGCGGGAGGAGGAGCAGCAGAAAGAAAAACATGAAAGGAATGTGCAGGGCGTGGTCGCAGGTCTGCGCGGGATCAGTTTTTCCGTTGCTTTAAACCAGCTCAAGTCAATAGCGGAACCCGGTATTTATGAGAAAGTGGAATCTCTGCAGAAGCAGCCGGACTCGAAGGAACTGCGCCGGCTGATATCCGATATTACAAGAAATCTCGAAAAGCAGACGGCCAAAGCTTCAAGAAAAAACAGCGAGATGAAACCAATCGAAAATTCGACCAGAACACTGGCTATATTGATAAGTCTTCTCTTCTCACTTCAATAGAAACATCCCCTGCAGCACCGGACATTAACCATTTCGATATTCCTGCCGTATTTCGTTCATCATTCCTGAGGAATAATCACCCCGTTCTTCGTTACTCATCGTTGTTATCGCTAGTACCCACTCCATTTCCTGCAGGTTAGCAGCATGGAAATAACATCGAAACATACCGAAATCAGAAACAGGCCGGATTGTAATCCGGCCTGTTTTATTAACCTCGATGGGGTTCGAACCCACAACCTCCTCCCTGTGACGGAGACGCTCTTCCTGTTTGAGCTACAAGGGTATCAGGTTTGTAGCCCCGATACAGCAAGATTATATCATGCAATATGTAAAATGACAACTTATGTGACAAACGCGAAGATGTTACAGGATTACATGCTCTTCCACTATCCAGACTCTGGCATCTGTCATATCCGCAAACTTGTCGCCGTCTTCCATCAAAGGTCTGCCCTGTTCGGAACGAAGGTACTCCATCGATTTCAGATAGGCAGCGACATCGTCATACCACATCTCGACTACACCGTCGCCGTCATATTCCATTCCCGGGATATCGACCAGGTGGTTTTGTACGTACCTGCGGAGACCAGGTATCTGCTTTGCCGCCAGCGGTCCGTGAGTTTCTTCCCAGTATTTATTGAATTCCGTTCTGCTCAATCCGGCTTTCCTGCGAGCAACGACGATTGATTTAACCATATATTCCTCCAAACAGTGATTTTTAACAGCTCCGAATGAAAGATTATACCGAATATCAGGGCTTCTTTTCATCCGCCTGTCAATGACAAAAGAAGGATGTCAAATTATTTCAGCGATAAAGTTTTATATGATTTTTTTAGTTAAAAAATACCTCTTGACAAGGAGAAAAACGGTATGTTATAAGTTTCTAATAAATTAAAAAATTGAATTAAAAAAACAGCAATTTGCATAAAATTCTCTTATTGACAAACGGTAAATTGCTATGATATAAGTCTTAGACAGCGTGAGGGGTTGCGGGGTTTATTAAACAGCAGCATCCTAAATAACTTAAACGGTGCCGAAAAGGCACTGTAGTCAACGAAAGGGATAAAATGCGCGCTTACATAATCAGAAGACTCTTCTTGATTATTCCAACACTTTTCCTAATCACCATCCTCGTTTTTCTGCTGGTTCGTTTCGTTCCCGGTGATGTTATCGACATGATGCTTGCCCAAATGTCCGAGCAATCGGGTATGGGAGCAGAATTGACGGCGGAATATCTCCGGCAGGCAATGGGGCTCGACCAGCCTATACTGAAACAATATGCAATCTGGATGGGATTCATGCCTAATCCTCTCCAGGACGGCCAGTATATGGGTGTTGTTCAGGGATTCCTCGGCGAATCGCTGTGGAAGAACAAGCCGGTACTTACCGAACTGCTGGAGAGACTCCCGATATCGATAGAACTCGGTGTGATATCGATGATTACCGGCTGGATTCTGGCCATGCCGATAGGGATATACTCAGCGCTTAGACAGGATACGGCCATGGACTACCTTGGCCGTAGTTTTGCTATTGTGATGCTGTCAGTTCCCGGCTTCTGGCTGGCGACGATGGTAATCGTTTATCCTTCGATTTTGTGGGGGTGGACGCCATCGCTCGAATATATACCATTCATTGACAATCCGGGAGGGAACCTTTTACAGTTCATCCTCCCGGGGTTCCTGATGGGTACTCAAATGTCCGGTTCACTAATGAGAATGGTGCGGACTATGGTGCTCGAGGTTATGAGACAGGATTATATCAGAACAGCCTGGTCTAAAGGCCTCAATGAGAGAACTATCATTATCAGACACGCGCTTAAGAATGCTCTAATGCCGGTTGTTACCATCGCAGGTATGATGCTTCCGATGTTAATCGCCGGCTCGGTCATTATGGAACAGATATTCTGTCTCCCGGGTGTAGGAAGACTTACTTTTGAAGCACTCACCCAGCGAGACTATCCTATCATATCCGGTATCAACCTGGTTATGGCCACGACGGTATTGCTGTGTAATCTATTAACTGATATTACTTACGCCTGGATGGATCCCAGGGTACAGTATCGATAGGAGCATATAAATAATGGCAGCTACGGCCCAGGGCATACAGTCGGCAGACGTACGCAAAAGGCGTAATCCGGTAACGGACTTTTTTATCAGGCTGATAAAAGAAAAGCCGCTTGGCCTGGTAGGTCTTATCATCGTGATAACACTACTCCTGGCAGGTATCTTCTCGGAGTGGTTAGCACCTTACGGTTATAACCAAATCATACTTGCCGACCGTCTCGACGGACCTTCGTTCACCCATTTACTCGGGTGTGACAACCTTGGAAGGGACCTCCTCAGCCGCATTATCTTCGGAGCCCGAATCTCGATGATAGTTGCACTCGCGGGTTCGGCTATCAGTTCTAGCGTGAGTTTCCTTGTCGGTGCCATATCCGGTTTCCTCGGCGGGAAATACGATATGGTCGTACAGAGGTTTGTTGACGCCTGGATGTGCTTCCCGCCACTGGTACTCTATCTTATTGTCATGTCGATCCTCGGCCCCGGTCTTCTCCAGGTCATCATAGTACTGGGTGTTTCAATGGGGCTCGGCGGTGGTTCCAGGGTAACGAGAAGCGCCGTAATAATGATTAAAGAGGACGTGTACTTCGAAGCGGCGAGGGCGATCGGTGTCCCGACATGGACCATTCTGATGCGCCACGTATTGCCGAATATTTTACCGATAATGATTATCGGTTTCTCAACCGGTCTTGGCGGATTCATACTTGCCGAAGCGTCGCTCAGCTTCCTGGGATTCGGTATCCCGCCTCCCGTCCCAAGCTGGGGAGGAATGCTCAGCGGCACCGGACGCCAGTACATGCTGCAGGCACCCTGGATGGCTTTATGGCCTGGACTCGCTCTGGCAATCGTGGTGTACGGTGTGAATATGCTGGGTGACGCGGTCAGAGACCTGTTCGACCCGAGACTTAGAGGCGGCCTGGGACGCTTCGGTGGAATGTCACAGGAAAAACTTGAGAAACTTGTAGAGAAGAAGCAGCAGGAAGCCGATAAACAACGAGAGTCGTTAAGCAGCAGCTAAACTCATGGTGAGTATTAGTTAATGTTATAGAAACGAGGTGATTTGAGATCGCAGAGAAAGTAATCGAAATCGAAAACCTCAGGACTTATTTCTACACCGAAGAGGGAGAAGTCAGGGCAGTCGATGGCATAAGTTATTATGTCAACAAAGGCGAATCGCTGGGGCTGGTCGGTGAAAGCGCGTGTGGCAAAAGCGTCAGTGCTATGTCTATTCTTCGTCTTATCCCCTATCCGCCCGGAATAATAGTCGGCGGTAAGATACTTTTCAAGGGCAAGGACCTGCTGAAAGCTAGTGACGAAGAGCTTCGGAAAGTCAGAGGCGCTCAAATCGCCATGGTATTTCAGGAGCCGACCACATCTCTAAATCCCGTTCTTTCTGTCAGGTTACAGCTTGCAGAATCCCTGGAACTCCACCGGGGAATAAGCCGTCATGAAGGATATGAAGAGGCAGTCAAGCTCATCAAGCTTGTCGGCATTCCCGACGCGGAAAGACGGGCTGAAGATTATCCATATCAGTTCAGCGGCGGCATGCAGCAGCGTATCATGATGGCTATGGCTCTCGCCTGTAATCCGGACCTTATAATCGCTGATGAGCCGACGACATCGCTCGACGTTACGGTACAGGCACAGCTTCTGGAACTTATCGATAATCTACGGACGCAATACGGTACCGCGGTTATTCTGATTACGCACAATCTGGGTGTCGTAGCCAGGTATGTAGACCGGGTTAACGTGATGTACGCAGGCCGGCTTGTCGAATCAGGACCGACAGACGTGATATACGGCGAACCCAGGCATCCCTATACGATGGGACTTATCAGGTCCGTTCCCAGGCTTGACCTACCGCGTAAGAGAAAATTATACGTAATCGATGGCTTACCTCCTCATCTCGCCCACCTGCCACAAGGCTGTGCTTTCAACCCGAGATGCAAATACGCTATCGATAGATGCTTCCAGGAACGACCGGAACTGGAGGAAATAGGAGAAAATCACCTGTCTGCCTGTTTCCGAAAAGATGAGGTCGAGATATTTACGAGGGAAGAAGAAGAGTAATGGCAACAAACAACGAAAATCTGGTTAAAGTCGAAAACCTGTATATGTATTTCCCTGTTCTGGCCGGTGTTATGAGGAGAAAAGTAGGTGACGTTAAGGCCGTCGACGGGGTAAGTTTCTACATTAAGAAAGGCGAGACGCTGGGTCTCGTCGGAGAAAGTGGTTGCGGCAAGACCACGACGGGACGCTGCATCCTGCAGCTTTATAAGATTACCGGCGGTAAAATCACGTTCGCCGATAAAGAAATCAGCAGGATGAAAGGTAATGAACTGCGCCACGCCCGCAAGGATATGCAGCTGATATTCCAGGACCCCTACGCTTCTCTTGACCCGCGTATGACTGCCGGTTCTCTTATCGGTGAACCGATGCTCGTCCATAAACTTGTCCGGAAAGGAAAAGAGTATAGTGAGCAGGTCTCGGAATTATTAAGACTGGTACAGCTTGAACCGTATATGGCCGACCGGTATCCGCACGAGTTCAGCGGCGGTCAGAGGCAGCGTTTGGGAATTGCACGGGCTCTAGCAACCAGACCGGAACTTATCATCTGTGACGAACCGGTATCGGCCCTTGACGTTTCAATCCAGACACAGATTATTACGTTATTAATCAGGCTGCGGGAAGAGATGAATCTTACTTACCTTTTCATCGCCCACGATCTCTCCGTAGTCCGTCATATTAGTGACCGGGTGGCGGTCATGTACCTGGGGAAGATAATGGAAATCACCAACAGTGATGAGCTTTACGACAACCCGCTTCATCCGTACACTCAAGCCCTGCTATCGGCAGTGCCTATCCCGGATCCCGCGGTTGACCGTCAGCGAAAGCGGGTTTTGCTAACAGGTGACGTACCCAGTCCCATTAATCCACCTCCCGGATGTAACTTCCACCCCAGATGCCATATGGCAATAGATATATGCAGAGAGCAGACGCCTGAATTCCGGGATATCGGTAATGAACACTGGGTTGCCTGCCACCGGGTATAGGCTATTAGAACCTGATAAAGCGGTGTATGTTCAAGGGTGATGAAGAAAGCAGCAGCTTTTCATCATCATTTTTCGTGTTTCTCTCCACCGCACTAATTATCCGGTATTAATATTTATAAGGTATTTATGTCTAAAGCAAAGCGAAAAAGAGTTGAAAAGGAATCAGCAAGACAGGCGGCGGAAACGCAGGCATATGAAAACGTCTGGAGCAGCAGACGCATTATCATCACTGTTTCGATTATCTTCATCGCCCTGATAGCTGTAATTATCGGACTCAACCACTATTTCAGCGAAGACCAGAAATACTATCGGATAGACGTAATTTCTGTCGACGGCGATATTATAGGTATGGACTATTTCGTCAGGAGATGTTACGCCGCCGGCTCCGATCCATTGGGTGCTCTCTCCAATTTAACCAGAGAGATGGTCATTAAGAAGGAAGCAGCGGCAGCCGGCTTGGAAGTAAGTCCGGAAATGGTTGAAAACAAGTTAATCGAAATGGCAAGCGGTGACAACTCGACTATTACTCAGAGTGAGTTTAAAGAATGGTACAGGCAACGCCTTAATGAAAGCAAGCTATCGGATGATGAATACCGCGATATTGTTGCTACACAAATAATGGCTGAATTCTTCTATGATGCAATTTCAAAGACAACTCCCAGTACGGCAGAGCAGGTCCATCTTCATGTTATACTTACCGATACCGCTGAACAGGCCGAGGAAGTAAGGGCGCGATGGGAAGCCGGAGAAAGCTTCGCAGACCTGGCACAGGAAGTATCAATGGATGCTTCCAGAGAAAATGGCGGCGACGTCGGCTGGATACCGAGGGGAGTTGTGTATGATTCCAGGCTGGATGATCAGGCTTTCAGCATGGATGTTAGCGTAATGAGTGAACCGCTGGCATATTATGATACGTCGATACCGGATCCAAGTTCACCGGCATATATCAATTATTACCTGATAATGGTCTCTGAAAAGTCTGCATCGCGTGAGATAGATGAAAAATATCTAGATACCGTGCATGATAAAGCCTACGAAGATTGGATTTCTCAGTTATATAAGGAACACGATATTGCATATCATGGGATCAAGAACGGATTCGATTCGGAAACCTATTCCTGGATAAACTGGCAACTACAAAAACTTACCGGTGAAGAATAGGTTATAATAAGAGGAAGAAGAACAGTGAAAAATACACTGACAATAGCTCAAAAAGAATTTAAGTCATACCTTACTTCACCTATGGCATATATTGTTATCTGTATCTTCCTGGCACTTTCAGGTATTTTTTTCAGCGTACTCAGTTCAGCGGCTTATAATGAGACAAGTATCAGCGGATTCCTGAATTACGGCAGCTTCGTACTGCTGCTGATGGCTGCGGTAATTACGATGCGACTAATCTCAGAAGAGAAGAAACTTGGTACCCTCGAACTACTCCTTACTTCTCCCATCAGGGACAGCGAACTGGTACTCGGAAAGTTCCTGGGTAGTGCAGGAATGCTGGTTATAATGCTCGGACTCACGGTGCTGTACCCGATACTGCTTGAAATTTACGGAGATCCTGATCCGGGTCCGATAATTTCAGGTTACCTGGGTATGTTCCTGCTGGGTATGACCTGTCTTTCCGTAGGGATATTTACGTCCACACTATCATCCAATCAGATTGTATCCGCCGTCGTTGCCGGAGGTATCCTTTTCGGTCTCTGGTTCGTCGGAGTCGCAGCCGGTTATCTTCCCGAAGCATTCGGAAATATAATCAATTACTTCTCACTCTCATATTATTATCCTGATTTCCTTACAGGATTCATAGATACAAAAGGAATTATATACTACATCAGCATAACCGCATTATTCCTTTTCCTGGCAATACGGTCTATCGAAAACAGCAGGTACAGCTAGATGCGCACTACACCTCCGATATATAAATATTCGGGACTCATCGCCGGATTCGGGCTGGCATCACTCCTTATAGGTTTTATCATTCTTCTAGCAAGCAAGAGTCTCCAGCTTGCCGCCTGGATAATACTTGCCCTCGGCGTTCTGCTGCTGATAACGGCAATAGTAATCGATTTCAGGAGAGTAAAAGGAGCAGTCACAGGGAGGCGCGGCAGGTTCAGCACGGGTAATACCGTTATGGTATTTGTGTTCATCGGTATCATTGTTTTAGTGAACGCAATAAGTATCCAGTACAACAAGAGGTTCGATATCACCGAACTATCCCAGTTTACCCTTACATCACAGACAAAGGATGTACTCTCCGAAATGACGATACCCGTAGAAGCGATATGCTTTTTTACACCGGAGGACATATTCGGCCTGGGACTGCCTGCCTATGCCCAGAACCTTCTCTCCGAATACCAGAACTACACCGATTTACTGACGGTAAAGGTAGTAGACCCTGACGAGCATCCCGATGAAGCCAGAGAATATGGCATCAACCAGTATACACAGTACCAGACAATCGTTTTCGAAAGCGAACTAGGACGCCGAATGGTAACTCCTCAGGATATGATAATAAGCAGCGGCAATCAGATAGCCGGTATCGAAATGGAGAATCCTTTCACCAGCGCTATCCTCGAAGTAACGGGGAAAGTCCAGAAGAAAGTTTATTTCCTTACCGGGCATGGTGAAGAGAGTATCGCGCCTACAGGCAAATACGCATACGCGGCGCAGGCACTGAAGGACAATCTATACAAGGTTGAAACCCTGGATCTGATGGCTTCCGAACAGATTCCTGACGACTGTACCGTACTGGTAATAGCTGCCCCGCAGAGCTCGTTGAACGCACTTGAGTATAAAATCATCCGCGAATACCTGGAGAACGACGGCTGGTTGATTCTACTGATAAATCCCGGATCGACCGATGATATCAAAGAATTCATAAGTGAATGGTGGATGGATGTAGAAGAAGGAACAATCATCGACAGTTCAGCCTATTACTCAACGCCGGATAATCCTATCGTTCCCAGGACTCAGAACGTATTAGGATTATCGGAAACCTATTACCCGGGCGCGGTTGCAATTACACCCCGAGAGAATTATCCGGATGATATTCTGCTGCTTCCGCTGTTCTATACCAGCGCAGCCAGCTGGGTGGAGAAAAACTTCGATTCTTCGGAAGAACCGGAGTTTAACGAGAGCATAGAGAAACTCGGTTCCAGGGCAATCGGTGTCCTGATGATAATTCAGCCGCCCGAAGAAGACAGGAATGAAGACGGCAGCATTAAAGAAGGCGTAAAATACGCCCAGATGATTGTCGTAGGAGATTCCGATTTTGCTTCGAACCAGCACTTTTATAATGCCTACAATGGTTACCAGTTCCTTTATATGTTCGAATACCTCACAGCTGGCGAACAAATAATAACCATCGAACGCAAGGTACTTCCCTATCGCAGCCTGGTACTGACACCGGAAGAAGAAACGTTTATCCGGGTTACCAGCGTCGGACTGCTGCCACTGCTGGTACTGGTAGCCGGCGGCGTCATATGGTGGCGGCGAAGATAATTCAGGGGACCGATTCCGGGGAGGTCATTTCTTGAAAACTCAGAACATTCTGATATTATTCATCATTCTCCTGGTAACGGGGGGACTGTTTTATTTCCTGAACCAGCCCGAACCTCCTGAAACCGCCGAAGTCCAGGAATTCGTCTGGATGATAGAGATGGAGGACATTGACCATATCACCCTGGAACTCCCGCATGAAGGCAAGAGTGAGTCCTTCATCAAAATTTCAAAAGAAGATGAGTTCCCCTGGTATTTCGATGACGAAGAAAAAACGCCGGTTGACAGTCAGCGCTGGGGAGGGGGAATACCTTTACTCCTGAGTGGTCCCGGCGCAGACAGAGTAATAGCCAAGGATGCAACACCTGAAAAACTTGCAGAATTCGGTTTAACCGATCCGAAAATGAAGATATCACTTACACTCTCGGACGGTACAGAAATGCACATCAAAGTTGGTGACGCAACACCCAACGCCGCTTATTACTACGTCCAGGCACCCAGCACCAACGATGTAGCACTGGTGGATTACACCTGGTATGACATTCTGGCAAAACTGGTCAACGAACCACCGTATGCTCCCGAAGTAGGAGAATAGCTCAATACCCGTATCAGTTTATACATAGATTAGCTATTTCTGCAGGAAGCGAGACAGCCCTTATTGTCAGCTGGTTCTTACTTCACAGGGAGGTATTTCTCCCATTCAGCTCTAATCGGCGAGTAGTATGACGGTACAAAGAACAGCCCGCCGGGTTTGGGACGGGCAGGTTTATTCCGCAGTTTCATTCCTGCTTCTTCCGGCGTCCGACTGGCTTTTATCCTGTTACAGGGCACACAGGCACTCACCACATTCTCCCAGGTATGCTGTCCGTTACGGAAACGGGGAATTATATGGTCCAGGGTAAGGTTGCGCGTTTCCTTTCCGCAGTACTGGCACGTATAGTTATCCCGCCGGAAAATCTCCAGTCGAGTAAGTTTTCTTTCCATCCGGTGAGGACGCTTTATCAGCTTTGACAGCTTGATAACCGAAGGGACAGGAAGGTCGCGGTCAACGGTGTGGATAAAACCTGAGCCGTTTTCGAGCATCTCGGCTTTGTCCTGGTATATCAACACCACTGCCCGTCTTACCCTGCAGATGTTCAAAGGTTCGTAGGTCTGGTTTAGTACCAGCACGGGAAAGTTAATCATAGTCGAGTTTTCTCTCTACCCACGGATATCGGTATTTTACCTTATAGGCTGAAAGGAAGCAAGCTGCAGGCTCCGTGTACCGGCTGATATTGGACTCGAACTAGCTGTCTCCTGCCGCATAGTTAGGCGCTTCGATGTGAAATATCAGGCTGATCATCGGATCTATGAACCTGGAAAGTATCGGACTATCCAGTTCATCGGTGGAGCAGTTCGTAGTGACGACCATGGGCAGACGGGCATTATAGCGGTAATTTATCACCTGGTAGAGTTTTTCCTGCGCCCAGGGAGTCGTCGTCTGCCTGCCGAAGTCGTCAAGTATCAGCAAAGGAGAGTTTTTTACGCTCTCGAAAAGCTGATCGTATGATACCCTGCTTTCCGGGCTGAAGGTCGAACGGAGGTGGTCCAGGAAATCCGGTACCACGATAAACAGCGCCGGCTGGTTATGCTGGTAACGGTAATTCACGATGGCGGCCGCGAGGTGAGTTTTTCCACAGCCGTTAACACCCTGGAATACAAGCCAACTGTCCGGCGATTCGGCAAACTCACGGGCGAGGTGTAAAGCTTCTTTCAGGTTCTCACGATAGACGGCTTTATCACGCTGCCAGTCGAAGTTTTCGAATGTCATCTCTGTCTGTCGTTTGAATTCGGTCGGCCAGTTGTATGTAAGCAAGGGTGATTTATCATCGAATGTACAAAGCTGATATGGAGCAGAACTCACAAGGCGGGTCCGGATTCTCTCATCGAGTTCGTCGATGGTACCGATAACGATTACTACTGTCGGAAGCCGGTTCGTATAACGGTGATTGATAAGCTGCTCGAGTTTCTCCTTCGCCCACGGAGTACCGGACTGCGCTCCGAGGTCATCAAGAATCAATAAAGGGGTATTCCTGACCTGTTCGAAAAACTCATCGTACGGCATATCGCTGTCGGGATTGAAACTGGAGCGAAGGTGGTCAAGTAAATCCGGAGTCGTTATGTAAAATACATGCTCGTTATTTTCGATACGGTAGTTGGCGATTGCGGCCGCCAGATATGTCTTACCGCACCCGCTCGGTCCTGTAAGTACCAGCCATCCTTCGGGGTTTTCGGCAAATTTTCTGGCCGCACGGCAGGCTTTGCCGTACAGTTCTTTATCCGAAGGATTATCTCTCATGCCCTCCTTACTTAATCCGTCGAAGCTGACGCCGGTAAGTCTCCCCAGGTTACTGTATCGCAGAAGCCTGGACATTTTTTCAGCATCGGATTCCTGCCTGGCACAGGTACAGGGTACCACCTGGCTGTAATCAGGTTTTCCGGAAGGAAGAAGCGGGTGAACGAATTTCGCCCCTTTGCATATGGGACAGGGAGGACCTGAATCTATATCTTCTTCTTCAGCGTTTGACCATGTGGTCGTATTTCTGTTTTCCGTATTTTTTTGGATCTGTTTTAGAACTTCCCCGATGTGTTCCATCACCCCTGCCTTCCGCAGACCAGTTTTCCAGTATCCTGTCTATATAACGCCAGCTTCTTTTATTAAGACCGACGGCTTCCTTAATCGCATCTCTAATCCAGGACTCGGGATATAGATTTTCCGCTTCCTTCAGCCATTCGGCAATTAATGGCGTAAGCATGCCGATGTTTTCTTCATAAAGAGTGAATATATCCGGCGGAGGTTCCGTCTCGGCAATCCGGGTTCTTTTCCCCGTTTTCAGTCCCTCGAGTACGATCTCTCCGTTCCGAATCTTTTCAAGCGCCTTTTTATCGTTATCAGTATTGATGAAGTATAACTCCTCCGGCTTTCCGTCGCGTTCAAGTTCCAGCCGCACGATGGTTCCACGTTTTACGGCCGTCTCGAGGATATCCGAGAGCAACTTTCCGGGTTCTTCACCGGTCCCTCCTACAGACTGTATGAGACTGTTTTCGGAAAGCAATTCAGTATAGGTGACGAAACGCGGATAGCCGCGTTTGCCGTATATCACCCGGAATATATACAGGGTTGTCTTCAGTTCGTTGATGTCGTCTATCTGCGGCAGGAGTTTGCTGATGAAAAGGTTAGGTACCGGAGTAAACTGCATTCTGGCAGGAAAACCGTCGAACTGCTTCATAGCATACTCGGTTCCTGGTTCGGTAAGCTTTCGAATTTGGAAAACCTGGGAATGAAACGAAGATTTACCGTACCGATAGGCCCGTTTCTATGCTTGGCGATAATAATATCCGCAATACCTTCCGGATATTCCCTGTCGGGATACTGATTGTCCCACTCCTCCCGGCTGAAATAGTACTCATCACGATAAATAAACATCACCACGTCGGCGTCCTGTTCGATACTGCCGCTGTCACGAAGGTCCGAGAGCTGGGGGCGATGCGAAGCTCGCCACTCGGAAGCACGACTTAACTGAGAAATCGCTACTACGGGGATTTTCAGTTCTCTCGCTACCGCTTTCAGCGACCGTGAAATGTAACTTATCTCCTGGACACGGTCGCGCATCTGCCCGTCCATAAGACCAAGGTGGTCGATAATTATCAAATCCAGGCCATGTTCGAAATACAATCTTCGCGCCCGGCTCCGCAGTTCGCCGACACGCAGACGCGGATTATCGTTAATATATATCGGAGCTTCGGAGAGAATACCGGTGGCATCCATAATTCTTTTTTCTTCGGCTTCCGAATGCAGTCCGAGCCGGACATGGTTAAGGTTTACGTCGGCTTCGCTGGCCAGCAGGCGCATTACCAGAGGTTCACTTGCCATTTCCAGGCTGAACATAGCAACTTTAGCCCCCTGTTCAACGGCGGCGTTCCTTGCCATATTTAACACCAGACTGGTCTTGCCCATACTGGGCCTGCCGGCAATTACTATAAGGTCCGATTGCTGGAATCCACCGAGGAATTCGTCGAGGCCCGCATAATTGGTCCTGACACGCGTTACAGGTTCGCCCGGTTCATCTTCGGTGGAGAGAGGGGCTTCAAAATACTTGTCCAATATCGCCCGTATGTGGACGAAATCTCCCGAAGTCTGTCCGTGCCGGAGGCTGAAAAGTACGTCTTCCGCTTTATTAAGACTGTTGTCCACATCGGGGTCTACGTCATAACCGATGGATTCGATTCTCTGAGCGGCTTCGATCAAGCGGCGGCTGATAGAAAGACGGTATACAATCTGGGCATAATGTTCGATATCGAGAGATGTCGGAACGATTGATACGAGATGACTGAGATAGGCTGCTCCGCCGCATTCTTCCAGCTTCCCCTGCCTGTCCAGTTCCTGAGCTACCGTAATCTGGTCTATGGCTTCATCGCGGCGGTTAAGTTCAAGGCAGGCATCGTACAGCATCCGGTTTCGTTCATCATAAAAATAGTCAGATTCCGAAAGCTGCCCGGTAATCTTGTATATTGCAGCACCGTCGATAAGAAGAGACCCGATTACACCTTCCTCGGCATCTAAATCATGCGGCGGCAACTTCTCCATATCTAACCCGTTAAGTCTCCTTCAACCTTTATATCTATACCAGAATTATTCTGCTTCTTCAGCGGGTTTTTCCGTTACCGTGACTTTTATCCTCGGGGCGATATCCTTACTGAGCCTGATTTCCACATCATATGTACCAAGCTGGTGGATCGGCTCGAGAAGTTTGATTTTTCTTTTATCTACTTCGAAACCGGTGGCTTTCTCCAGTTCAACAGCTATATCGGCATTGGTTACCGAGCCGTAAAGGCGTTCTTTACCGCCGCTCTTGGCCTCGATGGATATTTCTTTGCCGTTAAGATTATCACCCAGTTCTTTCATCTCAACTTCCACCTGGGCATCGGCTTTTATCCTTGCCTCCATACTGGCAGCCATAGCCTTTATGGTTCCCGGATTGGCAAATACGGCAAGTTTCCTCGGTATCAGGTAGTTCCTGGCATAGCCGTCTGCTACCTCTTTCATCTGGCCTGACTTCGCT
>DAOULV010000013.1:0-104945 GCA_034416335.1 Dehalococcoidales bacterium
CTACCAGTTCGACTGCCTCTACCTTGAACTCTGCTGTGTATTTCCTTCTCTTCCTTTCTTCCATGACACCTCCAGATTTGTTTTATTTTATCCCTTCTTTCGGTGTCCGTTCTATTAGACCACTAGAGGGGGTGCTTCGTAACCGGGGAAGAGGATAAAAAGCGATAAGGAATGACAAAGAGGAGGTACGGGATGATAGAGAGGTTTTTTCGTTTACATATACTGCCATCGGGATAAAATTGTGCTAGAATGTATCAGATAATTATAGATTAACAGACGAATTGAGGACGCGGTATTATGGCTACTTTCAGGAAACGGACGAGCAGGAAACGGACGAAAAAAGAAAAAGAGCCGGCAGTCACCAGAGAACGCGAACCGAATGTGGAGCAGCTTTCCTGGGGCGGTCTGACCTGGATAAACATAGAGGGTCCCACCGAGACGGAGATACAATACCTTGCTTCAAAATACCCTTTCCATCCCCTGGACCTGGACGACTGTCTCAGCCGGATTCAGCGTCCCAAGATAGACGAATATAAAGACTACCTGTTCCTCGTGCTGCACTTCCCGGTGTTTAATCCGGACGCCAGGGTGACCACGCCCAGCCAGGTCTCGGTATTCATCGGCGACGGCTACCTGATAACGCTTCACAAAGGTGACCTTAAACCGCTGGTAAAACTTTTCCGCGACTGCGAGCTTAACGAGGAAACGCGGGAGGAACACTTCGGCTACGGATCAGGCTACCTGCTTTACCGGGTGATCGACCGCCTTATCGATTACTGCCTGCCGATTCTCAGCAAGATAGGCGATAACATAGAAAAGGTGGAGGAGGATATATTCACCGGGGCAATGCCGAAAGGGATACGCGAGATATCCATCCTGCGGCGTGACGTTATCGCATTCAGGCGTATCATCTGGCCGATGCGCTCCGCTATAAACCGGCTCGGCACCAAGATACACCGTTTCACCACCACTGACCTTACGGTGTATTTCGGCGATGTCGTGGACCACATGGATATGATATGGGACGGGCTCGACGAATATAAGGAAATAGTCGAAGGACTTAACGATACGCACGATTCCGTGGCTACTAACCGCACCAACGAAGTGATACGGATGCTGACGGTTATCGCAACCGTACTCCTGCCTATAACAGTGGTCGCCAGCATATTCGGGATGAATATACCCCTCGGTATTTTCGGAGATTCTCCTTATTCTTCTGTTTATGTTACCCTTATCTGTCTTGTGATAATCGGCGGAATGCTGTATTTCTTCAAGCGTCATCACTGGATTTAACAGCTGTGTTCAGAATCGATCCGGGAGTTCGACCAGCCAATGAATGTTTCGCATAGATTCCTGTTTATTGCCGTTCTTTTCGTAACCTGCCTGATCACGGCTAATATTATCGCCGTAAAGGTTATCAGTTACGGCTCTTTTATTCTCCCCGCCGCGATATTCGTCTTTCCGCTGAGCTATATATTCGGCGATGTCCTGACCGAGGTGTATGGCTACCGGTGGTCCCGGAGGGTAATCTGGCTGGGTTTTATCTGCAACCTCGTTTTTGTGTTCTTCGCCTGGCTTGGCCAGTACCTGCCGCCGGCGCCTTTCTGGGAAGGACAGGCTGCTTATGAGTCCATCCTAGGCTACACGCCACGACTTCTGGCTGCTTCCTTCTGCGGTTATCTCGTGGGCGAATTCGTGAACTCATTCATCCTGGCGAAGATGAAAATCTTCACCGGAGGGCGCTGGCTGTGGACGAGGACGATAGCTTCCACGATAGTCGGAGAGGGCCTGGATACAGCTATATTCATTGTGCTGGCATACGTCGGCACGCCGGTTTTCGACCCCATTATGATATTTAATCACTGGCTGGTTAAGACCGGAATAGAGATTGTAGCCACTCCTCTGACTTACCTGGCGGTAAACTACCTGAAGAAAAAGGAATCGATAGATACCTATGACTATGATACAGATTTCTCCCCGTTTTCGATTAGAACGGGCTGAATTACGCGGAGAGGCAGGACAGGTATGAAGATAAAAATCCTCGGGGCACACAATACCGAGACTGAAAAAACCAGACTCTCTTCCTTAATGATAGATGAAATCATGGCGGTGGATGCCGGCGGACTGACATCCAGCCTTTCTCTTGAGGATCAGTGTAATATTAAGGCAGTGTTACTAACCCACCAGCATTATGACCATATCAGGGATATTCCGGCATTAGGTATCAACCTGTCTATAGCAGGTCGTACTGTAGATATTTACACAATCCGGCAAGCATACGATGTAATCACCAAATATCTTCTCGACGGCAAGATTTATCCCAATTTTCTGGAGCGTCCGCTAGATAATCCAACCATCCGACTTACCGTTATTGAACCACTCAAATCGTTCCGGATCGAAGGCTATGATATTCTAGCTGTTCCGGTTGAGCATTCCGTGCCAACCGTGGGTTATCAGATTACTTCGGCCGATAATAAAGTGCTCTTCTATACCAGTGATACCGGACCGGGACTCGACGAATGCTGGGAAAAGGTATCACCGCAGTTGCTGATAATCGAGGTTACCGACTCAAACGATTTCGGAGCTCCGGGTCACCTGACCCCCGATCAACTCAAACAGGAATTAATTGTATTTCAGAAGATGAAAGGCTACCTGCCTGATGTCGTGACTGTTCATATGATGCCGACGCTTGATGGAGAGATAAAGAAAGAAATAGCCGTTGTGTCTGAAGAACTGGACTGCCGGATCACACCCGGCTACGAAGGGATGGAAATCACCCTGTAGACGTTCGCGGGACTTTGTTCAATGAAATTTATCGTCGACCATAATGTCGGGAAGCTGGTGAAGTGGCTGAGGATGCTGGGCTATGACACGGAATTCTTCACCGGTGAAGACGACTGGCAGATGGTGATAACCGCTCTCAGGCAGGACAGGATTATTCTCACCAGGGATACCGGTGTCATGAAAATGGGCGTGGTAGACAGCGGCAGAGTCAAAGCAGTCCTTATCGAGAGTGACAACCCTGAGGAGCAAATTCAACAGCTGGCTGATAATCTTGAGCTTGATTTTGACAGCGGCTTGTTTACCCGGTGTATGGAGTGCAACACTCTCCTCGAAGAACGGTCCATCGATGAGGTAAAAGACCGCATCCCGCCATACGTACTGAAAACACAGGACGAGTATATGGAGTGCCCTTTATGCCGCAGGATTTACTGGAAAGGCACTCACTGGCAGGCGATGAACGAAAAACTCAGGAAACTGGTCGAGAGTAAATTATAGATAAATCAGTCTTGACCACACCGTGGGTTATTGTTACACTTCAAGTTAACACGACATAACGAGATATGAGATGAAAATAGTAACAGCCGAACAGATGATGCGTATCGACCGCGAGTGCGCGGACAACGGTTTACCGACAGCTGTGCTGATGGAGAATGCCGGAAAAGCGGTTGCCGTTGAAGTAACGCGAATACTGGGAGATTATTATTCCAGGAAAGTAATTATCCTCGCCGGTCCCGGCAATAACGGCGGGGACGGACTGGTAGCGGCACGTTATCTGCACGATTCAGGACTGGAAGTTGCACTCTACCTGTTCGGTAAAAAACGGATGAACGATACCAATCTTGAACTTGTCAGGGAACGTAATATTAACTGTAAAGAAGTTCCCACAGATGATAACCTTGACGGGCTGAACTCTGCTCTTCAGGATGCCGATGTTGTAATAGATGCACTTTTCGGAACCGGTAATAACCGTCCGCTTGAAGGTGTGTTCAAACGGGCTCTTGAAATAACCGGAAAAGCTGCCGGGATCAATCCGGACCTGCATATATTCGCCCTCGACCTGCCTTCAGGACTTAACGCCGATACCGGTGCTATAGATGATGCCTGTCTTTACGCGGACGATACCATAACCCTCGGTTATCCGAAGGTCGGACTGTATAACCAGCCCGGTTCGGACAGAGCCGGAAGGATTACGGTGGTGGATATCGGTATTCCTCCGCACCTGGCGGATGATATCAGCCTGGAGCTTAATACCGCTGATAAAGTGAAAGCCCTGCTTCCCCGAAGGCCGGTAAGCGCCAACAAAGGGACTTTCGGCAGAGTGCTGGTGATTGCTGGTTCGGTGAACTATATCGGGGCTGCCTATCTTGCCTGTTCCGGTGCGATGAGAGTCGGTGCCGGGCTGGTGACGCTGGTGACTCCTGCCAGCCTGCAGCCGGTAATCGCGGGAAAGCTGACCGAAGCAACCTACCTCCCGCTGCCCGAAACCGGCACGCAGATAAACGCACCCGAAGCGGTCGGGTTGATAATGAAGGAAATTCCGAAATACGACGTTATACTCGCCGGCTGCGGACTGGGGCAGAGCGAAGCAGCAGCAGAACTTATACAAACTCTGTTTATTGATAATGGGACCGAATTACCTTCGGTCGTCCTCGATGCAGATGCCCTGAATATACTGTCAGAGGTGCCTGAATGGTGGCGGCAGTTTACAGGTAATGCTATACTAACACCACATCCCGGTGAAATGGCGCGCCTGGCAGGGATGAGTGTAGAGGAGGTACAGCAGGACAGGCTGAACGCAGCCGAGAAGGCAGCGGAGAAGTGGAACAAGACCGTTGTCCTGAAAGGAGCTTATTCGGTTATCGCTTCGCCCGGTAAACCTGCGGTGATAAATCCGTCGGCCAATCCGGGGCTGGCTTCCGCCGGAACGGGTGATGTTCTTGCTGGAGTGGTTGCCGGACTGCTGGCTCAGGGATTGACTGTTGAAGACGCGGCTTCCTGCGGAGTCTACCTCCATTCCGAAGCCGGGGAGATTGTAAGGGAAAGACTCGGTGATACCGGTATGATTGCTTCGGACCTGTTGCCGGAATTGCCGGTTGCGATGAAGAGAATCAGGGAGAAAAAATCAGGGTAACCTGTACAGGAGATAAGGTTATGCTGCTGGCCATAGATACCGGAAATACGAATGTAACTATCGGAGTCTTCGAAGGAGACAAACTCCGGGCGACCTGGCGTATATACACCCGGATTAACCAGATGGCGGATGAATATGCCGTTATGCTGCTCAACCTGCTGAAACAGCAGGGACTGGATGTCGGTGATATAAACGAAGTGGCTATAAGTTGCGTCGTTCCGCCTTTACGGAGTACCTTCAACGAGTTATTCCACAAATACTTCGATGTTACCCCGCTGATGGTCGGTCCCGGAATCAAGACCGGAATACGCATCCGTATCGATAATCCGAGAGAAGTTGGCTCCGACCGTATCGCGAACGCCACAGCGGCGCATACTATTTACCAGGATGACGTAATCGTGGTAGCGATGGGGACAGCGACAGCGTTCGATACCGTGTCCAAAGAAGGCGACTATCTAGGGGGGGCGGTAGCTCCGGGAATTGCGATATCTGCCGAGGCTTTATTTACCCGTACGGCGGCACTGCCGCGTGTCGAGTTTGTCAAACCCAGGAAAGCAATCGGCTCCAGTACCGTAACCGCCATACAATCGGGACTTATCTTCGGATATGCCGGCCTGATAGAAGGCGTGGTTGCCCGCATCCAGGACGAACTCGGCAAAAAAGCATTCGTTGTCGCTACCGGCGGCTACGCGCAACTGATTGCCGATGAAACGAAAGCAATCAATACCGTGAACCCCGACCTTACTTTGATGGGTCTGAAGATACTCCACGATATGAATACGCACTAGCCTTTATATAAGGAGGCTGATATGTCCGATGAAAAAACTATCGTACTCGGTGTGACCGGCGGCATCGCTGCCTATAAAGCCGCCGACCTTGCCAG
The DNA here is from genome assembly GCA_034416335.1 of Dehalococcoidales bacterium. Lineage (GTDB taxonomy): Bacteria > Chloroflexota > Dehalococcoidia > Dehalococcoidales > UBA2162 > MGML01. Next base: position 5,799 of record DAOULV010000013.1, read on the forward strand.
TAAACTGGTGCAGGCGGGAATCATCGTCAAGACGATAATGACCTACTCCGCTACCGAGTTTATAGCCCCGCTGACGTTCCGCAACCTGACCGGGCAGCCGGTGGTGACGGAGATGTTCGACATTGAATCCGAGTACAGCCTCGAACATGTGGCGCTTGCCGAAGCAGCCGATGCCGTCGTTATAGCCCCGGCAACCGCCAATATCATTGCCAAAATCGCCTGCGGTATTGCTGACGATCCTCTTACCTGTACTGTCCTGGCTACGGAAGCTCCGGTGGTCGTCGCCCCGTCGATGAACGACAACATGTATAACAATCCCATTACCCAGGAAAATATAGGAAAGCTGAAGGACCGCGGATTTATTATGGTGGAACCCGAGTACGGCCGGCTTGCATCCGGGAAAATCGGGCAGGGGCGGCTGGCGGAGATAGACAAGATTATAGAAGCTGTAAAAGCATCTCTGGATAAAAAATGATGAGCCTGGCAGGCAAGCATATCGTTATCAGTGCGGGCGGCAGTCGCGAACCGATTGACCCCGTCCGCTATATAGGTAACCGCTCCTCGGGTAAGATGGGTTTTGCCCTCGCCGATGCAGCTAAAGACCGTGGTATGAAAGTCACCCTGGTGACCACTATCAATCCTCCCGACCGGTCGAGATACGATGAAATTGAAGACGTCGAGACCGTTGCCGAAATGAGGGAAGCCGTTCTTGAAGGCTGTAAATCCGCCGATGTACTGATAATGGCGGCGGCTGTTGCCGATTACAGGGTGGCGAATCCGGCTCCGAACAAGATTAAGAAGCAGGGTGATAAACTAATCCTCGAACTGGTACAGACCGAGGATTTTCTGCTCGAAGTACCGGACACTGTCTTCAAGGTGGGTTTTGCCGCCGAGACTGAAGACCTGCTGAACAACGCAAATAAAAAACTGGTTGAAAAGAGGCTGGACTTCATCTGTGCCAACGATGTGTCCGCCCCGGATTCAGGTTTCGCCGTCGATACAAACCGCGTCACCATTCTTTACAAAAACGGACGGCAGGAAGAACTGCCCCTGATGAGTAAACGGGAAGTGGCTGAAGAGATACTCGACCGGGTAGATGAGTTGCTGCCCTGATGACTGAGATGAACGTCCGGCAGTATTCACCGGAAGATGAACAACCGGTAATTCAGCTCTGGCAGAAGTGTAACCTGATAAAACCATGGAACAATCCGAAACAGGATATCAACCGCAAACTAAAGGACAGCCCCGATTTTTTCCTGGTAGGTACTGCTGACGGTAAGGTTGTTGCGTCTGTAATGGCGGGTTATGACGGGCACAGAGGCTGGATTCATTACCTGGCTGTCGCCCCCGAATATCAAAGGCAGGGACTGGGACGGCAGATTATGGCTGCCGCCGAAGAAAAACTCCTGGAAGTCGGCTGTCCGAAAATCGATCTCATGGTACGAAAAAACAACCTGGACGTTATACAATTTTACGGAAAAATAGGTTACGGCGAAGACGAAGTAATTATTCTGTCGCGAAGACTCATCGAAGACGAACCTTACTAACATTTCGTGTGTAGCTCCTGCGAAAGCAGGGGGCTAAATATCCTGTTGCTGACTTGACAATAAATGCCTGCTCTGCTAATCTATTCACACGATGAAAAGTAATAATTCTATATTGGTAGTCGTTATAAATACATAGCCCGGCCGGTGGGTCGACCATTTGGTATTCGAGGCCGTCCCCACGGGGCGGTTTTTTTATTAAATAAGGAAAGAGAATAATGATTGAACAGACGCGGAAACAGGACGAGATGCCGAAGGCTTACGAGCCGGGCAACACCGAACAGAAGTGGTATAAATTCTGGATGGAAAAAGACTATTTCAGGGCGGAAATAGACCCTGAAAAAACGCCTTTTGTCATCATCCTGCCGCTTCCGAATGTCACTGGAGAGCTACATATCGGTCATGTCCTTGTCGTCACCCTGCAGGATATAATGACTCGCTGGCACAGGATGAAAGGCGACTCGGCCCTGTGGCTTCCGGGTACCGACCATGCCGGTATCGCTACCCATGTCGTTATGGAACGGATGCTTGCCGAAGAAGGGACCGACAGGTACCGGCTGGGCAGGGAGAAGTTTATCGAGAGAACCTATAAATGGGCGAAACAGGTCCAGGTGTCCATCGCCGAACAGCATTACCGCCTGGGCGCTTCCTGCGACTGGAGCCGTGAATATTTCACCCTGGACGAGCAGCGAAGTAAGGCAGTGCTGACTGCATTCGTGAACCTGTACAGAAAAGGTCTGATATATAAAGGTGAGAGAATCATCAACTGGTGTCCCAAGTGCTCCACGGCTCTGTCCGACCTTGAGGTCGACCATAAAGATATTACCGGTAACCTATGGTATGTCCGCTATCCGATAGTCGGAGAAGAAGGATATATCACCGTGGCAACCACGCGACCGGAAACGATTCTGGGAGATACTGCCGTCGCGGTGAATCCCGATGACGAGAGATTCAAGGAACTGATAGGTAAAAAAGTACTTCTTCCGGCAGTAAACCGCGAGATAGAGATAATTGCCGATGGAGCAGTCGATCCCGAATTCGGCACCGGTGCGGTAAAGATAACTCCGGCGCACGACCCCGTGGATTTCGAGGTGGCTCAGCGGCACAACCTCGAATTCATCAATATCCTGAACGACGATGTAACGATGAATGAGAATGCCGGACCCTACGAAGGAATGGACAGGTACGAATGTCGGGAGGCGATAGTCGCCGATCTGGAGAAAGCCGGACAGCTTGTGAAGATAGAGCCCTACAGTCATGCTGTTGGTCACTGTGACCGCTGCCAGACATCAATCGAACCTATCGTCAGCGAGCAGTGGTGGGTAAAAGTCCAGCCGCTGGCGGAACCGGCTATCGAAGCGGTGAAAGACGGTCGCATCACGATTATTCCGCCAAGCTCAACCAAGGTCTACCTGAACTGGATGGAGAATATTCGCGACTGGTGCATCAGCCGCCAGCTCTGGTGGGGGCATCAGATACCGGTCTGGTACTGCCGGGACTGCAATGAACTGACGGTATCGATAGAACCGCCGGAAGTATGCGAACACTGCGGGTCGGAAAATATCGAACAGGACCCGGACGTGCTGGACACCTGGTTCAGCTCGTCGCTGGTGACACACTCGACCCTGGGCTGGCCGGACGATACCGAAGACCTGCGGTATTTCTACCCGACAACGGTGATGGAGACAGGTTACGACATTCTGTTTTTCTGGGTATCCAGGATGATAATGATGGGATTGGAAAATATGGGTGAAATTCCTTTCAGTACCGTCTACCTGCACGGCCTTATCCGTGACGAGCATGGTATCAAGATGAGTAAGGTCAGGGGTAATGTGGTGAATCCCATCGAGACCCTGGAGCAATACGGCACCGACGCCCTGAGGTTCGCCGTTATCACCGGTACGTCTCCCGCGACCGACAGTAAATTGGGTACCGTCAAGCTGGAAGCCGGGCGTAACTTTGCCAATAAACTCTGGAACGCGACGCGGTACGTTATCAGGAATATACCGGAAGGCGAAATAGATACGGAAATTAGGTATGATTCACTGACTGTCGAAGACCGCTGGATACTTTCCCGGCTGAACCGGACGGTTGCCAGCGTGAATAAATTCCTCAAGGATTTCCAGTTCGCCGAAGCCCAGAGGTATATGCAAGAATTCCTCTGGAGCGAGTTTTGCGACTGGTATATCGAACTTGCCAAGACAAGGTTGAATTCGAAGGAAGAAGGCACGGTATCTCCAGTACCGGTACTGATACACGTCCTGGAGACATCGTTAAGGCTGCTTCATCCCTATATGCCATTCGTTACCGAGGAGTTGTGGCAGCACCTGAAATCACGGCTGCCGGAAGGATGGCAGGAGAAAGAGTCCGTAATGATATGTCCGTATCCGGAAGCTGATGAAACCCAGATAGATACGGAAGCGGAGCGGATTCTGGAATCGGTTACGGAAATAGTCCGTTCAATCCGCAACGCGCGGTCGCAGTACAACGTGGACAACTCGAAGTGGGTAGAAGCCCAGGTCTATGGTGGTGAACTTACCGCAGCGATAACACCTTATTCGTCTGCTATGGAAACCCTCGCCAGGGCAAGACCGGTTACTATCCTGAACGACAGGAGCAGGCTCAAGACCGGTGAGAACGCGCTGGCAACAGTCCTGAAAGAAGTGGAAGTGGTTATTCCGATGGAGAGTATGGTGGATGTCGAAGCGGAGAAGGAGAGACTTCAGAAGGAGATAGAACGCGACCAGACCGAGTTCGACCGCCTTGAAAAGAGATTGAAGGACAAAGCTTTCCTTGAGAAAGCTCCGGCAGCGGTAGTTGAAAAAGAGCGGCAGAAAAAGGATACTATAGCCGGTAAGATCGAGAGACTCAAACAGCAGCTCCTGAATTACTAAGGGAGATATGAAATGAAAGAAAAAATACTGGTACCGCTGGATGGTTCAAAGGTCGGAGAAGCAGCCCTGCCTTATGTGGAGAACCTGGTATCCAAGTTTCTGCCGGAGCCGAAGGTAGAGGTAACGCTGATGCAGGTGCTTTCGTCACTTTCCCACTATGTGGTTGCCGGGGAAGCTACAGCCCGGGTACCGTACACCGAGCAGGAAATTGTACAGATGGAAAAAACTGCCGCTTCGTACCTGAGGAAAGCCGGTAAAGCCCTGAGGGACAGGGGGGCCACAACAAAGACCAGGGTAGTAGTCGGTCACGCCGCCGAGGAAATAATCAAAGCCGCCGATGAATTGAGTGTGGATTTCATTGCAATGTCCAGCCACGGGCGGTCGGGTCTGAGTCGCTGGGCTTTTGGCAGTGTTACCGACAGGGTAGTCAGGGGCGGCGGCAAGCCGGTGCTGGTGGTACAGGCTCCCAAGGAAGTGCAATAGTTCTAACACTCTCAGCCAGCAGAACCTCTCTATAAACCTCTCTTCCTTTGCAAAAGAGAAAAAAGTTGAAATTATTTGTAGAGATTGCCACGTCTCCCGATTTACTACGTTCATGCGGGATCCTCGCAATGACACTGAAGAAAAGGAAGAAGACGGTCGGGATTATGCCAGAGGTAAGTTCCTCGCAAGGATTTTGACTAGTAAGAGAGGATGTCGAGGGGTTGGGGGCGGATGTGGTTTTTGGTCTGTTTTAAACTACCTTTATTTTTAAGCCAGTCAAGTCCTTTACGGGTATCGCTGGCCATCCGTGCCTTGTCCGACTGCTTGACCCGGTATTTGAAGAGCCAGTAAGTGAATTCCTTGAGTTCATTTAGGTTTATGGACTTTTTATCGGTGTACCCTTTTTCTTTCCTGAAACGTTTGAGCATCACGGTGCGGTTCTGTCCGTAGACGCGGCGGAAGACCTCGTGAACGTTATCCCTGTCCCGGTAGTAGCCGGAGGACCACCTTTCCTTGCGGATTTCTTCCTCGACGGCGGTCAGCAGAGCATCTTCGACGGTGATGCCGTAATAGAAATTGAGGTGCTGGCCGTATTTGACTTCACCGATAAACTCCTTGAATTCATCGGCGGTCATCTCAAGTGGTGGTATATCGTGAAAGAGAAGGTATGTTTTTTCCGGTTCCGGGATAAGTTCACTGACAGAATCGCAGAGTCGTTCGGCGAGGAGGAGCCAGTCGAAGGCTTCTCCTGACACAAGGTATTGCCAGGTACGCCCTTTCGTGGTCTCTTCAGCAATATCCCAGGACCTGACGGCTTCGAGGATAGCGACGTACCAGTGTTTACCGGCGGTAATATCCTGCCTGAGTCGCCTTATTACCGGATTGTCTTCCACTGCTTCCGGGTGGGGGTCTATTACTTCTCCGTGCAGCGCGGAAATCGTTGTTTTCTCACTCATAGTGCCTTAATTATACTATGGCATTCGCTGTCTATGTAAGGGATGTGCTACTACCATACCGACGTAAGCCGGTATCCAGAGTGATTCTGCACCTCATTGATTCTGGATTCCAGCCGGAGTTTACCCCGCAGTAATTCAGGGCTGGAATAGTGAATTGTGAACGCGTTGAATATGAGATAGCGATTATAGAGATTGCCACGTCTCCCGATTCACTTCGTTCATTCGGGATCCTCGCAATGACGGAGATAGATTCGTCCTTCGACAAGCTCAGGACGAACGGGAGAAAGCGGGGTCTCGCAATGATAGTCGTAGTAAATTAATACCATACCGAACCGACGTAAGCCGGTATCCAGTGATTTTTCTGGATTCCAGCCTGCACCGGAGTGATAGAAGAGGATTTTTAATCCGGTTTGTTTTCTAGGGTGTTTATTTCGGCTTTCAGCTTTTCGTAGTATTCGAGTCTGCCGGTGGTGACCAGTTCGGTGATTTTCTTGTTTATGGCTTCTCCCACCCCGGGGATTTCCCTAAGACTGTCTTCTCTGACAAGCTGTTCGACATTGATGTCCATCTCCGCTATCGTCTTTGCCACCTTCTCGTAGGCTCTTATCTTGAATATGCTTTCGTGTTTACTTCTGAGGAGACTGGCGATATCGTTCAGGACGTCTATTATCTCAGCGTTTTTCATTTCCCGTGGCAGTGTTTGTATTTCTTGCCGCTGCCGCAGGGGCAGGGGTCGTTGCGGCCGATTTTTTTACCGTTGACCCTGTTCTTATTTTTCTTTGTGGCAGTGGCAGTCGCTGTATTTCCGGACTGCACGGCTGCTGCCGGTACCCTCGGGGCTGCCTGCCGCCGACTGTCGTTGGTAACGAGACTGACCCGGAATATGGTATGGGCTACGGTACGGCGGATATTGTCCAGGAGTGTCTGGAACTGCTCGTACCCCATATTCTTGTAGGCGTCCACGCTTTTAACCTGCCGCAGGCTCTGCCATCCGGCCTCAAGACGTTTTTCCTCCATATCGGTAAGGTGCTCTTTCCAGAGACTGTCGATGGTGCGCAGCATTACCAGCCGTTCGATGGTCCGCATCGTTTCGGCACCCATTTCCTGTTCGCGGAGTTCATATAAAGTATGCGCCTGTTCGATGAGTCTTTCTTCAATCTGTTCAGGAGTTAAGTCCGAAAGAGATTCAACGGTGATGTCCGGCGGGAGTGTGAATATGGTTGAAACATCGGCCAGCAGACCTTCCACGTTGAATTCCCCGTATCGGCTGCTTCCTCCATGAGCGGCTGCATTGTCGGATATTTCTTCTTCTACCATAGTAAGGATATTGGTCTTGAGGTCAGCGCCGCTGAGTATCTTTCTCCGCTCGCCGTAAATCAGTTCACGCTGCTGGTTGACCACATCATCGAACTCGACAAGATTCTTACGTATATCGAAGTGATAGCCCTCGACCCTGACCTGGGCGCTTTCTATCGAACGATTGATGAGTTTATTCTCGATGGGGGTGTCTTCATCGAACCCCGCCCAGTCCATAATTCCTTTTATACGGTCGCCGCCGAAACGGGAGATAACGTCATCTTCAAGGGAAACGTAGAAACGTGAATAACCGGGGTCTCCCTGCCTTCCGGCACGACCGCGAAGCTGGTTATCGATACGCCGGGCTTCGTGGCGTTCGGTGCCGATGATGTAAAGACCTCCGAGTTCGAGTACCTTTTCGTGTTCTTTCTGCCAGTCGGCTTCATCGCGGTCTTCGCGGACTCCGCCGAGGACGATATCGACACCGCGTCCGGCCATATTGGTAGCGACGGTTACGGCGCCGAGCCGGCCAGCCTGGGCTACGATTCCGGCTTCTTCCTGGTGTTTTTTGGCGTTGAGTACCTGGTGCTTGACGCCTTTTCTCTTCAGCATATCGCTGAGTTTTTCCGATTTTTCGATGGATACCGTACCGATAAGTATCGGCTCGCCGGTTTTATGGACATCGACTATTTCGTTGACTACCGCCCTGAACTTGGATTCCTCGTCTTTGTAAATGCGGTCTCCCTCGTCTTTACGTATCATATCTTTGTTGGTGGGGATTACGACCACTTCGAGTTCGTAAATCTTGTGGAATTCTTCGGCTTCGGTGACGGCGGTACCGCTCATACCGGCCAGCTTTTCATACATGCGGAAGTAGTTCTGGATGGTGACGGTGGCGTAGGTCATACTTTCCCGCTGGACTTTCACTCTTTCCTTGGCCTCTATCGCCTGGTGGAGTCCGTCGGAGTAGCGCCTGCCGTACATCATTCTGCCGGTAAACTCATCGACGATGATAACTTCACCGTCTTTTACCACGTAGTCGCGTTCTCTCTGGTACCAGGCATGGGCAGCCATCGATTTGCGAAAGATTGAAAGGATATCGTTTCTGAGCTTGGTTTCCTCCAGTGTAAGAGCGGCATGAGCTTCGCCGCCCCAGCCGCCGAATATATCCTCCACCTTCATCTTGAAAGCCCGGGCGAGCCTTTCCTGGCCGCGCGGGGTCTCTTTCACGGTGTGGTTCTTTTCATAGGCAAAGTAGTCATAGTCATCTTCGTATTGCACTTCTTCTTCGTAGTCCGCCGGAGTGCTCGGCTCTTTAGGCAGGACTTTTACCTTCATTCCACCGACAACGGAGTTAACCGCGGTGTAGAGCTGGCCGGCTTCTTCTGCGGGGCCGCTGATGATAAGCGGTGTGCGGGCTTCGTCGATAAGCAGGTTATCGACCTCATCCACAATTGCGAAATTCGGAGCGCGCTGTACGCACTGGGAAATGTCCACTACCATATTATCGCGGAGGTAATCGAAACCGAAGTCGCTGCTCGTGCCGTAGGTTATATCCGATTCATAAGCTTCGGTGCGTTCGATGGTGCGGAAATGCCGCCAGTGGTCGTTTTCTTTTCCGGAATCATATTCGGGGTCGAACAACCTCGCCGGGGTGTGTTCGGACGGGTCCTGCTGGGGGTAGATGCTGGACACGCTGACTCCGAGGGCGTGGTAGACCGGCCCCATCCAGTAGGGACCCTGCCTGGCAAGGTAATCATTGACGGTGACGAGGTGGGAGCCTTTGCCTTCCAGAGAGTTGAGGTAAAGCGGGAAGGTGGCGGTGAGGGTTTTACCTTCACCGGTCTTCATCTCCGCTATCTTTCCCTGATGGAGGACGATGCCGCCGATAAGCTGGACATCAAAGGCGCGTTCGCCTATGGTACGCTTGGCGGCTTCGCGGACGGCAGCGAAAGCTTCCGGGAGGAGGTCATCCAGGTCTTCGTCGCCGGAACTCAGCCTCTCTTTGAATTCCGCTGTTTTTGCTTTCAGTTCGTCTTCGGTGAATCTCTCGAATTCGGGTTCCAGCGAATTTATCTCATCTACTACCGGTTGCAGCCGTTTCAGTTCTTTTTCGTTTGAATCGACAAGTTTACCGAGCCATTTAAACATTATATTTCTTTATTACTCCCGTTCGAACAGCGCTCCTACAGACTGCCCTGTGTGTATTCGTTGTATAGCTTCACCGAGCAGCGGAGCTATAGAAAGCACCGTTACCTTATCGAGTTTCTTGTCGCCGTTCACCGGGATGCTGTCGGTGACTATTACTTCCTTTACCGGACTCTCAGCTATCCGTTTTATTGCCGGACCGGAAAATAACGGGTGAGTTGCGCAGGAATAGACTTCGGTTACGCCTTCTTTCAGCAGTATATTAACAACATTTGTCAATGATCCGCCGGTGTCAATCTCGTCGTCTACTACGAGCGCTGTTTTTCCTTTTACTTCTCCGATTATATTGACAGCTTCCTTGTTGTCTTTGTTATCGAGACGCCTTTGCTCAACGATGGCGAAAGGAGAGTCGAGTCTGCGAGCTACATCCATTGTCTGTTTCAGAATTCCTACATCGGAAGCTACTACAACCAGGTTGTTTATACTCTTTTGCTTTACATAATCACTGAGTATATTAATTGCCGTAAGCTCGTCTACAGGGATGCTGAAGAATCCCTGAATCTGAGCGGAGTGCAGGTCGACGGTCAGCAGACGATTCGCACCGGCGACCGTCAGGAGGTCGGCAACAAGTCTTGCCGTAATAGGGATTCTCGGCTGGTCTTTACGATCGCTCCTTCCGTATCCGTAATAAGGGACCACGGCTGTAATACGTTCTGCGGAGGCTCTTTTCAGGGCGTCGATCATAATAAGCAGTTCGACCAGACTGTCGTTTACCGGTGCACACACAGGCTGGATGACGAAGGTGTCCCTTTCACGAACGTTTTCAAGGATACGAACAAAGGTATTGTCATTGCTGAATTTGAAGACTTCACAGCTTCCCAGCGGTATATGGAGGTACTCGGTAACCGCCTTCGCCAGGTTCGGATTTGAATTACCGGTGAAAACTTTTAGTTCGTCCACGCCAGCACCGTCCTTTCTGCTTTTTTCAGTGACATAATTATTATAACACTACAGGGGGCTTAACTCACCCCCTGTTTTTTACCACTGTCATTGCGAGGAGTCCGCCTGCGGCGGACGACGTGGCAATCTCTATTTTCGAACCTGGAGATTGCTTCGTCCCAATATAGTTGGAACTCGCAATGACAGAGGGGGATGGATTCCCGCCTTCACAGGAGCCTAAAGGGATATGTTCTACGGATAAATTAATCAATGAATCGATTTAATACGGGGGTATTCCCAGTTAGAGTTGTCGATAATAATATCGGCATGTTCGGACGGGGGAAACGCTGCAAGATATCGCTGCTGAGCGGGGATGTATTTGGTGTCGTATCTTTCCGCTTCGCCACCCCTGTCCAAACCTCTTCGTTTGCATTCATCGAAGGAGATGTCCAGGTATACGTAATAATCGACGTACCGTGATAATTCTTCCCTGAAGAGGAATACTCCTTCAAGAAGGACTATAGCGTCAGCGGAAAAAGAATAGGAGCGCTTATTGCGAAACTCGTCGGATTCCAGGTCGAGGACCGTCAATTCCGTAGAATAGCCGCTCTTTTCACGGGCGGGGATGAGCAGTTCACTGACAATATTATTGATGTTGAAACTCTTGTTGAAGTAGTTTGCGGCCTGGTCTTTACCGGAATACCTGACGCTTGTCGGATTATGAAAATCGTCGATATTAATAATCTGGACCGCACGGTTTTTACCTATCAGGAAATCATTCAACGCGTCTGTAAAGAAGGTCTTTCCTGAAGCGTCGATGCCGGTTATGCCGACGACGAAAGGGCGCTCTCCCTTTTTTCGTGCGTCGATACCATCAAGAATTTTGACGAATACAGGCAGTCGGCGGTCAAATGTTTTGAGAAGCTCCGGGAATTCATTAATCGTTATATCCGCCTGTTTCGGCTCATCACCTCCGTATCCGTATAACGAACCGATCGACAGGCAGCCGTTATCACGGGCAGCTTTAATGTCGTGTACTCTGTCGCCAATGATTACCGTACCCGGATTGCCGAACTTCCGCTTAATTTTTTCAACCAATCCCGTTTTTGTGAGGTTGTTTTCTCCGATACATTCCGTGTAGTCGAACAGGTCCCTGACACCAAGCGCGTCGATTACGGTATCGAAATAACCGGGAGTGCTGTTGCTGAAGAGGACGGTTTTGTATTCCCGTTTTCTGAGAATTTCAAGGGTTTCCCTGACGCCCGGGTAGGTCTCTCCGAACTGCCGGTAGGTATAAGCCTGTTCCTCGTGTATTTTTTCTTTGATTTCCTGCCAGGTCACGCTGCTGCCTGGCGGTGTGAGAGCCTGGTAGAACTGCGGCGAAGGCGTACCGAAATACCTCTCCATTTCTTTATCTGTCATCAGGAGAGTAAGGTTCAGCTGAGCGAAAGCCCTTTTTACCGCTTCATAAATAGGTCGGGTGGTCGATGAAACGGTGCCGTCAAGGTCAAATATGAGTAAGTCGATATCGGCGGCATTGATATTGTCTTTGTTCGTACTCAATCGTCAAATAGTAAATTTACTTGCCAGTTCCGGGCACGGGGAAACGCGAACATAGCTCCAGGACGCCTTCTTTTACTTCGGAAAGGATAGCTTTATTCCGCGGGTCTTTCAGCACTCTGATAATAAACTGTGCTATCTGTATCATTTCCTCTTTACCCATGCCGCGGGTGGTGACAGCCGGAGTACCGAACCTGACACCGCTGGTCTTTCTCGGCGGCAGTGGGTCGAACGGAATGGGTTCGCGGTTGGCGACGATTTCTGCTTTACCGAGTACTGCTTCGGCTTGCCTGCCGTTGATGTCCATCCCGAGGAGTTTCACGAGAAGAAGGTGAGTATCCGTGCCGCCCGAAACCAGTTCGAAGCCGCCTTTTTTCAGTTCTTCACCCAGGATGAAGGCATTATCTATGACATTCCGCTGGTACTCGGCAAACTCGGGCTGCAGTGCTTCATGGAATGCTACCGCCTTGGCGGCGATTATCTGCATCAGGGGACCTCCCTGGATGCCGGGGAAGACGGCCGCGTCGATAGCCGAAGCATACTCTTTGCGGGCCAAAATAAAACCACCCCGGGGACCGCGCAGCGTCTTGTGGGTGGTTGCAGTAACCACGTCGGCATACGGGACCGGAGATGGGTGCAGTCCGGCGGCAATCATACCGGCGGTATGAGCAATATCGACCATAAGCTTCGCGCCGACAAGGTCGGCGATACGCCGGAACTCCCCGAAGTCGATTATTCGGGGATAGGCGCTGGCTCCGGTTACGATTAGTTTCGGCTTATGTTTTTTTGCCAGCTTTTCAAGCTGCGGAAAATCTATTCTCTCGGTTTCCCTGTCGACTCCGTACCTTATGAAATTGAAAGTCCTGCCGGAGAAGTTGATTTTTTCGCCGTGGGTGAGATGCCCTCCGACGTTCATTTCCATCGACATCACGGTATCGCCGTATTCCAGCAGGGCATAGTATGCGGATGTGTTTGCCTGTGAACCGCTGTGAGGCTGGACGTTGGCGTATTCGGCTTTATACAGTTCTTTCAGCCTGTTTACAGCCAGTTCTTCTAATTCGTCGGCATTTTCGCAGCCCCCGTAGTAACGCCGATGGGGGTAGCCTTCGGCGTATTTACTGGTAAAAATCGACGCCTCGGCTTCGAAAACGGCTTTAGAGGGGTAGTTTTCCGAGGCGATGAGGTCCAGAGTTTCATTGTGTCTTTTCAGTTCCTGGTCGATGATTCGACTGACTTCAGGGTCGCGGTCATGTAAAGAGCTCATTTTTCCTCCCATTTGAAGTCTACAACCCGGTGAGATTTACTGTCAATAAATCGGTAAATGATATACACTTCGTTGTTGCGAGTCCCGACTTTGTCGGGGCGAAGCAATCCGTGTTATCGAGAGTACGGATTGCCGCGTCATCCGCCGCAGGCGGACTCCTCGCAATGACACACTCTTTTGTCATCCCAAACTTGATTTGGGGTCCAGGAAACCTCCGAACAGTAAGAATTCGGCTTTATACATTGACATTAATAGCGTACTTTTTCTGGATTCCGGTTTTCACGGAATGGTAAAGAAGGCGCCGGAGGTGAAAGGGAACAGGGGGAAGAATGAAAAGTTCGCGTTCGGTAGTCGGCTGGATAAATTGACTTCACATATTGTTAATGTTAATATAAGCGAAAAGCTGGAAGAGTATTTATTCCCAGGTTGCTGTGATAAGATGTCAGCACTGACTGAACTCTATAAGGAAATCGCACTCTGTCAGCGGTGTGAGATTGCCAGATTCCGTACAAACGTAGTGCCGGGTGAAGGAGCGGAGGATGCGGATATTCTCTTTATCGGGGAAGCACCCGGTTATCATGAAGACCAGCAGGGTCGTCCCTTCGTAGGCCAGGCAGGTAAATTTCTCGACGAACTAATCGCTTCAATCGGTCTGAAACGCGAGCAGGTATACATAGCCAACGTTATCAAGTGCCGCCCGACGGGCAACCGCGACCCTCTGCCCACAGAGATGCGCAACTGCCGCGGCTGGCTGGACCGTCAGATAGAGCTTATTTCACCGAAGATAATCGTTACCCTGGGTCGTTTTTCGATGTCGATGTTCTTTCCGGGCAAGTCGATAAGCAAGATTCACGGAACGGCGGTGAAGCAGGACGGCGTAATCTACTTCGCGATGTATCACCCCGCGGCAGCCCTGCACCAGGCAGCCCTGCGGGATACGATAATCGCGGATATGCAAAAAATCCCGGCTCTTATCGCGCAGGAAGAAGAAGTCGAGGAAGAGAAGCCGGAACCGCAGCAGCTCAACATGTTCGATGCCCAGTAATGCTCTCCCGGCCTGATTTAAGAAACAGAGGTATACACAAAAACAATGGCAAAACCAAGACTCAAGATAATCCCACTCGGCGGACTCAGCGAAATCGGCAAGAATATGATGGTGCTGGAATATGCCGACGATATTCTCATCATTGATGCCGGACTTATGTTCCCCGAGGAGGAAATGCTGGGAATAGACCTTGTTATCCCCGATATAAACTATCTGCTGGATAAGCGTGAAAATATCAGAGGTATCGTAGTTACCCACGGTCATGAAGACCATGTCGGCGCGTTACCGTTTATCCTCCCACAGCTCGATGTTCCCGTTTACGCTACCAAACTGACACGCGGTCTCATCCAGGTGAAATTAAAGGAACGCAAAGCCCTTACCGGGGCAACGCTGAAGACGGCGCAGTTCGGGGCCAGGATAAACCTGGGTAAGTTCACCGTGGAATTTTTCCCCGTCTGCCACAGTATTCCGGATTCAGCGGGACTGATTATAGAAACACCGGTAGGCACAATAATTCACAGCGGTGATTTCAAGCTGGACTATACTCCGGTCAGCGGAGAACCGACTGCCCTTTCGCGGCTGGCACAACTCGGCGGCGAGGGAGTGCTGCTGCTGATGTCGGATTCCACCTATTCGGAACTCCCCGGCTACACGCCGTCGGAGAGAGTAGTCGGAGAAGCGCTGGAAAGGGTGATAGCAGATGCACCAGGCAGGGTTATAATAACGACCTTTTCGTCACTTGTCTCCCGTATCCAGCAGATTATCGACGCGGCGGCTAAACATGACCGTCGTGTTTTTATTATCGGCCGGAGTATGAGTGACAATGTAAAAATGGCGCTGGAACTGGGCTATCTTCAGTCGCCCGGCGGTGTTCTGGCACGTATGGACGAACTGAAGGGACTTCCCCACGATAAAATAATATTCGTTACAACCGGAAGCCAGGGCGAACCCACGTCGGCGCTGGTGCGTATGGCCAACCGGGATCACAAGCAGTTGAAAATCAACAAGGGCGATACCGTGGTTATTTCCGCTACTCCGATTCCCGGTAACGAAGCGGTTGTAAACAGGACCGTCGACAACCTGCTGAAGCAGGGGGCGAGGGTACTATATGATAAAATCCAGCCAGTACACGTTCACGGACACGCCAGCCAGGAAGAACTAAAACTGCTGCTGAACATTGTAAAACCGAAGTTTTTCGTACCGGTTCACGGTGAGTACCGTCACCTGAGCTATCATGCCAGGCTGGCGAGGTCGGTAGGCATTCCGGAAGAAAATATCTTCGTCCTCGAAGACGGCGACAGACTGGAACTAAACCCGCAGTCCGGCAGAGTTACTGACAAAATAGCTGCCAGCAACGTGTACGTCGACGGATTAAGCGTCGGCGACATCGGCAGCGTCGTCCTGCGTGATCGGAGAATGCTGTCCAAGGACGGGATAGTAATGGTTATCATTGCGGTCAACCGCCAGACCGGGAAACTGGTAGGCCGTCCCGATATCGTATCTCGGGGATTCGTCGATACCCGCGAATCAAGGGAAATGCTGGATGAAAGCCGCGACCTGGTGGCTAACGTACTCGATCACGGAAACGACCGCCTGGCCGACTGGAGTTTCGTTAACACAAAGGTCAAGGATACACTTAACAAATATTATTACGACCAGACAAGACGCAGACCGATGGTGCTGCCGTTTATGGTAAAGGTATAAAAATCAGGGGATAATATGGCTAAGAAACAAGCGGAAAGCAGAAGGTCTGTATTCGGAAGTCTTCTTCGCTTCTTTGCGTTAACCCCGGTATGGCAGATAATACTCATCGCGGCGGTAGTGGCGATAGTTGCCTGGCAGTGGGGAAATATCACGAACTGGTACCGGGTAACGGTATTCAGGACCTTCGGCTGGGGAATACTTATCCTGCTTACTGCGGTCATTACTCTGGTAACGATGATCTGGCGTCGTAAGTTATACCTTCTGATAAATTACTGGAACCGCTGGCTGGCCGGAATCGTATTGCTGCTATTCCTCTGGGGAATACTGGCGCTGTTCCCGGGCAGCGACCCGCTTACCGCGGGAATCGGTCTCGGCGGTAGATTCGGACTTGGCATAGTCGGAGGGACGAACATCGGGGGAATCCTGAGAGTCGTCCTTCTTATGATAATCGGCACCGTACTGATGTTCCCGAGGGGAACGTATAGAGTCGCATCGAGTGCAATGTTCTGGCTTATCGAACAGATAAGACGTCCCGGATTCAAACAGATGAGGGAAAAGGATATCCTGAAATATCATAATATTCCCGAACCTCCTCCACCGCAGATAACCCCGAAACGTGCTACAGCCCGCAGGCCTTTTAACGCCGAGGAAGAGGAGGAGAAGCCGGGGATAGAAGAACTGAAAGAGAAAGTAAGAGAACGTGCCAGGACCGAACCCGAACCTGAGGCTGAACCGGTTAAAGCCGAAAAAGAATCTAAAGCTGAACCGACGGCGAAAGACCTCAAACAGGTAGCTCAGGACGTGTGGCGAAAGTACGGTGAATCACCCGACCTGGTCGTTATCGATGGTTGGAAACTTCCTCCCATAGAAATACTCGACGTATCGCCCGAAATCCAGTTCAGCCAGGCCGATAATGCCGAGAGAGCCAGGCTTATCGAAGAAGCTCTTGCCAGCTACGGGGTCGAAGCAAAAGTTGTCCAGATAAATGCCGGTCCCACGGTCACCCAGTTCGGAGTCGAACCGGGCTGGGACAGGAAAATGAAGGAAGTCAGGGAAAAAGACAAGGACGGAAATGTCGTGGTACGGCAGGAAGAGGTCTCCAAGACAAGGGTTAAGGTAGACAGGATAAGTTCCCTGCAGAACGATCTTGCCCTGGCGCTCGCCGCACCGAGCATAAGGATAGAAGCCCCCGTACCGGGCAAAGCCATAGTGGGGATAGAAGTCCCCAATACTATTTCAACGATGGTCAGCCTGCGCGGTGTGATAGAAACGAATACTTTCCAGAAACTGCAGGCAAAATCGAATCTTGCCCTGGCACTCGGTAAAGGGGCCGGAGGAGAGGCTGTTGCCGGAGACCTGGCGAAAATGCCGCACCTTCTTATTGCAGGTGCTACCGGAAGCGGAAAGACCGTTTGCCTTAATGCGGTCGTCTGCTGCCTGCTGTTAAGTAACTCTCCCGCCGACGTCAGGTTTATTATGATAGACCCCAAACGTGTCGAACTGACTACGTTCAACAGTATCCCTCACCTGGCGACTCCAGTCATCGTCGATACCGATAAAGCGCTGGAAGCGCTGCGGTGGCTGGGACGCGAGATGAATAACAGGTATCAGGTACTGGCTTCCGCCGGCAAACGTAACATCGACGGATACAACAGGAGCAGGGAAGGCGACGATAGAATGCAGTACCTGGTGCTGGTGATAGATGAGCTAGCCGACCTGATGATGACTGGGGGCGATGAGGTAGAGCAGATACTGTGCCGGCTGGCACAGCTTTCCAGGGCAGTAGGAATTCACCTGGTAGTTGCCACCCAGCGACCGTCTGTTGACGTCATTACAGGTCTTATCAAGGCTAACTTCCCGACGCGTATCAGCTTTGCCGTAACTTCACAGGTGGATTCGAGGACCATTCTCGATATCGGCGGCGCCGAAAAGCTGATGGGCAGCGGTGATATGCTTTTCCTGCCCACCGAAGCATCCAAACCGAAAAGACTCCAGGGCTGTTACGTTTCGGACGCCGAAGCGGAAAGGCTGGTATATTTCTGGGGTAACCAGCGGAAAGACGAAATCCTGCCGCTGCTGAAACCGGACGAGCTTATACTGACGTCTCCTGCCGGGAGAGGTCAGCACCAGGAGGATTCGCTGATGGATGCTGCCAGGGACCTGGCGAGGAACCACGATAACATATCCACATCGTTCCTGCAGAGGCGGCTGCATATCGGCTATCCGCGGGCGGCGCGTATTATGGACCAGCTGGAAATGGAAATGGAGGAGTGGGAAAAAGAGGGCGAACCGGACGAGGAAGACGAAGAACTGGAAGAATATGAAGATGAATAAGCTGTGGATGGCAGCAGCTGTCCTTGAAACAGAGAGGATGACGGATTAATGAAGAACAACCGCCTGCGCGAGTTACTGAACGAAGGAAAGTCGACCATAGGCACTCACGTGATGTGTCCCTGGCCCGGTGTGGTTGAAGTCATCGGTCACTCGGGCGTGTTCGATTACATCGAGTATGTCGGCGAATATTCATCCTTCTCACTCGAACAGCTGGATAATTTCGGTCGTGCCATAGAGTTGTTCCCGAATATGTCTTCGATGATGAAAGTGGAAGAACAGACGCGGGGATTCATCGCCATGAGGTCTATAGACGCCGGCATTCAGAACGTGCTTTTTACCGACTGCCGGTGTGCGGACGATGTCAGGGAGTGCATCCACTACGTCAGGGCGGAGACTCCGGAAGCTGGCGGCGTTCACGGCTTCGGTACGCGGAGAAGCACCGGCTACGGAGGATATGCGAGCCTGGAAGAATGGACTAAGGCTATGGATGACGTGGTCATCGCCATTATGATTGAGAAAAAAGGTGCGATGGACAACCTGGAGGAAATCCTTTCCGTTAAGGGCGTCGATATGCTTCAGTTCGGTTCTTCGGACTATTCGATAAGCATCGGCAAGCCGGGACAGGCGAGAGACCCGGAAGTCCAGGGCGCCCACGAAAAGATGATAAAGATGGCCCTTGATAAGGGTGTTCATCCGCGGGTGGAAGTGGGCAGCTATGAGCATGCAAAACCTTTCATCGATATGGGTGTCCGCCACTTCTGCATAGACTGGGATATGTTTACGCTGTCAGCGTGGTGCCGCCAGCAGGGTGAGGGTATCAAGGACCTCTTCAGTTAGTTCCGGACAGGCTGCTTCCATCTCCTGCTAAAAATACTCTCAGAGGATAACAGTGCCTAAACCAAAAGTGTTCGTATCCCGGATTATTGCGGATAAAGCCCTTGAGAAACTGTCCGGTGAAGCCGATATCGATTTATGGCAGGACGAACTGCCGCCTTCCTACGAGGTACTCACCGGGAAAGTACGCGATGTGGAAGGTCTGCTGTCGCTGTTGACCGACAGGGTGGATGCCGCGCTGATGGACTCGGCTCCGAAGCTGAAGGTTATAGGCAATCTCGCCGTTGGTTACGACAATATCGATATCCCCGAGGCTACAAAACGCGGGATACCGGTCGGTAATACGCCCGAAGTACTTACCGAAACATCCGCCGATCTTGCCTTTACCCTCCTGATGTCCGCTGCACGACGCGTTGTCGAAGCCGACAGGTTCACCAGAAAAGGCTTGTGGAAGACATGGGGGCCCGGACTGATGATGGGACAGGATATACACCATTCCACGCTGGGAATTATTGGTCTGGGGAGAATCGGCAGGGAGATGGCAAAACACGCCGGGGGATTCGATATGAAGGTGATATATTTCAGTCGGACACCGGCTCCCGAAGAACTGGAGAAGGAACTCGGTCTCGAGAGAAAAGCCAGTCTTGATGAACTGCTGGCTGAATCCGATTTCGTCAGCATACACGTTCCCCTGACAGAGAGTACGTATCACATGATAGGTGAAAAAGAATTCGAGAAAATGAAGCCGACGGCGGTACTGGTAAACACTTCGCGGGGTCCGGTAGTCGACCAGAAAGCGTTATATAACGCCCTGAAGTCGGGCAGGATATTCTCTGCCGGGCTGGACGTAACGGAAGTCGAGCCGATCCCACCCGACGACCCGCTGCTGACGCTGGATAATGTGATAATACTTCCTCACATAGGCAGCGGGAGTGTTGCCACCCGTGAAAAGATGGCGCTGATGGCTGCCGACAATATAATCGCGGGACTGCACGGCGAACTGCTGCCGAACTGCGTTAATCCGGAAGTTTATCAGGAACAATGGGACTCAGGATGACATGTGCTTAGATTACACTGGTTCTCGGGGATGACAGTTTACTCATCCTCATATTCTGGTTCAGATACTGTTATATCGCCCAGGATTTCACGCGCTTTTTCTTCATCTTCTTCGAGGACGTAAAGCCTGTGCTTGAGGGCGAGCGGTGACAGGTAAAGGTTGAGTGATTCGGCTACCTTTATCATGGAATTGATACCGTTGTCCTCGAGTATACCTTTCCACAGCCGGGCTTCGATCTCATTCGGAGCAGTAGCGATGTGAACCAGCGGGCCTTCCCGCATTTTTTCCTCGGGAAGCGGCGGCAGTTCATCGACCAGCTTAACTTTACAGTCGGGGCATTCCTTTACCCAGTCCTCAAATTCATCGCGACATTCGGGACAGTATGGCATTACTCACCTCTCCGGAGGAATCGTGACAAATTTATATGTCTCCGGCGGACATTCCACCGGGCTAATGATTTATTCAGTAGGTTCCTGGCCTTTCTCTTTGTCCGCCCTGAGTTTATTTATCTGCTTCATAATAGCTTCTTTATAAAGATGAGCGAGGTTTCGACCGTGTTTCCTTACCCGTTCGCGTTTACTTGTAAGCTTTTTTTCGCGGCGTTCCTGTCTTGTTTCTTTGTAATCGTCGTCCATCTTTTATCTCCACGATATCGAGTTCTCTTCTCAGGTCGACTATTCTATCGCGCAGCAGAGCCGCTTTTTCGAAGTCGAGGTTCCTGGCGGCAATCTTCATCTGCGATTCGAGGTCCTTTATCAGGCGGAGTGTGTCTTCTTTATTGATGGGTGTGGCAGTATAGGGAGCCGCGGTTTCTGCAACTTCCTTTACCCTTTCCGTAATATCCTTAATCGCTTTACGTATACCCTGGGGGGTGATGTTCCGTTTCTTATTATATTCTTCCTGTATCTCGCGGCGGCGCTGCGTTTCATCCATCGCCGTCTTCATCGATTGGGTAACGGTATCGGCGTACATGATGACGTGCCCGTCGATATGGCGGGATGCCCGGCCCATCGTCTGGATAAGAGATACCCGGCTCCTGAGATAACCCTCTTTATCGGCGTCCAGTATGGCTACCAGGCTTACTTCCGGCAGGTCCAGTCCTTCTCTCAACAGGTTAATTCCAACGACCACATCATAGACACCGAGCCGCAGGTCGCGGAGGATTTCCACCCTTTCCAGGGTATCCACCTCCGAGTGGAGGTAATGGGTTTTAACACCCATCTCGGCAAGGTAGTCGGCGAGTTCCTCAGCCATTCTCTTAGTCAATGTCGTCACCAGACAGCGTTCTCCCTTGTCCACTCGTATACGTATCTGCTCTATCAGGTCGTCAATCTGTCCTTCGGTAGGTTTTATCTCTACGGTCGGCTCAAGCAGGCCGGTAGGCCTGACAAGTTGCTCGACAATTTGCTCGCTGTGCTTGTATTCGTAGTCGGACGGTGTTGCCGAGGTGTATATAACCTGGTTGACGCATTCCTGGAACTCCTGGAAGTTCAGCGGCCGGTTGTCCAACGCCGAGGGCAGGCGGAAGCCGTAATCGACCAGTGTTTCCTTACGGGAACGGTCGCCTTTGTACATCCCACGAATCTGGGGCAGGGTGATATGTGATTCGTCTATTATGAGAAGGAAGTCTTTGGGGAAATAGTCTATCAGGGTGGAAGGGGAGCTTCCCGGGGGGCGACCGGCAAGTATCCGGGAGTAGTTCTCCACGCCGGAACAGTATCCGGCTTCGGTCAGCATTTCTATATCATAATTGGTACGCGATTCAATACGGGCTGCTTCGACAACTTTGTCCTGGTCGTTAAAATATTTCACCTGGTCGATGAGTTCCAGTTTGATTTGTTCGATAGCCCGTACCATCTTTTCACGCCGGGTGACGAAGTGCTTGGCGGGGTAGATATTGACCTCGTCCATTTCGCTAAGTATCTCACCGGTTAGAGGGTCGAGGGAAACGATTCTATCGATGTCGTCACCGAAAAATTCTATCCGCAACGCCAGATCCTCGTATGCCGGGCGTATCTCCAGCGTATCACCCCTTAATCGGAAGAAGCCGCGCGCCAGGTCCATCTCGTTCCGGGCGTACTGCATATCCACCAGATGCCGGAGGAGCTGCTGCCTGCCGTAATGCTCTCCCCTTTTGATGGTGGCGATAAACTGTTTGTATTCCTCGGGGTCGCCCAGGCCGTAGATACAGGAAACCGAGGCTACAATCAGGACGTCGCGCCGGTCGAGTAGGGCGCGGGTGGCAGAGTGACGGAGTTTATCTATCTCCTCGTTGATTTCCGTTTCTTTCTCTATATAGAGGTCGCGGTGCGGGATATACGCTTCCGGCTGGTAGTAGTCGTAATAACTGACGAAGTACTCGACGGCATTTTCCGGGAAGAATTCTTTGAACTCTTGATAGAGCTGGGCGGCGAGAGTCTTGTTGTGGCTGATGACGAGCGTGGGTTTCTGGACTCGCTCGACTACGTTAGCCATCGTGAATGTTTTACCGCTGCCGGTGACGCCCAGCAGAGTCTGGTCACGATAGCCCCTGTTCAACCCTTCTACGAGCTTATCGACCGCCTCCGGCTGATCGCCCGTCATCCCGAAATCGGATACAATCTTAAAATCCGGCATCTTACCTGTTTCCAGTATAGCTTTTTAAGAACAAGTGTTCAATGATTTGTATACTATCATTGTAGGATTATTTCAGAATACGCGGGATGCCAAGAGTAACAATCTCCAGTTATTGATATACGTTTAACTGCCTCTTTTTATTAATATAACCCATCCCTCTTCCGTCTCCCTTTCCCTTGAAAAGGGAGACGGAAGAGACTAAAAAATAGGATTCGAAGCAGTCAGAGCTTACCTGTTAACGGCATGATGCTGTTGCGGGAGTGGACAAGTGGTCGGGGGAGGGAATTGGGTTAACATCTGTCAAAGACACACCCCTCTGTCATTACGAGGAGTTCGCCGCAGATTTGCCTGCGGCGAACGACGTGGTAATCTCTAAGATCCGAATAAGAATAAACCTATCAAGGATTGGATTGAACGATAAACGGCAAAGGGAAATTCGGTTGTTCATTCATATATAATGATAATGATGAGTGAAAAAGAAGACCTGCTTGGAATCTTGACTGGTGCCGGTATTGGTTCGAGGAGAAGGGTTGCCGATGCGATAATGCGAGGAAGGGTAACGGTGAACGGAATCGTCGCGGAAAACCTGCGCCAGCCGGTGGACAGCCGAAAAGACAGGATTGAAATAGATGGCAGGCCGGTCAGCCTGCAGAAGGAAGAACGCGTTTACCTGGCACTGAACAAGCCGCCGGAAGTGTTATCAACGGTCAGCGATGACCGCGGCAGGAAGACGGTAACGGACTTTATACCGGAGAAATACAGACATCTCAGGCTTTATCCGGTCGGCAGGCTGGACAGGGATACCACCGGACTATTGCTGCTGACGAACGACGGCGAACTGACCAACCGGCTGACTCACCCCAGATACGAGCATGAGAAAGAATACCTGGTTACGGTCGACCGGGAAATTATACCCGATGAAGTCGGACGTCTGAAAAAGGGAATAGTGCTGGAGGATGGTAAAACGGCTCCGGCGAAGGTTTCAAGGATTAAAAATACGGATGATTTTGTCTACAGTATCACTATCCACGAGGGCAGAAAACGGCAGGTCAGACGGATGTTCGAAGTGCTGGGGTGCCGTGTTCTCGGCTTGAAAAGGGTACGGCTGGGGAAACTGACCCTGGGCGACCTGAAAGAAGGCGAAGTGAGGGAGATTCCGGCAGCGGAGATAAGGAAGTTATTTGACATAAAATAGTTGATGGCATGATATTTCAGGATACAGTGGTGCTTAGTGAATATTTAATTAACAGCAGGTCTTAGGTATGGGTTAGTGCTTATTAGTGATTTTTTTACTAGTACTTGCCATTAATATCGTTAATAAGTCAATAAAAACCAAGCGTTTTAGAGAAGGCTATAGCATGGCCCGTAAGAGAAGCAACAAAATTACTGAAGTTCAACTCTACTGAGGGTTCTTGATAATGTCCTTTCATCCCTCCTTTTTTATCTGAGGTAAGGAAACATGTAGCATCATATAACCTTTCTCGTAATAAACGTTCGCAGAACAACTCATATCGTTTTACGTACGATGCATCACGGAATTCATTTAATACTCCGAAGTGAGGTTCTTTATTCTTTACAGGTTTGGTGGATCTTGGATGTTCCTCGAGCAACATAAGGTATCCTAACCATGGACGCAACGAAGGTTTGAAAGCACCTTCTTCATATGCTTTCCAAAGGTCGGTTGCACTTCCTAGTGCTTCTTCTACTCGATTATTGAAGTTATTACCGAAGGAAGGCCCAACCTGGGACTTGAATTCAATAGTAGCTATCAACGTTTTATCAGCGACAACTACTAAATCCCAATCCTTTGTAGGTCGATAATAACCGGGCAAAGACGTTTTCTTAACATGAATAGACGTATCAGGTAGTTTACATTCAACAAGTAACTCTTGTACCAAGTTGATAAATCCGTTTAATTGCGTACCTCCTGTTACAGCACTGCGGCTACCGTAATCTTGCTTTCCGGATATTATACCCTGACGTTTATTTTGTTCGTCTCGAGTCTTCCAAAATGTTTTTACCGCTTCGGAAAGTCTTTTTTCTAAATGTTTCATAGTTAACTCTTGGTTGTATTCGTTGTGATATTAGTATTGTTAAATAATTTCATTGTTTCCTTGTTTATCCTTGTATATGCTATCTCGAAGTAAGTTTTATCTATTTCAATGCCGATACTATTTCGACCCCACTTTGCTGCCGCTATGTTTGTAGTTCCAGTGCCCATAAACGGATCTAGGATTGTGTCTCCTACGAAGCTAAACATACGCACTAATCTTTCAACTAGTTGAACAGGGAATGGAGCTGGATGTTGTTTTGTTGATGCTCCTCCAATTCCAGTCCAAATCTGTCTAAACCAAGTACGGTGATTCTCTTCTGATATGATGCTAAGAATTCTACTTGCTTTCGTAGGTCGTCTATAACCACCAGGTTTTCTTTCCATAAGAATATATTCTATATCATTTTTAATGATTCCATTTGGCTCATAAGGTTTACCTAAAAATGATGAACCATTATTAACTTCATACTTTGCATTTGTTATTTTGTACCAGATTATAGGAGAAAGGTTTTTATATCCTATTCCTCTGCAATGTTCCTGAATTGAACTATGTAACGGAATAACTGTGTGTTCTCCATAATTCTTTTTACGTGATATGCATACATCACCGACGACACATATAAGACGACCTCCCGGTACTAATGCTTCGTAACAGAGCTGCCATATTTTATCAAGTTCAGATAGGAATATTTCATAATCGTTAATGAAACCTAGTTGCCCTTCTATGTTCCTATATTCTTTGAGATTCCAATATGGAGGTGACGTTATCACTAAATGAACAGATCCAGGTTGTAAAAATGATATATTTCGTGCATCCGATCTATAGAGATTATGTGTTGTTGGTATACTAGCAATCACATTTTCAATCTCTGACATCATAATCGAGTCCTTCGCAATCGAAGGAACAGCGGTTTGTAGTTGACTTAATGCGCTTAAACTTGGTGGAAGGTAACCTGATAATTGATCTTCTTTTTTCATTTCACTAGATAATATCATAATACATTAATTCATTTACTTCTATTCCAGATCCTCGGTATTCACTTCCTCGGCGAAGTTGATGCGTTTGACGGAGAGGGGAAGGTAATTGACCATCTTGCACTCTATCAGGTCCTTGAGCTTGAGTTCGTCCTCGGTGAAACGGGCACGGCCGGTCTTGACCTCGATAAAGTCGATTCCCTCGTCGTACTTGATACCCACGAAGTCGATGGGATCGCCGAGGTAGAACAGCCTATCGTACTTGGTAAGTTCCAACGTGGCGAGTAATTCATTAAGCTTGCCGGAACGTGTTCCCTGGCTGCGGGTGATTGATGCCAGGACGTCGCGCGGCATATCCTCAAGTAGGTTCTGGATTTCCTTCACGGAGTCGGCCGAAGCCAGGGCGTACCTGAGCTTGGCTTCGAGCTCGTCGATTGCCGGGACTTCTATCTTTCTTGATCTCATAACAAGAAAAACGACCAGTACCAACAGTATGAATATGATAACAAAGAGCGCAATTTCCATATCAGTCACCTCTTGATTAACAGAAAATTACCAATTTCACATATTACTCCAATCTTACAATAATCGACCCGGGAAGGAAATTCCGAATGCTGAATAAAAGACCGGTCGGTTATATACCGACCGGTCTTTTAACTTTTAACAATCAAAGCCTGATACTTTGTTTTCGTGGTGACGTCGTCTGGACTAAAATTTGATTACTTTAGGTTCGCTGGAAAAAGAAGAAATGGTGGCGACGGCATCTTTCAGGTAAAGTACCTGGCAATTATCATCCGTTGCCGAGTACCTGTTCTTCAGATTGGGATAGGCGTCAAGCAGGCTCTCCTTGGCTTCGACACGGTCGTCTTCCATAGCCAGTGCCTGAATACGAATCCACTCGCCGCCACTCATGGCGCAGATTTCAACCTTGGGATTTTTAATCATCTGTTTGGAAACGTCCTTGACCTTTCCCGTCTGAATGTATAATTTGTCTTCAAAAATGTGGGCGGTCCCGAACGGACGTACTCTCGGCTGGTCGCCGTCCACGGTCGCCAGGTAATAGGCCCCGGCTTTCTTTAGAAAATCATAGACATCCTGCATTAAAACTACCTCCGATATATTCAATATTTTATTACCGGTAGGATTTTACCACATCGAATTGTAAATACAAAGACCTGATAATTAAGGTTTTATTTGCATCCGGTTGTTTGTATATACCTTACCCCCTGCCCCCTTTCCGGTCAGAACCATCGACGGTGACCGGAAATTTGTTGACCGGAAAGGGGAATAAAGAAGAGAGAGGGGTGAAACCCCTCTCTCAAGCACTTTCCCCCTCAAACAATCGAAGTTTTTCTATTGAATACGGCAACTGTTTGAGGGGGATAAAGGGGGTGTACCGAAAATCATAGCCAAAGCGAGTCCATTATTGTGAGTGTTATGTAGTAATAAGCAAACAGGACCTGTTAAATTGTAGTATAAAGGAGTTCTCCATTATAATTTAATTAACGCAATCTTTATTCAACTATAATTGACGGAGGGGAAAGTGGAATTAAAAGAATTTCTGAAAATCGGTCTTGAAGGTACAGAACGAAATTTAACCAGGATAACCGATGGTCTTACCCGGGAGGAAATATCCTGGAGACCGGGTTACGGTGCCAACTCGATAGGACTCATCCTGTATCATGTTACACGGTCCGAGGATTCCTTTATACAGGAACGGCTGCTGGGAAAATCATTGGTATGGGAATCCGGAAAGTGGTATGAAAAACTGAATATGCCGAAAGACGAAGCTGGCGCTCATTACACAGCCGAGCAGGTAAACGCCTTCCCGGTACCCGAACTTGATGGTCTGCTGGCTTATTGCGCGGCTGTACGGAATGAAACGAAAGCATATATAGAATCCCTTAATCCCGATGATTTAGATGAAAAGATAACGCTGCCGTTCGGGGAGATGTCAAAGGCATTTATAGTCTCACTAATCGTCAGTCATGCCGCCCAGCACCTTGGCGAGATGTCGTATATACGCGGTCTCCAGCGCGGCATTGATGGTTAAAAAGACAGTTCAGTCTTTTTAAGCAATGTCATTACCCGTAAACATTTTGTTATTTCGGGTGATTGGTATCGCCCATTACCCGTTACTTTGAAACGGTACCTATATCGTTTCATCCGGACGTTGCGAAATAAAAACAGCCTGCCTTAAGTACGGAATAGTTGTGTAAGAATTGAGATAAATATGAGTAAAGAGAAAAAACTGGTATATTTCGGAGCCCATCCCGATGACGAAAGCTTCGGGATGGGCGCAACCCTGGCTCAATACGCCGCCCGTGGAGTCAAGGTGTATTATGTCTGTTCCACCGGAGGAGAACTGGGGACAGTGGCTCCGAAGTACCTGGAAGGTTACGATTCCATAGCCGAGCTGCGGGTTGACGAACTCACCCGGGCTTCTAAAATACTGGGACTGACCGACTTTTTTTACCTGGGTTATCGTGACTCGGGAATGCGGGGAGCGGAGGATAATAAGCACCCGGATGCAATGGCGATAGCTCCTCTCGATGATATAACCGGACGGATTGTTAAAATTATCCGCCAGATACAGCCGGATATCGTGATAACGCACGATTCGGGAGGAGGTTACGGGCATCCCGACCACGTGGCAACTCATAACGGGGTTGTTCAGGCATTCTACGATGCTGCCGAACCTGAAAAATATCCCGATTTCGGGCCGCCTTTTCAGGCAAGTAAATTATACTTCCTGGTACACCCGCGAAGATTTATGAAAGTAATGATAAAACTGATGCCGCTTTTCGGTCAGGACCCGCACCACTTCGGCAGAAACGGAGACGTCGACCTGACGCAAATAACAGGAATCTCGTTCCCGATCCATGCCGTCGTTCGTCTTGAAAAGCAGTATGTCGAGGTTCGTAACCAGGCAGTAGCCTGTCACGCCAGCCAGAGCCAGGGTGACGGACGGAGACGCCCGTCACTGTTCCGGATTATCGATATCATAGGTAGAATTCAGGGCCCGAGGGAGTACTTTATGAGGGAATATCCTCCCCCAACGAAACGAAAGGAAAAAGACCTGTTCGAGGGACTGGACTGATAAAGCCTTCCGGGGTACTATCCACAAGATTAATAATGGAGTGGCGATATTGACCGATAAATGCGATAAATCTGCCGCCTCAGTTGAGTTCTCGCTCGATCACGCTGCGATTAGCGTATCCAATCTTGATATCAGTGTACGTTTCTATACGGAAATACTCGGTTTTACCTGCGAGAGGATAATCGAAATACCGGATGGAAAAATTGCCCTTCTCAGGAAATCCGGCTTCACTATCGAGATGTTCCAGTTCACGGATGCTTTACCCCGTACCGATGGCGGCAAACCATTGATAAACGACCTGAAAACGATTGGTGTCAAACATATTGCGTTGAGAGTGCAGGATATTAAAGCTGCCGCCGGTTTCCTGAAGGGACGTGGAGTAGAATTCATCAACGAACCTGCTAAAGGCGCAAGAGGTTTTTACCGGTTCTTTATCAAAGATCCAGATGGAATACCTCTGGAGTTAACCGAGGGTCCGGAACCGGATTCGAGCCGGTAACCCATACACCGGTTACCTGTCTTATCAGTCCATCATGAGGATGCCGAACGGCTTATCCATGCAGATTATTCTTCCCACTGTTTTGATAATGTATTGTGTGATTATCGATATGCCTGGTAAAATTCAGCGCCCGAGAGAGTACTTTATGAGGGAATATCCTCCTCCCACCAAGTGTAAGGAAAAGGACTTATTCGAGGGGCTGGACTAGACTTTCATTCCCTATGCTTTCACATATGATTAAGAAATTTTCCGACTGGTTATTGTAAATCGCTAATCCTGGCGGCGGCGAACGGTACGAGCGTTTCATCCGGATTTAGACCACCGTGAGTACCCAGAAGTTTGGGATTGGAATAGTACAGCTGCCGGTACCCTAATGTCAGGTCTTTCTCGGCCAGTAGGAGAATATCACCGATCCTGCTCTTGAGTCGATGATGGACATCACCGCTCCCGAAAAGCCCCTGTTTCAGAGCTTCGTCCGACTTCAGCACATTTGCTTTTCCCCTTAATTCCTCCGTCAGGTAATTAACCGTCTCGTCCACTCTGCCTTCTTTGATAGCCAGGAACGTTACTCGCGGTCCTCCCCACGGCGGAATCTTTTCTCCACCGGTGCCGATACGAAGGTTTTCTACCAGTTGCGGATAATCATCCAGATATATAGTTTTCTCAGAATCGAAATTAATATGACCGTGGTCAGCGAACACCAGCAGGACAGTCTCTTCCGCGACATCTCGGGGCAGTTTTTCCACGAAGTCCTCTTGAAGAGAGGTTATCAGTGGTTGTACTACTGACATGTACTGGTTGGAATGTACTCCGTGATTATGGCAGGCAATATCAATAATGCCGAAGTATCCACAGATATAAGCTGGTGAAGCGGTTTTCATCACCTGGGAACGCAGCGTTTCCGCCAATCCGGGAATACCCTGATAGGGGACTATCGTACTGCCTTTTGTAGTAACCGAGACGAAGGCGCTATTACTGATCGATTCGTGGGTGAGGGTGAAAGAAGATATTCCCGATTCGCCAAGTTTTTCATATAGAGTATTATTATCAAACAGTATCCGGGGGCTGACTCCTTCCTCGAGAAGCTGGTCCTGCGTACCTCCACTTACCGGTCTGAAATGAATAGTTGAAATAATCCGGTCGATCTCCTCAAAATACACCGATGCATGCACCATACCGTGCTCCTGCGGTGTCAGTCCGCTGTGGATTGACGCCATGGCGACAGGAGTTGCGGACGGGAAGACGGATGTGAGAGGGGCCAGTAAACCTCTGTCGGTGAGCCGGCTAAGGAACTCGAAGCTGTCCGCATATCTCAGCCATTGACTCCAGCCGAAGGCGTCGAGAAGCAGTGCAACGACCTTTTGCCGGTTCGAAGGTACGATACCGGCTTTCTGGAGTATGGGAGAAAGTGGCGTGGTCTTCCTGAAGCCGAAGAGGTACTGCACGGCGTCGGGTATGTTTGAAAAGCAGTAGCCGCTATATTGGGGGTAGATATAATCTCCCTGCTGCGTTTGTCTTATTTGCTGCTCGATATCTTTCAGAATCATGACCGGACCATTTACAGACAACTCTCGTAAGTACGTGTTTAATTATAGACTCCGTATTCCTTGGTGAATTCTATCATCGTCTTCAGATTCTGAGGTTTTACTTCCTCGACCGACGTGCTCGGTGAGAGAATGAAACCGCCGTCTTTTCCAACAAAGTCGATAAGTTTTTTACAGTAAGCTTTTACATCATCTTCGGTGCCTACCTGGAGTAGTGAGACCGGCACGTTGCCCGATATGCAGCAGTGGTCCTTGAGGATTTCCCTGGCGTGAATTATATCGGAAGCCTCGAATCCGGCGGTAAACTTGCCTTTTGGCAGCTCCAGCAGGTATTCGATGCGGGAATCGAAATGACCTTCGATGAAGAAGTTGGGCGTAGCCCCGCGTTCGCAGAGGGTGGTAATCAGCTTTTTACAGGTCGGCCAGTAAAATTTTTCGAACTGTTCTTTCGAGAGGAATTCTTCTATACCCCGGGTATTGGTCATAAAAATCCTTATATCTCCGTTTTCATCCGGTATCAGGGGTGTCTTGGAGAGCTGTTGTTCCAGGATAAATTCGCATAATTCTATAAGTTTGTCGGGCTGGCGGAACATATCCATCATAGTTCCGTGCATACCGCGCAGGGAATGGGAAACTATATCGAACGGCGGGAGAGCACCGACCATACGGGTCGGGAAATAGCCGTAACTCTCCATCAGTTTCTGTAACTTATCCTGCTTGTCCCTGACTTCTCGCATCTTCCGGCCGGATTCGCGCAGGATGTCCAGGGCTTCCTCTACTTCAGGGTCGGTGAGTACCATCGCCAGCGACTGAGCGGCTCCGGGTCCGCTAAACATCTGATAAAGCGGTGGTATGTTGCCCAGCCCTTTCAGTTTGTCGCTTATCCTGGGAAGCTGGATTCTTAACATATAATCGGTCGTATCTTTCATGTACAGATCGAATTCATCTGCCTTCAGGCCGTCGATTTCAATAGACTGGTGTCCGTGGTAGGGATTAACGCCGAAGCCCGGCCACCTCGCGGTCTTCAGACCCAGATTTGCCAGGGCTTCACCGCACTGGTAATTCGTGGAACCGAAGGAGTCCGGCTGGAATTCCTGCAGTGTTTTCTCACAGGCGTCATACCAGGCATCGAAGTCATTATAGGCAGCAGCGAATGGTATGCCGGTATACCTGGCGGGGAAATAACCCATCGGGCAGTTGACCGGTACCCTGTCGGGAACTCCTACTTTCCAGGCTGTGCTGATTCTTTCATATCTTTCTTTACGGAGCTGTTCTGCTGGTTTGCCGATGTCAGGGTCTTTGAACATACGTATTTTACCTCCGGGATTAGTTTATCGGTGAATTGAGATTATTTAATGTTACATCAGGTTTTTTACGGATACAACAGGCAGAAGTGAATTAGAATTTACGAAATCAGACCGTGTTTTAATACTAAAGTCACATTCAGAACCGGATATGTACTTTACAATGTATAAAAAGGTTTCTACACATGAGTGAACAGGAAGGGTGGTGAATGAAATGGATGCTATAAAAAAGGTAACAGGATTTATATCTGACGTATTCGGTATGATAATGGGAGAAGGTGTTAATGGAACGGCAGATTTGTATCTGTCGCGGTCTCCTTATCTGAGAACTTATTTTGGTTGATAATGCTCCCGCGGCAGTTTGCCGTTTTCGATAAACAACGATAACGTTATTATAAATGACAAGGCACCTGAGGAATCAGGCGCCTTGTTTCTTTATACATTAGAAGCTTATTATTCCTGTTTTACAAATATCGGGATGTTTGTCACATCGTGCATATAACTATTTGATTCCGTTTAGCTTCAATATAAAATATAATTAACAACAGGCAGGAAATCCGCTACCGTCCTGCTATCAATGATGTAATCGGTCATCTATAATTACATCGATACAGGAGGATTATTCAATGGCTGGAAATGATTATCCCACCGATGCTTATAAACTAGGTCCTGATCCACGGACAGACATTAAAGAGCCGTTAGAAAGAATTGTATCAAAGATTATTAATGATCTGGGATCGGATAATTACGCGTGGGAGGCAGCACTTATATTACTTTTTAGTCATATCGATTTACTCGGTCATTTGCTTTCCGGCGGCTCTTCAAGGGCGAATCAGTCTAAATGGGCAGTCACGTTTATCAGAAGGTATCTGGGCAAGGTTGATGAGAAATATGCACTGGTTGGAGGATTTATTTACCATATGCTGAGACACGGTCTTATTCATAAATCATTCGCTAAAAGATACAGTATTGGCGATGGAAAGATCCTGGGTTTTAAATTCACCGACACCCTGAAGAGACAAAAGCACTTATCAGTTACTTCATCGGGCGATGAATTTAGATTATTATTCAATGTGAATATATTCTACAAAGACCTTCTGGATGCCATAGATTTATACTGCCTCGATATGACCAGCGACAGGTCGTTACTGAAAAAATGCGAACAGGCATGGAGTCAATTACAGGAACCGGAAGAGCGAATACAGATTAAGAATCATGCATATATACTGGAATCGGATTTAGGCTATATTAGTGACCAGATCTCATAGCCTCAAGGTTCATGTGTGTTATGTATATTTGATACCTTTTCAGGGAAACGATTATGAAAATCAACAGGATATGTTACCCAACTCGTTTTATATGAATATCTTCGCCATCCTGGTGCAGGATTAGCTCGGTAGCGTAGCCTTTGTCTCCGGTCACGAAGGTAATTTGCATGTCCATGACTCTGTAAAAAAATTCCCGTTCGCTCTCAGGGAATATTTCATACCTGGCGAAACCGGGACCATGAGTAAACAAATGACCACCCTCGCGGCTGACGGTTATGGCAAATTCCGGATCAAGTTGATAGTTCCCCACGTAATAATCATAGAGTCCGGTATCAACTTTTACTTCGATATGTTCTGACGGCGGTTTTGCCAGGGGAGAGCTGTCGTCAAGGAGATGCAGCCCGATATCAAAAACATCCCATGCCGCATTAGATAAAACTACGACGCCGGCACCTGTACCGGTCTCAAAAGCTGCCAGGGAGCGGTAGCCACCGGTCCCGCCGGTATGTAAAGCTATTTCCTTGTTATTACGCTTTAAAAATCCCCAACCAAGGCTGACTTCCATATCCTCTTGTCCGATGGGAAGATTCATCTTCATCCTGGCGGCATCCATAGCCGGCTCTAAGGGCGATCTGGTGAGACCGAAATAAGCCGACAGGAAAGTAAGCAGGTCGTTAGCCGTAGAACGCAACCCCCCGGCACCGGCAAGTACTCCGAAATTCCAATTATCGATCGGTGACAGCCCTGGATCGTGACCCGCCATGAGTCGTGATTTCATTTCCGGTGTCAAGGTAATTCTGGTATCGTCCATACCAAGCGGAAGACAGATCCGCGAAAGGAGGAGAGACTCGTAATCCGTACCGGCCCTTCTCGCCAGGGCGTGTCCGAGCAGACCGACTCCAAGATTGGAGTACTCACGTTCCGAGCCGATTTCCCTCGTAAGAGAGTAACTGGAGAGGAATTGATAAAGCTTCTCGACCGAATAGCTGTCGTAAGGATTCCCGGGATGATAAGGGTCGATATTCCCCGGTACTCTCGGTAATCCCGAAGTATGAGTTGCCAGGTCGAAGAGCGTGATAACGCGACCGTTTCGCTCCGGCATCGTGACCGTGGGAGGTAAATACTTCGCAGCCGGATCATCCAGTGTGACTTCTCCCCGATGTACCATCTCCGAAAGCAGCAGCTTGGTAAATAGCTTTGTTATCGAACCTATCTCGAAAACCGAATCGCCGTCAAGAGGCTGGTCACTCTTTGCTGGCTTTCCGTACGCGATTATACGCCGACCGTTTCTATCTACAACCCCGACAACGATAGAAATACCCTGACGTCGAATGTCGATACGGTCGACCAGAATCTTGCGAATTGCATCATCCGATGGAAAAACCGACGAAGCTGGATCTGCGGTCTTCTTGTTCATATCATTTATATATTTCGTATCATAGTTTTAGTGAAAACAGAAGTCAACGGTTTTACAATGCGTATAGTTATTTGATTTTATTTAACTCCAACTTGTAGTGTTAATACTTTTCAATCACAAAAGTGCCGTAGCCTTCGAATTGTCTTCGAAATCCAAAATATGTTTCATACCATTTCTTACACCACTCCTGGCGCTCCGGGTTATCCGGCTCTCTCTTCCATGCAGCCAGGTGTCTGCGGGCGCTCCACATGATATACCGTTCCCATTCGTTCTGCGTATCGGTTGCCATTGAAGTAATAAAATATCCGCTGGCGTAAAAAATATCGTAGATTTTTTTCAGCGGGAGCGTTTCTCCCTCGAATTCGACAAGCTCTGCCGGCGGATTATCGACCCTTGAATAACGGGTTCCGATAATCAGCTTGCCATCGGGCTTAGCGTATTTTTCAAGGAGATGGACGGTACTTTCAACACCTCCGAAGTCTTCACCGCATAAGCAGGCGAAATCGAATTTTTCGTCCGTTTTCCATTCAAGCACATCCGCGCAGATAAGCGAGGTGTCCCTGATTTCTGCTGCTTTAAGGCGTTTGTTCCCTTCGTCGATAAATTCCTGGTATATATCTACTCCGGTCCCTTTAATGCCGAACGCCTCATTCCAGATTTTCAGCATTTCACCATATCCGCAGCAAAGATCGAGAACACTCGAATTTGAGTTCATTCCCGCCGTGTATCCGATTTCGACAACCTTTTCAACAGGCGTCATGCTGATGAGATGCTGACTGCTTTCGATACTATTAATGATTGCTTTGTAGTCCATTTTGTTATCCCCTTCATTGTTTTCCGATTAATAGAAAACACCCGTAATACAGCGGATATATTTAATTATCGTTTCCTCCGGTTATCTGGCTTATCCGTTGTATGAAATCTGCGGCGATTTCTAACTCTTTTAGTGCAAAATCTAAATCTCCATGACCTCTGAGAGCGTAGTCCAGATTACCTAATGTAGACATTAGCGTACGAGCGATTAGTGCCAGGCCGAATGATTTCAGGTCGGACTTTTTATCGATATGATCCATCACGTAGATTAAAGTTGGCTCACGGGTCCCTCTGAATAACGCAGGAATACAGACAAATGAAGCCAGATCCCAGTATATGGGCATCAATGATACATCCTCAAAGTCCATCCAGATCCATCCTTTATTGCAGGGAAACAGGTTTCCCACATTGGCATCTCCATGACAGGGAATCAGCGAGTCGCGTTCGAGTCGCATCTTCTCATTGACTCCTTGAAATATACCCAGCAGTGTTTGCACACGCTGATCGGGGTAGTCTTGCAATCTGACAGCCGATTTACAGGTTCTCTCCCAGATACCAAACACCGGAAGTTCTCCCGGATAGTCTTTCATCGCGTCTGACAGGCTGCTTACCAACTCTACAGCTTCAACCGGTGAAGGACGGGGTAATTGTTCTCGAGGTTCAAATTTCCAGAATGTCATCCAGGTACCAGCGATATTATGCGGTCCTGCATCAATAATGTCCGCAGGTAATAAGACCGGTACACCCCTTGTTTGAAGATGATATGCTACCTGCAACTCTCGGTCCAGTATCTGATATGCCAGATCCGGATCTTCCTTTGAAAGAACAGTAGCTATCCGGGCTACAACCGGATAAGGAGCCAGGTGAATACTCAAGTTACCACCGTTATTAAGCTCGATTGTTGTAATTTTAGTTAAACCATGATTCTCAGCTATTAATAACACTTGTGAAACTAGTTCATTTTTTTCAGACATTATGATAACTCCTTATAAGAATTGAAAATTAATTAATGATAATCGGAAGGTTAAGGAAGAACCGTAGACGGATCACAACCACGATATCAGGTGATACGGAATTAACATTTCTCAATAAAAAAACCGCTCCCGGTGGAGCGGTGTATAGTCTTATGCGACATTGGAGACTAGGTATCCCTTAACCAACCGAGGTATGACATTATAATGATGGGTTCGTTCATTTCAGTTTTCATTTATCACACCCCCTCACGAGATTTACTTTCAATCATTATATGCATTAAGTATGCAGTATTTATATCATTATTAAACAGATATGTAAAGGTGTAAAACAATGTTTAATAATGGTTCATCGACTAACTAATGTTAGACATCCTTCAGGATTCTTTCTAGTTTCGTAAAGAAATAAGTTTTAACAATGCAGCTTAAGGATAAAAAAATCGTTATATCAGGATTTACTGTAAATCCTGATTCCTTTTTATCTTCGCTGCCTCCCTTTCGATAGCCTCTTTATCGCCCCTTCCGGGAAGTATGAACACCTGGACGAAATTAACCAGTACAAAAAACCCCCATATACACAGAGGCCATAAGAACCAGAGATACCCTCCGTTACTTGTCAGAGCCCAAACGATGATCAGTACAACATTGACCGTTACCCAGGCTCCAAGATTGCCGTAGAATCCCTTTTTCGCTTCTACTCTTTTCTTCGCCTGTTCATATATCTCTTCCTCTGTCATCTGATATGGCATTCGTCCCCTCCTTTTGATTCATTGAAACAATAGGAACTTCAATATCATTGAGTATATTTTGGGAGAATAATTAAGTCAATAAATGTTCAACAAATATCGGAATCATTGTCCGGTGATGCGTATAGCTATTTGATACCGTTTGTTTTCAACGTTAGTAGTATACAGTAGCTACTGAAAAAGCATATAAATTCTTAAAATATTCTAACCTAGAAAATGTGGAACGTTAAAACCTCCAGCAGCATAAACTATATTTCCAGTTAGCCAATGAGATTGTTTGGATGCAAGAAATACAATAACATCTGCAATATCATCCGGAAGCCCTATTCGCCCTAGAGGAGTTCGTTTAGCTAAACTCTCTTCGCCTTCTGGTGAAATATAACCGGTCTGTGTAGCTCCCGGGCAAACCACATTGGCTGTTATACCGTATTTTCCAAGTTCCGTAGCTGCTGATAGTGTATAAGAGACCAAAGCCTGTTTACTTGCTGCATAGCTAATATTTCGTCCATGTGATCTCGTGGTTGTTAAACTTATGATACGTCCCCACTCTGGATTTCGCTTAAGGAAACGCAGCGTGTATTCTTCTATCATGAGAGAACCGCCGCGGGCATTTA
Organism: Dehalococcoidales bacterium; assembly: GCA_034416335.1. Lineage (GTDB taxonomy): Bacteria > Chloroflexota > Dehalococcoidia > Dehalococcoidales > UBA2162 > MGML01. Next base: position 43,777 of record DAOULV010000013.1, read on the forward strand.
CAGCTAAATGCCGATCAATAGTATCGGCGGATATTGGCGCAACTGGAAATTCTGTACCTCCAACCGAGTTTGTATCGAATGTATCGAACTCTTCGTGAGTATGATTAATAATGAGAATATCAACAGGTCCGAGTTGCCTTTCGCAATAATCAAATAACTTGGGTATATTTTCAGTGAATCCAAGATCAATTTCCAAACAAGCAGCTATCCCACCCTCTTGTTTTATTTCGGAAACGATTTTCTCCCCAGGTTGTTGCTGTAAGGCAGTATATAACGCTTCTCCTCCAATACCCTTTTTAATAGCAAGCGATAATTGATTCTCCGGAAACTCAGAAGGTGAAGTGAAATAAGCTATGAAAACCTTTGTCCCTTGTGCAGCTAATTTTTTTGCCGTCGCAGCGCCGATACCGTGATTTGCACCGGTGATTAATACGACTTTATTTTCTAATTCTGGATTAATCATTTTTTCTCCTTTATCGAAAAGATTTGTAATAATTGGAAAACAAAAAACCAACAAAGCCTGAAAGAAGAATAAATGACTTTCGATCACGAAAAGGGGAAAGTTATTCCTCCGTTTCGTCGAGTAACATATTATGGCTTTATTGGTTGATTTAAATTCGCATTGGATTAATCCAGTTAATATGGTTTCATACTACTAAATATAAGCAGAATATACAACACTGATTCAGATATTAATCAATCATCGGGATGTCGGCGTGGACGTAGAAGAATAATAATCCCTTTCCGCCTTTAGCCGGAAAAATACTGGAGGGCGAGTTTTATCTTTTCTTCGAGGGGCATTTCATCGGGAGGAAGGGCTGCTACAGCGCGGCTGGCTTCGGCGAGTGAATAACCGAGCGATGTAAGGGCGGCAACCACCTCGGCGTTTTCTTCGGCAAGCTGTGCCGCCGGGGCTGAAATCAGCCCGGTGCTTATCTTGTCCTTGAGTTCCAGGACAATCCGGTTAGCCATCTTCTTGCCGATTCCCGGGATTGCCGTCAGGAGATCTATATTCTCGGTGGCTATCGCGGTGCTGACCTGCTCGACACTCATCGATGAAAGCATAGCCATGGCAAGCTTCGGACCAAGACCGGAAACTCCTATCAGAACCTGGAATAATTCCAGTTCGCCGTCGGTAGCGAATCCGTAAAGGGTCATACTGTCCTCGCGCACGACCAGTTGGGTCAGCAGGTCGACGTCGTGACCGACCGCTCCCAGGTTACCGATGGTGGAGGTGGGCATATAAACGAGGAAGCCGACACCGTTGACGTTTATGATGGCGGAATCGGTACCGAGTGTTTCCAGTTTACCGTGAAGGCTGGCTATCATTTTTCTCCTTAAATCACTGCCGCAGCAGGTTATCCACATGTGACTCGCTCAGGTGGCACAGCGCCACTGCCAGAGCGTCGGCGGCGTCGTTCGGTTCGGGCACGCAGTCGAGGTTAAGCTGAAGTCTCACCATTTCCTGCACCTGCTCCTTGGAACTTGCTCCGTAACTCGTCACACGCTGCTTGATATGGGCAGGAGCATATTCGTACGACGGTATTCCCCGATTTGCCGCCGAAAGTATCGCGACCGCCTGCGCCCGGCCTATAGCGAGAGCCGTCCTGGCGTTTTTAGCGACGAACGGTTCTTCTACCGCGATAACGTCGGGGGAGGAAGCAGCGATTATCTCAGACAGTTTATTATAAATGAAACTCAAACGCTCCCCGATGGGGGAGCGCGCCGGTGGTTTTATCACACCGCAATCGATATAAACCGGTTCGCCATTGCTGCTCTCGATAACTCCGTATCCCATGGCGACGGTTCCCGGGTCGATACCTAATATTCTCATAATCTCCTTTATTTTACGGTTGAACGATCCGCTATACTTCGAACTTTTCCAGCACATCGTCGGTAAAATTAACGTTGCTGGATACGAGCTGGACTTCATCCAGTTCCTCCAGCTTGTGCAACAGTCTCAGGTTCTGCAGGGCCGGTTTTTCTTCAAGGTCAAGGGTTGTCTGAGGAATCATGGATACTTCGGACGAGTCTATGGGAATCCCGTCTTCCTCCAGTTTTTCCCTGACCGCCATAAAATCTTCGGGCATTGTGTAGATTTCTATATAGTCTCCTTCTATCTTAACGTCCTCAGCTCCGGCATCTATCGCCTGGAGGGCAAGTTCTTCCGGGTCGTTCTCACCGGCTGTTAATACAATCAGTCCCTTGGACTCGAAAAGCCAGGCGACACAGCCGCTTTCGCCAAGGTTTCCGCCGTTGCGGGAAAACAGGTTACGTACATCCTGGACGGTCCGGTTCCGGTTATCGCTCAGCGCCTGTACCAGTATGGCGGCTCCGCTGGGTCCGTAACCTTCGAGGACCATTTCCGTGAGTGCAGCCCCATCTGTTTCTCCGCTGCCCCGTTTGATAGCCCGCTCGATATTATCGAGCGGCATGTTGCTGTCACGGGCTTTCTGAACGGCAAGGCGGAGACGGAAGTTGGTATCCGGACTGGCCCCCCCCTGTCTTACCGCGACAATTATTTCACGGGTGAGTTTGGTAAAGAGCTGCCCTCTCCTGGCGTCGGCAACTCCCTTCTGGTGTTTGATTGAAGCCCATTTAGAATGCCCTGACATAGTCGATTCTCCTCTGCCAGACAGTAGATATATTGGTTAATTTTAGCATTTATGGGTTTGGCGGTAAAGAGGTGACAGGTTGATATATCCGTATAGATTGCCACGTTCCAACTGTACCGGAACTGGCAATGCCCCGCCCTCGCTAACGGCGGACAAGCAGGTGTGGCAACAAATATGATTGAGTAAAATATTATGAGATGATACTTAATCGGTACGATGGAATTGACATACCGCCTTTCTGCGATTAAAATCAGCCCAAGCGGAGGTTCAGGATATGGCAGTAAGTGCAGTGATAATTGCAGCCGGTGAAGGGAAGCGGATGCGGCCGCTTACTCATAACATGCCGAAGGTTATGCTGCCTGTCGCCGGTAAACCCATTCTCCAGCACCTTCTTGAAGAGATGAAAAAAGCCGGTATCGGTGAATATGTATTCGTGACCGGCTACTGCGAGGATAAGGTACGCGAACATTTCGGAGCGGGCGAGAAGTGGGGGGTGAAAATAGAGTATATTACTCAGACCGAACCGGCAGGTACCGCCGATGCCGTCAGAGTAGCTGAGAAAAAGGCCAGCGGGAATTTCCTGATGGCTAACGGCGATATTATTATCGATTCTGCCGACATTAAAGCCCTTGCCGGAAGTCCGGATAATGCGATGAGCCTTTACGAGGTTGATAACCCCGAGGGACTGGGGACAGTTGAAATCGAAGGGGATTCGGTTAAACGTATCCACGAGAAAGTGGAGAATCCGCCTTCCAGGCTGGCTAACGCGGGGCTATATTTTTTCACGCAGGACATTTTCAGGGCGATATCACAGACTCCTCTGTCACCGAGGAGTGAATACGAACTGACAGATTCGGTTCAGTGGCTGGTCGACAATAATATAAAGGTAGCTTACCAAAAGCTGGACAGATGGCTGGATACAAGCTATCCCTGGGATTTATTGGAGGCTAATGAATACCTCCTGGCAGGTCTTCAGTCCAATATTCAGGGCGAGATTGAAGAACATGCGGTCCTCAAAGGCGCGGTAAGTGTCGGGAAGGGCAGTGTTATCAGGTCGGGCTCGTATATCACCGGCCCTGTCGTAATCGGTGAAAGCTGCGTTATCGGTCCGAACTGCTATATCCGTCCTAGTACGATGATAGGGAACGGCTGCCACATAGGGGCCGCGGTGGAAGTAAAGAACTCCATAATAATGAATGGAAGTAAAGTCCCGCACCTTAACTACGTAGGAGACAGTGTAATCGGTGAAGACTGCAACCTCGGAGCAGGAACGAAGATAGCTAATCTCAAGCTGAATAATCAGAATATTTCTGTTGATGGGATTGATACCGGACGGCGTAAACTGGGTGCGATTATAGGCGACAACGTGGAAACGGGAATCAACTCATCTATCAACGTGGGCACGATAATAGGCAGCGGTACGCGTATCGGTCCCGGGGCTCTTGTCAGCGGGAATGTTCCTGCAAAATCAAGGGTATTCCTGCGAAAAAGCAATTGATTATTTTTACGCTTTCCAGTTAGATGTAGAGATATACCGGTGAATTATTACCAACCTGCATTTTTCACAAGATAGAAGGTATTGTCCAATTTTGATTATGATTCTCGGTTCACCCCCTTAATCCCCCTCAAACAGTTGCCGTATTCAGCAGGAATATTCCGATTGTTTGAGGGGGAAAGAGTTTGAGAGAGGGGCTTCGCCCCTCTCTCTTATTTACTACCCCTTTCCGGCCAGAAAAGTCTTCCGTTCACCGTAGATGGTTCTGGTCGGAAAGGGGGCAGGGGGTAAGGTGAATATAAACAACCAGATACAAATAGAAACGTATAAAAAACAGGTTGACAGCACGCTTTTTTACGTGTTAAACATAGTAGCTCATTGTCAATCATATTACTCGACCTCCGTGCCTTAAGTGACATATTCGCGCTCGATATGCGCGTTAAACGCTGAATATAAAAAAGAAAAACAGTAAGGAATTTCCACCGAAATATTTGACTTCTCCTTAACTGTAAGATATACTAGTCAGGGTACGCAGAGGTCAGGTTCACAAGCTGAGTTTCGCACCCTTGTAGTCTCAGCTTTTATTATGTCTGATAGGTAGTAGATGAAGATTGCCATTAGCGGAAAAGGTGGAGTAGGCAAAACTTTACTAACTTCTCTTCTAGCAAAAATATTCGCTCAGTCCGGATATTCAGTTATCGCTATTGATGCCGACCCCGATGCCAATCTGGCGGCTACTCTCGGGTTTCCAGACCCGGATAAAATAACTCCCATTTCGGAGATGTCCGACCTTATCGAAGAAAGGACCGGAGCACGTCCCGGACAATCGGCTCCTTATTTCAAACTCAATCCCAAAGTTGACGATATCCCGGATAAGTTCGCCATGAAGATGGACGGCATCAGGCTGATGCTGATGGGCAGGGTCAAGAGAGGCGGCGCCGGATGTTACTGTCCCGAAAGCGCTTTGTTGCAGACACTGATGAGTCACCTTCTTCTTGCCAGAAACGAAGTGGTGATTATGGATATGGAAGCCGGGATAGAGCACCTGGGAAGAGGAACGGCAAAGGCGGTAGACAAGCTGATTATCGTAGTCGAACCCGGAAGGCGTAGTATCGAAACTGCAAAAAGTATTAAAGAGCTTGCCTCCGAGATAGGACTTGAAAACCTCGGGGTTGTAGGAAACAAGGTAAGAAATGAGTCGGACAGGGATTTTCTTATATCGAACCTGTCCGATTTCGATTTTCTGGGGTTTATTCCGTACGACCAGGCGGTAATTGAAGCCGACCATGCCGGTCAGTCTCCGATGGAGTCGAGCGAGCAGATAAGAGACGCTGTATCGGACATTTATCAAAAGCTGCTTTCCAGTGTGGGTAAAACAACGGAAAAAGTATAAAAAAGGAATAACGGGGCAGTATATACTGCCTCTTCTGATTACCTGTTAGCAGGCATAACGGGAATCTTAAATAGAATGCAATAATTTATAAGGAGGCTTTATGGCTTACGATGCTGTGAAAATGCAGGACTGGGAGATATCCGAAGCAGCCGAGGCGAATATGCCGACATCGGATGAATGGCGGGTAACACTGGGCCTGGAAAAAGATGAAATTCTTCCGTACGGGAGAATAGCAAAACTGGACTTTTTGAAAATCATCGATCGTCTGAAGGACAAACCCGACGGCAAATATATCGAAGTGACTGCTATCACTCCTACACCCCTCGGTGAAGGAAAAAGTACCACTTCCTGCGGCTTGATGGAAGGTATGGGAAAGCGTGGACTGAACGTGGGCGGTGCCCTGCGCCAGCCTTCGGGCGGACCTACCATGAACATCAAGGGCACGGCGGCAGGCGGCGGTAATTCGCTGCTGATACCGATGACCGAGTTCTCGATGGGGTTGACCGGAGACATCAACGATATTATGAACGCGCATAACCTTGCCATGGTCGCACTGACGGCAAGAATGCAGCACGAGAGAAATTATGATGACGAGCGCCTGCAGAAGCTGACAAGGATGGGGCGTCTGGACGTCGATCCTACCAGGGTAGAGATGGGCTGGATTATCGATTTCTGCGCCCAGAGCCTGCGAAACATCATTATTGGCCTGGGCGGACGTATGGACGGTTTTACGATGCAGTCCAAGTTTGGAATTGCGGTAAGCTCGGAACTGATGGCAATGCTGGCGATTGTTACCGACCTTGCCGATCTCAGGGAGAGAATGGATAAGATTACACTTGCCTACGACAAGAAGGGTAATCCTGTGACCACCGGAGACCTTGAGGTAGGCGGCGCAATGACGGCCTGGATGCGTAATACCATTAATCCGACTCTGATGTGTACCGCCGAATACCAGCCCTGTCTGGTACACGCCGGACCTTTTGCGAATATCGCTGTGGGACAGTCATCGATTATTGCCGACCGGATCGGCCTGAAAATGTTCGATTACCATATAACAGAAAGCGGTTTTGCGGCGGATATCGGCTTCGAGAAATTCTGGAACGTGAAGTGCCGCTACAGCGGGCTGAAACCTCACGTCTCGGTCCTCACCACCACGGTTCGCGCTCTTAAGATGCACGGCGGTGGACCCAGGGTCGTTGCCGGACTGAAACTCCCCGAGGAATACACCAAGGAGAATGTCGGTCTGGTCGAAGCCGGACTTGAAAATATGCAGCATCTCATCGGCGTAATCAGGAAATCGGGTATCAACCCGGTGGTCTGTATCAACAAGTTCCACACCGATACGCCCGCCGAAGTAGCAATAATCAAAAAAGCTGCGGAAGCAGCCGGAGCCAGGGTTGCCGAGAGCAGCCACTGGGCTGACGGCGGCGACGGAGCACTGGAACTAGCCGACGCAGTCAAGGAAGCCTGTGAAGAGGAGAACGAATTCAGATTCCTCTATCCCAACGAGATGAAACTGAGAGACCGCGTCAATATGATTGCCAGGGAAGTGTACGGAGCCGACGGAGCATCGTGGACACCCGAAGCCGAAGCGAAAGCAAAGAAATTCGAAGCAGACCCGCAGTATGACGAGTACGCGACGATGATGGTCAAGACCCATCTCAGTCTTTCGCACGACCCGGCTCTCAAGGGTGTGCCCAAGGGATGGACTCTGCCGGTACGAGACGTCCTGATTTATTCGGGCGCCAAATTCCTGTGCCCGGTTGCCGGTACTATTACACTCATGCCGGGAACCAGTTCCGACCCCGCTCTGAGAAGAGTGGATGTCGATGTTAAAACAGGAAAAGTACAGGGATTATTCTAATCAAGGTATCTACCTATATATATAGTTGGAGGATTAGTAATTGACTTTTTCAATCGCTGTCGCCGGTAAAGGCGGCACCGGTAAGACTTCGCTGTCGAGTCTTATAATACGCTACCTGGAGAAACAGGAGTCGGGGCCGATTCTGGCTATCGACGCCGATCCCAATGCAAACCTGGCGGACAGCCTGGGGCTTAAAGTTGACATAACTATAGGATCGATTATCGCTTCGTTCAACGGCGACAAGATAAACATTCCGCCCGGAATGACCAAGGAAGCATTCCTTGAAATAAAACTGAACGGAGCAATTACCGAGAGTAAGGGACTCGACCTGATAACGATGGGCAGGGGTGAAGGCCCCGAGTGTTACTGTTATCCGAACGCACTGCTGAGGAAGTTTGCGGACGAACTGTCCGGAAATTACTCGTACGTGGTAATGGACAACGAAGCGGGAATGGAACACATGAGTCGGAGAACCACCCAGAATATTGACGCGTTACTGATTGTTTCGGACCATTCGGTTAAAGGCGTCCGTACCGTTGCCCGGATTATGGATCTGGCAGAGGAACTGAAGCTGGTTGTCGGCAGACAGATAGTGATTATCAACTCGGTACAGGGTGAACTGGCTCCGATGGTTAAAGATGAACTCGCATCGTTTGGTATCGATTCACCCGTGATCATTCCCTACGATGAAGAGATATACAAATATGACCTCGAAGCCAGACCTCTTATCGAACTGCCGGACGACTCGAAAGCGGTAACAGCCATAAATGATTTAATGAACGAAATTTTTTCCGCAGGTAAGGTCGGAGTCTAAATAAACATAAGGAGACAGGCACATGACTGCAGAATTGATAAAAGGTGCTCAGGTAGCCAAGCAGATAAGGGAAGAACTGAAGCAGGAAATAGCCGAGCTTAAAGAAAAGCATAATGTAGTTCCCGGACTGGTAACGGTACTGGTGGGAGCCGATCCTGCCTCACAGGTATATGTAGGTGCCAAGGAAAAGACGTCTCAGGAACTTGGTATATACTCGGAGAGGTACGATATCCCGGAGGATACGTCCCAGGAAGAGCTTATGAAGCTCATCGACAAGCTTAACAAAGACCCGAAGATAAACGGTATCCTGGTACAGCTTCCCCTGCCGAAACACCTCAATGAAGAAGAGGTCCTTTATGCTATCGACCCGAACAAGGATGTCGACGGCTTCCACCCGGTGAATGTAGGCAAACTGATGATAGGCGAGCCCAATTATCTTCCCTGTACGCCTGCCGGGATTCAGCAGCTCCTGATACGTTCCGGTACGCAGATAGAAGGAGCCGAGGTCGTGGTAGTTGGGAGAAGCAACATCGTTGGCAAACCTATCGCCAATATTCTGCTGCAGAAAGCTCCGGGTGCCAATGCAACCGTAACGGTCGTACACACTCGGACAAAGGATATGGCATTCCATACCAAGCGTGCCGATATTCTGATAGTAGCCGCCGGTGTGGCTAATTATATTACCGCCGATATGGTCAAGGAAGGCGCGGTGGTAATCGACGTCGGTGTTAACGAGATAGGAAAGACCGCGGAAGGCAAGAGAATCCTTGCCGGAGACGTCGATTTTGAAAATGTAAAAGAAAAAGTTAAAGCAATCACTCCGGTCCCTGGTGGCGTGGGACCAATGACCATAACGATGCTAATGATGAACACCGTTAAAGCCGCGAAACTGGCTGCCGGAATCGAATAGAAAGGAGGAGATTCTCATGGATTATAAAGTCGATAAAGTAAAGGCTCCGGGAAGAGATGAAGTCGAATTGCTGCAGGAGACCTATGAAGACGGTACCCCGGACGATAACGAACTGGGAAAATGGCGATACAAACTGGGTACCAGAGATAACATGTTGAAATACCTTCAGACCGGCGAGAGGTACTGGTACAGCGAGGAATGGTACGGGAGTGAGAAAAGGAAGAACCCGGCGTAGACTCAAAATGAGCCTGGGAAATAGCAGGTTTCTTAAAGGGAGGTAACAATGGCAGTAGAGATTCCTAAAACCTCATACAGTGGAAAAATAAAGTCGGTAACCCTTGGTAAAGGGGATAAAGCCGTTAACGTAGGCGGAGAGACTTCATACCCCTTTTACCTCTATGAAGGCGAAATGCCCAATATCCCCAGAATAGCGATGGAGGTCTGGGACAGCCAGCCCGAAGACTGGGCTGAGGAAGCACTGAAGCCTTTCGAAGGTGTTACGGATGACCCTGTTGCCTGGGCAAAGAAATGTATCGACGATTATGGCGCCGAAATGATTGCCCTGCAAATGATAAGTACCGATCCTAACGGTATGGACCAGTCCCCTGAAGAAGCCGCGGCGTTAATAAAGAAAGTATCGGACGCGATAGACGTACCCCTGATTGTCTGGGGTGTTGCCGATCACGATAAAGATACCGAAGTATTGAGGCAGGCGGCCGAACTTGTTCAGGATAAAAGACTGATTATGGGACCCGTGGAGGAAGCGGACCACAAACGCATAGGTGCAGCCGCACTTGCTTACAATCATACCGTGATTTCCTCCAGCCCGATAGACATTAATCTTGCCAAACAGTTGAATATACTCCTGGGGAACCTGGGAGTACCCGACACATCGATTATCGTCGATCCCACCGTCAGCGGTATTGGCTATGGTATCGAGTACTGCTATTCGGTCATGGAAAGAATGAGAATGGCGGGATTAACTCAGCAAGACGATAAACTTCAATACCCCATTATCTGTAATGTATCCAAAGAGGTATGGAAGACAAAAGAAGCAAAACAGCCGGAGTCCGAAGACCCGACCCTCGGCAACGCCGGGAAGCGGGGAATACTGATGGAAGCAATATCAGCTACCGCACTTTTACTGGCGGGGGCTGATGTTCTTATCATGAGACATCCGGAAGCAATAAAACTGGTAAAGGAGATGATAACAGAGTTATCAGCCTCATAATTATACTATTGGGAGGTAAGTAGTATGGCAGAGAATGAGGGAAAGAAGAGCATCGATCAAGCGACTATCGAGATGCTGGAAAAAGCAGCCTCGGATAATGTAACTACCGTATTCGATAGAGCTGAAGCGATGAAACCATGCCCCATCGGCGCAGACGGCGCGTGCTGTAAAAACTGTGCCATGGGACCCTGCAGGATTCCTCTGGCAAAAAACAAAGATGAGACGCCTGAAGAACACGCGAAAAGAACGGGTGTCTGCGGAGCTACTGCGGAGACAATAACGGCACGCAACTTCGCGCGTATGATTGCCGCCGGTTCGGCCGCTCACAGCGATCACGGACGCCGCGTGGTGGAAGCATTCAAGCTGATGGCCGAAGGCAAAGCAAAGGACTTCGAGATAAAAGACGAACAGAAACTATTGAAACTGGCACTCGATCTCGGAGTTGAAATCGGTGAGCGCTCCAACAACGAAATCGCTCTCGATATCGCCAATATCTGCGAGAATGAATTCGGCCGGCAGGACGGCGAGATACTATTCGGCAAACTCGCACCTATAAAGAGGCAGGAAATCTGGAGAAAACTGGGAGTTTACCCGAGAGGTGTGGACCGTGAGGTTGTCGAACTAATGCACCGCACCCATATGGGTGTAGACCAGGACTATCAGAACCTTATGCTCCAGGGAGCCAGGGCTGCTCTTGCAGACGGATGGGGCGGCAGCATGATTGCTACCGAACTCCAGGACTGCATGTTCGGCACACCGGCTCCGGTGTTGAGTGAAATAAACCTGGGTGTTCTCGAAGAGGACAAAGTAAATATAATCATACACGGACACGAACCGGCACTGGCTGAAATGCTTGCATCGGTAAGCCAGGAACCCGAAATTCTGGAGTATGCGAAGTCGAAAGGAGCCAGCGGCGTCAACCTCGCCGGAATGTGCTGTACGGCCAACGAAATCCTGATGCGTCACGGCGTCCCGATAGCCGGTAACTACCTGCAGCAGGAACTGGCAATAATCACCGGTGCGCTGGAAGCCATGGTCGTCGACGTGCAGTGTATCATGCAGGGGCTGCAGGACGTGGCAACCTGCTTCCACACCAAGCTGATAACGACCGACGAACGCGCCAAGATAACCGGTTCCACGTATATGCACTTCGATGAATACAATGCCAGAGAATCCGCGAGAGCCATAATAAAAGCGGCAATAGATAACTTTCCGAATCGCGGTGAAAGCGTAAAAATCCCCGACATTAAGACCTCGCTTATTGCAGGATTTTCACACGAGACAATCAACTACCTGCTCGGTGGTCTGTTCAGGGCTTCCTACCGTCCGCTGAACGATAACATCATAAACGGCAGGATACGGGGACTCGGGGGCGTGGTCGGATGTAACAATGCCCGAACCACTCACGATGGCGCTCATATAGCCATGATAAAAGAGCTGCTGAAGAACGACGTCCTGGTACTCTCAACCGGATGCGGAGCGATGGCGGCGGCTAAAGCGGGACTGATGGTGCCGGAAGCTGCCAAAGAGTTCTGCGGACCGGGACTGGCTGAAGTATGCGAGACCGTGGGAATTCCTCCGGTGCTCCACCTCGGTTCCTGTGTAGACAACAGCCGCATACTGATAGCCGCAACGGCGGTAGTAAAAGACGGAGGTCTCGGCGACGACATAAGCGACCTCCCGGCTGCCGGAGCAGCGCCGGAATGGATGAGCGAAAAAGCCATTTCAATCGGACAATACTTCGTATCCAGCGGTGTTTATACAGTGTTCGGTACCACTTTCCCGACAGGGAACAGTAAAGAATTTACCGATCACTTATTCAACGGTATGGAAGATCTTTACGGCGGTAAATGGGACTTTGAACCCGATCCGATTAAAGCGGCACAAAAGATGATTGCTCATATCGATAAGAAACGTGCCGAACTTGGAATCGATAAAGCCAGAGAAAGAGTCCTTTATGACATGGAAATGCGCCGCGAACTGGATAAGGTGTAATTGTCATGAAAGATATTGAAATAATGGGAGGGCTAAAGAGAGATGTCTAAAATCATCGCCTCAGCAGCTATCAGAGGAGCTCACAAGATAGTGGGCGAAGCTGAAAACAAATGGAAAGAAGCAATGGAGAAACACGGGGCAAACGAGCCTGTCGGTTTCCCCAACACGGCATATTATTTGCCTATAATTTACGGAATGCTCGGCATTCCGATAGAAAAACTCGGTGACATGGAACAGGTCCTGGACAGGTGTAAATCCATCCTGCCGCCACCGGTAAGAGAGAAGCATCCGCTTCCTTATCTCGGTCCGACCCTTGACGCGGGAATGGTGACCCTGTTTGCCGAGGAACTGACAGAAGCCATACGATACCTGGAAGAGCCGAATTTCTACACCAAGACGGAAGATATTACCGATGATAACATCTGGCTGGGAGCCGCCGACGATATCATCCTCAGGAAGAGAGGTATCGAGTTCGTTGACGGCACAGCGCCCGGCTTTGCGGCTATTCTCGGAGCAGCCCCTACCAGTGAAATCGCCAAGCAGATAGCCGAGGAACTACAGCAGAAAAACCTTTACGTCTTTATGTGCGGCGAGTACAACGGAAAGAGGTTCTCCGAGCAGCTTATCGAAGCCGGTGTCCAGATAGGATGGCCCACGAGGCTGGTATCCTTCGGACCCGATACAAGCGCCGCAGTGTTCGCTATGGGTTTTGCCACCAGGGCAGCGATGTCGTTCGGCGGCATCGAACCCGGTGAGTTCAGAAAAATACTTATTTATAATAAAGACCGCGTTTTCGCGTTCGCCCTGCCGATGGGCTACGTAACCGACGAATGGTACGCCAATGCTGCAGGGGCAATCAACTGGGGTTTCCCGGTGATTGCGGATACTCCGATTCCGGAGATACTTCCCACGGGAATATGTACCTACGAGCATGTCGTCTCCAACATCCCTCACGACGAGCTTGTTGCTAAAGCTGTCGAGGTCAGGGGGCTTAAGGTAGCGGTTGCTGAAGTACCGGTACCGGTTGCCTTCGGCGCTGCTTTCGAGGGTGAAAGAGTCCGCGGCGAGGATATCTACCTGGAGTGCGGCGGCGGAAGAACCCCGATGGTGGAATGGGTAACCAGTAAGAACATGGATGAGGTAGAAGACGGGCACGTCGAAGTAATCGGGAAGAATGTCGGAGATATCGAACCCGGTTCCAGACTTCCGATGGCTATCTGCGTTGAAGTAGCCGGCAGGGAAATGCAGGAAGACTACGAGCCGATTCTCGAGCGACAGATACACCATCTGCTTAATTATGCCCAGGGCGTGATGCACATCGGACAGCGTGATATTGCCTGGATACGTATAGCCAAGCAGGCAATTGAGAAAGGTTTCGACCTCTCGCATATCGGTACTATCCTCCACGCCAAGCTTCACCAGGACTTCGGCAGGATTTTCGATAAAATACAGGTCAAAATCTACACGGATGAAGATAAGGTTAATGAGATAGTAGAAAAAGCCAGGGAAGTCTACAACACCAGAGATGCCAGGATAGAAGGTATGACCGATGAATCGGTAGATACCTATTATTCCTGTACTCTATGTCAGTCTTTCGCACCCAGCCATGTATGTTCGGTTAGTCCTGAGAGGACCGGTCTTTGTGGCTCATACAACTGGATGGACTGTAAAGCATCCTATGAAATTAACCCCACCGGTCCCAACCAGCCGATTCAAAAAGGTGAGATTATCGATCCGGTATTGGGCCAGTGGAAAGGTGTTAACGAGTTTATTTACCAGGCTTCACGCGGAAAGATAGACCACTACAACTTCTACAGCATAGTCAACGACCCGATGACGACTTGCGGATGCTGCGAATGTATTGCCGCGGTACTGCCGATGTGTAATGGTGTGATGACAGTCAACCGTGAGTATACCGGCGAAACTCCGTGTGGAATGAAATTCACCACGCTTGCCGGCACAATCGGCGGCGGACTCAGCACTCCGGGTTTCGTGGGACACGGTAAATACAACACCACGCAGAGGAAATTCATCAGTGGCGACGGCGGACTTCTTAGAATGGTCTGGATGCCGAAGAGTCTCAAGGAGGAAATCGGCGACAGGATTAACGCCAGAGGTGAAGAACTCGGGTACCCCAATTTGCTGGACATGATTGCCGATGAGGAAGTAGGTACCTCCGAGGAAGAGATACTTCCGTTCCTGGAAGAAAAAGGCCATCCGGCTCTGGCTATGGACCCGATACTCGGTTAAAGAAAAGTATTACCGGTGGTGTCGTCAAATACAGACACCACCGGTCCTGAAAATACCTGGGAAGGGAGTAAGATAAATGGCACTTACTGGAATTCAGATTTTTAAGTTATTACCCAAGACAAATTGTAAAGAATGCGGAGTGCCCACCTGTCTTGCCTTTGCCATGAGTCTGGCCGCAGGCAAAGCAGAACTAACGGCCTGCCCCTATGTTTCGGATGAAGCTAAGGAAGCTCTTTCGGAAGCATCGGCTCCTCCTATCAGGCCCGTTACCATCGGTACAGGCGATAATGCGCTGAAGGTTGGCGGAGAGACAGTGATGTTCCGCCACGAAAAACGATTTGAAAATCCTCCCGGCATCGCAATTACCGTCAGTACCGGCATGGACGATGCCGAAATAGATGCCAGGCTGAAGAAGTTCAAGGAACTCCGCTACGATAGGGTCGGTCTTCTCCTCCGTGCCGAACTGGTTGCGGTTAAAGATGAATCCGGAGACGCCGCCCGGTTTGAAGCCGTCGTGGGAAAAGTTTTGCAGGGAAGCGATGCCGGCATTATCCTGATGAGTGACAATGTCGATGTTCTTACCGCCGGTGTAAAAGCTTCCGCGGATAAGAAACCGCTTATATACGCAGCGACAAAGGATAACGTTGACACAGTTGCAGCCCTGGCGAAGGATAATTCCTGTCCTGCAGTAGCTAAAGGCGATAGTCTCGATGAAGTTGCCGAATTGACTGAGAAACTGGTTGCCGCCGGAGTAAATGATATAGTAATCGACTCGGGCGCGAAGGATGTTAAGCAGTTACTCCAGGAGCAGCTGATTATCAGGGGCGCTGCTCTGGTGAATAAGTATAAGCCACTGGGTTTTCCGACGATAGCTGTTCCGGGCGAGATGACTGATAATCCGATGAAGGAAGCGGTGATAGCATCCATGCTGATTGCTAAATACGCAGGCATAATCGTACTATCGGATTTTGCTGGAGAAAGTCTTTTCCCGCTGCTGGTGGAAAGACTGAATATTTATACCGATCCGCAGCGTCCGCTGGCTACGACCGAGGGTATTTACGAAATCAATAACCCGACCGAAAATTCGCCGGTACTGATTACCAGCAACTTCTCACTGACCTACTTCATAGTGTCCGGTGAAATCGAAGGCAGTAAGGTCCCGAGTTATCTTCTCGTGATGGATACCGAGGGGTTGTCGGTAATGACAGCCTGGGCGGCAGGAAAATTCGTCGCCGATGCCATCGGTCCGTTCGTCAAGAAGAGCGGCATTGCCGATAAGGTAAAACACCGGAAGCTGATAATACCCGGTTACGCGGCTGCTGAAAGCGGGGGACTTGAGGAAGAACTGCCCGACTGGGAGATATTGATTGGCCCGAGAGAAGGGTCTCACATAGCTGCATATCTTAAATCATGGACGCCTTAAGGAGGATAAAATGATCCTTGTCGCAGAAAGTCTGAATATAATGTCGCAGACAATCGGTCCGGCGATACGCGAAAGAAATGCCGGACCCGTCCAGGAGATAGCTAAAGCACAGGCTGAAGCCGGTGCCGATTACCTGGACATTAATGTCGGTCCTGCCAGGAGAAATGGCGAAGAGATGATAGAATGGGTCGTCAATACGGTCCAGGAAGTTACCGACCTTCCTCTATCTCTGGACACCACCAATCCGGTAGTGATGGAAGCCGGTCTGAAAACCTGTAAAAATCCGGTATTGATAAATTCCATTTCTCTTCAGCCGGACAGGCTGGAAGCGGAACTTCCCATGGTGAATAAGTACAATGCGGATATGATTGGACTGCTGTGGGGTGTCGACGGAATGCCCCGTGATGCCAACGAGCGGTGCATGCATGCCGTGGATATAGTTTACCGCGCAGGCGAGCTCGGAATAGAGCCGGAAAGAGTCTGGATAGATCCCATTGCCAGTCCGGTTTCGGTTGAGATAAACCAGGTGAAATCCTGTGTTGAATTTATGATGATGCTTGCCGATGTAGCGCCGGGATGCAAGTCCATAGTCGGACTTTCCAACGTCTCGAACGGTACACCCGCGGAACTCAGGGGTATCCTGAATCGAACCTATATGATAATGCTGGAGAGGTACGGTTTATACTCCGCCATTGTAGACGTATTTGATGAAGAGCTGGTCAAAATAGGTAAAGGCCAGTTGCCGGAGATTGTTGATATTGTCCACAAGGCAATGGACGGAGAGATAACCGATATTTCATCTCTCAGCAAAAGAGAAGCTCAGTATGTGAAAACAGTACGGGTTCTAACCGGCGAATCCCTGTACTCACATTCCTGGCTTGAAATCTAGTTGTAAACCGCAAGTTTAGAAAGGTGAGGTGATTCTGATGGCTCAAGAAGTACCTGTATTGTGGCTTGCCGCGTCATCGTGTACAGGCTGCAGCGTGTCTCTGCTGAATTCGGCCAGTCCCTCCATCAAAAACGTCCTGGTGGATGAGGTTATTCCCGGTGTCCATGTCAACCTCCGTTTCCACCAGACGGTAATGGCGGGTAACGGCGAACAGGCTATCCAGATACTGGAAGACACGGCAAAAGAAAAGAAAGGCGGGTATGTACTGGCAGTAGACGGTTCCATTCCTTCCGGAGATACCGTCGGATATTGCGTCATGGGCGAACGAGACGGTAAACCCGTAAATATGGAAGACCGGCTCGTCGAACTGGCACAGGACGCACTGGCGATTCTCGCCATCGGTACCTGCTCCTCTTTCGGAGGAATTCCGGCAGCCGAACCCAATCCCAGTAACGCGCGACCTGTCAGCGAAGTTCTCAAGGAAAAGGGAATCGAAAAACCGCTTGTGAACATCCCGGGGTGTCCTCCACATCCCGACTGGATAGTCGGAACCATATCCAGCGTGCTCCTAAACGGATTACCGACAGCCGCCGATTTGGACGATAATCTCAGGCCGCTGGCTTTTTACGGTAAATTGATTCACGAAAACTGTCCCCGGCGCGCTTACTTCGACGAAGGTAAATTCGCCAAGAAGCCGGGCGATGAGGGATGCCTTTATGAACTGGGCTGCAAAGGCCCCATCACTTATGCCGATTGTCCACTGAGGCGGTGGAATAACGGCACCAACTGGGTTATCGGTGCCGGTTCTCCGTGCCTGGGCTGTACTCAGCCGGAATTTCCTAACCTGCCGATGTACCAGAAGGTGGTTGACGTGGAATTGCCGGTAATAGGTGCTTACTGGACAGGCGAAAAGGAGGATGAATAGTGGCTGAAAAAATCGTCATCGATCCTATGACCAGAATAGAGGGTCATCTCAAGATTGAGACCGTTATCGAAGACGGCGTTGTAAAAGACGCCCGGAGTACCGGTAATCTTTTCCGCGGAATAGAGATTATCCTGAGAGGAAGGGACCCGCGTGACGCCCAGGTTATTACACAAAGAATATGCGGTGTCTGTCCTCAGTCGCACGGTGTCGCCGCGGCGCTCAACCTGGACAGTGCCTTCGGCATCGGCGGTAATATAACCGAAAACGGAAGAATTATCCGTAACCTGATACAGGGTGCTCATATTGTCCAGGACCATATTCTGCATTTCTATCATCTCGCCGCCCTGGATTATGTGGATGTAACGGATGTCGCCAAGTATGACGGCAACGACTCTGAACTGAATTCAGTCAAGACATTTATCGAACGGGGAGAACTCGGACCGTTCGTACCGAGATATGAAGGCGATTACAGACTCCCTCCGGAGATAAATCAGGCGGCTACCGCCCATTACGTGCAGGCCCTTGAAGTCAGGAAAATCGGGCACGAAATGGTGAGTATGTTCAGCGGAAAGATTCCGCATAGCGTCGGTATTATTCCCGGAGGTGTTACCTGCACTCCCACCGTCGATATGATTACTTCGTATCTCTGGAAACTAAAGAAATTACAGGATTTTGTCGATAACGTGTATATTCCGGACGTAGTGGCTGTAGCCGGAGCATATATCGATTATGCGGAGATAGGCGCCGGCTGTAAGAACTACCTGTCTTACGGCCAGTACGACCTTGAGAACGGACAGTCTGACGTAACTAAGAGGAAGAGGCTTTACGTTCCCGGTGTTACTTCAGCTGATCTCAAGTATGAAGGCCTGGATGTAAACAAGATTGCCGAATACGTAACTCACTCGTGGTATGAAGATTATGACGGTGCGAAACATCCTTCAATGGGTGAAACCAAACCCGACCTTGAGAAAGAAGGCGCCTATTCGTGGGTAAAGTCGCCTCGTTATGACGGTAAAGTATATGAAGTAGGCCCGCTTGCCAAGCTGCTGGTGAATTATGCCAGCGGCAACCCGGAAGTAAAAGGACTGGTCGATTCATATCTCGCCAAGCTGAACGCACCGGCGTCGGCTTTGTTCTCCGTTCTCGGCAGGCACCTTGCTCGTGCCCTTGATGCCAAGATAACGGCGGACAACCTGGCGAAAATGGTTCTCGAAATTAAACCGGGAGAGCCGGTATTCAAAGAATATGAAATTCCGGAAGAGTCCAGAGGGTTCGGCCTGACGGATGCGGCACGCGGTGCCCTGGGACACTGGATTGAAATCAAAGACCAGAAGATAGCGAATTACCAGGCTGTGGTCCCCACGACCTGGAATGCTTCGCCCAGAGACGCGAATGGAAATCCCGGTCCTATAGAGCAGGCAATTATCGGGACCAGGATAAAGGATAAGGATAATCCGTACGAGATAGTACGCATCGTCCGTTCCTTCGACCCCTGTCTGGCTTGCGCTATCCACTAGGTATCGCATCCCGGAACGGGTGTACTTAAAGAAATCGACCGGACTGTTAAGGAGGAAAGATGATTCTTTCAAAGCAGAAACCATTGGAAGAAATACTTGGATACCTGGAGGGAGAGAACAGTGTCTTCCTGGTGGGTTGTAAAGGCTGTGCCGAAGCTTCCGGGACAGGGGGACCGGAGGCTGTGGCGGAGATGAAGGAAAGGCTGGAAGAAGCCGGTAAAAAGGTAACAGGGACCACGGTTATCGATTTTCTCTGCGATAAAGCTCTGATAAGATCGAGGCTGAAACCGAAAATTGAGGAAATTAAAACCGCCGATTCCTTACTCGTACTGACCTGCGGTATTGGAATTCAGGCGGTAGCTGCCTCGGTCGCCAAAGTCTGTCATCCGGGCTGCGATACGCAGAATCTCGGCGGAATGCGCGGCGAGTGGGTCGGCAGCGAGCGCTGTAATGAATGCGGAGAATGCATGCTCGAGTATACCGGCGGAATATGTCCCCTGACTGCCTGCACCAAGAGCCTGCTGAACGGCCAGTGCGGCGGGGCATCGCAGGGTAAATGCGAACTATATCCGGAGAAAGACTGCGGATGGGAGTTAATCTACAAGAGATTGAAGAGTCTTAACCGCCTGGATAAACTGCAGAAACTCATGGCTCCCAAGGACTACGGCAGGATGACGCCGGAAGCGGCTTTATTATCCACGTCAAGATGGGCAGTGGAAACGACTGACGTGAAAGAGAGGGCTGAATAATGAGTTTGCGTTCAACTTTAGACCGGGGAGAATTTGTTATCACCTGTGAAATCGGCCCTCTCAAGGGTACCGATACAACGGAAATAGTCGAGAATGCGGAACTGCTTAAGGACAAAGTTCATGCCGCCAACATAACCGATCAGCAGTCTTCGGTAATGAGACTCGGCTCACTGGTCACTAGCTACCTGGTGAAAGAACACGGAGTTGACCCCATATACCAGGTTACCTGCCGCGATCGCAACCGGATTGCACTGCAGTCGGACCTCTTGAGTGCTTCGGTAATGGGAATCGAAAACGTACTGGCTCTTACCGGTGATCTTCCATCGCTTGGAGACCATCCGCAAGCTAAAGCTGTATATGATATCGATTCAGTACAGCTGTTGGAGGTCGTCGGCAAGCTGAATGACGGCTACGATATGAACGGCGCTGAGTTACAGGGGAATACCAGCTTCTTCCCAGGAGCTGTCGTTAATCCCGGAGCCGATACCGAAGCTTCCCTGGAAATGCAGATAATCAAGATGGAGAAAAAGATAAAAGCCGGAGCGAAATTTATCCAGACCCAGGCGATATACGACGTGGATACTTTCGCTAAATTTATGAAGCGGGTCGAAGGATTCGGAGTTCCTGTCCTGGCCGGCGTTATCCCCTTGAAATCCGTAGGCGCGGCACGTTATATGAACAAGAATGTTGCCGGTGTATTCGTTCCCGAGAACCTGATTCAGAAAATGAAAGATGCGGAAGACAAGGCAGCAACCGGTATTCAGATAACAGCCGACCTGATAAAAGGTCTCAAGGATATCTGTCAGGGTGTTCATATTATGGCTATCGGCTGGGAGAAGAAAGTACCACAGATAATGGAAGCCGCCGGACTGTAAATATCGTTTCAAAACAATCTGCGATAAATATCATCAGAAAATAGCCCTCCTGAGCTCCGGCGAAGGAGGGCCGTCGTTTTCATCCCGTACCGCTCTTCTTGCGATAAGACAGCAACAGTGATTCAATATGCTGAGAAATAAAAGGACTATCTGACGGATGGACAAAAGGCGTCCGGAAGTGCCGGACAACAAGGATTACGAATATGCTCTCGACCAGGCTTACACCATAGTAAGTGAAACACTGCTGAATATTAAAGACCTGGAGAGGCACTGCCGCAACAGCGACAGCGTGTATAGCGAAAAAGACGCTAAAAAAGTCATAAACCTTTATTATCTTAGTTCTCTGTATACGGTCACGCTGCCTGATATGTCCGTGTCTGCAGGGGAAAATACAGACGAAATCCCTCTCAGAGAAAAGGTGCTGATTCTGCATTACCTGGAACAGGCTAAAGGAACACCTCCGTCCGGTAAATATATAACCTTCAGGGAATTACCGGAAGGCCCGGTCTATTTCCGGACCTTTTCAAAAAGAACGGTAAAACCGCTGGTAGACAACTTCGGAAAAGAACCGTCACGACTGCTTGACGTCAGTCAGGATTTCGGGGGTACTCCTTCGGATGTCGGAGATACGGCGGTGACTATCCCTGTTTTCAGTCGGGTTCCTGTTACGATAGTTATCTGGCGGGGTGATGACGAGTTTCCACCTGAAGGCAGCGTAATGTTCGATGCCAATATCAGAGACTACTTAACAACCGAAGACGTGACCGTAGCATCGGAAGTCATTACCTGGAGACTGGTGCGTAAACTCTACCGGTAGTGCCCGGCTTGATTTGTACCGTCATCCTGGTGAAGGCTGGAATTCTGGGATGACAGATTATGGTTACAGGACAGTATAATTTTTCTATAGATTAGCCCAGCGCTTCTCGTATCGTGTAAAATCATATAAACAGACAGCTCGGAGTAAATGGATTTCAACACATCTATGGAAATTACGTCGATTATCCTTGCCGGCGGTAAAAACCTCCGCCTCGGACGCAACAAGGCTCTGGAAGTCATCCGGGGTAAAAGTATCATAAACAGGGTTTTCGAGCGGCTCGAACCTATCTCCACCCAGGTAGTTATTGTTACATCCTGGGCGCAGTTCGATATCGAGTTAAATCATACTGCGGATATAGTCGCCGACATTTATCCGGATAAGGGACCTCTGGGCGGGCTTTACACTGGCCTGATGGCTTCGAAATCGACATTCAATATAGTTGTAGCCTGTGATATGCCTTTCCTTAATACGAAGCTGCTGGGTTATATGGTCGGTTTATCGGAAGGTTACGAGGCCGTCGTCCCCAGGTTTGACAACGACATGATAGAACCTCTTCATGCCGTATATTCCAGGGACTGCCTGTCACGCATAGATGAGCGCCTTGCCGATAACCAGCTCAGTATTCATGCCTTTATCAGTGAAGCCAATGTCAGGTATATAGAGCAGGAGGAAATCAGGAAAATCGACCCTTACCTGGTATCTTTCTTCAATATCAACTATCAGTCGGACCTGGATAAAGCCCTGAAGATGGCTGAAGAGTACGAGATGTAATCATGGAATTGTTCACAGAAATACCGGATAAAACTCGATTTTCCTGTGATGTGACATCAGTTATTTGATGAAATATTGACACAAGTGATATAATATGTACGTATCATGATGGGAGGTTATCTTATGGGTATCGAGTCCCATAGGGTTACCTCTCAAACTTTTTCCAACTCATCTTTGTAATCATCAATGAATGCAATATTCCCTCGAGTAACACTTTTCAACAACCATGAACACCCAGCTTTACATGGAGCAAATACTAATCTCAATTTATCCTTGTTTATCAGCCTTTTTACCAGTTCATCATAGTCACCATCGCTTGAGATAACCACTGCTTTATCGAAGCTATCAATATCGGACATAACCTGCATAGTTAAATATGAGTCAACATCAGATTTGTATCTTTGCATTGATGGCGTAATAATATATCCACAATGAGGACATTCTTCATCAGCGGTGACAAATACAGATGGTTTTTTCAATTTTACCGTATAACCGTAAGAATCTAATTTTCTATACAGTACTTCGTTATCCGGCGTATTCCCGATAAAATAGTAAGCAATGTCGACATTCAGTCTTTTTCTCAAGTAATTCAGTAATTTTTGATAATCAACATTCCAATCTATATTCTCATACGTGAAATGCAGATTTGCGCCGTCAATATAAGCGTAATTACTATATCTTGGCATGATAAACCCAATTATGTGTAATTGATTGCGGAATGTCAACTTGTGAATATTCTGGTCGTTCCATTTCAGGAAAGTACAAGAACACCGCCATTTCTTGATATTTACGGTAGTATCAATTACTCTTAAATAGGGGATGTTGCCTGATGATAGAGGAAGCTACGCTGTGGGGTGCGACAGGTATTGCCTTTGCCGCCGGGTTGGCAAGTTTCCTGTCTCCCTGCGTGCTGCCCCTCGCACCGGTATACCTGGCCAGCCTTGCCGGTCCTGATATTCTGGATGCCGATGAGAAGAAACGACGTCTGCCCATTTTTCTGCATTCGTTGAGTTTCGTTATCGGATTTTCCATTATTTTCAGCCTGTGGGGAGCAGGAGCTGGACTTATCGGTTCGGCACTGGCAGCCTATACCTATACTATCCAGAAAGTAGTCGGCGTTATTCTAGTAGTTTTCGGCCTGTTAATGCTGACAGCGCTTAGGATACCCTGGCTGAATTATGAAAGAAGACTGACTCCTTCACTCGGTTTCACCACAGGTTATATGAAATCTTTTCTGACAGGGGCGATCTTCTGCCTTGCCTGGACGCCGTGTCTCAGCTGGCAGATAACCGGGATACTGTCCCTCGCCGGAAGTTCGGGGACGGTAGCACGGGGGACCTACCTGCTGGCGATTTATTCCCTCGGACTGGGACTGCCTTTCCTGGTACTCGGAGCTGCTTTTGATTTTATCAATCCGTTACTGAAAAAAATCAGCCGATATTCCAGGTGGATATATGTGATAGCAGGGCTGATGCTGATAACCGTAGGAATTCTAATATTGACCGATAATATGGACTGGTTTTTGGGAGGGTTTTAGGTGAGGACTGAAAGTAAAATACTGAAAATGAATATATACAGGATACTACCGGTATTCGTGCTGCTTTTAGTGGTGCTGGTTTTTTCCGGCTGTGCGGGAGAAATTTCTTCGGGATTATCACCGGGCAGTAAGGCTCCTGATTTCGAACTATACGACCTCGAGGGAAATATACACAAGCTCAGCGATTTCAAGGGCACTCCGGTTATGCTCAACTTCTGGGCTACCTGGTGCGGACCCTGCAGGAGTGAGATGCCGCATCTCGAGGATATCTACAGTGAATGGAAGGATAAAGACCTGGTGTTCTTTGCGGTAAATGTCGGCGAGACTTCATCCGACGTGCGGGAATTTATGGAATATTACGGATTTACGATGCCCGTACTGCTGGATGGTGCAAAAACGGTATCGCATAAATACGGCATCTCAGGTATTCCAACTACCTACTTTATCGATGGGGATGGTATAATTCAGGACAGGGTTGTCGGTGCGTTTCCCGACACGGAAAGTATCGAAACTTATTTGACGAAGCTGTTTCAATAACCAGCGTATATGGTGGTCTGTTAAGGAGAATGAAGTATGGGAGATGCTTATAATGAAGCATACGGGATAGTCCAGTGCAAGGAATGTCCCTGGTATAAGTCATGTGTCGTACCGATGAGATTCACCACGGAAGACATACGTCGACAGATGGAATCTGCACCCGGTATGGGGGCGACGCAGGGTAACCTCGGAATGGAAAACCTGCTTTCAAGCATGGCTTCGGCGGCTCAGAATTCCCTCGTGGAAGGCTGCCCGGTATTTATCGATCGTTTGCGCTCGAACCCGAAGCTTGCTCAGAAGATAAAGCAGATGATGCAGAACTGGTCCAGCGAAGAACAGGAATCATAAAAAATCAATAAACTGGTGAAGGGTGATGGCAGATAATACCGACGTAAAGAAAAAACAGCTTGAAGAACTGGAACAACGCCGGAATAAAATACTCGGAATGGGCGGTCCCGACCGTGTCGAGACACAGAAAAAGAAAGGTAAACTTACCGCCAGGGAGAGGATAGATGCCTTGCTGGATAAAGGGACATTCCAGGAATCCGGAATATTTGCCAAAAGCAGGGGCGCCGTTACCGACATTTCTGCCGACGGCGTTATTACCGGATACGGTAAAGTAAACGGGAGAAAGGTATATATCTACTCGCAGGACTTTACCAGCAGCGGCGGAACGCTTGCCGAGGTCCATGCTCAGAAGATATCCAATTTACTGGATTCGGCGATGAAAAGTGGCTGTCCGGTAATCGGCCTGAATGATTCCGGCGGCGCCAGAATACAGGACGGAGTGGACGCACTGGCGGGGTTCGGTAAAATATTCTACCGTAATACCATGGCGTCGGGGGTTATTCCCCAGATTTGTGCTATTCTCGGCCCGAATGCCGGAGGGGCAGTGTATTCCCCTGCATTGATGGACTTTATCTTTATGGTCAAAGGTATCAGCTATGCCTATATCACCGGCCCGAGGGTCGTGAAGTCCGTTATGGGGCAGGAGATAACCGATGAAGAACTCGGTGGAGCCGCGGCAGCCCAGAAAAAAGCCGGCGTGGCTTCACGCACCGAGGAGAGCGAGGAGGAGTGCTTTACGCATATAAAGGAACTCCTCAGCTACCTGCCGTCGAACAACCGGGAAAAACCGCCGAGAGTCGACTGGGGAGACAAACCCGACCGTATCGACGATTCCCTGTTCGAGATTGTTCCGGCAGCGGCGAACCGACCGTATGATATGCACAAAATTATACAAAGTGTCTTCGACCAGCGGGAAGACGGTCCCAACTATTTCGAGCTGTTCCCGATGTTCGCTACCAATATTATTACCTGTTTTTCCCGGCTGAACGGATATTCAGTAGGGATTATTGCCAACCAGCCGATGTCGAAAGCCGGGGTGCTGGATATCGACGCCAGTGATAAAGCATCAAGATTTATCAGGTTCTGCGATGCTTTCAATATTCCGGTCGTTACATTAGTGGACGTCCCGGGCTATCTTCCCGGTACCGACCAGGAATGGGGTGGAATTATCCGTCACGGTGCCAAGATGCTTTTCGCCTATTCCGAAGCTACTGTTCCCAAGCTGACCCTGACAATCAGGAAGGCTATCGGAGGTTCGTACATAGGAATGTGCTGCCGCGAACTCGGAGCCGACTTCGAGTACTCGTGGCCGAGTACCGAGCTTGCCGTTATGGGGCCGGAAGCGGCGGCTCCGGTTATCTTCAGAAGAGAACTTGAGAAAGCGGAAGACCCGGAAAAGCTGCTGCAGGAAAAAGTACAGGAATACCGGGAAAAGGATGCCATTCCTTATCGGGCCGCCGAACACCTGCATATAGACGATGTTATCGACCCGGCGACGACGCGGCCCAGGCTTATCCAGAGCCTTGAAATGCTGCTGGACAAGCAGGAAGACCGTCCGGCAAAGAAGCACGGAATTATTCCGGCTTAGTAATCAACTGTGCGAAGAGAGAGATTTTTAACGAAGTGTTTCAGTCCCGTATGTCAATATAACCCTTTTTAAAGGTATCCCAGTCCATGGTGTCGGCTTCTTCGGCCAGCGCTTTCATTCCGTCCTTGATATCCTCTTCTTCTTCCAGACGTTCGTAAATCAGTTCGCGTACTACGGCGGCAATCGATTTTCTACGCTTGAAAGCCAGAAAACGCAATGCTTCATATTCTTCATTACGCAGACTGATTGTCGTTCTCCTGAAGCCGTCTTTCACCTGACCCATATCCCACCTCATATAGTTAATTTTATTCAGATGAGTGCAAAAGACATTGTAGTGCTACTAAAGCATCTTCTGAGCGACAAGTAATCTTAAGACGTGTCTGATGTGGACGTAGTCCTAGGTGTGTTTGCTCAGATATGTTCTGCCACTCTCTGTAGCAGGATAGTTTATCATCGTCTGGAATAGGTAAGATAACTATGTTACCGCCTACTTTAACCCATAAACACTTCAGATGATTTGGTTCATATATTTTAGCTATCCATGGTTTGTCCCCGATACCAATTTTGGGTGGGGTAATAACACAAGGCCCTATTTTATCTATATTTCCTTGAGTCAAGATGTTTCTTATTTCTGCACCAGCCCTTGTAAAGGCATAGTGACAGTCAGTGAGAATGTATGCCACTAAGTAAGCGACTTGTAGATATGCAAACCAGGCAATTGTTTGGACAAATCCATAATCTAGGGATACACTGAAACGCCAATCACTAATGTCATTCTTCGCTACTGAATCCCAAGCCGATATATGATTCTCAGTTGTGGTAGGTGCATTTGCCTTTGGTACACCAACTATCTTTATATCTTTGGGCGTAAGGACTATGTTTGATTTCATAGGAACAAATTCGCTATCTGAAGGAGTAATTGTACCTGGAATTGGTTTATCATATTTCCCTGTTTGATGGAGTTGGAACACAAGGAATTTCTTAAAATGGCTGTGGTACTGACTTCCATAAGTATGGTTACATTTCTTACATGTTAACGTAGTTAAGGATAATTCTTTTATCAATCGTGCTGCTGCTGTCGGAGGTACGTGTTCAATCGATAATTCAGATCGCAAAGCGCTTGGAGGAAATAGTTCCCAACACAATGGGCATCGGATGTTATCTCCGGTTGATGCATCTAGTGCCCTGAGTTTTTCATTCAAAGAGTTAAATAGGATTTCCTTCTTATTTAGTTTAGAACACATTACCTGTATTATACATCGTGCAAACACAGCTAAAAAGGTCGTACTCGTTTCGAGTTGGATTGGTACCCCGCGTTCGCCCCTCTATTTTATTACCACCTGCTAAAGCGTTGTGGTAAAATTGAACGCAGATAATCAGAGGTAAGGGAGTATTGATTTACTTATTATCGGGCCAGGACGATTATTCGATTGCTCAAACCCTGGAAGAGATAAAAAAAGAAACGGGCGATGAAGCGTCGCTGGCTATGAGCACCACCACTCTTGAAGGGCAGCAGTTGTCTCTTGAAGAACTGAAGACCGTTTGCGAAACGATCCCGTTTATGACCGGTAAACGCCTGGTTATTGTCGACGGTCTTCTCGGGCGCTTCGAGACGGGCAGCAGGCAGCGGCGCCAGCCAAAGAACGGCAGGAAAAGCAAAAAGCAGGAAGAAGCGGCGGTTTTTGCCGACTACCTGGCTTCAGGAATTCCGGAAACCACGGTTCTTGTATTTACCGAGGGCGTAATTTCAGGGAATAATCCCATCCTCACGGCATTAAAGGGGAAAGCTGCGGTCAGGAGTTTCCCTCTGCCGAGAGACGCCAGACTCCGTGAATGGGTGCAGAAGAAAGTAAGAGACGAAGGCGGGAATATTTCACCGCAGGCGGTGCAGCTGCTGGCCAGGCTTGTCGGCAGCAACCTCTGGACAATGTCCAGCGAAATCGAAAAGCTGCTGCTCTATACCGACGGTCGGAAAATTGAGGAAGAAGATGTCAAAGCGGTCGTCGGCTATAACCAGCAGGCGACGGTTTTCAATATGGTGGACGCTATTCTTGAATTCAGGGCAGAACAGGCTGAGCAGATGCTGGAGCACCTTTTCCGCAGCGGCGTCGCCCCCGTGTATCTCCTTTATATGCTTTCAAGACAGGTCCAGTTAATCGTCAGGGCTAAAGAACTCGTGCGCAGGAGACATACCAACCGGGAGATGCAGGGCAAACTGGGTATAGGCTCCGAGTGGGTTCTCAAAAAAACGCTGGAACAGGCTAACCGGTACTCTTTACCCAGACTTAAAAGCGTGTACCGGAAACTGCTCGATACGGATATTTCAATCAAGACCGGGAAACTCGATGCTGAACTGGCATTAAACGTCCTGGTTGCCGAGTTGTGCCGGCAGGGCAGAGAGAATCCTGTCCGGACGGGTCAAAGGGTACGATGAAATGACTACAGGGAAGAAAAAGGTAATTGCCGTAACAATGGGCGATCCTGCCGGGGTCGGTCCTGAAGTCATCGTAAAGGCTCTCGGTGACCGGAAAGTGTATGATATCTGTTCTCCGCTCGTAATCGGTGACGGAGACGTAATGGAAAAGACCGTCGCTTCCCTGGAAAACAACCTGTCTCTCAACCGCGTGGAATCCGTTGCCGACGTGCAGGGTGAGTATGGCAAGATTGATATTCTTGATCTTCGTAACCTTGGTGGGGAAGTAGTAATGGGGCAGATATCTGCGGAATGCGGCAGGGCGGCGATGGAATATATTACAAAAGCCGCCGAAATGGCAGGAAAGGGCGAAGTATCGGCAATAACAACGGCGCCGATAAACAAGGAATCCGTAGCAAAAGCCGGATACCCCGATACCGGGCATATGAAATACCTTGCCAGGATAACAGGAACGACCGAGTATGCCGCCATGCTGATGACCGGAACACTCAGGGTAGTACACCTGAGCGACCATTATTCGCTCAAAGAGGCCTGTGGGCTGGTGAAAAGGGAACTTATACTTGCCAGGCTGAAACTCATCCGTGATTCCTTTCTGAAGTGGAATCTCGACAATCCGCGTATCGGTGTTGCCGCCCTCAATCCTCACGGCAGCGACGGCGGGCTGTTCGGTGATGAAGAAGAAAAAGAAATATCACCAGCCGTTGAAGATGCCGTGAAACAGCGAATAAACGCGAAGGGGCCGTTCCCGGCGGATTCGATATTCTACAGAGCTATTGGCGGAGAGTTCGATGTGGTACTGGCGATGTACCATGACCAGGGACATATCGCAGTAAAAGTGCACGGTTTTGAGCTCAGCGTGGCGGTAACCCTGGGGATGCCTTTCGTAAGGACATCGGTAGACCACGGCACGGCATTCGATATCGCCGGAAAGGGGATTGCCGACCACCGGAGTATGGTGGAAGCCATCTCTACGGCTGTCGATTTAAGCCGGTGAGGTGAACAGGGAATGACAGAAGAACAACCTGTTTTAACCGCCGACATTGGTGGTACCAAGATGGTGACGGCGCTGGTTTCACCGGATGGAATGATAATCGACAGGTACCGCCAGCCGACGAATGCCGCTGATGGCCCGGAACCTGTAATACAGAGGTTTTTTACCGGTATAGACCTTATCCTGGACAGGAACGGCATCCAGCCGCAGCAGCTTTGTGCAATGAGTATCGGCGTTGCGGGAATTGTCGATATCAGGAACGGTACGGTCAACAAAGCTCCCAATCTGCCGGGCTGGGAGAACTTTCCCATGGGAAATGAAATAAAAGAAAAATACAATGTGCCTGTGTACATAGTCAACGAAGCGGACGCGAATGCGCTCGGGGAACAAAGGTACGGCGCGGGCATGGGACTGGAAAACGTTATACTTATTACGCTCGGCACCGGTATCGGCGGCGGTTTCGTCCTGGATGGGAAAATGTATACCGGCTCTTCGGGGAGTGCATTCGAGGTCGGTCATATGGTTATCAGGGAAGACGGTCTTGACTGCGGCTGCGGGAAAAAAGGATGCATGGAGACCCTCGCGTCCGGTACCGCAATCGGTCGCGAAGCAAAGCGACGGATAGCGGACGGAGAGAAGTCGGTGCTTACCGATATGGTCGAGGGTGATGTTGGGAAAATAACGGCTGAAACGGTACACCTGGCAGCGAAGAAAGGTGACTCACTGGCATTGCAGGTGATAGCTGGCGCATCATATTACCTGGGGCTGGGCATTATCAACCTTGTCACAATTATAAATCCGGAGATGGTGATAATCGGAGGTTCCGTGGCTGAAATGGACAACCTGCTGCTCTACCCGGTGAGACGCATGGTGAAAGACGAGTCCATACCTTTGATGGTAGAGAAGCTGAAAATCGTGAAAGCCCGTCTTGGCGAAGACGGGGGATTGGTCGGCGCAGCTGCTTACTCACTGGACCTTAAACAGCATTTCATTGACAGTTAGCTGAACATAAACTACAATCTTATGTAGCTTAAACTGCTGAGCCACGTTCCACTTCAGGGAATCTACAACGGCAGTTTTAATTGTTTACAGGTGAGGACGGTAGAATTCAGGTGACCAGCGACGAGATACGGGAAACGTTTTTAAAGTTTTACGAGAACAAAGACCACACCAGAGTTCCAGGTTCCTCATTGATTCCGCACGGAGACCCGACGCTTCTTCTGACCACCGCCGGCATGGTCCAGATGAAGCCATATTTCCTCGGTGAAGGCATTCCCCCGAATAAGAGAATGACCTCCTGCCAGAAGTGCTTCCGTACCACCGATATAGAGGAAGTCGGCGATGCCACCCATCTTACGTTTTTCGAAATGCTGGGGAACTTCAGCGTCGGCGATTATTTCAAGAAAGAGACAATCGAGTGGGCTTATGAGTTCATAACGGAACACCTGAAGATACCCCACGACCGTATCTGGGCGACGGTATATACCGATGATGACGAATCTTTCGACTGCTGGCGCCAGGTGGGGATTTCCGAAGATAAAATACACAGGTTCGGCGAAGAAGAGAATTTCTGGGGACCGGCCGGCGATTCGGGACCCTGCGGACCGGATAACGAGGTATTCTTCGACCAGGGTGAAGAATACGGATGCGGAAAACCTGACTGTAAACCGAACTGCGACTGCGACCGTTTCGTTGAGATATGCACCCTGGTCTTTATGCAGTACGACCAGGCTCCGGACGGCTCGAGGACACCACTGCCTGCCCCGAGTGTCGATACCGGGATGGGGCTGGAAAGAACAACTGCGATAATCCAGAGTGTTAAATCGGTCTACGAGACCGACCTTTATACACCGATTATCGAAAAGGTTTCCGAGTTGACCGGGAAACAGTACGGCAGCGACGACGAGACGGATAACGCCATCAGGGTGGTGGCTGAGCACAGCCGGGGAATAACCTTCCTGATTGCCGACGGCGTGATGCCCGGTAACGAGGGCAGAGGTTATATCGTACGGCGCCTGCTGCGAAGGGCGGCGCTTTACGGCCTGCGCCTCGGGCTGGATAAACCTTTCTTGTCGGACACTGCCGGAGTAATCATAAGCAGAATGAGTCACGTCTATCCCGAACTCAGGCAGAGACAGGAATTTATCCTTAAAGTAGTCCGTCTCGAGGAAGAAAAATTCAGCGAGACCCTCAGGACGGGATTGGAAGTTATTGAAGGACTACTGAAATACAGAGAACTACACCGTGATGGGATAAATGATTTAACGAACTTTATTACAGAATTTCGACCATCATCAGAAAATAGTCAGAAGATTCTAGAACAACACGGATTCATTGTCGGATGGTGGACTTCACAATCTAGCTTTGGTGCTGAAATGGCAGCAGGAACTATCTCAGAATTAACATATGATTTCCTTTCAAAATATGAAAATAATAATAAAATCCCGAATGATATTTTGAACCAAATTAACAATTGGGAGCACACATTATCCGGAAATGAAGTTTTTAGATTGTACGATACCTACGGCTTTCCCGTAGAACTGACGACCGAAGTGGCTGCCGGAAGAGGCATATCCGTGGATATGGACGGTTTTGAGAAAGAGATGGAGAAACAGCGGGAGAAAGCGCGAGCGTCTCAGAGATTTGAGCTTTCTCAGAAAGAAGATATTACCGCGAAACTGGACGTGAAAGATACGATATTTACCGGCTACAGTACATTGATTCAGAAGAGCTCCGTCCTGGCTATGCTGGTCGGGAACGATTCGACCGATATGGTGCAGGAAGGACAGGAAGCCGGGATTATACTGGCCGATACTCCCTTCTATGGCGAGATGGGCGGCCAGGTAGGAGATACCGGTGAGATCAGGAGCCGGACCGGGCGGTTCTCGGTCACCGATACGGTCAGGATACCTCCGGGGATAATTATGCACCGGGGCAATGTAATAGAAGGCGGTTTTACCATCGGGGATGAAGTCGAAGCCGAAGTCGATACCGAACGACGGCGTGACATCGCGCGTAATCACACTGCTACCCATCTGCTGCAGGCAGCTTTACGCTCCGTGCTGGGGGAACATATCCAGCAGAGAGGTTCGCTGGTATCACCGGACCATTTCAGGTTCGATTTCTCTCACCTTACCGCTATGACCCGGGAAGAGCTGGCGGAAGTCCAGCGGATTGTGAACGAGGGTATCCGTGCCAATCTGCCGGTTTATGATGAAGACATTCCCTATACACAGGCGATAAGCGAAGGCGCGATTGCTATCTTCGATGAAAAATATGCCGACGTAGTCAGGGTATTAAGAGTGGGTAAACCTCCGATAAGCATGGAATTATGCGGAGGCACTCATGTAAGCAATACCGGAGAAATCGGTTTCTTTTACATCACCGGTGAAAGCAGCATAGGCTCGGGGTTACGCCGTATTGAAGCCGTTACCGGCAGGGGCGCCGAGGAATTGATAAACAGTCGCATATCCGACCTGGATAAAATAGCGGGATACCTGGAAACCGAGACCGGAGAAGCGGTGGAAAAGACAAAGAGTCTCCTCGGTGACCTGAAAGACGAAAGCCGCCGGGCAGGTGCTCTTGAAAGTGAACTTGCCGGAATCACTGCCGGATCTCTGGTGGAACAGGTCGAGGAAATAAACGGCGTGAATGTTATCGCGGTGAAGGTGAAATCGTCCCGCGTCGAAGTATTGCGGGAGATGAGTGATATCCTGCGGGACAGGCTGAAGAGCGTGGTGGTCGTACTAGGCAGTATTTATGATGACAGGCCGGTGTTTATAGCGGCTGTAACTTCCGACCTCGTAAAGAAAGGCTATAATGCCGGGATCATAGTCAAACAGGTTGCGCAGGTAACCGGCGGCGGCGGCGGCGGAAAGCCGGAGCTCGCCCAGGCGGGCGGCAGGCAGAAGGAAAAGCTTGATGAAGCATTGAGGCTGGTTGCCGAAATCATTAAGAATACCGGCAGCAGCAAGGGGTAAAGTTACGCGGATTCTGGGACTGGATATCGGTGATAAAAGAATAGGGGTTGCACTCAGCGACCGTGGTGGAATTATTGCCAGTCCTTCAACGATTATTGACCGCACCGACCCGCAGCAGGATATCGATGCGATTACGGAAATCGTCCGGCAGAACGATGTCACGATGATTGTCGCCGGCCTGCCTTTAACGATGGACGGTACGACAGGTCACCAGGCCGAGAAGGTAAAAAGCTTTGTTGATAGCCTGTCGATGCATACCGAAGTTCCCGTCGTGTACAGGGACGAAAGCCTGACAACACTGGAAGCAAGACGGCTGATGCGGCTTACGCGAAAGAAGAAAAGACGGGAAAGGGAAAAGGATGATGCTGTTGCGGCTGCCTTCATACTCCAGGGATATCTCGACGAGAAAAAGGACGGTCCGGGTACAGGATAAGCGGTGATGAAGGGCATATGAGCCGCGATAGAAGGCAATATGAATATACACCTGGTTGATAAAACATTTCTTAAAAAACCGAAAAACTATCTGATACAAAGTCTGTTTGCCGTGATAGCGGTTGCCGTTATTCTTTATTTTGTCGAGACTGTTACTCATGCAGCTATCGTTGCCGCCCTGGGCGCAAGCACTTTCATCGTGTTCGCCATGCCGAAAACGGTTGCCGCCGAACCCAGGAGGCTTATCGGAGGACATATTACCGGGATTGTCTGTGGTCTGGCATGTTATTTCAGCTGTTATACGGGCGATGCCGAGTCCTTTTTCGAGTCCAATGAGATTATACACTGGCTTCCGGCTGCTTTCGCGGTGGGTTTGTCTATCCTTTTGATGACGATATTCAACTTCGAGCACCCGCCTGCTGCCGGCACCGCGCTGGGTATGGTTACTCACGAGTGGACCTGGGAAACTATCGTTTTTATTGTCGCGTTTGCCGTCGCTCTTGCGATAATAGGCGTATTGCTGAAAAAATACCTGAAAAACCTCTGTACATAACCGGAGTCGGAACGGATGAGTAAGTCCATCGTTTTTCATCTGGAAAAAACGGAAGGAAAAGCCAGGCTCGGCGAACTTGTTGTCCGAGGTATCACAATTCAGACCCCGGTGTTCATGCCGGTAGCCAGCCAGGCCACGGTAAAGACGCTGACTTCGGACGAGATAAAGGAAATCGGCTTCGGTATTATCCTTTCCAACACCTATCATCTGTATCTCAGGCCAGGAATCGAAACAATCGAGCGCCTGGGAGGTTTACATAAATATATGAACTGGGACGGCGCTATTCTTACCGACAGCGGAGGGTTCCAGGTATTCAGTCTCGCCCGGCTTCGCAGGCTGACGGACGAGGGAGTTGTTTTTCGTTCCCATATCGACGGCAGCGAACACCTGCTGACTCCAGAACTGGCCGTCAAATACCAGGAAGCGCTGGGGTCCGATATCGCGATGGTCCTCGACGAATGTCCTGCCCACGATAAGGGTTACGAAAAAACGAGACTGTCTATGAACAGGACGCATCTCTGGGCGAAGAGATGCCTGGACACTCACAGTCGGGACGAACAGGCATTATTTGCCATCGTCCAGGGCGGTATATTCCCGGAACTGCGGCGGGAATCGGCGGAATACCTGTCATCCCTTGATTTTCCCGGCTATGCTGTAGGCGGTCTGAGCATCGGCGAGCCGAAGGAAATGACCGCCGGGATTGTCGATGCAACCGTACCCTGTCTGCCGGTGAACAAGCCGCGTTACCTGATGGGAGTAGGATCGCCCGAGGACCTGTTCGAGGGGGTATCGCGCGGGATAGATATGTTCGACTGCGTTCTGCCGACCCGTATTGCCAGGAACGGCTCTCTGTTTACCCGGACCGGCAGGGTGAATATATCAAACGCCCGTTTTGCCGGTATGGAAGGCCCGGTGGACCCGGAATGCGACTGCTACTGCTGCCGGACCTTTTCGGCGTCGTACCTCCACCATTTGTTCAACACGAAGGAACTGCTTGCTTACAGGCTGGCTACGCTGCATAACCTGACGTTTGTTTCTAACCTGATGGAGAAAATTCGCGCGAGTATCAGCGAAGGTACCTTCGGCTCGTATAAAGAGGAGTTTTTATCCGGGTACCGGACAACGGATGAACAAGTCCGCGTCAGCCAGAAGCAGAAGTGGCTGAAGTCGAGGGAGAAGAACGGCAGCTAATTTTCCCCCGTTAGCTGCAGATGCATTGCGTTTGATGCATACGAATTCTCACTGATATTGAACGCTATTTTACCAGCGAGCTGCCGACGATGGAGCGGTTAATTTCAAGACTCACCGCAATCGAGGGGAAACCCGAAATGGCACGCCCCAGTCTTTCCACCTTTGTTTCCCTGCTGTACCCGTAGGCTCCGTGCAGTCGTCTTGCGGTTTCAATTATCTCCATGGCGGCGGGTATGACGAACAGCTTGGCGGCTGCTGCCTGTGTCTGCCAGTCGGACTCTTCTCTGTCTTCGGCACTGGCTGTTTTATAGGTCAGCCAGCGGCAGGCTTCCAGTTTTGCCTTCATTTCGGCAAGCTCCCACCTGATTCCCTGCATAGCCGAGACCGGTTTGCCACGGCTGCTTCTTGTTTTTACATAGCCTACCGCTTCATCGAGGGCTGCCCGGGCCAGGCCGATGGCTGCGGCGCACTGTTCTATCTTCTCCGTGGCTATCCAGTAGAGAAGGATATCGTAACCCTTGCCTTTTTCCCCGAGGATGTTGTCAGTCGGTACCCGGTAATTATCGTAATAAACGTCAGCCGCTTCTATCCCCCCGCTTCCCGTCAGCTCCCAGATTTTCGGTGCCGAATAGCCGTCTGTAAGCTTTTCCGTGATGAAAGCGGTGCAGTCATTATTCTCATCCCTGGTGTATGTTACCGAATAACCTTCCCTGGCTCCGAAGGTGCTGAAACGTTTCATTCCGTTTATTATATAGCTGTCTCCGTCGGGGACAGCCGTAGTGGCGAGAGAGGATGCATCGGAACCCGTGCCTTCTTCGGTGAACTGGATACTGGCGTATGCAGAACCGTCGCAGAAAGGTCGCAGATATTTATTCTTTATCTCTTCGGAACCGTATTTAGCAATCGACAGGGGAATGCTGTTATTGAATCCGACCAGCCACCAGACTCCTGTTCCCGAGTAAGCAAGTTGCTCGATAACCAGAATACAGTCAAGATTTCCTGATTCGGTGCCACCGTATTCCTTGGGTACGGTCATACCCAGAAAACCGAGAGAGGCCAGTTTCTTGATGAGGTCGTCCGGAAGTCTTCCTTCTTTGTCCAGTTTTTCAGCTATCGGCTCTATCTCGCGGTCGGAAAATCCCCTTGCCAGTCGCTGTATTGCGATTTGTCCTTCGGTCAGGTTGAAGTCCATTGGTTCTCCTTGCTGTTTCGAGTATGGTATCTGGTTATTGTTTATAGGGGAGATGTCCGCAGTGCGGGCACTCAGGGTCCCTTTTTACACTGAGTTCCATAAAGTTCATACCCACGCCGTCGTATACCAGCAGCCGGTTGGCCAGCAGCTTGCCGATACCTGTAAGGTATTTGATTGCCTCCGTAGCCTGCAGACAACCGATTACTCCGGGGGCGACTCCCAGTACCGGGAACTTTTCCTTTGGAATATCCCCCCTGTAAATGCACCGCAGGCAGGCGGTTTCACCGGGGATTATGGTCATCGCCCTGCCTTCGAGGCCGTGTACCGCCCCGTGAAAGTAGGGAATATTGTGCCTGATTGCCGCCTGGTTGAGCAGGAACCGTGTCGGCAGGTTATCCATCGCGTCCATTATCAGGTCGCAGCCCTCGGTAAGGTCGTAAACATTACTCTCGTCGATTATTTCCCTGATGGCTTCTATCTTTATATTTCCGTTCATGCCGGAAAGTTTTACGTCTGCCGATTCAGCCTTCGATTTGCCTACGTCGGCATCCCAGTGGAGAATCTGGCGGTTAAGGTTACTGGTCTCGATAATATCCTGGTCGACAATCCTGATTGTTCCTATTCCGGCTTCGGTGAGGTATATGCAGATAGGCGAGCCCAGTCCGCCGCAGCCGGCGACAAAAGCCTTCGACCGCTTGAGTTTTTCCTGTCCTGCCTCGCCGAAACCCCTCATTATTATCTGGCGGTCGTATCTTTCCAGTTCGTTCTCGTTAAGCATTCCGCGTACTCCTTTCCGGACGGTTGTCAGTCGGTCCGGTTGAGTCTGAGTTTTCCCCGTACGCCTATTTTATCACCAATGATTATAATAGTCCCTTTTAACCCCGGGATCGTTTCCGCGAATTCAAGTCCGGCAGGTATATCGTCCGCTGTCCGGATTTTATTACAGACTGCCGTTGCCACGGCATCGGCAAGTGAAGCGGACGGAGATAATATAACCACGGCGTCGGCTTTTCCGTAACTCAGGGAATGCCCGACCGTGCCGGATGAGGTACAGATTCCGAACGGCGTATCTTCCGGTTCTATTTCCAGCGCTATCCGGTTGCTGAGAGGTGAGTCACCCGCGTATATACTCACCGTTCTTTTCGACAGGCTTTTCATAAATATGTCGCCGCCGTTTTCGACGATTACCTCCGGTGAATATTCGAGTAGTTCTTTCCCCACGTATTCGGCAATGGCACCCGCGACTGCCGCCATAGGTCCGACACCTGCAGCAGCGGCGGATTCCGCCATACTCCTGACTATCAACGGCGCACCGTCACCTGTAGAAAACGGTTCCAGGGTTGTCAGGAATTCCGGATTACGCTCGATATATTTCTCAAGGATACCGCGATATTTCTCGACCAGCCGTTCGGCTTTGCTCCTGAGGTTCTTCCGGGCGCGTATATAGAGGTCCGTCTCCTTAACGGTTACATTGAAAGACACCAGATCCTTGCCGCGGACTCGGTTGCGATATGTTCTCGGTTCATAAATATGGTCGTTCATCTTTCGTCATCAGTCAGGATAGCATACACGAAGGAGTCGAACCAGTGTGGATTGCCGTTGTCATCGGTCCTGAAATAAGTATTTCCCCTCAGTAATCCTTCCCTTGTCATCCCGCATTTCTCCAGTACTCTCCAGGAAGCCGGGTTCGCGGGAGTACAGTAGGCAACTATCCTGTGGGCTTTCAGTTCACTGAAT
The DNA here is from genome assembly GCA_034416335.1 of Dehalococcoidales bacterium. Taxonomy (GTDB): domain Bacteria; phylum Chloroflexota; class Dehalococcoidia; order Dehalococcoidales; family UBA2162; genus MGML01. The sequence goes on from DAOULV010000013.1 coordinate 82,830, forward strand.
ACATACTCTATTACAGCTCGGGCAGCTTCTGTGCAATAACCTTTGTTATGAAATGCCGGGTTGAATATATATCCGATTTCCCATGTCCTTAATATCTCAAAATCGGTCTGGAAAAGAGAGATATGACCGATGAGCTTGTTCTTGGTATCCTCCTTCAAGATAACCGCCCACCAGTTAATGCTGTTCGCTCTTTTCAAAGCGTATTCCTTCGCTTCTTCCAGGGATACCGGGTTGCCCGGTTCGAACCGGTATGTCTCTTCAAGCGACAGATATTCATAAAGGTCCGGATAGTCACTTTCCTTGAAGGGACGGACTACCAGACGATCGGTTTCCAGCATAGATACTCCTTCAGAAGTCTAGAAATGAAGTTCCATTGCCCGTGGAGGGCAGGTCTTTATGCACAGTCCGCAGGCGATACATTTTTTGTCGCGGAAAAGTACTCTTCGGGTTGACCCCTCCAGCTCGAATGCTCCGGCGGGGCAGACGGTTATACAGGAGCCGCAGTGAGTGCACCTTTCTTCATTGCGTATAACATCCTGGCTGAGCGACTGTATCTGGACTCCGGTTTTTGTGAGATACTCGATTCCCCTGTCATAGTCGTCCTGCTTTCCCGTCATTTCGAGTACCAGGAGGCCTTCCTCCTCGGGCGTTACCGAGGCCTTCAGGATATTAAAATCCAGGTTATAATCTCTTACCAGGCGGCTGACTATCGGCCTGTCCACCAGCCGTCTCGGGAATCGTAATACTATTCTTTTTGAAGCTGCCATCTATTCCACCTCTTTCAGTTTATCGGTCTCTGCCGGGCCGGATTAGCAGCCCGGCAGGACTATATTTATTAAGTGCTCTCTATTTCGACAGGTCTTTCATTCAGCGGCTTGAATTTGAGGCCGGAATCGGCGCCGGGTATCGACGCTACCGGTGAGGTCAGCAGAAAATCTCCCTTCTGAATCCATTCCTTGAGTATCGCAGCCACCTCCACGGCGCGTGAATAGCTGGACAATGACGCCGTGGGGACTTTCTTGTTCCGGATTTTTATATATCCACTCCTGAGCTCATTATATGTCACTTCCGCAACTATATCCGGTCTGTTCTGCGGGTACGCCGAAGAGTAGTCGATTACAGCGGCGATTATTTCATCGTCGGTTATGGTCGTATACTCCAGGATTTCCTCCGACAGTATTGGTATCGGTATACCTACTCCGACGCTGAGTGTCGCACCGTAACCAAGCATACTGGTACCGACCAGCCACCTCGGGCTCATCCCCTTGAGGTCGCCGATTAAAGCCAGCGTACCGGCTCCACGGGTCGGCACACCTTTTTCGGTCCTGGGAGCGGTTGGATTATGCTGCGTTCCCTGCCAGGCTACGTAACCCGTTCCGCCGCCAAGGAACACCCTCGTACCTATCCCGATGGTCTTGTAATAAGGATCGTTAAACAGCGGCGAAAGCTGCCCGGCACTGCAGTAGTTGGCGTTGCCGAGTCGGGGTTTCAGCATTCCCATATAGGTGTATATCGTTTTATCGGACGCATTCACGGCAACATTGTAGTTCTGGTAGACGTTCCTCAGGTCATAAAGTACCGCTTCGTTCAGGTCCTTGATGTTTATCCAGGTGTCCAGCTTTTTTCGCGGATAACAGTCGGTACCATAAGCGGTTGCCGATAATCTTACATCCCTGCCTGCAGCGAGTTCCTCGATAACGTGTCCGCCGCCGTAGTTGAATTCACCGGGGTGGATCCTGTTTCTCGGGTCATCATCGGGCATGGCGGTCGCGCCGATTATAATGTCGACTGCCGCCACTCCCGTGTAGGCGGGGACGTCATTCAGGTATGTCCTTCCGCCGCCGAGTTTGATACGCGGACTCGAATGTCCGATATTCAGATAGGCGCTCGATGAGCACATCGCGCTGAAAGTACCGGTCGTTACGACATCCACTTCTCGTGCCGTTTCCTTTATTCCTTTTTCTTTCGCATAGTCGATTATTTCTTCAGCGGTTAATACTACCGCCTTGCCTGATTTTATTTTCTCGTTTATTTCCTCGATGGTTTTTGGCATTTTAACCTCCACCTGATATTAGTTACGTATTCTTTCGTAGTCAATGGATTATGAGCATAAAAAAGCCCGGAAGCATTTGCTTCCGGGCTTGGCTTACTATCTGTTCGGGACTGGTGTTACATGGTCCCCGAACTGGCGGCATGCCAAGCCCAGGGCATCATCATACGAAATGTCCCTCTCTCGTAACCAGACTCGCCTTTCCAGTTCGGCACTGAAGACCTCCGTTAATTGGTGCTTTTATCAGGCTTATTCGATTGTATAGTATCGTTGCGGAAGTGTCAAATATCAGGTGGTTCTGTTTGTATATGGTTGGTCTTGTTGTCATTGCGAGTCCTTGACGTAGTCGAGACGAAGCAATCCCCAGGTTCGATTATAGAGATTGCCACGTCGTCCGCCGAGGCGGACTCCTCGCAATGACAAAGGAGGAACGGATTACCGCGGGCTTTGCCTCCTCTCAACAATACTTTCGCCCTTTCACGCAAACTAATCTTTACTGCTCAATCGGGGTACTACGTGAGAGGGAGACAACAGGGATGAGTATGAGGAACAACGGACTGAAAAATGACAGGTAGAGTATCATTTAGGCTCGAAGTATTGAAGAATAGCCTGTTCATAAGCTATAATCGCTAATAGGAGACCCTCTACAATTTTCCCCCGGAGTAAATTTTTGCTGAAAAGTCATACTTGTGGAGAACTGAACAAAAATCACGTCGGGCAAAAGGTAACGCTTGCCGGCTGGGTACACCGCCGCCGCGACCATGGTGGTCTAACGTTTATCGACCTGCGTGACAGGGAAGGTATCGTCCAGGTAGTTTACAATCCCGAACTGGCGGAAGAATGCCACAGGATTGCCAGTGAAATGCGGAACGAATACGTGGTAAGTGTCGAAGGGGAGGTTTCATTGAGGCCGGCAGGGACGGAGAACCCGAAACTACCGACGGGAGAAATCGAGATAATCGCCAGCAGTACCAGGATTCTTAATCCGTCGCTGACACCCCCGTTTTACATAAATGAGGACGTAGAAGTCGATGAAAACGTACGGCTGAAGTACCGGTACCTGGATTTGCGGCGCGAGAGAATGCGGGATAACCTGATACTCCGGCACAAAGTAATCAAGTATATGCGTGATTTCCTGGATGAAAGAGGATTTATCGAGGTTGAAACCCCGATACTGATTAAAAGCACGCCTGAGGGCGCCAGAGATTACCTGGTCCCCAGCCGACTACATCCCGGTGAATTCTACGCTCTCCCCCAGTCACCCCAGCAGATAAAACAGCTTCTGATGGTTTCCGGGATTGAGAAGTACTTCCAGATAGCGAAGTGTTTCCGCGATGAGGATAATCGTGCCGACCGCCAGCCGGAACATACCCAGCTCGATATTGAGATAAGCTTCGTTGAGGAAGAGGATATTTTTAACCTCATCGAAGAGCTCTATACATCGATGATAGAGAAGCTAAAGCCGGAACTCAGGCTGCAGAAACCTTTTCCCCGGCTCAGTTATACCGAGATAATGGAACGGTTCGGTTCCGATAAGGCTGATTTACGGTTCGGACTGGAACTTTCCGATCTTTCCGATATAGCCGGCGAGACCGAGTTTTCTGTATTCAGCAGGGCAGTTGCCGAAGGGGGCAGGGTGAAAGGTATATGTGTCCCGGGCTGTGCCGATTATACCCGGGGACAGCTTGAAGACCTTAATAAGCTGGTAAAGAGCCTCGGTGCCGCTGGAATATTGACCATAGCACTGGACTCTTCGACCGGAAGCCTGGATGACATAACGATAGAAAATGTTAAATCGGTTGCCTCGAAATATTTGACTGTCGAACAGGTTAAGGCTATAGCCGAACGCCTGGGTGCCGGACCGGGAGACCTGATGCTGATAGCCGCGGGTGATATCAAGATGGTAAATATGGTACTGGATACACTGCGAAATGAAATGGGACGCCGTCTGGACCTGATACCGCAGGACCAGTTGATATTCGCCTTTGTAGTGGATTTCCCGCTGTTCGAGTATGATGAAAAGCTGGGGCGATGGGACTCGGTGCATCATCCCTTCAGCGCACCTAAAGATGAGGATATACAGTATATGGAAACTTCGCCGGAAAAGGTGAAAGGCAGACAATACGACCTTATCTGCAACGGCTATGAGATGGCCAGCGGCAGCATCAGAATTCATGATAGAGAAGTTCAAAACAAAGTGTTCGGCTTACTTGGTTATAAAGACGAGGAGATAAGAGAGCGTTTCGGACACCTGCTGGATGCGTTCGAATATGGGGCTCCGCCGCATGGAGGTATCGCTCCCGGAATCGACCGTCTGGTGATGCTCCTGGCGGGTGAGGAAAATATTCGTGAAGTGATTGCTTTTCCCAAGAACCAGGCTGCAATGGACCTTACCCTGAACGCTCCGTCGCCTGTTTCCGAAGAACAATTGACAGAACTGCATTTGAAACTGCTGGAGGACGAATGAAAATAACCAACGATAAGACCGAAAATAGCCAGATGTTCCTGACTATCGAGATGGAACCGGAAGAGGTCGAGGAGTCCATGCAGACTGCATATAAAAGACTTAATAAAAAAGCCAGGATTCCGGGCTTCCGCAAGGGGAAAGCTCCCAGGGATATTTTCGAGCGTTACCTGGGTAAAGACTACCTCATGGAAGAAGCCCTTAACGATATTATTCCGACCGCTTATGCAAAGGCGGTCGAGGAACACAGCATAGAAGCTATCGCCCAGCCGCAGATAGAGATAGAAAAGATGGAGCCGCTGACAATGAAAGCCACGGTTCCGCTGAAACCGACAATCGAGCTGGGTGATTACAAGAGTCTGAAAGTGGAACAGGAACAGGTTGAGGTTACCAGAGAAAAGGTTGACGAAGTTATCGAGCAACTCAGGCACCAGAACGCCACCTGGGAACCGGTGGAAGGTCGTGCTGTTGATTTCGACGACCTGCTGGTTATGGATATAGTCGGTACCATGGGCGAGAAGACCGTTATCGAACAGAAAGGCGCCCAGTACCAGGTTGTAGCCGGACAGACTTTTCCGGTGCTGGGATTTGCCGAGCAGCTTGTGGGGATGAATCCGGGCGACGAGAAGGAATTCGAACTGGAATATCCCGAGGATTACGGAGACGAAGAGCTGGCGGGTAACAAGGTCAAGTTTAATATCAAGGCGATAGAAATCAAGAAAGAGGTGGTGCCCGAGTTATCCGATGAATTCGCCAAAACCGTCGGCGCCGAATTCGAGACTATGGCAGCTTTACGCGAGAGAGCCGAGTCCGATATGAAGGAACGTGCCGAACAGCAGTCCAGGATTAATTTCGAGGAAGAAATAGTGCACGGTATTGCCGATATATCGAAGGTGGAATATCCACCGGTGCTGGTGGAATCGGAGATTACACGTATACTCAACCAGCAGTTCCAGAGAAGCAGCCAGTCACTGGAAGACTATCTCGCTACGGTCGGCAAGACCGAGGAAGAACTGAGGGAGGAAGTCAGACCTTCTGCCGAACACCGGGTTGTGCATTCACTCGTGTTAAGCAAGGTGGCCGAGGTGGAGGAGATTGACGTCAGTGATGAAGAAGTGGATGAAGAAATAGAGAATATGGTAAAAGATTCTACCGATAAAAAGGAAGAACTGAAGAAGTTTTTCAATGACCCGCAGATACGCGATTCCATCGTCCAGAATATGCTTACCCGCAAGACAATGGAGAAGCTGACTGAATATACAGCGACTGCGAAACCCGCAGCCAAAAAGAAAACAACTGGAACAAGGAGAAAGAAAAAGGAGGAAGGGAAATGAATTTCGATCCGATGAATAATCCGATGAACGTGATACCCGGCGTACTCGAAAGCGGACCAAGGGGGGACAGGTACTGGGATATTTACTCTCTGTTGCTTAAAGAGAGAATAATAATGCTCTTTACACAGATTACCGATCCTGTGGCTAATGCCATTATCGCCCAGCTCCTGTACCTGGAGCGGGAAGATCCGGATAAAGATATCAGTATGTACATCCAGAGCCCGGGAGGGTCAATTCACTCCGGACTGGCGATATATGACACGATGCAATTTATCCGACCGGATGTGTCAACCATCTGCGTGGGAATGGCTGCCAGCATGGCGACGGTCCTGCTTTCCGCCGGAGCTAAAGGAAAGCGATATACCCTGCCTCACTCCACCATCCATATGCACCAGGCTATGAGCGGTGTGGAAGGCCAGGCATCCGATATTCAGATCCATGCCCGTGAAATTACCCGACTGCAGGATATCCTCAAGGATCTGCTGGTCAAGCATACCGGACAAAATATGGAGAAGATTACGCGCGATACCGACCGCGATTACTATCTTAATCCCGAGCAGGCAGTCGAGTATGGAATAGTCGACGAAGTACTTTCGAAACCTGAAAAAGAAGAAAATAAGTAACAGACAGTACCTCACCTGGACCATTGATAATCTGCTAGGTTTTCTTCCCGATTCGACCGGACAGGACAATCACAGTGAGATAAAACCGGAGGGAGCGGCTTCAGCCGCTCCCTTTTCATGATTGTTGGTAAAGAACTAATACCTAAATACGAAATACTAAGCAATATCGAGTCTCAAAGTCCAAATGTTGAAACAATCCCATATGGATTTAGAACATACATATTTTGAATTCATTTAGAGCTTAGAAATTAGTTATTAGAATTTTCACCTTAGGCTGTATGATATAATTATATTGATGGCGATTAAGACTATAGCAACCAACAGAAAGGCATTCCATAACTACAATATTCTGGAAAGTATGGAAGCGGGTATCGTGCTTACCGGCACTGAGATTAAGTCTATCCGTGCCGGCAAGACGAGTTTATCCGATGCTTATGTCAGGCCGGATAAAGGCGAATTATGGCTCCTGAACGCTCATATTGCCAGGTATGACAGTGCCAGCTATATGAGTCACGAGCCTACCCGGCCGAGGAAGTTGCTGCTGCACCGCAGGGAAATCGCCGGATTAACCTCTAAACTTGCCGAAAAAGGTCTTACACTTGTCCCCCTGAAAATTTACATCAAGGACAGCATCGCCAAGGTGGAAATAGCCCTTGCCAAAGGCAAGAGGTTATACGACAAACGCGAATCGATAGCTCGCAGAGACTCCGACAGGGAGATACGGCGGGCGGTGAAAAAGCGCAGCCAGAAGACCGCGGCAGGCGCAAGGTAAAAGGGGGGGCGCGCGGGTTCGACAGGGGAGGTATGCTACAGGATTGCAGGCTGAGGTGCCGCTACCCTCATAAAACAAGTGGCAAAAATAACTGGCGAAGAACCAGTATTAGTTGCCGCCTAATTATTAGGTGACACATCCAACCTGACCTCACCCCGACGGGTCGGGATTGGGTGACGAAAAGCCGGGGTGCCATCGTCCGGACGTCGATAAGGACAGTGAAAGAGATAATCGACTTGCCGTGCTGAACTCCGTCGGCAGAGGTCTGTAACGGCGAGACTAAAGAGTCGACTAAGCTTGTAGTATATTCTGGGTAGCCTCTTTTGGACGGGGAGTTCGACTCTCCCCCGCCTCCACCAGCAATATTGGTTAAAAGGGCTTCGGTGAGAACCGAAGCCCTTTTTTATAGTTATTTTCTCTTGAATATGTACTATTTATCGCCGCTATGTGCGATATAGTGTTCCTTCAATTTCTCCAACAGGTCCCTTTCGCAAGTCGGCAACATACCTAAACACATTTCATATACAACGCATTTCCGGCAATCGCCGTGGTTGGGACATTCGGTATTCCAACATTCACATTCGAACTTGTACGCTTCACGACCGCTTGCCATTGCCGAACGCATTTCCTTGGGTGAAACTTTCGGAGGATTCTCTCTCCATTTGAACTTGTTCGGCTGTGCCAGTATGTTTTTCTCATCTAGCATTTTAGTGCATCCTTTCATCATAATAATGCGCTCTGTACTCCGTATCGCGGCTAAATACAATATAGTGTTCTTCCAAGTCCCCCAACAGAGCCCTTTGGCAAGTTGGGAACTGCCACATGTACAAATGAAATACAATGCATGCCTTGCAATCACCGAATAATGCGCAATGATTCCAACAGTCGCATTCCATCTCGTGCGCTTTTTCAGCGTACGCTTGTGCCTCGCGCATCTCATCTTCCGAAACTTCTGGAGTATTATCTCTCCATTTGTACCTGTTTGGCTGCTTCAGCATGTTCCTTATTTCCGGCGGTTCGTTGCTGTTTTCCATGTCGCCGAAAGGGTTCATCATCTTATGAAATTCTGCAACGGCTTCCGGTTTCAACATGGATGTTATGACCTCAATACCTCTCTTTGAAGCATCCGGGTCAAAGTTGCCTTCTTGTGGTGGCCTGAGGTTCTCCTCCAAGGCCGCTTTCATTGCTTCCTGCTTGCCATCTTGCGTGTGTTCCAGGATAAAATCAAACAACCTTTTTCGACCGTTTTCCATTTGTATTACTCCTTTTCAGGTAATATTGATATGTAACCTTGAGTGTGAACGGTAGTTACCAATCCCGAACACTTTAGGATGAATATATGCTCGATAATAACTCCTTTAATTATTGAACGTCAAACGAAGCAGAGCATTGTTTCAGGGGGAGCTTAAGCTCCCCTTCTTGTTTATATGGGATATATGACATACAATCAATTAAATAATTAAATCGATGGACTTACAGGAGGTTAGTGATGGCAAAATATTTACAGGTTGTTGCCTTGAACTGCACGGAGCCTGAAAAAGAAGGGGAATTCAACGAATGGTATAACAATATCCACCTACCAGATATCCTTGAGACTCCAGGTTTTCAAAGAGCAACACGTTGGGAAAATACTAATCCTGGAGAAGGTGATGCGAAATATCTTGCTCTGTATGAAATTGAAACAGAAGATATCGAGAGTACGATGAAAGCATTACTAGATAACCTGGCAGTGAAGAGAGAAGCTGGTCGAACGAGTGATCTCCTGGGTCCGCGAGTACTAAGGGGGACATATAGACAGATAATCTCTATTTAATCTTGAAGCTATAAAGACGAAAAGCTTCTCAACAATCTCAAATATACGGACAATAGATTAAGCAAAACACAGCATTGTTTCAGGGGGAATTCGACTCTCCCCCGCCTCCACCAGAAACAAAGACGGGTTCGGAGAAGTATTTTCGGACCCGTTTATTATATTGATAACAGATCCTTCACGCTGGGCAGCGACCTGAAAGACTGGTCTGAAAGGTGGTTTTGGCATAACTGCTACTACCCAGTTGTTTTTTTAATCAACGTAGACAGCAGCTTTCTCGAATGTCTCTCAAGAAATCGTCCCGGCATATTCGAAGTCCTGTAGCAGATCTTTGATCAATTGATTCTGACTCAGGCCAATCAAAAGGACTATAAGTTTTTCGTATATAGATAAAGTAGTATAATCGACCTGATCGATAACTACCTTTAATTTATGCAAGAGTGAAAAGTTAGTCTATTCTTACTCCGATATTATCAGGCGATCATCATGAAGTTTATCTCTATGATAAAGACGAAAAAATTAAGGTATATACTTATATTCCTTTTGCTACTGGTTCTTTCTGTGATCATACTATTTTCATGTTATGGTGATTCATTTACTTATTTACGGAAAGGCAGAGATCATTTATATCTTAATGATGGAGAGCATGAATTGTTTTGGTTTGAGGGAATACACTCCAATAACCCTGATAACATTATGTTTGCTGATATAAAAACCGAATTTACACAATTCGGCCCGGACCTTGCTCTTGTTGAAGGTGGGCGGGATGAAAATATAAAACAGAATGAAGAGGAAGCTATTTTACTTGGTGAAAGCAGTTATGTTGCCTTCCTTGCGCATGAGGATAGCATTGATTGTGAGAGTACCGAACCACCTGATTCTTATATGGGACAAGAATTAATATCAAAATATGAAATAAATGACATACTTGCTACACTCACTTTTCTTCAAATCAAGCAATGGCAAAGAGAATCAAAAGAAAGAACGATAGATTTTAACGATATGATAGTTGGTTGGATCAAAGCAAATTCTGAACGTATGTTCCAGGATCTAAAAATCGAAATTAACCTTGCATATATACAAGACATACTCGAACCTTTTGCAGGATATAGAGTTGATGATAGTAATTGGCTTGATGTTCCAGCTGATAAGATAATTGACGATGATAATATTATAAATGCAATTTGGCGGGACAGGTCCGTAATCAGAAATAAATATCTGGTAGAATTGATTCAAGAAAAAATGACGTTATACAACAAAATATTTATTATGATGGGCTTTGATCATGCGAATGCAATTATGACTGATCTTGAAAATATCTTTGAAAAGAGTGACACTTAGTTCGAAGGTATTCTTGGAATCATTGTAGTAATTACCGGTTGCACAGATAAAAGTATAGGCAATAAGGATTAATCATCATTTCAGCCAAAAAGTATTCATATAACGAATCTTTTCAATTGGAGGTCGATATTCTTTCATTCAATACAAACTGCGAACGCCTGCCTGCTTTTGAGTAAATAAAAAATCATTGGGGTGAATGTAGTTCGGTTCTCTCCTTTTGCGGCGGACCTACGATACCGCCTCCACCAGATAATCAAAAAAGGCTTCGGTGACAACCGAATCCCCTTTTTTTCTCTCTTGTTTTCTTTTCTTATATGACCTATAATCAAATACCCTCTAGGCCGATTATTCGATTTGAAGGAAGGGGAAAACAATGGAAAATATAAATGATATGAATAGAGTAATAGCGAAAAAAGGTCAAGACTCACTTGAGATCTTTAATGAAATAGAAAGAAATAAGCGACGAATATTACAAAGGTATACACATGATGAACAAGGATTTTCAATTCGCATTTCAACCTTGATTAATTCCATTCAGCAACCTCATTATCATACCGAATTAACTGAGGCGATAATGATGATTGAAGGAAGTATTGAAGCTTATTGGTGGAATTCAAATTCGGTAAAACAATTTTCGCTAGGTGAGATTGGTGACATTGTAGTATTCCCTCCAATGATACCTCATACACTAGACATAATAATGGACAATACACAAATTGTCGTCTTTAAGTTTGCTTATGAAATTGGTTCCAATGATTGGATTAGCCCAGATTTTATCCCTGGTGAAATCAAAGAGAAATTGCTTCGACGAGAATAAATGGAATCAAAGATAGTTTTGGAGATAGACTAATAGGGTGATATAGGAAATGCTAAAAAGTGTAGCAGGATTGATATTATATGATGGATATGCTCTTTCGCTGAATAATAAATGGATTAAATGGCAGAGGACTCCAGATTTAAATGAATTTGAGATAGCTTTAACTCAAAACACCGGTTTGTTATTTAATCAAGCCATTCGATTAGCAAATTCGCTTAAAGTGTTATCAATATTTACTCCATACATTTATGTATATCCTTATTGGTTACTCAACAATCCATTGTTAATGATACTTAGTAATCTTGCATATGAAAATCCAAACAATATTTCACCATTGTTTCGAGAGGAGTTTTTTAGGATATATTGGGGGATACGTGAACGTCATTCTTTTTCAGAATTATTTAATGAAACCTATCCAGAAAAAGGATCACCAAATCTTCCAAGAAATAGTTCGTGGATAGACGATATTTATCATGATCCTGATTACCAAAGGTTTTTCAACCAGATTATTAGAAGACCACTGAGTACTTATGTTGATTCATGCCTTGTTAGGTTAGATCATAATTTCGAATCATCGTATGTGGTTAACGAAGACCCCATGCGAATAATGATGGAACAGGCCAAGGATCTTTCTAAACGCGCAGAAACCTGGGAGATTCCAGGAGTGATTAAATCAAAAGAGATTCAGTATATTCTTGATGACCTAATTGAATATTTCGATTCGAAGGAATCCTTGTTTGTGATGACTGAAGCTCGTCAACGTTGGCGCGAACAAGCAAGAATGAAAAATTATAATTGGTGTCTCAGGTATCAAGATTGGGTAGATTGGTTCATCCGAGATAATATTTATCTACCTTCACATGCTGAGGCAGTAAATTCAATTGCACTTTCCTACAATAAAGAATCTGCTTCAACAAAATCTATTGAGAAATTGGTTGCGTTCGATACCTATCATGATGGTGAAGTGATTCATATAGATAAAGGTTCTGAACGATATTTAATCACTGTTAATAAGAGGAGTATTAATATAGAAGATTACCTAGATAAGCTCTCTTTTCGATATATTTTTAACGATATTAAAACTCAAGCTTATTATAAAACATACAACGATATGCTTGAAGATGCTTCTAATGAACTTATTGTTAGCGACCAAATACGGAAAATTATAGGCGCGCAATGCTATTTACTCGGATGTATTTGTCCGGAGTTATATAAGCAAACAGGCATAGGGTATTTTAAGGATAAGGGAATTTGGAAAGCTATTGGATGGGATATTGACCATAGTAATGGCGTTTTGTTCGGTTTAGTTGGAGCTGTCACTAACGCATCATTGGCTGCAGCGAGTGTGCCAGCTGATGTACCTAGATATATTTTGGTACCGGTTGCCATAATTCTTGGGGCATTGGCTGGAAATGTAATCGGTCTAGTAAGGAATTTACCTCAAATTGATACGAAAATAAAAAAAGCGAGAGGAAAAAAAATAATGATGCCTTTTGCTAAATTCGAATAGTAATATGTCAAGATTATAATGAGTATTGTGGATAAATGATTTACTAAACAAAACTCAGCATTGTGTCATGAGGAGTTCGACTCTCTCCTCCTGCGGCGGATCGGCGACCCCGCCTCCACCAGAGAATTAAAGAGGAGCTTTGGTGAAAACCGAAGCTCCTCTTTCTTTATTATTTACCCTTGTTTTCCTTATCCTATATGACATATAATTTTGTGCATTGAATAATTTAGGAGAGTAAGAATGAACGTTATCTGGATAATATCTGATACTTTTCGGCGTGACTATATGGGTGCCTACGGTAATAAAACGATTTACACGCCTTCTCTCGATGCACTGGCAGCGAAGTCAGTGCGTTTTGATAATCACTATGCAGCATCGTTTCCTACCATGCCGGCTCGCGCCGACTTCCTGACCGGCCGCTGGACGATGTCATTCATGAAGTGGTCGCCACTTCCCAGAGAAGAGATCGTTCTCGGTGAACTCCTTTCAAACAAAGGTATCCATACTTCGGCGATTGTCGATACTCCTTTCTACCTGCGTAATTCTATGGGTTACGACCGTGGTTTTCGTACCTTTACTGAAATCCCCGGGCAGCTTCATCATCCGGTTATCCCCGGCACACCTCTTGACTCCGGAGTAACGAAAGCTAACATGAACGACCGTGAACCGGCTATGCCATGGCACTTTGAATCAGATCGTTTTGCGCCCCGGACATTCATCGAGTCGATGCAGTGGTTGAACTACCATTACAAGGAAGACTTTTTCCTCTATATAGACACATGGGACCCACATGAACCGTGGGACGCCCCGGCTTATTACACGGAACGTTACCTACCCGGATACGATGGTGAAGTGATATACCCCATTTATGGTTTCTGGCACGATGATCCGAGCTACTCAGAAGAAAAAGTCAAGAAACTGACCGCTACCTACTGCGGCGAAGTAACGATGGTTGATACCTGGATCGGATACTTCCTGAGGCAGGTGGAGAATATGGGGCTGATGGAAAACACCGCCATCATTTTTACGACCGACCACGGTTTCTACTTTGGCGAGCATGGCGGTATGATCGGCAAGTCCGTAGTTGCCACTGATCCGAATTTTAGCAATGACGAGGCAACTAATAACACTACTTCCACGGGAGTATGGGCACGCTCACCGCTATACCAGGAATTGCTGGTTAATCCGCTCCTTATCTACTTACCCAATACGCCGCCGGCAACGTACAACGGTCTGACTTCAGCGGTTGATCTGATGCCGACGGTCCTGGATATCATGGGAGTTGATATACCTTCCGCAGTGGAAGGTAAGTCTCTATTACCGATGGTACAGGACCAGACCCTGTCCGGACGGGAATATGTAATCGGGGCACTCCCGTTCGTTAATGCCGGTGAAACGATGAGAACGGTCGATGATGTGGAACGCAGGTCGGAATGGGCTTCCGGAGCAACAATCACCACTGACGAATGGGAATTGCTCTATGATGTTGAACCGGGTTTCTCGGAATTATACAACCTGAAATCCGATCCGAAACAAGAGAAGGACGTGATAAATGAATACCCTGAGGTTGCCAGAGAGATTCACTCACTTTTCGTCAATTTCATGAAAGACACAAAGATGGCCGAATATCTTGTCAAACCCCGCTCTACTCTGCGGCTGTAAAAAACAAACCTGATTGTTTCAGGTGGAGTTCGACTCTCTTCTCCTGCGGCGGATCTACGACCCCGCCTCCACCACATAGTTAAAAAGGGCTTCGATTTATAGGGGCCTTTTCTTGTATTTATCTTCCGGTATGACATATAATCTTGTTCACGATAAGCCATGGAGTTTCGGACTATCCTGAGCAGGTAAACCGGACACGAATACAGGTCTGTCCAGGAGATGAATGAGCTGGAAAGACAAAAATCGAAAGGGGTACAAAATGACGAAAAACGATGTATATGAAAAGATAGCAGAAATATTCGATTATCCGGGATCCCGGAATCTAATAAAGTACTTGAAGATACTTTTTAAACCCGAAGAGGGAGAACTGCTGCTTGAATTCCTTGAACCTGCAACCTGCGAACAGGTAGCGAAAAGGCTGAATATGGACGAGAAAGCCCTCTCTGAAAAGCTTGTGGACTTTAAACGCAGAAGGCTGCTATTCCATAAAAACAATGAATACCTGTTTCATCTGGCAATGCATGGATTTTTTGCCCGTATCGCAAAAGCCAAAAAGGAAGATATACCCGAAGGGTTCTGGAAGGCCTGGGATGAATTCATGCCTGAAGTAGAGGAGAAGATGATAACCCGCAGTATAAAAGTGGCTGAACAGGTCCCGGTAAGCGGGGTGATGTCCAGGATAGTCCCGGCCCGTTTAGCCATCGACTCCAACCCTAACATCAAGCCGGAGGATATTCTGCCGGAAGAAGACATACATGCGATGCTGCGAATGAAGGGGAGTCAGGAGGTTATAGCCGTCAGCGATTGTGACTGTCGCATAAGAGCAAACAGATGTGATAGACCGACGTTAAATTGCTTTGAGTTCGGCAAGTACGCAGAATTTAACCTCAACCAGTCGTCCAGCCTGAAAGTGGTATCCGTAGAAGAAGCCATAGCTATCTCAGACGAGGCTGAAAGAGCCGGACTTCTCAAGAGCGGCGGGATAAGAATGGAGAACGGAGGAGTTCTCTGCAATTGCTGTGATTGCTGCTGCAATGTTATGGGAGCAACTATACGCAACGGGGTGGCCCATCAACTGCGAAATCCAAGCCGCTACAGGGCTAGAGTAGATAGTGAGTCTTGTATCGGTTGTCAGACATGTATCGACCGTTGTTTCTTCGATGCTATCGAGATGAAGAAGGTTCCTGATTCCAAAAAACTGAAGGCGTTTGTTAACGAGGAAAAGTGCATGGGGTGCGGACTCTGTGTTATCGGGTGTGAACAGAAGGCATTAATCTTCGACCTGGTGAAACCGCCGGAATATCTCTCAATTGACCAGGTAGACCAAACGATGTCTGCGTTCAGTGATGAGAAAATGCCTGTTTGGCGTAACTTCGCTTCCGCACCATAGAAGTCCCGGACAGGCTCTTTGATATGAGCACCAGTAAAAAGGTCACTTACTGGATGCGTATATCGTACATAAAATGAGTATCATTCCTGGACTTACATATAAAGAACGGGAAAGTGGAGAAGATTAAATCTCCACTTTCCCTTCTCTATCTAACTATCAGGTATATTTATCAGGTCTGGTTTAATAACCCATTTCTGCCTTCTGATTCTGGTCGATCCAGTAGTATTTCAGTAAGAATCCTGCGGCCCCCTGACCAAAGGTATTTTTCACCCAGGGCCACCAGAAATTATAGGAGTAGGGCTGCGGGAAGGGTATCTTAAAAGCGTTTTCTATCAGGTATGGTCGAATTCCCTCCACTGCCTTATAAGCAGCAGGCCAGTTGACGTATATGTTCTCCTGAGTTTTGTCAAAAGCGGCTTCGATTATTGGGTCAGGTGTGCCGTTGGGGTCGGTGCGACTGGCGAACTGGGGTCGGTTATCACCCCGGTAGTAACCGAAATATGTATATAGAGAAAATCCGAATGAACCTACGGTGCCGCCCGCAAAGGTCCCGTAGAACATGTCATCCCACTCGAAAGAACGGGTGACAACAGGCGTGAGCATACTCGGTTCTGTAGGTACTATGTTCATTTCAACGCCTATCGCATCCCACATGTTTTTAACGATGGCGGCCTGGTCTGCCATATCTGTCGGAACGCTGGGCACCAGCACGTCGGTCTTGAAACCATCGGGATAACCTGCTTCTGTGAGAAGTTGTTTTGCCTTCTCCGGGTTGTAGCTGTAAAGCTCCTGGACCGATTGCGGCATGGAGCTCAGCGGCTTATAGCCAGCTCCTTCGAAGTTGCGGTTAACCAGGACAGTATCTTTTTCCGCCTTGCCGCTAAAGTAGTCTCTGATAATAGTGTCGTAGTCAATAGCCAGCATCAGAGCCTGGCGTACCTTCTTGCCGTTTTCGTTCAGAGCCCATGGCTTGGTCGCGTCGTCGAGTCTTAGATTGAAGGCATGAGCGTTTCCAAAACCATCACCCAGATATTCCAGGTACTCCAGATCGGGCGCGCTATTCCTCAATTCTTCGTACTGGTCGTACGTAGTAGGACCAAACATATCAATCTTTCCGGTACGCAGTGACGCAAGGGCTGTTGATGCGTCGGGTATTATCAGCCTTTTTAGACCATCTGCGTAGGGCAGTTGGTCGCCCTTGCCGGAACCAACGGGATTTATGCCCCAATAGTTCGGATTACGCCTGAAAGAAACCGAGGTGGCTGTAACCCAGTCATCCAGAATCCAGGGACCGGTTCCCACGACAGTATGCCAGTCATTAAGGTCGCCGTATGTATCGACAATCTCACGCGGATACATGTAGGCATAGCCTCCGCCTTCGATGACCCACCACTGAGCCGTTATCGGCTGTACCGGCGTGGTAAAGGTCACCTGCCAAGGACCGGTCTTCTCAATCTTGAATGCCTCGGCACAACGTGGCTGCAATACCTGTATCGCCCCGTCAGGACTGTGGACATTTCTTTCATAAGCCCAGACGACGTCGTCGGCGGTCATTTCACGACCTCCGACCAGGTCCCCGGCTTCGGTGCCGGTATCCTGATAGTGCACTCCATGCCGTATGTTGAGTATCCAGACCTCCGGACTGGGTTTCTCCACACTTTCAACCAGCTCTCCTCCCATCTGAGCTTCCGGACTGCTTACAGCGAGGTTGGTAAATTCCCCGGTGCCGGCAGGACCCCTTGCCCAGTCGAATTTGAGAAGCTGTTCGTAGGCATACCATAAAACAAGGCTGCCCATCATCATTTTGTTAGCAAAGCTGTCACAGCACTGCGGGTCAATGGCTTCCCTGATGGTGATAGTTCCGCCGTATTGTGGTTTTTCTGAGGAGACAACAGTTCCACCGTCACCTCCCGTCGTAGTCCCACCGGTACCTTTGTCGGAACCACAGGACACCAATATCAGCGATAAAGCCATTATGCAGCTCATTACCAGCCATACAAACCTTTTCATAAATTTCCTCCTTTTTTGTTTATATCTCCTATACCAGGTTATAAATTTCTACGATTTATAATCTATTACTGAAACGGAGACACTCATAATATCTATCTCAAAGCAACACCTCCTGGATGCTGGCCTTGCCGCTATACCCGATTACCTCCAGGGCTCCGGACACGGGAGGAGCATGGTTACTATTTAAGCTGATGTTAGCTGCCAACACTCAGCACCCTGGTTTCGCCCGGCAAGGCAAGCCCAACTATTTTTGTATTTTTCATAAACCTTTGTAACTCCCTCTTTTCCGAGTCCGTGCCGGGTGAACGCTGGAATAAAAAACGGCACCAGAAATCATCGCTTTAAATGATATTTGGTGCCGTAATTCTCATCATACACACCTCCAGCAACTCAAGAAGGTGTAGGACTAGAGAAGCTCTATTCCGATATTTTATTAGGAATGCTAAATTGTAGTTCCTTTTCTATGTGATGTCAATAGCACTCGATAATATCTCCTGAGCGATATCAGTTACAATCTCACAAATCTGAATATTAATACTGGAAATCTTTTTCTGTTGGTTTGTTCGTATCCTGGAACTAAATAAACGGAACACCGCATTGTTTTGAATGGAGTTCAATTCTATCCTGCCATCACCGTGTGAGTTATAAGAGTTTCGGATTATATCCGAAACTCCGTTTTAGATTCATCACAGAGTTCTATTGATAGCATAGTGTTACGTAGGGTAAAATCACCTACAGCTATATAGAGTAAAAGCACGCATCTGGATGGACCGGAAATGCTGTTACGGAGGCAGGAAAAAATGAAAGGTAAATTATGGAATTTGCTGTACGAAAAATGGCGACTGGAAGTCCTTGTCGTCCTTTCATTACTCCTGATATTTTTTGGCTTTCCGCTGTCGACAGCCTACGGCACGATAAAAATAAACGACTATCCTTCTCAAATGCCGGGGAGTACACAAAATACAATAGTCTACCCTGGACCTGTGACTTTCCTCGGTCCTGAGGAGGTGGTTTACGACTGGTCAGATAATCGGTGCGATACAGAACATATACCGGATTCAGCCGCAAATGCATTCAGGGATTCCGACGGTAATATTCAGCTTATTGCAACTCACACCAGCAACCGCAGAATGATAGGATCCGACCTTGATTCGGTAGTGAGAGACTGTAATATTATTCTGGATTCGGATTTCGATGATGATCCATCGCACTTCAATAATGCCGAGTGGCTTTATGCTCCTTATACCGAAAACGGCAGCACCATATATGCACTTGTGCATAATGAACACAGGACCAGTGCCTGGTACAATTCTCTAACACTGGCGGTCTCCACAGACGGAGGCGCCACTTATACACAGGCGACGTCTCCGGGGCATCTGGTAGCCTGCAGTCCTTATCTTTTCGAATCGGGTATCGGGCCTTCGGGTATATTCGCCGGCAGCAATATCATTTATAAGCCGGACGACGGATATTATTACGCCATGATTCACCTCGAGGAGCGGGGGCTCCAGCAGTGGGGTGTCGGAGTGATGAGGACGCAGGACCTGTCCGACCCGACGAGCTGGCGAGCCTGGGATGGTGAAGGATTCAACGTTGAGTTTGTCAATCCCTACCTGAATCCGACTCTCGACCCGGCAGAACATATCTGTGCTCCAGTATCCCGCGATAATATCGAAAAAATGACGGGAAGTCTTACTTATAATACCTATTTCGATAAATACATCATGGTAGGCTCCGAGGGGAAATGGGACTATGGGGCTGGTGAGATCGTCTACGGATTCTATTATTCCCTCTCAGACGACCTGATTCACTGGTCGCCCCGCCAGCTTATCATGGAAGGAAAACCCATCTGGGCGGAATGGCTGCCCGGGGATGTTACCGACTACCCCTCACTGATAGACCCGGATGACACCTCACGGAACTTTGAATATACCGACCAGGACTGTTACCTGTATTTTACGCGCTGGCACGAAGGAACGATGTACGACCGTGACCTGGTACGCATACCGATTCAGTTTAATAAACTCACTGTTGATTCATTCATCGTGAACTCGACGGGTGACGGGGCGGACAATAATCACGGTGACGGTATTGCCGAAACCTCCACTCCCGGAGAATGTACCCTACGTGCCGCAATCGAAGAAGCCAACGCCCGTACCGACAATAACACCGTTATCCAGATAAGTTTCAACATCACCGGCTCGGGACCTCACGTTATTCAACCTGCGTCTTTCCTTCCGGAAATATCCAAACCGGTTTATATTGACGGTTATACACAATCCGGAGCCAGTCCCAACACCGCCGCGTTCGGCAGTCCCGGTAATGCTGTGCTGAAGATAGAGCTGGATGGCATTAGTTCCGGCGGTTCAACAGCTCTCGAAATAACCGGAGGTAACTCAACAGTAAGAGGGCTGGCAATCAGGCGTTTCGGTAATGCAATCTGGATGACAGGTGCCGGAAACAATGTAATTGAAGGAAATTATCTTGGGAGTGATTCCGGAGGGACTACTGCGTACTGGGGTGGAAGGATTCAAATCCAGGACTCCCAAAACAACATTATCGGCGGTATCACACCGGAATCCCGTAATGTTATAGCCTGTGCAGTCAGTCTTAACGGTACCGATACTTCATATAATTATGTGCAGGGTAATTATATTGGAACAACCTATACCGGCCTGGCTTCAATGGAAGATGAAGGTGGTATTACCATCACCAGCGGAGCGCACGATAATACCATCGGCGGTAGTTCCGCTGGGAACGTTATATCGGGTCTGTCACTCGATGCGATCCGTCTCGACGGCGCAGGTGCTTATAACCTGATTGAAGACAACCTTATCGGTCCCGACGCGGCTGGTGGAGGATTGGGCAATACCTCGGCTGGTATCTTTATTACGAACAGCAGCGGCAACTGTACCATAATGGGTAACGTCATTGCCCATAATAATAATGCCGGAATAGCCCTTACGGGCACTGCCGGTACCGGATATGCAATTCTCTCCAATTCAATCTATAACAACGGACTTGGCATTGATTTTAATACAGGGATATGTACCCCGCCTGCAAATGATGCCGGTGATATTGATCCGGGTCCAAACAACTGGCAGAACTATCCTGTAATAAACAGCGTTTTCAGCAACGGTGTAAATACTACTTTCAACGGCGGTTTGATGAGTAAACCGAATGCTGAATTTAAAATACAGTTCTTCTCGAATAGCATTTGCGAAATATGCGGAGCAGGTAAAACATACCTTGGCACTCATACAGTCACAACAGACGGTACCGGCAACGTGAATTTCATCGCGACTCTGCCCGTATATGTTCCCGCCGGACAACATATTACGAGTACAGCTACAGATTCCGGAAATAATACGTCGGAGTTTTCACCTTGTGTTACCTCTACTGCCGACCCGCTGGAGACCAACCTTGTTCTGGTAAAAGCGGACGACAAAGATGTATTGAACACCGGAGAAAATTTAACGTATACGATTACGGTTACAAATAACGGGCCTGACAATGCAACCGGTGTGACAGTCACAGACGTACTTCCCGCCTCAGTTACTTACGTTTCGGGGAATACGACCCAGGGCAGGATAACGCCGATGGGAAGTACGATTATCTGTAATCTCGATAACCTGGCCAACAGCGCTCAGGCCGTAATTAATCTGGTGGTAATTCCGGGCAGCGGAGGAAATATAACAAACACGGCTTACGTGGAGAATTTTGAAAACGACCCTGTTACCAGCAATAATATCGATACTGAGAATACGACAATTACTACTGTTGTAATACCACCGGTGGTTACCACTGTTAGTATTGATAAAGTGGGTGCTACGATAGCCACGCTGCATGGTAATCTGAATTCTCTGGGTAGTGCTGCCATGGCAAACGTTTCCTTCGTCTGGGGGACATCTTCCGGCAGCTACCCTAATGAGACAACGCCTTCCACTATGAGTACTCCCGGGGCATACTCTTACAAGATGGCAGGCCTTTCAGGTAATACTACCTATTACTTCAAGGCTAAAGCTGTCGGTGATGCTACTGCCTACGGCAGCGAGATGAGTTTTAAAACCCTGACCAGCGGCTGTTTCATTGCCACTGCCGCCTACGGCTCTTATCTGGACGAGCATCTCGATACTCTGCGCCATTTCCGCGACCGGTACCTGATAACCAACGGCCCGGGGCAGGACTTCGTCAACTTCTATTATACCAACAGCCCCCCGGCAGCCCGGTTTATCACCGAGAATTCCTGGCTGAAACCTCTAGTACGGATAGCTCTGACACCAATCGTGGTGATGGCTGACATCGCCCTTAAAATCACTCCGGTCGGTGAGTT
>DAOULV010000014.1:0-30543 GCA_034416335.1 Dehalococcoidales bacterium
GACAGGGCCAGAGGTTTCAATAATATCGCGACCCTGTTCACCTCGGATGAATTCAAAGAACTCGGCAGGATATTAATAGCTGCTGGAGAAGCCCAGCAAGAATTCGATGAAGATATGGGGACCACCCGGCCATCTGAGCATCGTCGGTTTCAGAATTTCACTTACTTTCCCGGATACCAGTCCGCCAAAGCTCGATGACTGGTCGGGTTCGAAGTCCAGAATAGTCCTCAGTACGGCGTGCTTCCATTTACCGGGATGGTAGTAAGCGGTTGACTTGGGTATGCCAAGATATGTTGCCGGGAAATAGGTCAGTCGGAAAGCAGTGGGAACTCTGTCAGGCTCCTTGAGTTCCATGGCATCCCCGATTCTCTTTGCTCTCTCTTCATATAGCTCTTCCGGTGACTTGTTATGTTTTTTCTCTATCTCGTCTCTATATCTTTTTTGTTCCTCGGTATATTCCATTAATTCCTCCTGATAGTAAACAGGGCACTACACCACGCTTAGAGGTATTCGCAGCACGCTTCCGACCTTTTGTAAACAAGTTGTTAGTATGTTATTAAGGTTATTGAGTATAATTTGGCGGGGAACAAGAAGTCAATGAGCTTGAGTTAAGACAGGCTAAAAGTTAAGCTGATGAATGTTAGTTGTAGTGTTTGTTAAGTCTGGTGGTATAATGTCGCAATAGTTTGGTTAAAGGAGACGATTATATGTCAGAGGTAATGGAAATCCCTGTGAGTAGACGTGGTGGTGAAAACCAGGTGCTTAGTACCAGCGGTAAACCGATCCTTGTTATCGTGGAGGGAAAAGATATCAACGCTATGGTTGATGCCGGGTTAGAGGCGATCGGCGGTTTGGGGCGCGTAATCAAAAACAATCGACAAGTCCTCCTCAAGCCGAACACCAACCAGCGGGATCCATTTCCCTCGATTACTGCACCTGAAACAATGCGTGCTGTTGCCCGTCATTGCCGTGCCGCCGGGGTCGAGGAAATTATCGTCCATGAAGATCATAAATGGGAACTGGACCTCTATTATAACCCGGAAGAGTTGCCCGGGATGGATATACAGCTTTCCCACTCTCCAGACGTCGACCACTATGTGTTGGTCGAGTACGATGGTTGGCACGGGGATATGGACGTTGATGCAGCCATCAAGGAGATGGATGACAACCCCTTTAAACAAATGCTGCAATCGGATGTCCGCAGGACTAAAGGCCACTGTCTGCGAGTAGCGCGTCAGGTACAGGAAGCAGCAGTCGTAATAAATATGCCCGTACTGAAACGTCACTTCGCCGGACAGATTACCAGCGCACTCAAGAATCACTTCGGTTCGGTCTACGGTCTCCATCGATGGCTCGCTCACTCCTCCCTGGAGAATAACCGTGACTATTACGACCGCAAACTGGCGGAGTTTGCCTCTGCAGTACGTCCGGAATTAACCATTACCGATATTCGATCTCTTCAAGCTGTCTTTGGACCGATGAGGACCCAGGAAACCCGCATTGTTGAGGGCGTGAACCGATTGATCGTAACCGGCGACATGGTAGCCGCCGATGCATTTGCACTGGAGTTGATGAAGCAATACGATGATACTTTCACATCAGAAAACGAAGCTATTGTCCGGCGCCAGCAGGCACATGCTGAAGAACTGGGACTCGGTACCAGTGACCTCTCCAGGGTCGAGGTTGTTGAGATAAAAGTTTAACCGGTGTCAATTATCATCGTAGACGTTAGCGAATATTAACAATGTTATGCACCGGCGTTACGGATAATACGGAGGTTACAGACAGCGGGGTGTCATGCCAGGAATGACATCCGGGAGTGTTTTAAAAGATTCAAGAGAGGATGCTGAAATGACAAAAGATTCGGACCGGATACAAAAACAAGTAGATGAAATCGAGAAAAGACATGGTAAAACAGTCGAGGAACTGACTACAGAAAGAGAAAAACGGATAAAAGATGCCCTGGAACTGAAGGTACCGGATAGAGTACCGGTAACGGTGGGAACAGGAGCCTTCGCGGCAAGATATTCCGGTCTGACCGCCTCCGCCGAATATTATGACCAGGCAGCATACAGAGAAGCATGCAGGAAAATGTTACTGGACTTTGAGCCTGATAATGCCATGTTTTTTGGCGGTGTATCGGGATTATTTCTGGACCTGATCGACGAGAAGCAGTACAAATGGCCCGGTGGAACTCTTCCGAATGACGTCTCGATGCAGTTCTCCGAAGCTGAATATATGAAAGCAGATGAATACGATCTTTTTCTGGACGACCCTTCAGATTTCATCCTTCGCTATTATTTACCACGTATATCCGGGCTGCTTGCGCCTTTACCTAAAATAGCTCCGTTGAGGAACATGATTTTCGGTAACCTGGGAGGTCTTCAGGGTTTAGCCGGTACTCTTGTATCACCAGAGTTCAAAGCCATCGGTGAAACACTTGATAAAGCTATGAAGGCGCAGGGAAAACAGAGAAAAGAAAATGAGATTTTTGCCGCCGAAATGGCGAGCCTGGGATACCCGTCTCAAGGTTTTGGCGGCCGGTCTATAATGTTTACTCCGTTCGACACGATTTCAGACAAATTAAGAGGAATGAGAGGGATTTTTACCGATATGTACCGTCAACCTGACAAGCTCCTCGAAGCCTGTAAGAGAGTAATGCAGTGGTGGAAAGACCAGTGCACCCCGGCTATCCCGGACCCGAGGGGCAATCCCAGGAGGGCGGGTATGCCTTTGCACAGGGGTTCGGACGGCTTCATGTCGAAAGAACAGTTTGAGAAATTCTACTGGCCTGAGTTGAAAGAATGTGTACTCTATAACATCGGACTTGGATATATGGCAGCCCCGTTCTGGGAAGGTATCTGGGACAATCGTCTTGAATACCTGTTAGAGCTGCCAAAGGGTAAGGTAATTTTCCACTGCGAAAAGACAGATATCTTCAAGGCAAAAGAAGTGCTGGGTGACCATATGTGTATTCAGGGAGGAGTACCGGCAACACTGCTTTCGACGGGTTCACCGCAGGATGTGGAAGAATACTGTAAGAAACTGATAAAAACAGTTGGGAAAAACGGCGGTTACATTATGGGAGCCGGCAGTTCGATAGATTATGCCAAACCTGAGAATATAAAAGCTATGGTAGATACGACTAAAAAATACGGCTGGTATTAACAGACGATGTTGGGGACATGTCAGTAATATATAAGCGAAAAGAATATATTGCTGTCTGAACTCAAGCCAGTCAACGAGAAATAGGACGTTCAATCTGCTTTCCCGTTACTTTAGCAATCGGACCCATAGAACACTGCTTTCTTAAATATTTGTGTTTGTGTATTTTCAGGAGAATGGTACGCATTAAAGGCATCGGTTAGTGAATACATAAGGATTCGCTGCCGTTCTATGGAAACAGTAAAGTAAAGTCCGCTTGAAGAATTTCCTGTATTTGAGATATATTGATAAATCTAGTCGAATGCTCAGCAGTTTTTTGATACGGAGTCTATATGGTTCCCACTCGCTGGATTTTTTGGAATGTCACCTGGGGTGCAATAATATATCCGTTAGCAGCGATTATATTGATAGTCGCTATATACAAGATATTCAAGCGTTACCGCTTATGGCGTCAAGGTAAAAACGACTACAGGTTCGACCATATATTAACAAGAATCAAGACGTTATTTGTAGACGGATTGTTGCAGAGACGTCTTGTAAA
Organism: Dehalococcoidales bacterium; assembly: GCA_034416335.1. Lineage (GTDB taxonomy): Bacteria > Chloroflexota > Dehalococcoidia > Dehalococcoidales > UBA2162 > MGML01. The sequence continues at coordinate 3,707 of DAOULV010000014.1, forward strand.
AAGCCCCTGGGCAGGGACCATGCATGTCCCCATTTTTGTCTTCATGTTATTTGTCGTTGCGTTTACCATACCAACTATTCTTGGCATACAGCGTAACTTACATGCGGGGACACTGCACGAAACTTTTTACCTTTATTACTTTTTAGTACTCGATGTTGCAGGTGTATTCGCCATCATCGGGTTGGTTATCGCAGCTTTCAGGAGATATGTAGCCAAATCACCCGGTCTTGATAATAAGCCTGATGACTTAATAGTTCTGATACTGATTTTCCTTGGATTGGTATCCGGTTTCGTACTTACCGGCTTTCGGATTTACATAGTGGAAGCAGTCAGTCACCACCCCAGTTGGGCTTTGTGGTCGCCGATGAGTTTTGTTTTTGCCAGGTTCATAGATATTCTGAACTTAAATACAGGTCTGGTTCGCACACTGCATACCGTTTCCTGGTGGGGACATATTCTTCTTGTTTTAAGTACCTTTTTATGGATATTTCTCACGTGGTCAAAGCTAACCCATATATTTACAAGCCCCGGCAACATCTTCTTCCGTTCATTAAGGCCTAAAGGAGCATTGGCTCCGATTCTGGATTTTGAGCAGGAGGAAACCTTTGGCGTGGCAAGGATCCAAGACTTTACGTGGAAACAACTACTCGATCTGGATGCCTGTACTCGATGTGGTAGATGCCAGAATAAGTGTCCAGCATACATAAGCAAAAAACCACTTAATCCGAAAAAGATAGTCCAAGATCTGCGAAGTATACTGTCTGCTGTCAATAAAACACGATCCGATACCGATGAGATTAACGAATCATCTACCAGTGTAATAAGTGAATATGGAATTACCGAAGAGGAAATATGGGCCTGTACTACCTGCCGGGCATGTCAGGAGGTTTGTCCCGTTTATATCGAACACGTCGATAAAATCATTGATATACGCCGTAATCTGGTGATGGAACAATCAAGATTCCCGGATACAGCGATGAGAGCTTTACGAAGCATCGAAAACAGAGGACACCCCTGGCGGGGAACTCTTTCAATGAGAACCGACTGGGCAGAAGGACTTGACGTGAATATTATCTCTCAATCCAGCGAGATAGATATACTGTATTGGGTAAGCTGCACTTCGGCGCTGGAAGAACGAAATATGAAAGTTGCTGCTGCAACAGCCAGGTTACTGAAGGCAGCCGGAGTTAATTTTGGTATTCTGGGCAATGAAGAAATTTGCTGTGGGGAACCAGCTCGAAGATTGGGAAATGAATACCTTTTCCAGACTCAAGCTGTACACACACTCGAATTATTAAACAGCTATAACGTTAGCACTATTGTTACTACCTGTCCTCATTGCTATAACACATTTAAAAACGAATATCCGCAGTTTGGAGGGCAGTTACAGGTTTTCCACCATAGTCAATATATAGCTGATTTAGTAAAATCCGGCAGACTAAAGATGAAAAACGGAATAGAAAAATTAATAACATATCATGACCCCTGTTATCTGGGCAGGTACAACGATATATATAAACCGCCTCGCTGGTTATTGCAGAATATTCCTGATGTCAGAGTTACGGAAATGGATCGAAATCATCAAAATAGTTTCTGCTGTGGCGGAGGTGGGGGGCATATGTGGATGGAAGATCACAGCGGGAACAGGATTAGTGATGTCCGCGTTGAAGACGCAATTAAAACGAATGCAGATATCCTGGCCACAGCTTGCCCATATTGTATTCAATTAATCGGAGACAGGATAAGAGTTAGAGACCTGGAATCAATCGAAGTTATGGACATTGCCGAGTTAGTAGAACTCAGTTGCAGAAATGACGATTAGTATAGTCACTCCGAATAAACAATCCTTTAGTAAAAACGATTAAAAAAGACCGCTTTATTTCCCGCATAACAGCTAGGCGTGAAAACATACCTGAAAAAGGAACTCTGATAATTCAACCTTAAAGTATTACCCCTTGTTCTTTAAACCGTGCGATATCGTCCCAATTGTATCCTAACTCCAGTATAATTTCTTCGTTGTGCTGTCCAAGTTCGGGACAGGTCGTCCTTAGCGAAGCCGGATTATCACTGAACTTTACCGGTGTTGTAACCAGTTTGATTTTTCCGGCGCCGGGGTGTTCTACTTCTACAAAGAAGTCATTCGCCAGAGCTTGAGGGTCATTAGTCACTTCCACAGGAGTCTGAACCCGACCGTACATGCAATTGTTTTCTTTGAAGCGCTCTTCCCATTCCGCCATTGTCTTAGTGGCAAGGACTGACTCTATTATTCGTATTAATTCTTCACAATTTTCCCTGCGTGATTCCAGGTCATCGAATCGCGGGTCATTTTCCAGTTCCGGTTTCTCTATAGCCCGGCAGAATCCAGGCCAGGCGGGGTCAGATTGAAGCATAGCCAGCCAGAACCATCTGTTATCACTTGTCTGGTAGCTATTCCACACTGGATTCTGGGCTTTCGTGCGGTCATGTTTTACAGGCTCATTACCCGCAAGAGTTCCCTGAATATCTACGGCAAGACTCCACACTGCCGCGTGATAAAGTGAGACTTCTATCTCCTGCCCCCTGCCGGTTTTTTCTCTCTCCAGTAAGGCTGCGCATACAGCGCTGACTATATGGGCTCCAGCCACGCTGTCAATCATTCCCACACGTTGTGGAGCCGGAGGAGTCCCCGGTTCACCTATCAGGTCCATCATTCCTGAACGCGCCCACCCTGCTGTAAAATCATATCCTCTTTCGTCTCTGTCGGGACCTACCGCTCCGTAGCCACTGACGAAGGCGTAAATCAGCCGGGGGTTAATCCGATGAAAAGTATCGTAATCCAGTTTAAGCTTTTTGACCGAACTCCGTTTATAGTTAGACATGAAAACGTCAGACTCCTGAACCAGCTTATAGACAATTTCTCTACCCGCCTCTTGTGACAGGTCTATCGCAATCCCCTTCTTGTTACGGTTAAGCACCTGCATAACCCAGTTAATCTTACCGGTATCCACACTCTGGGCTCTCTTCAATCCCCGGTGCATTTCACCTGTCAAGGGTTCAAGTTTAATAACTTCGGCTCCCCAGTCAGCCATTGTTGAACTGGCCGCCGGTATGGCTACGATTTGTCCCATCGATAACACTTTTATACCTTCAAGAACACCTGGCATATCATAACCTCCCTTTAACGAATTCCTCTTCAGCTATAATAGCTGCACCAAGAGCATTGACTATTTGAGGCTTTGAAGGGACCAGTAAATCAATCCCGAGGTTATCCTTGATTTTACTGATAAGCCCTGTATTGAGACCTCCGCCACCACTTATTACACAATCTTTTTCCAGTCCAACCCTTTCGACGAGCGACGATATTTTATCCGCAAGAGCTTTGTGGATGCCAGCCAGAATATCCTCCTTCGACATACCTTCTGCGACTCTTGAAACAGCTTCCGATTCACCGAAGACCGCGCATCCCGTGGTGAATGCAACCGGATTTTCAGATTTAAGAGACAGTGGACCGATATCATCAAGCTCTATCTGGAGAACATTAGCAACGATGTCAAGAAAGGTGCCGCTTCCGGCTGCACACTTCTCACTGGCCACAAAGCTAATCACCTGTCCGATTTCACTGATCCTGATTATGTGGGTAAAACGCGCCTGAACATCGATAACCGTCCTTGCCGAAGGGAACAGGCTGTTAATCCCTCTCGCACAGCATCGTAGATCAGTCGCCTGGCTATTACTGAAAGGTATTTCATCACTACCGAGGCCGGTAGCTACAGTACCGGTTATGTTTTCCTGCGTAAGTTTAGCCTTCACCAGGAGTTCTTCTCTCAGTTTTTGTGCCGTTTGGCGATAGTTGATACCGGACTGCAACACGTGATAGGTTGAAAGTTTTCCATCCTCTGTTATTACACCTTTACTTGTGCTTGAGCCTATATCGATACCCATGAACCAGGCCATAAGTACTTCTCTCCTATTCGAAGAAAGTGGCTTCTTCGAGATTCCTCTTTTTTCTCCGTACAGGTTTGCCTTCAGCCAGTGCTTTTGACGTAATATCTTTCGCCAGTAAGGCGGCTCCCGCGGCACCTGTAAGAAGCGGTTCTTCCGGGACAAAAACCGTGCATCCCAGATTTTCCTCCAGTGCCTTGACGACTCCGGTATTCTTGGCTACTCCGCCGGTAAATACCACGTCCGGTTCAACCTTCAGTTTCTTCACCATCCTGGCTACCCGGCCTGCCACGGCATCGTGAAGTCCGGCGACAATATCTTCTATCGGTATTCCCCTGGAAATATGGGATATTACTTCCTGTCGGGCAAAAACCGTGCAGGTATTACTTATGGAGACTTTGTTGCTGGATTTTAAGGATATTTCGCCCAGGTCTTCAATGTTCAAGCCGAGGGTTTCCGCGAAAACTTCAAGGAATCTGCCGGTTCCTGCTGCGCACCGGTCATTCATGACAAAGTCAACAAGCCTGCCGTCTTTAATTTGCATTCCTTTGGAATCCTGTCCGCCGATATCGATAGCCAGCCTGACAGTGGGTAGAATATTCACTACCCCTCTGGTATGGCAGGTAAGCTCGGTAACCTGGCGATCCGCAAAGGGAACATTAATCCTGCCGTAGCCGGTTGCTATCACGTACGTTATTTCATCGATCGACAGGCAAGCCTGCTTGAGTGCGTCCTCCATCACCTTGTTGGCTAAACGCCGATGTTCGGCTCCTGTATGACGAATCACGCTGGCGCGAATATTTTCCTTTTCATCCACAATCACCAGTTTGGTCATGGTAGAACCCAGGTCAATTCCGGCGAAATAATAAATAACCGTTTCCTCCCTTTCGGTTGAACTGAACAGCCGTTGTTCTAACCGATGATCTCGGTAAAAGCCTGAACTCTGGTTATTAACGGACCAAGAGCAGCCTTACTGTAATCATGCTCCAGATAGATATTCGACACACCGATACTGTCGAGATAATCCTTTAACTGGGGCACCTCATAACCATGACTGTCACAATATCTCAGTGCCTGGAGGATTACCCCGTCAACATTCCAGTCTTTCACAAAGTCGCCGATATACCCGAACCGGGCTTCCAGATCGGCTTCATAGCCTATCGTTTTTCCGTCGACATTCGAGTCCCGTAATGTACGAGGACACTTGAGGTCTTCCAGATAATGATAGGCCAGACCATCCAGGGGATCGTCGGTTAACGGGATATCGTTAAAGAAAGCCCTGCTCCCCACGCAGGTATCGTCCATGACTACGTTAGCGTCAAGGTTTTCAATCATCCCGATGAAAGCAACACCATCTATCACAGGTCCCCAGACGAGGAGCCTGGCTGATTTCTCCGGTATTATATTCTTGCGCTGCTTAATCTCGGTGATAACTTCTTCTAACAGAGTATTTCCCTCATTCACGGGGAGGCTCATTAATGCCATCATTACCTGTAATGATTCGGCTCCAGAAATCAAAGGAGGGTCCGGTTTTCTCAGTTCGTACAACTCCCGCACCAATCTCCGCTGTTCGTTATGATTTTTAATGGCTTCCTTGAGCTTCGCCTCCGACAATCTTACACCGGTTAATGATTCCATTGTCTCTTGAAAGTCTGCCAGTAACTCTTTCAGCCGTTCCCGGGAGTTTTGGCGATTCGTATGCGGTATATCGATGAAGTGGGAATAGGGTGTTTTTACGGCGACATTCCATATATGCGCTGTTCTGGCGCCGACATCGCAAATATGAGCCATAACCACGCCGTCGAGGAAATCGTACCTGCCTTTTAACCCCAGGTCCAGAATACTGCGAAGGAAAGGACAGACAATTGAAGGCATATAATCATCCGCTTCGGTAATCGATTCATCCATATCGCCGAATATCCTGTAGGGAACCAGATCGAACGCTGTTATCATCTCCAGGACCGGATAGATACAGAGATAACCGATGACTAATTTTCCTTCCGCTTTCAGTTCTTCAACTCTTCGAGACCTGTGCTGACAGATCTCCCGTACTCTGCTGAGCCCGGTACCCGATACTCCTGCCATTAATTATTCCTCTTAACAATTGTTATCTGATCTACCATTCCAGCCCTTCTTTTTTCCTGATGTCTTTGTAATAGTCCATTATTTCTTCAAATGCTTCAGCTTTCTTCAAACCTTCAACAGGATCGAAAAGCGTCAAATCGACTATATCTCCCTCGAGAATCAGCGATGGTACTTTGTAAACATCCATAATCTGTTTCTGGTAAAGGAATAAAGGGGCTGTAAAAGCACGACAGGTAAGCATCGGGTGAAGGAAAGCACCGTCGCACTGAAATTCCCTGACATTCCTGGCTGCCAGCCGATGAGAGAATCCGTGCCGCATTATCTCTTCTTTAATCTCTGCTGCTTCTGCGGGCTCGAAATCACGGTCTATAATAGATGCCAGGCTTCTGGTATTGGCCCTAACGTAGCGCTCCATCGGATCGCTGACATGACTCAAATCCACTTCTACAGGTCTGGCCGGGTGATAGCTGCTCTCGTGAACGAAATTCCAGCCCCTATCGGCTAACTGATCGAAAAATCCCAGACTATGCCAGGGAGGGAGTCCCTGGAATGTGAGTCTGTACTTTTCTTCCCGGTTAATCCCGGCTATCCTATTATCTACCCTGTCCTTAACTTCGTCATACATTTTCTTATATAAGACCGTCATTTCATCCGGGTCACCTGCTTTATACAGGGCACCGGACATAGAACTCCAAAAATCCCTGGAATTCATGGGACAGGGCCTTGCCCGGCGCAGCTGGTTAATTTCCCACCATACCCTGTCCAGTTCCTGAGTACTCTGAATCTCTCCTATCTTGTCCCAATCCATCTTTTTTCCGAGGAATCTTTCCAGAAAGACTACAAATTGCTTATACTCCTTGATAAGAAACTGAACGGTGCGTTCGTGGGCACCTTCTTTCAAGGATTCTCTCTGTCCGGCGGCAGGGGATTCAATAATGTACACGGGGATATCGAGGTAACGCCCGAGAGCCTGAAAGAATTTATATCTGGCATCGCAAACTGCTCCCGAGCCTACCAGTAATGCCGGTTTGGACATACCTCCTCCGGGCGCTTCCGGAGGTATTTGCCCATCCAGTTCCGCCATTCTGGCGGCATAACCGATTCCGTTACGACAATAACCGCACATATGGTTCGGAAAACCTTCGGACTCAGCACGCTCCAGAAAAGGCGCGGCGGCACCGGACGATGCACATATCGTACCGTAATTTTCCGGGAAGACAGCTTCCATACCCATTGCTGTAAGAATAGGGGTGGGAATAGAAAGCATGCACCAGGCAATGGGTCTTACCTCGTTTTCTGCTTCCCGGCCTCCTTCGTACATCGAATCTACATAGGCGCGCAGTTCGTACATGGATCTGAGCCTGTTCAAGGGTCTGTCGGCACTTGGTCCTTTGATGTTTTTCTCTGTTGTCACTGGTTGAAAACTCCTGACGGATAATGCTATTTTGTAGCTTTGATTATACCATTTTACCATTCTTAGTAATTGAAATATAAATAAGATCTGAATCTGCTCCTTATAATGGTATTTACATCATGTCCTCTCCCGTTTAAACCGAGTGTCAATGAAATAGCCACAAGGCTGATAAAATACCGTAAAAATGGTAAAATAACAATTCATCGTTATTAACCTAAACAGGAGGTATATAGATGCATAAAGACTGGAATTTCGGTCATGTTTGTCTTGTGGTCAGAGACATGGATAAAGCCATCAAGCACTTCGAATCAATTGGAGTCGGTCCTTTCCCTCCTTTGATCGGCGGACCCGAAGGAATGCCGTTAACTGAAGGAACCGTTCGCGGTGAACCTTCCGACTATGATATGGACCTGAGAATCTGCCGGGGTGGAATGGGTGGACTGGATATAGAATTGATACAGCCGCTTGAGGGCAGGTCGATATATGACGAGTTCCTGGAAGAGAAGGGTGAAGGGATGCACCATGTGTGCTATAACGTTGAGGACCTCGATAAGGAAATAGCCGAAATGAAAAAGGCAGGGTTTAGTGTTATACAAACCGGAGGTATTGAAGGTGTAAGGTGGGTATATTTCGATACCGATAAAGTCGGCGGTATGATAACCGAACTTGGTGCGAGGCGCTAACAGCGGTAATTATACAAAAGCTTGAATTGAGTGATTATCGACTCCTGTAATTCTAAGGTAGAATCAAGTACCAAATCTGAAGGCCAGAGTAAAGGGTTCTGTCTATTGTCCACTTGAACGCACCGTACCGTACAGCAGGTGAACTCTCAAACTCTCTTAGTAAAGGTTATCCGAAAGTATTGGAAAGGTATATCAGATTTTACCTTCATTACGATTGGTATCGAATTATGCACCACACGGATTAATGGATTATTAACTGTTATTGCCAATCTCCAACCAATACGAAAGGTGCCCAGTAATAAGGGTGTGAATACTCTTCTTTTGACATTATTGATTTCTGCGCTATCTGCAAAGCGGTAGCTTTATCGTTGCCATCCTTCAAAAGACTGTAAAATTCAAGCATCAATTCCTTTGTGGATTTGGCATCTACAGACCATAAACTCGCTATAACAGAAGAAGAACCGGCATAAAGAAAAGCACGAGTGAGCCCAATCAATTCATCTCCGGGATTCCTCTCACTCAACCCTGTCTCACAAGCGCTCAGGGTTACCAGTTCTGCATTCATCCTCATTTTGTATATCTCACGTGCCGTGAGGTTTTCTTCCTGTAACCTGAGTCCCGACGGCCAGCCGTTACGCTGATCGAGACCGAAATCCATATGTTCCGATAATAAAACTCCTGATGAGAGTGGATCATATTCATCGAAATAACCATGACACGAAAAGTGTATTATATCTTTATCAATACAGCTTTTAATAACCTCTTCTTTACCAAGACCGATATATGAAGTGGTATTGAATATTCTAGCAATTTCTTCCGCCTCGTTTTCAATTATATTTTCTCCAGCACCCTCAAATGCGTTCCGAAGAGTATCGATAATGGATGTACCGCCCCCGAAACAGGCACAATTTTGTAAATTGCCTGTTCCCTTTTTCTGGCAGAATTTCAGGACCGAGGCACTCGGCAAGTATGCAACTGCGTGTTTTGCTATTAGTGGTTCACCATTCAATTCCAGTGCGTGCAACGGGATCTTGTGAAGCAAACCATAAGGTACGAAATATACTATACAATCTTCGGTCAAGTGGTCCGAAACAGGCTCAATAAGATACTTGCTCAATTCAAGCCACGTCTGTCTGGGGCTACTCCCGGAAGAATATCTAATTACCTCCCGCTCAAAATTATCGAAATATCGTTGAAGTTTTTCTTTTGACAGCGGGACAATCTCTCCTGACAGCTCGTCATCCTTCGACGATATGATGAAAATATACGCTTCATTATCGGTTATAAAATATTCAACCAATACTACCTCTTTCTGTTGTGAAGCTAGTACATTTTGAATTTCAGTCATCGATAGAGGTTTACCTCTGCGTATGAATGTATATTCAGGATCATATTTCTCTATTTTTTCATAGATAATGCTCAGCCTCTCTAAAATTCTATCAACCTCATCCGGTTCTACCGGAACTTTCTCTCTATTAACGTGGCTGGTCTGAATTTCGCGTAATTTTACCAAGCAGTTTTCTTCCTCGTTTAGCAAATTTTTAAGTTTGCTGGTTAATTCAACGTTTGGCCTCAGTTCCGTGAATGAAAGCATTTCGATGAATGCTCTCGACTTACTTCTTTCAACATAATCAAACGATTCTTGCGGCATATTTAACATTAAACACAAAGGCACTATATACTCATACGCTCTTGAAGTTTGCTCAAGGAATCCGATTTTATGTTCCTCTTCCAGCAGTTTCCCGTAGATAGTCTCCGTTAACTCTATAGAACGTTTACAGTATGTATAAGCGAGATTGATATCGAAACCTAAGCATACTTTGTACAGTTCCAGGCAGACTTTACTCTCTAGATTCCTGTCTCCTATATCTTGCGCGTATTTTAATGATTGTTCATAGCAGCTAATCGCTTTGTGAATATCACCTGATTTGAAATAGACATCACCAAGGTTTCCGATACAGGTTGCTTCGCCGAATTTATCTTCGATATTTCTCGAAATACTTAACGCTTTTTCATGGAATTCAAGTGCTTTTTTATAATTGCCCAGGTAACCGTTCGCAACACCGATATTCTCACAACATGCCGCTTCCGCTCTTCTATCTCCTATTTTCTGAGCGATTTTCAGCGCCTTATCATTATTCTTAATCGTTTCTTTAAATTCTCCCTTATCCCCTTTTGTGGTACCGATCTGTGACAAGCACTTCATTTGTACAGCTATATCTCCGATATCTTTGGCAATCCGCAAAGCCTTATTGTAATATTCTATCGCTTTCTCATGTTCCCTCAAATCAGCGTATACATTCCCAAGATCTCCGTAGGACCTTGCTTCTCCAGACCTGTCACCAATTTCGACGGATATTCCCAGAGCTTTCTCCTGGTATTCAATTGCCTTTCTATAGTTCTCCGTACAAAAATAAGCGTTTCCCAGGTTCCCATAAAAGTTCGATAGGCTCATTCTATCGGCCAGTGATTCGGCGATTTCCAGCCCATTCTCAAGGTATTCAATAGCTTTTTCATAATCGGCTAAATCAATATATATATTGCCCAGCCCCGAATAACATTGCATTTCTATCTCTTTGTCCTTTATATCCAGGGCAATATCCAGTGCTTCATTGTTATAATCGATTGCTTTTCTAAGCTCCGCTGGACCCCGGTGGTACTCAATCGCCAGATTCATGTATGCTTTTGCCTCCCCAGCCCTATCCCCGTTTTTTTTCGCTATTTCAAGCGCTTTTTCCTGATTTTCGATAGCGCATTTGAAATCCCCTAAATTGTGAAAAGCCACGCCAATATTTATATAACAAGAGGTTATACCACTACCCTTACCACTTCTACTGAAGTATTTTTCAGCAAAACGGAAAACATCGATAGCCAGACGATACTCCGAGATATCTAAGAAGCAGCATCCGATTGTTAGCAGTAACTCACCTTTTTCATCTTCAGTACCCTGATAAGAACCAGCTAATTGGAACAGCCCGCTGACAATTTTCTCCGGTTGGTTTTTATATAATTTGACAAGTTTTAATGCTAATAAATTGAGTTCAGTTCTCTCTTCATCATTCATAAAACACCTCTTTATGATGAAAGAGTATATTCTGTATCGATAAGATCGTCTTCCTTCTTCGAGAGGGGTATTGGAATCCATTTACCAATATTGAAACTCACTTCGGCGTCGAATGAAAATTTTCCTTTTATTATCGCACCTTTGGGTGCACGGACTATTAATAATAGGTCCTTTTTGTCGCCCCATAATCCTTTTCCTTTGGTGTCTCTAAAGTCCCATCCGACACTGGAAGTATGTATACCGAAACTATATATCTGTGGTTCATAAATAATTAGATTCTTTTTAGTGCCTATATTAATCCACTTTGTGTCGACACTAGCTTCGCCCAGATTTAGCTTGATTTCAGGGCTGATATTTATTTCTCTTTGGTATTGTGTTTGAGATAAGATTTCACTCGGAAACATATCATGAGCTACAGGTTCCTCAAGGAGCATCTCTCCGGCTGCAGGAACTGTTTTGAGATTTATACAGAACCTCGCCCATATGAACTTACAACCACGATCAGGAATAAATGAACAGCTTAATGACACAAAATGGAAATCAAAATTTCGTCCCAAATGTAAAACATCGTGTGGTATCTCTTTATCTTCAGCTATGAGTCTGGAGATATAATTTTCACAATACGGAACTCCAACAGCAACTTTGTTCTTTTTATTACGAAACATATTAATATCAACTGAACTCGTACTTCTTCCCTTCACGAGCCTGTCTGATCCTTTTATTACCGGCTCGAGTGTAACTTCAAAAAGTGTATTATTACCTGTATTTGGTATAGTCATTTTAGACATTTTATCTCACCTTTTTACCAAGATTTTCACATTGCCACTAATTAGCTATTATTCATTATGGAACAACTTTATTATATACTTTTGATATAAATTTTCAATAGACTCACTTTTCAACGAACTTACGATCATAGGCACAGGTGAAACATAAGTAAAGTAAATATTTAGATAGATTTAACTATATACTGGAGCTGCCAAATGTTCGAAAGTTATTTTGCATTAGTTGTTTTTTGATTCTTCGATTCTTCATTTTGTTTCATCCACTAGCCAGCACAAGGGATTAAAAACATGCATGTTCTTGAACTTACACCTTCTGACCTGTTGTGTAACAGTTGAGGGGTTACACAAAACATCGGAATGTATGATCTGTAATGCGTATAACTGCAATTATATGCATGAAATAATAAAGAAGATAGAAAAGCTATTGAGTTTTAAGCCGCTCTTATATCAACAAAGCAAGATTAAGGGATGTGGAGTAAGTTTCGGTGAAAGGAAGAAGGTGGCCTCTTTTTGAGAAGTAAAAAAATAGTCTTTAGAAGGTCACCAAGATATTGTTTAACTCTGGTCAGTAATTCCTGAGGAGCAACAGGTTTTTCGATGTAATCCTCGGTTTCAAGAGACATCCCGCGGCTACGTGGAATGCCGCTCCTCGGATCCTTTGAAGAGAAAGCAGTTAACATTAAAACTGGAATTTTACTAAGTTGACTGTCTTTTTGAGTTGCTCAGCAAATACTATATCCAGTTGCGTACAAGGATTCACAACGAGTACAACTAACCAAAAGCGCTTGACTACGGTAACAGCCCTTTAAATTATGGGCACCAGACCAAACTCGATATCAAGCATATTGAGTGCCCGGTGACTTATTCCATCACGTGTCTGGAGTTAAAACAGGGTCAGCAATACTAAAAGACTATGTCTTCAGGTAGCTTGCCACTACTGCAAGTAAATCCTGGGGGCTTATCGGCTTCTCGATATAGTCTTCAGCTTCCAGCTGGTAACCCCGGCTCCGGGGGATGCCTGTCCCCGCTCCTTTTGCTGAGTAGCTGGTAAGCATTATTACCGGAATCTTAGCAAGTTCCGGATCGCCCTTTAGACGCTCGGCTACAGTAAAGCCGTCTTCGGCGGGCATTATTATATCCAGGACAACTAAATCGGGTTTCTCGTCCTTTACCTTGCGTAAACCTTCTTTACCATTATTTGCAACAATTACTTCGTAGGGTTTGCTTTCCAGGACGGTTTTAGTCGACTCAATAAAATCTACATCGTCATCAACAAGCAGAATCTTGGCCGTTTTTTCCATTTCGAGGGGCCTCCTTAATTAATCAATTCAGGCGGGTAATGTCAGCGCTATTTTTTCTTGATAAGCGTGCTTACCCTGTTCAACAGGATATCGGGGGACATGGGCTTCTCAATATAATCATCCACATCAAGTTCGAGTCCTGTCTCAAGCTCATAGCGCCGACGGCTCGCCTCCTCTCGTACCGAGGTCAGTATCAAAATCGGCATATCCTTGAATTTTGACCACCTGGGATCCTGAAGCTCTTTGCATACAGCAAATCCATCCATCTTAGGCATCATCAGGTCAAGAATCATCAGGTCCGGTTCCTCTGCCCTGAGCATAGCCAGTCCGTCTATCCCATCATGAGCAGTCACTACCTCATAGTCCTGAGATTCAAGTATCATCGCCACCGCATCCAGGATATCAGGGTCGTCATCAACAACTAGTATCTTACCTTTCATAGTTCCTCTCTGCCATTTTGCATTACAACTCTATCGGTTTTGCCAGATTCCTGTGGATAATTATAATACAGGTCTGGGCATGAGTCCAGCCTTTTCTACCATCTCGGGAACAATACTCTCCCAGCCTACAGCCATAATATGTATGCCGTGTACCCCGGATATCTCCTTGATTTGTTCAATAATTTCCAGGACTATTTTTACTCCCTCTTCCTTAGCTTCCTCCGCTTTTTCCAGTCTGGATATTATTTCATCCGGTACACTTACTCCGGAAACATAATCTCTCATGTAACGGGCCATACCTACCGACCTGATGGGAATGACACCCGCCAGAATATGCACCTGTTTGTCCAGGCCCCGGTCGCAAACCATCTCCATGAATCTGGCGAATTTAGGCACATCGTAGACTGCTTGAGTCTGGATAAAATCAGCCCCGGCTTTAATCTTTTTCGCCAGTCTTTTCACCCGGAATTCAAAAGGATCAGCAAAAGGATTGGCAGCAGCGCCGATAAATACAGGAACTTCCCCGGAGATATCTTCATCGCACTGGAATTTCTTCTCATCCCGCATTTTCTTAAGCATCTGGATTAGCTGGATCGAGTCTATATCGAAGACGCCCTTTGCCATAGGATGGTTGCCAAACTTCTGGTGGTCACCGGAAAGGCAGAGGAAATTTCCGACGCCTGCAGCTACGGCACCCAGTATATCACTTTGCAGCGCCAGCCGGTTCCGGTCTCTAACAACCATCTGCATTACCGGTTCAGCGCCAACCTGCATAAGAAGCACGCAACCTGCCATGCTGGACATACGTACAATGGCTGTCTGATTATCGGTTATATTTACGGCGTCACAGCAGTTGCGAAGCAACTCGCCTTTCTTCTGTATCACCGCAGCGCTGGTACCTTTCGGTGGTCCTGCCTCTGCCGTAACGGCAAACCTCCCGCTCTCCAGTATTTTCTCCAGATTTGTCCCTGCTTTCATCGGTGTTTACTCCTCTTAGCTTTACTCAACTTGGGCAGTGAAAAACAAAATCTGCTTCCTTTATCGGTCACAGGACAGGGGCTCTCAACCCATATCTTTCCCCCGTGGGCTTCAACAATCCTCCGACTTATGGACAATCCCAGACCTGTTCCCTTGATTTCCACATTACTCGCCCGGAAAAAATCCTCAAAGAGTTTTGGTATCTCCTCAGCTGGAATGCCAATCCCGGTATCTGAAACCTCGACCAGTAAATTCCTGGCCTGTTCCTTTACCCTTACGGTTATCGAACCCTCAGGAGTATAATTGATAGCATTATTTACCAGGTTGGTAACTACCTGTTGCAGTCGAGAGTCTGAACCTTTAACGCGAAGTGTTCCCGAAGGAATCTCAACTTCAAGCTTTAAACCTTTTTCCTCAGCCAGATTACGCTGGCCATCGATAGAATTTTTAATTATCCGGCGCAGTGAAATCTCTTTCATCTCCTGGACAACCTGGCCTGTTTCAATACGCGGAATATCCAGCAGGTCACTAATCAGGGTTAACAGTTCAGTAATGCGATGGGCGCTCCGCTGCAGCATATTCTTCTGCTTTTCAGAAATTTCTCCGGCAAACCCTCCCAGCATGACCCACAGGAAACCCTGAATAGCAGTAAGCGGTGCTTTTAAGTCATGCGCAGCGATACTAATGAAACGTAGAAACTGGTCCTTTTCCTCCTCAAGTTTGGCTATCGACATAGAAGCCTGCTCTAATTCACTGTTTTTCTCTTCTATCAAGTCCTCCTGCAAAGATTCCACCTGCCGCTGTCTTTTCCTTAACTCCCCGGCAATAGATGTAGTCACGTAGGTCGTTCCGTAAAGTAATGCCGCCAGAGGTACGATTACCGCAAGAATACGACCTATTTCGTTGTACCGCCCCGGCAGAACGAATCCCTCAAGGTTAACATGAGGTATTACGCTGGCATATTCCAGGCCAAACAATAGTGATACCAGGATAATAGCTATCGTGGCAAGCGTATAAACAATCCGGTAGTTCAAACCGATGCTGGCACATACGATGTGAAAAACAAAGAAGAAGACGAAAGGATTTTCTACCCCACCGGTGAAATGCAGCAATACGGTGAGGGCCAGCATATCAAGTAAAATATGGAAATATATATATCGTCGGACGTGTGGTATAACCAGTTCTTCCCTTAACGTACGCAGACCGATAACCTGCCGTATCAGTACCAGGTTGTAGAGGACCATGAATCCGCAGATAATATATACCGGCAATGTCGGAAAACCAATGCGAAATGCATATCTGGCTACTACGGTGACTACGATAACCCCGAGTATAGCGATCCACCTTAACCAGGTGAATACTCCGAGACGCATGACCAGAGTCTCTTCCTCAGGGGTACGGTCGTTCTCCAATCCAACCATATTGTTAACAGAATTGTTATCGGACACCGTCATTCCTTTGCTTTTTATTCCGTAACGGGCAGCGGATGTAACCTTACGGCGACGTTATTTCAGTCTCACCTTATCTTACGAGCAACTTGTTATTTATCCAGAATTTCTAAACTAACTCTCCGGGGTCCTCCTGATTGGCTGGCTCCCCAGTCCTTGGTAGGTTCGACTTCATCTAATCTATCTAACTGACCGAGAGCGGTCAGTCGGTCGATTATCAGTTGCCAGGCACAGGCGGTGTTCGGGTCGACTTCACACTTTCCGTCCGCCGAACCTCCACAGGGGCCGTTCAACAAGCCCTTGGCGCATCTGGCGATGGGGCATATTCCACCAGTCACGTCAAGTAAACAATTACCACAAGCTTCACACTGCTCCGCCCAAACGCCTTCGGCTTCGGTTATACCGATAAAGCAAGTATTTAATGCCGGAATTACAGGTACAGGCTCCAGCATATCAGCGACAAGCTGCACACCGGCACCGCAGGCCATTGATAGAACCGCATCATAATTCCCGGCCATCTCTACGATAGGTTCGATATACTCTCTGTCGCACTGACGCTGGATAGTTTCTTCGCCGATTTCAATATCGGTATTCCCCTGTTTACTTACCATCCTCAGTTGTGTTGCCAGCAGCCCTACCTCTTTCTCACCTCCGGCCATACATACGCTTACACAGGTGCCGCAACCCAGGATAAGCAGCTTCTTATAACCCTGCACTTTCGCTTCTATTTCATCAAAAGGTTTTCTCGATCCAACAATCATTCTACCTTACCTCTTTTTAAGGGATTAGGCCCTAATTGCCGAGCCCTTTCGGTCATCTCATTGCAGGCATTCACAAATAATATGGCATCCGAAGCGCCGAGGTTGAACATCTCGAGACGCTCTGGCTGAAGTCTCACTTCCTCCAGAAGTTTCTTAGCCTGCTTGACCTTCTGTTTCGCTCTCAGATTTCCTTCCAGGAAATGGCAGTTGCCTTCCTCTCAGCCGGCGACGAAGACAGCATCCGCTCCATCCTCGAATGCTTTCAAAAGGTGAATGGTGTCCACTGTCCCCGTGCACATTAACTTTACTATGCGTACGTTAGGCGAATACTCCAGGCGCATAGAGCCGGCTAAATCAGCCGCCGAATAAGCACAATAGTGGCAACAAAAGGCGATGATTTTTGGCTCGAAGGCCTCCATTATAGTTCGTTCCTTTCTCGACTAATCTACAGAAAGTGCCGCGCTCTTAACCGTAATCTGCTCGTCAGAATAATGTTGCAGCTTTATAGCTTTACGAGGGCAGGCACTGGCACAAATACCACAACCCTGACACGCTGCCGCCTCTATGTTAGCCACGCCATCCTCATTTATCCGTGGCACACCGAACGGACAAGACCGCACGCAGGTCAGGCAGGCTACACACCGGTCCGGCTCTACAACTGAAACCACACCTCCAACCATCAGATACGGCTGGGAAAGTATGGTTAAGGCTCGTGATACTGCACCTCTTGCCTGTGCGATCGATTCCGAAATGAGTTTGGGTGAATGGGCTAAACCGCAAAGGTACATACCTTCGTTGACGAAATCCAGGGGGCGTAGCTTCATATGAGCTTCCATATAGAATCTATCCTGCGTTAATGGAAGCTTGAGCTTGCTGGCAAATTCTTCGGTATCAGGTTGAGGTCGGATGCCGGCGCTCAGGACGAGTTTATCCGGTTCCAGCAAAATGTCTGCTCCGAGAACCTCATCATAAACCTTTACCGTCAGCTTACCGTTCTCCTCATTTACCTCAGGCTTTGCCTCTACTGTGTAGCGTATGAAGGTTACTCCTTTGTCCCTGGCCTCTCGATATCGCAGTTCGTGCATACCATAGGTACGTATATCACGGTAAAGGATATACACCTCTGTATCCGGGTTCGTCTCCTTCAACTTGATGGCATTGTTGATAGCCTGAGTACAGCACACCCGGCTGCAATACATATGCTCTTCTTCACGCGAGCCGACACATTGTATCATCGCTACCGAGTTCAAGTTCCCGACATCCTCAGAGTCCAGGGCTATCTTCTCTTCCAGCTCAAGCTGAGTCAACACCCTTTCCGATTCCCCGTAGAGATACTCAACCGGCTTGTACTCGGTTCCGCCGGTTGCCAGGATAACCACGCCGTGTTCGATTTCCTCGATATTTCCATCGGCAGTAACGACCTCAGTTCTGTAATTGCCAACATAACCGGAAAAGTTACTCACTTTCGCACCTTTATACAAGGTTACTTTTGGCTCTGACTCTACCTGTTCGATCAACATTGAAAGTAATGCCTGTGGATCAGTACCGTCTTCACTAAAGTAGATGTTTCTCAGGTTGCCACCAAGTTCCGAATCCCTTTCTACCAGAACAGACTCGAATCCCTGCGATGCCAGCGTTAATGCTGCTGTCATCCCCGATATTCCTCCGCCGATAACCAGCGCCTTCCGTTTTACTTCGGACGGTGACTCGTGTATTGGCTGAAGCGTAGCTGCACGAGCTACCGCCATCTGCACCAGTTCTCTGGCTTTTTCCGTTGCCTCAGGAAGGTGAGTAGCATGGACCCAGGAACACTGGTCTCTAATGTTTGCCATGTCAAAAAGGTATTTGTTGAGACAGGCCTCTCGAATGGTATCCTGAAATAGCGGTTCATGGGTACGGGGGGTGCAGGAAGCCACCACCACGCGATTTAGTTCATGTTCTTTAATCGCCTCGATTATCTTATTCTGCGTATCCGAAGAGCAGGTATACAGGTTTTCCTCCGCGTGCACTACATAGGGTAACGTTTTGGCGTATTCAGCCACGCTGGGCACATCCACAACTCGTGCGATATTCGTCCCACAGCGGCAGACGAAGACGCCCACCCGCGGCTCCTGATTATTCACTTCAATTTCCGATGGATACTCTTTCTCGTTTACCATTGTTCCCCGTGCCTCGGCAATCGCCTGAGAAGCCAGGGATGCTGCACTGCTGGCACTCATCACCGATTCAGGAATATCCATCGGGGCTTCAAAAGACCCGGCAACAAAAATACCCGGGCGTGAGGTAATATTGGGCTGGAACTCGTTAGTTTTGCAGAAACCAAACCTGTCAAGGTCCACGTTAAGTCTGTCGGCCAGCTCCTCTGTGCCTGATGAAGGTACCAGTCCCACAGAAAGGACGACCATATCGAATTCTTCCTGGACTTTATCACCATTTTCGTCGCCGTATTCCAGGAGAAGGTTTTTACTCTGCTGCAGCTCCTTGATTCCCGATACGATGCTCTTGATATATCTTACGCCGAATTTGTCCTTGGCCGACTCATAGTATCTCTCGAAACCTTTTCCGAATGCTCTGATATCATTATAGAAAATAGTTGGTTGAATGGTATTTTCGTGCTCCCGGGCGATGATTGCTTCCTTGGTCGCGTACATACAGCAGACTGATGAACAGTAATCACGACCGCAGGTCTCGTCTCTCGAACCCACGCACTGTATCCAGGCAACCTTTACAGGATGACTACCGTCTGACGGGCGTAAAATCTGGCCCTGGAAAGGGCCGGAGGCAGACAAAATCCGCTCAAATTCCATGCTGGTTACAACGTTAGCCATTCGACCGTGCCCGTACTCACCCTTAATGGCAGCATCGAAAGGCTCAAATCCCGGTGCCAGGACAACTGAGCCTACCGGTATCTCCATCACTTCTTCTTTCATATCGTGCATAACGGCTTCTGCCTGACAGACGGCTACGCACTGGAGGCATTCGCTGCACAGTCCGCAGTCCAGACAACGCTCTGCCTCAGCTACGGCTTCCTCTTCCGAGTAACCCACATCTATTTCGTCAAAACTGGAGAGTCTTCTTTCCAGAGGTATCCTCTTCAGTTGCAGTCTTTCCTTTCTCTCGTGTTCGCCTTCAGGCAAGGGTGCCGGCTCTTCCTCCGGTTTCTCCCGCCCCTCACCAAGATCAACCCCATTGAGATAACGTTCAATAGAAACAGCAGCTTCGTGCCCGTGGTTAATAGCTTCAACGGCTGACTTCGGTCCCGTAACCCCGTCACCGCCGGCGAAAATTCCCTTTTCATCTGTCTCCAGTGTAATCGGGTTAGCGACTATCAATCCGTTCGGGCTGGTTTTCACATCGGTTTCTGGAGGTAGCAGTGAAAGGTCGGTAGCCTGCCCTATTGCCATAATAACCGTGTCGCATTCGAGCTTGAAAGTGGTCGACGTGGCGATGGGACGACGCCGGCCGCTGTCATCGGGCTCGCCCAACTCCATCTCATTACACTCTATCCCTACCACATTATTATTTTTATCAGCCATAATTCTCTTTGGATTGGACAGCAGCCTGAACTGAATTCCTTCTTCCCTGGCATCCTCCACCTCTTCAGAACGAGCCGGCATTTCTTCATACGACCGGCGGTAGACAATGTAGGTGTCCCTGGCACCCAGCCTGAGGGCGGTCCTGGCAGCATCGATAGCTACGTTACCGCCACCGATAACCACCACCCGTTTACCTATACCGGTTTCCTTTCCGGAGTTGGCATTTTTTAGAAAATCGAGTGCCGGTAATACCTCAGGTAGGTCAACACCAGGTATATCCAGTCCCTGGCTTTTCTGAGCTCCAATCGCTAAATAAATAG
Organism: Dehalococcoidales bacterium; assembly: GCA_034416335.1. GTDB lineage: Bacteria > Chloroflexota > Dehalococcoidia > Dehalococcoidales > UBA2162 > MGML01. The sequence continues at coordinate 24,443 of DAOULV010000014.1, forward strand.
CCTGATAGCCCTGTGACTTAAGCTCAGCGAGGGGAAAACTGTCATCTATCGGTGTGTTCAGTTTCAGTTCTATCCCCAAATCGATAATATCCTGAATATCAGCATTGAGCACATCTCTTGGTAGACGGTACCTTGGAATAGCTGTTTGAAGCTGCCCGCCGGGTTCAGAGCCTGCCTCAAATATTGTGACAGGATATCCGTGCTTAACCAGGTCATACGCACAGGTAAGACCTGATGGTCCGGCTCCTACTATCGCCACCTTCGGTTTTGTCGAATCTATTTCCGGCTTCTCCTCCGGGGGAATAGAGCCCTCTCCCCTCTTTTTTCTGACGATGTCCGCTACAAAACTTTTTAGCGGTGCTATACCTATCGGCTCATCTATTTCACCCCGGTTACATTCCTGTTCACAGGGATGATGGCATATCCTGCCCAGTACCGACGGCAGCGGTATCCATTGTTTTATATGATCAACTGCTTCCAGGTATTTACCCTTGGAAATAAGAGCCACATATCCCTGTCCGTTGCAGCCTGCGGGGCAGGTGAGTTTGCATGGTGGTCTTGCCATCTTGCTTATGGCTACGGCACCCGGTATCGCCTGAGGATAGCGCTTGTCGATTGCCTTGCGCGTGGTCAGTCCTTCCTCAAATTCATGCAGCAGGTCGACCGGGCATGCTTCGATACAGTCGCCGCAACCGCTGCATTTCTCTTCATCAACGTATCTCGGTTTCTTTAACACCTTGACATTGAAGTTACCCACTTCTCCGTCTATACTCTCGACACTGGCGTTGGTGATTAGCTCGATATTGTTGTGCTTGCCGACCTCGATAAGCTTTGGGGATATCATGCACATGGAGCAGTCATTTGTCGGGAATGTTTTGTCGAGCTGGGACATCCTGCCGCCGATAGAGCTGTTCTCTTCCACCAGATAGACCTTGAAGCCGGAATTTGCCAGGTCCAGAGCCGACTGCATACCGGAGATACCTCCTCCCACCACCATGATTGCCCCTATTTTATTCTGTACTGTCTTTTCTGTATTCCCGTTACTACCCATAATCAGACCTTAAATTAGTCCTTTCCCCTCCAGTAGTGGTCGTGGATCCACCATATGCCTGCCAAACCATTTCTTTACCGACGGATCCCCGAATGCCAATCCCATAAGTTCAGTAAAATAGAATACCGGCATTTCGTATTTTTTACCGCTGTCGGCGGATATTTCATCCTGCCTGCTATCCAGATTCGATTGGCATACAGGGCAACCGGCCACAATACAATCCGCACCGGCTTCTTCCGCCATATCGAGCAGTTTTGCAGTTAGCTTTTTAGCAATATCGGGGTGTGTAAACATCAGACTGCCCCCGCAGCAGTCAGTTTTGTATGACCAATCCCGGACATCCGCTCCCAGACTCATCACTAATTTATCCATGGCCCGTGGGTTCTCAGGATTACCCGCATCGGTAACCTTGGGAGGCCGTACAGTCAAACAGCCATAATAACAGACGGGGGTTAGCCCGGAGAGAGGTTTCTTTACCTTCGCTCTCAGAGTCTTTTCACCTATATCTTCCCAGAAGAAGTCAACAATATACTTAATATGAAAATTGCCTTCGTACTCATCCGGAATATTCGCTATTCCTTTGCCGGTTGATAGTGCCTTCTCAGCAACTTTGAATCTTTGAAAGCACGCAGCACAGGGAACTACCAGATCCATCCCGGCTTTATCGGCAATCAGCAGGTTCCTGGCCGGAAGGGCTTTCGCCAATTCCTCATTAGTGGTATGGGCGGATGATGCACCGCAACAGGTCCAGCCTTCCAGTTCTTTGAGGTTAATATCCAGTAGTTGAGTGACTGCCTTAACTGACTCCCCGTACTCTCTGGCTGTACCGTCCAGAGAACAGCCGGGGTAAAACGATACATTCATTTGCTAATTCTTCCCTTCCGCTTGCTTGAAGATATTCCTGACCTCACCGGCAGCCCATAACGAACGCGGCAGGAGCTTTATCTTCCCTTTTAAGAACATTTTAAGTCCCAAACCTGCTTGCCTTAGCAGTCCGCTTGTGCCCTCGGTTCTGAGAGTGTAGTCGACAATCATCTCCAATTCATGTATTCTTCCGTGTCTCTTGATTGAAGAGAGAAAGGCGGAATGGAAGACGGGGACATCTTTTTGCGCTGGATTCATTTCTTCACGCTGTGACATCTGCCTGAGAATGTCCATGATATGAGCAATATCAATACCGTTTGGACATCTGGTAGTGCAGGTTTCACAGGAGGCGCATACCCAGATGGTGTCGCTTCGCAGGACTTTATCCTTCAAGCCTAACTGAATGCAACGCATCAGCTTGTGAGGCACTACGTCCATAGCGAAGGTTACCGGGCATCCGTTAGTGCATTTTTCACACTGGAAACAAGCGGAGATGTTTTCTCCGCTCAGTTCCTTTACCTTGTTGTGCCATATTGGACTCGGCACTATAGTCTGTGGCACCTCTTCGACACTCATCTGCTCACTGCTCCGCCAAGACTACGAATATCTTAATATCGGTAAATTACATCAACATGGGGTATAAATCCACTTTATAACACATTTAGTAACTCTATTGCAACACGAAATAGCGTGAGAAGTACACTCATGGTGATGGTATATCGCCCCAACGGATTAATTGAGTTTCTTCACGAAAAACGTCTCATATTTTCAGAAGAAGCCTTTTTAAATAGCCTTCGCCTGGCTTGCATAGAGTTACATCAATACATCAATATAGTATTAAAACCCCCCGAAAAAACAAATAGCAATAATAATTAGACTAAAAGCAGTTAACAAGATACCTGATTCAGCCCGAAGACTTTACTGTCGATGAACTGTAACTTAAAATAAGGTTCGAGCGTGTTCTTTAGCCTTGGGTTGGACTGAATTTCCATCCAGGTTAAAGGTTATAATTAAGGTTCTGTCTATTGTCCACTTGGACCTACCATTGCTGGGATTGAACTATCATTATCAACAACTGTTTCTTCACGTAGATGTTCGTTATTTATCCTAATTATTTAGAGATGTTCAAGGTAGGTAGGCTATTAAAAGTTGATAAATTAATATCTCATATCCTTCTAATAATTCCTTTCTCATACGGTAACATTGTGTCAGGAGATTATCGTATAATTATCGGTACGGAGGCAGAGAAGCGTCGGAACATAGAGGTATATATGTAGGCACGTCGGGCTGGTCTTATCCAAGGGGTGAAGGAACATGGAAGGGTCACTTCTACCCTGCCGGGAAGATAAATGAACTGGAATACTTCAGCCAGTTTTTCAATACCGTAGAAGTAAACAGCTCTTTCTACCGTCCACCCAATCCGGAATACGCCCGTAACTGGGCGAAACGGACGCCCGACGATTTCCTGTTCACGGTCAAACTCTGGCAGAAGTTTACCCATCCCGGAATGTACAAGGAAGCAACCGGTCGGGACGCCGCGATATCTCAGGACGACGTAGACCTTTTCCGCCGCAGTCTTGAGCCGCTGGCTGCCCTGAACAAGCTGGGCGCGCTGCTGGCTCAGTTCCCTCCCAGCTTCAAGAACGATGATTTCGGGCGGCAGATGCTGCGTGCCGTTATCAACACCTTCGGCGAGTACCGACTGGCAGTGGAACTGAGGCATAAAAGCTGGACGAACGACGAGAATATCGCTGAGCTGCTCAGAGAAAGCAACACCTGCTGGGTAGAGATAGACGAGCCCAAGTTCTCCTCGTCCGTTGCAGCGGATGTTCCCCTGACCTCCGATATGGCCTATTTCCGTTTACACGGCCGGAACCGTGAGAACTGGTGGAAAGGCAATAACGAGACCCGCTACAAGTACCTGTATTCAGAGGAAGAACTGGAGGAACTCGCTGCAAAGATAAAAAAGGCTTCTACGGAAACAGAATTGATGTTCGCCCAGTTCAACAACCACTGGCAGGGATACGCTCCCCGCAACGCGACAGACCTGAAAAAGCAACTCGGGCTGTCATTCGTGGAATTGCCGATTATGAAAGATTCCGCCGAAGAAGGCAGCCAGCAGCAGCTTTTATAACCGTTGGCAACGGTATATTTCGCAGTGGTATAATTGCCATTTAAGCGACTTTCCAAATACGTTGACAGAAAGTGATTGTGCCTATGATTGAAGGAGAAAGTATCTATAAACGCTACGAACGTGGTTTTACCCTGGATTCTGAAATTACCGAACCGGCTTACTGGCTGGCGTTCAGTCGCGGCCGGATGATAATTTCTCCGGACGGTCTCCATCTCCCCTGTTTAAAAAGCCTTAATGAACTGGGTATTTCTCCCTTAAGAACACAGTACCTCGGCGTCCTTAACGGCAAACACTGCTTTTCGGCGGAATTACCCCCGGATACGGAAACTCCCGAAGGGGTAGAATTTATGGACCTGATGAGGGCATATACCGTTTTTGATGAGGACATTTACCTCCTGGCCGGAAAAGCCACCCAGATTGTCGCCTGGGACCAGACGCACCAGTACTGCGGCAGGTGCGGGAACAGGACGGAATATGTTCCGGGTGAAAGGGGTAAAAAGTGTCCGGTCTGCGGCTTCTCAAGTTACCCCCGTCTTTCTCCTGCGACGATCACCGCAGTTATAAAAGGCAAACAGCTTCTCCTCACGCAGTACGCTGCTTTCAGGGGACGCGGAATGCACACCATAATCGCCGGTTTCGTCGAACCCGGCGAAACACTCGAGGAATGTATACACCGGGAAGTATTCGAAGAGGTCGGCGTGCGGGTAAAAAACCTCCAGTATCTCTCCAGCCAGCCCTGGCCTTTCCCGAACTCCCTGATGATGGGCTTCCTGGCTGAATATGACAGTGGTGAAATCAAGGTTGATGAAAACGAAATCGCCCATGCCGACTGGTTCGACCTGGATAATCTCCCGGAGACGCCTCCGAAGCTGAGTATTGCCAGGAGGATTATCGACTGGGTTGTAGAAAATTACTCATAGCCGGAATATTCTCCTTCATCGAAAAACAGGAGGAACAACTATGAAGATTGCGGACCTGAAGACTTACAGGGTAAATAATCCCACAAACAAAGGCCTTCCTGAAAAATGGCTCTTCGTTAAACTTTTCACCGACCACGGGATAGAGGGCATCGGAGAGGTATACGGTGTCCCGTTCGATTTTCATATAGTCGAAGACCTGGTGAAATCGGTAGCCGACCGTTTCCTTATCGGTAAAGACCCATTCCAGATAGAAACATTCTGGCGTGGTGCTTACGCCAGCGGCTACGACCAGCACCCCGACCTGACCAAGATGGCAATCATCAGCGGTCTTGAAACAGCCTGCTGGGATATAATCGGCAAGGAGCTGAACCAGCCGATTTACAACCTCCTCGGTGGAAAATACCACGAGAAGCTTCGAAGTTATACTTATCTCGGACCTAACCCGGATAAACCCGAGCAACGTAATACTCACCAGGACCCGATTGCCGCAGGCGACGCCGCGGCAGCCTACGTAAAGTGGGGATTCACTGCAATCAAGATAGACCCGGTTATGCTCGAAACTCCCCCACCTCCCGGCGGTTCTCCGGTGCAGATTTCACTCCACGTGCTGGAGAACACAGAAGCCGTTGTTAAAAGCATCCGTGAAGCTGTCGGTGATAAATGCGATATCCTTATCGGCACCCACGGTCAGATGACAACCTCCAGCGCCATCAGGCTGGCGAAACGACTGGAGAAGTACGACCCGATGTGGTTCGAGGAGCCAGTACCGCCGGAAAACCGCGACGAAATGGCAAGAGTCGCCCGTCACACCAGCATACCCATAGCCACCGGCGAAAGACTGGCAACCAAGTATGAGTTCAGGGAACTGCTCGACAAAGGATCTGCTTCCATCCTCCAGTTCGCCCTGGGTCGTGTCGGCGGTATTCTCGAAGCCAGGAAGATAGCCGGAATGGCGGAAGCCTATTACGCCCAGATAGCCCCGCACCTTTACGCTGGTCCTGTCGAAGCCATGGCAAACATCCAGATAGACGTCTGCAGTCCCAACTTCCTCATTCAGGAGAGTATCAGGAGATGGGACGGTTTCCATGCCGACCTGCTGAAGAAACCGATACAGTGGGAAGAAGGGTACATC
>DAOULV010000015.1:0-17394 GCA_034416335.1 Dehalococcoidales bacterium
CCCAGCCTGAAATGATTATGTTTTTCATGCTATATTCTACCTTGTATTATATAAATTATCTGTGCATAACCATTTGAAATCTTTATCTGCTAATTTCACTATCTTTTCATATGCGTTCATTTTTTCAGCCCTGTTCCGTTATATCACATCTTTCGGTTCAGGGACAGGTCTAATATATAAACTGGTTTCTGCCAGCTCGTTTAACCTGTTTTAATGCCGAGAAAGACTTCGCCGCCTTCTGTTATATCCTGAATTTCCAGGCGGGCTGTCCGTGCTTCGAAGCCGGCTTCCGATATCAGGTCCAGCCACGTCTGACGCCCGAAAAGCCCCATCACCATGCGGTCGTACTCGCAGCGTATATTTTCACCCTCGCGCAGCAGGTAGGCAAAGTCGCATACATAGGTATTGTCATCAGGATCGGGGTCCCAGGTCCATTGAAGATATCGTATACCTTTCCCGGCTTTGTCATGTCCGCCATGCTTCGTGCCGGGTGTGAAGTTCTCTCTAATGTTGTCGGTACAGAAGAGCGCGGCGCCTCCAGGTTTGCAGTGGATATAAGCCGTTTCTATTGTACTTCTTAAGTCATTCTCATCGGTGATATGAGCTATTGCATCGTGGATGAAGACAGCGTCGAACTGACGGTCCAGCCTGACATTCCGCATATCTCCCCGGATGTGTTCACACCCGGGATTAATGGATTTGCTTATATCCAGCATGCCGGTGGAAATATCGACAAGTGTCATCTTGAAATATGTTTTTAAATGCGAGGCATTGTTCCCGCCGCCGCTTCCCAGTTCGAGCAGTGTTTCGGGTCGGTTTTTGCATCCTGAGACTAATGTCTGTCTGTAAAATTCCGCCTCTTCAGCGTAATCTTCCGGTGCCGTTAGCAGGTGAAACCATGACGATAGTTCAAAGTACAGTCTTGGCAGTTCGCCTCGTTCATTACTCATATTTCCCTCCTGTTACAGAGATTATGTACTTGAAATCCGGCATATCATTGGTTGTTAACCGGCAGCCGGAAAAATCGGATTGCATTCTGCGTTGTCTGTTCTGCCAGTGATTCGTTGTCCAGACCCTTTATTTCAGACGCGGCATTGAGTGACCTGACCACGTCCTTCGGTGTTGCTGAGTACCTGTCTTCCCTGCCGTACGATACCGGCGAGTCTGTTTCCAGGAACAACCTGTCGAGAGGTGCTTCTCTCACTGCCCGGCGGTGCTCGGAATGGTATTCCGCCGCCGGAGTCGCGGATACATAATACCCTTGAGCAAGAAGGTCCCGCAGTACGCTGGAAGGCCCGGTATACCAGTGAAAAACGGCGTCTTTTACACCCGCTTTGGTCGTTATGGTCAAGGCATCTTTCCAGGCGTAGCGGCTGTGAATTAGTACCGGTTTTTCGTATTTAAACGCCAGTGTCATAATATCCCTGAGAACCGCCTGCTGTCGTTCTTTCGGCGCCTCCGCTCTTATTCTCTTATGGTAGTCCAGCCCCACCTCGCCTATACCTACCACTCCGTCGATGTTTTCTTCTATCTGCTCCATCACCCGGGATACTTCCCTGTCATCCATTTCCGGCAGTTCCTGCGGGTGCAGCCCCAGGGCGGGATAAACCATTTCTCTGTTTTTCTGCGCCAGTTCCAGGACTTTTACATTGGTCTCGAAATTAATCCCCACGGCGATTATTCCCGTTACACCCGCTTCCCGCGCTTCTTCCAGAGCGGAATCAAGGTCCTTTATCTCATCCAGGTGGCAGTGTGTGTCTATCAGATTCATTTTTCCCTGATATTATAAACGAGTGGAGGTATGAAGTGCTATAAAATCATGTTCTGTTTGCATTTGATTGGTCTTGTTGTCATTGCGAGTCCTCGATGTCTACAGGCGAACCACTACAACTAGTCCCTTCCCCCTTGATGGGGGAAGGGCAGGATGAGGGTGATACAAATCCAATTTTCACCCTCACCTTAATCCTCTCCCCTCAAGGGAGAGGAAACAAAAAGTGTGTTATTCCGATAAATTATGCATTACCTGGTACTGGAGATTGCCAGCCACGTCGTCCGCCTCGGCGGACTCCTCGTAATGATGGAGATGGATTCGTCCTTCGACAAGCTCAGGACGAACGGGAGAAAGCGGACTCCTCGCAATGACATTAGCAACCAAAACCGAGTAGTACCTAGAATCATCGATTGAACCGGTGATGCCGTATACGCATATTTACGGTTTACGTCCGGAAATGAACAGCCAGAAAAAGCCCGGCTTTACCGTAAGTTCGGTGAAAGGGATACCATCGAAGAAACCGGCTGCTTCTTCGGGAGTGTAACTTGCCATTACCGAACTGGTCGGTTCGTTTTTCTCCCTGAGCTGGGCAGGCAGGATGAATTTCTGGGCGATTTTAAGGACAAGGTAAACCATCCGTGGACTGTCTCTGCGGGTATCGAAAACGAGAAACTGCCCCTGCGGCTTCAGCACTCTGTAGATTTCGCTGAAAGCCTGCGGCGGGTCCGCCCAGTGGTGGAGCGACAGCGTACTTACCACGAAGCCCAGCGAATTGTCTTCGAGAGGCAGCGCGTGGATATCTCCCTGCCTGAAACTTATCCTTTTTCCAGTGTTAAGCGGGGCCAGATTTATCTCCGCCCTTCCCAGCATTTCATCGGAAATATCCACCGCCGTAATTTCGATATCGGGAAAAGCCCGGGCTACATCCGCTGTGAGGTACCCGGGACCGCAGCCGATATCAGCCAGTTCTCGCCCAGGATTGAGCCTTTTCAGTCTGCGGATAACCAGTTTTCTTAACAGGATGAAAGGCAGCATCCGGCTGACTTTTTCATAAGACCGGATGGTCTCATTATCTTCTATCCCTTCTTCCGGACCGATAACTCTTTCGGACTTTACCCGGCGCAGACCGGGTATGAATAGAATAATCCTGATAACGATAGTGACAATCCATATCCACATCAGCTGATTAACCTGATAAGCTCATTAGGAACGGATACCTTGCGGCTGTGGCGGATATAGAGTGAAGGGCTTGTTTCACCCTCAAGCAATTCTCCGCCTTTTTCTTCCGCTAGCCCGGACAGCTCGTCCATCGTGCCGAAAAAGAGTGCATTTGCCGGACACGGCGCCGTGCAGGCCGGTTCAACTGCCGACTCCAGACAGTAGTCGCATTTCTGCATAATCCTGTCAGTCCCGAATTGCGGGACACCGTAGGGGCAGGCATCGTAACATATACCGCAGCCGGTGCAATTTTCCCTGTCGACAACCACTATCCCGTCTTCCGGTCGTTTTGTAATGGCTTTCGCCGGACAGGCTGTTACGCAGCCAGGTTCGGCGCAATGCAGGCAGGAAACAGAAATGAATGTCCGCGAAACATCAGGAAATTCGCCCGTCCATACTTCGATAACTTTACGCCAGTGTATTCCCGGTTCTATTTTATTCAGGCTTTTACAGGCTGTTTCGCAGGCATGGCAGTTGACACACCTCTCGGCATCGAAGTAAAAACCGTACTGCGCTGCCATTATCCGGTGCTCCTTTCGGAGGATTGAGTATCCGCTTTTCGTACCTCTGCCAGCGTCTGCTTGGGCATCGCCGTCACAAGCGGGTCGAAGGCTTTATCGGGGTCGGTGCTGTACATTGCGTTTGTCCCGGCGCCGTCTATAAGCGGATAACCCGGCCTGTACAGTTCATCACATCTCTGCCACCAGCCCTGCAGACTCATCACCACGTCCGGGCTGATACCGGGAAAATACTTTGCCCGTACTTTCATCGAGCCGTGTGGTGATTCCACGATTACCCAGTCGCCGTCTTCTATTCCACGGGCTGCAGCTGTTTTGGGATTGATATGAAGCCAGGGATCGGGTTGAATTTCACGCAGGTACGGCACGTTACGCAGCCAGCCTGCGTTATATACCTCTGATGTATGAGTGTCGGACAGCACCAGCGGGTATTTTTCGAGTAATTCGGGAGTGCCGGTCGGGCTTTCCGGCGGCTCTACCCATTCCGGCAGAGGATTAAAGCCATTCTTTTCAAAAGAAGTGTTGTAAATAGCCACCTTGCCTTCGGGAAGATACGGCTCCCGTGAAAGGCGAGGACTCGGCGACGAAAACATTCTTTCATACTTTTCATATTCCGGTGTTACACTGTCGTAGACTATACCAGTGGGATATTTTCTCAATTCTTCCATCGTCATCCCAAAGTTTTCGAGCCGGTAATTCATACATTCTTCGATATTGCCATTCCAGAAATCGTCTCCGTATCCCATCTTTACGGCGAGGTCAAGCCAGAATTCGTAGTCCGATTTATAATCACCCATCCTCTCGACCACCTGGTTCCTTGCCATCAACCAGTTTCCCATGCCGCCTTCGAACGGGTGGTCCGACTCGTACATTGTTGCCACCGGTATTACGATATCGGCCCAGGGCATCGAGGCGTTCTGCATCACATCCACAACCACGAAGAAATCCAGCTTTTCCAGTGCTTCTATTACTCTCGGTGTTCCACGGGTAATAACCGTCGGCTGGGTTCCGGGCGCTATTATGGCTTTAACGGGGTAAGGTTTTTCCGTCAGGATACTGTCAAGGCACTTATAGTATGCCGATGATGTACCTTCGATAAACGGCTGGAAACAGGTGGGGATCTCCGGGCCAACCAGTTTATCCACCATTTCCTGCGTATACCTTTCACGGAGGTGCACCGATTTTACCCTCGGAATATTCTGGTTGAAGGTCGGCGCCAGGTTGCAGCCCGGCCTGTCCAGGTGGCCGGTAATGGCAATCAGTATCGCAACAGCCCGGACGGCGTTATTCGAACTCACCGCCTGGTCGAAGGCGTTTCCGGTATTGATACAGGCGGCCTTTGTGGTGGCGTACAGCCTGGCTGTTTCTCGTATCTGTTCCGCGGGAAGACCGGTTATCGTTTCGGCCCATTCTGGCGTGTATTTCTGAATATGCGGGACGAGTCTATCGAATCCATAACACCATTTATCTACGAACTCTCCGTCATACAGGTTCTCATTGATAACAACGTTCAGCATCGCCAGTGCCAGGGCGCCGTCTGTACCCGGTCTGACAGGCATCCAGACGTCCGCCTTGGCGGCGTCCGGCTGCATCTGGGGTTTTACTACCACAAGTTTCGCACCCCTGTCTTTTGCGTTTAGAATCCTGTCCAGAGCACCCTGGGGTGTACCGGAATAAACAGGGTTGGCTCCCCAGATGATGATGAGGTCGGCATTATCATAGTCCGGCGCCAGCATTGTCACTCCGAGTGTGTAGGCGAAACCAAAAGCGCGCTGAACGGCGCATATCCCGCTGTGTCCGTAATTCGGGCTGCCGTGAACTACTAAAAACCTGTACAGGAAGTCGCTGTAGCTCCGCCGCGCCGGGGAAAGTATCGCCATAGATTCAGGACCGTACCGTTCTTTTTGCTCAAGCAGCTTCGAGGCGATAATATCTAGAGCTTCTTCCCAGCCGATTTTTTCGAATTTGCCTTCACCTTTATTGCCGGTACGTTTGAGAGGATATTTCAACCTCTGCGGTGAGTATAGCCACTGTGCCGAAGCGAAAGCTCTCGGGCATAGCTTTCCCCGGTTACGGGGTGATTCCTTCATACCTTCAACTCTTACCAGCCTGCCGTCTCTGACATAGCAGTATATTCCGCATCCCATCGTGGGACCGCACAGCGAGCAGAAGGTAGGTATCTTTTTTTCATTCAGGTCAGTCATCAGCGGTGTACCGTACCTGTCAGTTCTGTGGGAACAAGTAGAGGATTTTGTCCCTGGTTTCTTTGTATGCGGGGTCTGAAAGTCTGGTGCAGAGTTCCAACTTTACCGCACCGCTTCGCAGGTCGGCGGCAAACGCCAGGCAGGTTGGATAACCGCATTCCCTGCAGTTTGTTCTGGGCAGCATCCGGTAGATTTCAAACACGGGGGGTATTTTCCGTTCCGTAAAACTCGGTTCGATGCGGTCTCTGTCACTCCATATCCTGTTAACGAGGTCGGCGACCTCTTCTATAATGCCGGATACGTCGGACGGGTCGGCAACCATCCCGAGCTGTATTTCATGAGGACGGAAAGCGTACCGCTTTTTATTATTGAAACCTATAAGTATGCTGTTTTCGTGGTCGTATATGGTGTCGTCAAGAACGGTATTCAGATAGGGAAATGCCGGGCTTATATCCGCCGGCAGCAGTACGCGGAGCCCGTAACGGCCGCTGCCGAATGAATGGTGGTCTTCTATTAACTCGTACTGATAATCGGTTATTAGTTTATCCGGCTTACTCACGTCCATATTATAAACCGTCATCGATGAGAAAATAAAACCCATAAACAGAAAAACATGCCAGGTTGTATGTACTCCTGTGTCCGATTGAGCTATCTCTTCTCAAGTTTCGAGCCGCCCGAAACGTTTATATCACCCATTTCAGGTTCACCGGTGTAATACAGCTCGGAACCGCCGGTAAGAGTGGTATCGAACTTCCCGTTTATGTTGAAAAAGGATCTTCCTCCCCTGTCGATATTGATATCAGCGTTATTTACCGGAAACTCGTCGAGAGTTACTTCGCTGCCGTCCGAACTTCTTACCATCAGATCTCTGCCGGAACCGGTGAGTGTCACCATACTGCCGCCGGAGAGACCGAACCCTGCATCTCCCGACACGATATCTCCTATCAATACACTTCCTCCGGTTAGAGTTGCAGAGAACGACCCGGCCGAATTGAAACCGGTTACTACAGCTTTGGCGCCGTTTGAAAGGTTGAGTCCTTCTATCTCAGGCATCGTCATTTCTGCTCTCAGGGTAGTTGAACTTATATTTCCACGTGACAACCCTATCCTGAGAGTATTTCCCGTTCCGGTAATCTCCAGGTATTCCCGGATATTATCATCGGCGGATATTTCTATTGCGTACGAGGATGACTGCGTGATGGTCAATACGAAGCCGCTTTCGGCTTCTATCATGGTGAAATCGGTATAATCATAAGTTTCGGTTACCAGTTTGCCGGAACCGACGATTTGACCGCCGCAGCTCGCTGTGAATCCTGAAAGAATTAACGATGATACAAGAACGTATACCAGGATTATTTTCATTACTGCTTATCCTCGCGGTTCTGATTATCACTATAACACAGACAAGCAGCAGGGAGCGTGTTTTTCGCCAATCTGCAGGTATTGTGATAAATTGTAGTGAACCTGTATGGAGGGACAATTATGGTTGAAAATAATAAAGGGCAGAGACTGAAGGGCCTTGTAGTAATAGTTACCGGCGGGGCCTATGGAATAGGTAAAACCTTTTGTCGCAGAATGTCAGAAGAAGGCGCGGCTATTGTAATTGCCGATATAGATACTGAGAATGCAGAAAAGACAGCGGAAGAACTCAAAGCCGAAGGTGCTGAGGCTGTTGCAGTCAGGACGGACGTATCCGATGAACAGAGCACCCTGGCTATGGCGGAAAAAGCGGCTGATACGCTCGGTAGTATAGATATATTGGTCAACAATGCAGCTATTTTCAGCAAAATCAAGGTATCGACGGAGCCTTTTGATAAGCTGGATATTCAGGACTGGGACAGGGTGATGGCGGTAAATCTCAGGGGTACTTTCCTGTGTTCGCGGGCTGTATTTCCGTATATGAAAGAACGGAACAGGGGTAAAATTATAAATATGGCTTCAGCGACATTCTTCGAAGGTACACCGGTTATGCCTCATTACGTTGCCAGCAAGGCCGGAATCATCGGACTCACCCGGAGTCTGGCTTCCGCGATGGCTGAATACAATATCAACGTGAACTGTATCGCGCCGGGAAGGACTCTCAGTGAAGATCCTTCGGATGAAACAGCCGTTAAGCATAATCAGGTCCGGGCCGACACGCGGCAGTTTAAAAGAATCGAATACCCTGATGACCTGGCAGGCACGGCTGTGTTCCTGGCTTCGTCCGACAGCGACTTTATTACCGGTCAGACGATAGTAGTCGACGGCGGGACGATATTTCACTGATATCAGGATAATCCTGACTTAGGGGAAACAGCCGAGCTGGCAGTTGGCTATTTTTATATCCATCTTGTTAGCCATATCGCCGATAACTCTGGTGCTGACATCCAGGTCGCTGCTTATCTTGAATGCCACTGGACACGGCAGCTTACCGTTAACCAGGGATGCCTTTATAGTTTCTTCCAGTTTCTTTTCATCTGCGGCCATTTCTACCTCCCGGTGAGTCCGTATATTTTGCTTAATTTTAACTTAATGCAGCGGATTAACCAAATGAAGACTCACCCTCATCCTGCCCTTCCCCCATCAAGGGGGAAGGGACCGGTTTAGAATTTTTCGGAGCGGCGTGGTTTTTGTTTCTTCTCGCTCAAGGGGAGAAGACTAAAGTCGCCCTTATCTTAACCTTCCCCCACCAAGGGGGAAGGGACTGGTTGCAGAACCAGCTTCAGGCAATGTTTTATGTTACAGCGTACCAGTCTGCGTCTCGGAAATACCCTGAAAAATCTGCTCATCCTTCGACAGGCTCATCCTTCGACAGGCTCAGGACGAGCGGTTTCATGCTATACTGTTCGCTCATGGTGAGCTTGTCGAACCATGAGCGAGTCCGACAGAACCCATATGACTTATCCAGCGTACTTGTGAGACAGGATACTAGTTTTGTTTTGGTACCAGTCCTGTATTGACACTCGCCGGCAGGTCAGTTCAGAATAGGACTAACACCTTAAGGAGACAGCTATGAATATCGATAAAGAACAGGAAATTTTCGAGGACAGCAAGGTCATTGCCGTCGTCGGGCTTTCCGCGAATCCGGAGAGACCGAGTCACCGGGTCGCGGAATACCTTAAAGGCAACGGGTACACGATTATCCCCGTTAATCCCTCTATCGAATCTACTCTGGATGAAAAGAGTTATCCGGACCTGAGCAGTATTCCCGTAAAAGTGGACGTTGTGGATATATTCAGGAAGCCGGATGACGTGCTGCCTATTGTCGAAGAAGCGGTGAAAATCGGAGCACGTACGGTGTGGATGCAGGAAGGCGTGGTAAACGAAGAAGCCGCGGAATACGCCCGGAATGCCGGACTGCGTGTGGTGATGGACAGGTGCATGCTCAAGGAACACCAGAGGATCTATAACAGCGAGTACTAAAACCGGTATGGATGGATTATACGGCGGGGTAGAAGCCGGGGGAACCAAGTTCGTGTGCGTTGTCGGCACCGGACCGGATGACAGGCGTGCCGAAACCGTCATTCCGACCACGACACCGGGTGAGACCATAGGGAAAGTCGTGGATTTTTTCAGCGGATATGTGGATTCTCTCTCGTCTATCGGGATTGCTTCTTTCGGACCCCTGAACCTTGATATCAACTCACCGGAATACGGGTATATTACGAACACTCCTAAACCCGGCTGGTCGCATACCGATATCCCGGGAAAGATTGAAACAGCTCTGGAAATACCCGTTACTATAGATACGGATGTAAACGGAGCGGCTCTTGGCGAATACCTCTGGGGCGCCGGAAAAGGCGTGGAAAACCTGGTTTACATTACTATAGGCACCGGTATCGGTGGCGGCGGAATGGTGAACGGCGGGCTGCTCCACGGCCTGGTACATCCCGAGATGGGACATATCCGTATACCGCACGACCGGAAAAAAGACGCTTTCGAAGGCTGCTGCCCCTATCACGGCGATTGTCTGGAAGGGCTGGCTTCCGGCAGAGCAGTTGAATTACGCTGGGGAAAACCGGCGGAAGAACTGCCCGAGGACCATCCTGCCTGGGAACTTGAAGCTCATTACCTTGCCCTGGGGATTGTTGATATTATCTGCACTCTTTCTCCCGGGCGTATTATTACCGGCGGGGGACTGATGAAAAATCCTTCACTGCCCGCAAAGGTAAGAGAAAAAGTCAGAGAGTATCTCAATGGTTATATCGATTCGCCTAGAATATCGGACGATATCGATAATTACATAGTTGTCCCCGAACTGGGAGAATATTCGGGAGTACTCGGGGCCATAGCTCTCGCCCGTATGTACAGCTAATTCTAAGCGCCGTCTTCTGCAATACCGCCGAATAAGTCACCGGGTGAATCGTAGTAGCGACTGTCAGGTGATATTTCGGTCCTGCTTTCAAGGCTTATCTTTGCCGCTTTAGCCACATCCTTGCGCGAAACCGACTGCCTGCCGTTCAGACGGGCTAAAGCCTGCGACTGTTCATAGGTAGCAATACTGGCGCGAACGCTGGCCGGGCGGGAAAAGTGACTGCTTGTCCGTGTAGCCTGCGACATTTTCACGGCATCACTGATTAGCGAGTCATCTATATCGATATCAGGCAGGCGCCGTGCGTACTGCTTGATTATTTCTATTTCCTGTTCCTCGGTCGGATAGCTGATGTGAATACGCTCGAACCGGTCGCCCAGCGTTTCGGATATCCTTTCGGCGCCGGCATATTCTTCGGGATTCTGAGTTGCAATGACGATGGTATCCACCATAATATCCAGTTCAAAACCGGCAATTGTGGTCGTTCTTTCCTCCAGTACCTCGATAAGGGTATTCTGGGTCCGTTCCGGGACCCGGTTAAGCTCGTCTATAAACAGGATTTTCCGGTGGGCTTTCTGAATCTTTCCCGGAGTAAAAGCCTGCGGGTCGTGAATCCCGCACTGCATCGCCACTACCGGGTCTATATCGCCCAGGAGGTCTTCCGGCATTAGCTCGGGGGAGCCCTGTACCCTGACGAAACGTCTCGTTCCTTCTATCGTTACCGGTTCCGGTAAAGGATTGCTGCCGAGACATTCTGGACACTGGGGATTCCGGGGTTCGCAATTATACCTGCAGCCGGATACTATTTGCATCGACGGCAGGAGTCCGGCGAGAATTCTAGCGACAGTGGTCTTTCCGATTCCCGGAGGTCCCTCAAGCAGCAGGTGCCGGCCTGAAATCGCCACGGCAAGAATAGCTTCCTTGGTTTCATCCGAAGCATAAAATCCTGCCAGAGGGTCTTTCTTTTCACTCAGCTTTTTCAGTATCGACCTGCTTAACTCTTCCCTTAATTCCATAGCTTTCTCCCGTTTAATATCCTTTCATCGGTATCTAACTATACCATAATCCCTCTCAGATCATCAGGACGGGCAACTCGTTTTACCTCCCCGTGGCCTGCTTTTGCTATGCTTTCAACCAGGTTTTTCCCGATCGCTTTTTCATCGGTTATGTGCACCACCGAAGTCTCTATTCCGGATATAGCGGCATTCCTCGCTTCAAGTACCGCGTACTCACCTGTCATATCCTTTTTCTCGGATTTTTCGAGTTTATCCAGTGCTTTCTGAGATATCGCCGTAGGTTCTCCGTCCGTTATCAGCATGATAACTTTCCTGTTGCGGCTTCGCGCCTGCTTCAGGGCAGTTTCGGCGCATTTTAGACCGTCACCGATGTTCGTATTGCCGCCGGACGTTATACCGGTGATGTACTTCATTACGACCCCTTCCCTGTCGGTCGGAGAGATTACGGACCTTCCAAGGTCGTCGAACGTAACTATTCCTACCCTGTCGCCGTTACTCAGGGCATTTCTGGCTATTGCGGCGGCGGTGAGTCTTGCCATTATCAGCTTACGATGAAATCCCATCGAACCGCTGGAATCCACGCACAGCAGAATATCGGACTTCGGTTCCCGGTGTTCCTTAAGAAATATCCTCAAATCGTGCCTGTTAATTTCGGATGTTTTACGTCGTCTCCGGGCGATTTCTCTCATTGTCCGGCGTATGGAAATGTCTCTGAACACGTCGCCGGTCACATACCTGCGCGTATCCTGACTGCGTTCAGTCGCGTATTTGCCGGTCCGGCGGGTATTATTTCTGAATTCACCGTTTTTCGGTGTTCCGGACACCAGGTTTTTCAACATTATATCTATAGCTTTCTCGGTCAGTGAAAAGGACGTACCTTCACGCCCGGACTCTACCAGTTCCTGCTTTTCCAGGAAGTCGACAATTACCTTGAGGGCATACCAGTTGCGTTTCGGCAGGCTTAATTCGCTGTCTCCCTGAGACTGCTTGATGTGGTAGTAAACATACATATCCTGGAAATCCAGGTCCTTCTGCCACTGCTTGTCACCGGCTTCCATTAATTCCATTACCGTTTCTGCGATCTCGGCGCCTGAGATTTCGGACTGGAGGTATGAAGCGGCGTTAAGCATGTCCTCCAGTTTCTTTTTCTGGTACCTGTAATCGCCCTCGGATATTTCACCATCGACAAGCTTTTGTTCCAGCTCTCCCATCATGTCTTTCAATGCTTTCTCAAGCGATGGAAACCAGTTTTTCTGGTCTGAAAACCGGGAATCCCTGGTCATTTTTTTCATCGAAAGACCGGTACCGTCGATACTGTCGTCGACGATTTCGTAATTACCGTCATATTCATCGTCATATTCTTCGAAATCTTCCCCTTCGAGCGTTTGGGAAAGGCTTAGATTCTGCAGGGCGGCCATAAATTCTTCGAGAGAGAGTTTTCTGGTTTCTTTTTTATGCTTCGAATTTATCTTTTCCTGCGAACTGCTTCTGGTATAGAGGACTTCCCGGACAATCGAGCGGATGATGTCCTCGGCAGAGTTGTGCGTGCCCTGTTTTGTGGATATCCTCGGCGGCAGCGTAATCATCGCTGCTTTCTCCAGACCGGAACGGGTCATACCTTTGTTATCGATTCGGGCAAAGCCTTCAAGAACCTGCTTGAGGGCAAGCGCACCGCGGACGCTGGCACCCCGTACTATATCCGGGTGGTTCCGGGTACGCTGAACTATGGCGGTAATAAGCCTTACCGCTTCTTTCTCGGACAATTTCTTATCTTTGCTTTTAGTACCTGCTCCGGTCTTAGCCAATATCGATACCTGTTGAAACGCAATAATACGGGAGAGTTGTCTCTCCCTCTGGTACCATTGTACTTTAGACGGGCATAGTCACGCTACCTTCAGGCGTGTAATACTACTCCTTTTAAGCAATTCTAACCGGATATCAGGCAGGATATTGCATAAAATAGTATTTAAGTGCATAAAACCAAGAGAAATTCGGTTATAAAGAACCTCTAATCGTCCGACAATCAGAATATATCCCGCTGAGCAGTTTTGACAAAAACCGCTTCCGGTACTATTATTAACTTAATACTAGTATTAAGTTAATATACTTATTAATTTGATATAAGTCCCTACCGACAGGAAACGGTGATATAGAAAATCATGACGAATACAAACGAAGAAACAAGGAAGTTCCAGAAAGAACTGAATGCAGGTACCACGGCACTTGTGCTGCTTGGTGTTCTCGCCCGGACGAGTGAACCGATGTACGGGTACCAGATTGCCAGATTGATAGAATCGAAAAGCGGGGATATACCCATCATGAAGCAGGGTGCTTTATATCCGGTACTCAGGGCGCTGGAAAGCAGCGGCCTGTTATCGAGTGAAGTGGAACCCTCGGTTTCCGGTCCGCCGAGGCGATATTACCGGATTACGGATACCGGACGCCAGGTCCTGGAAAAGTGGAAGGATATCTGGGCGGAGACCAGGGAACTGGTGGATAAAATCCTGCGGGGAGGAGAATAATGATAAATACTGTAGAACAATACCTGGCGGAGTTGAAGAAGCAGTTATCCGGCTGCGACCGTGCTACCATCCAGGATGCCCTGTACGATGCCGAAGAATATCTCAGGACGGCGCTTGATAAAGAAATGGGAAATACTTCCCTATCGGAAGCGGAAGCCTTTTCGGCGATCGTTGAAAAATACGGCAGTCCTGAAGAGACAGCGGCTGCATACCGTGAGATTGAAAGCCGCCTGGCTCCGGCTCTGGTGACGCAAAAACCTCGATCCGAGGATTCCAAGCCCGAGCAAAAACAAAAAGGGTTTATAAAGACCTTTTTCGGTGTGTTCACCGATCCGGTCACCTGGGGGTCGTTTTTATACCTGATAATCTCTCTTGCCACGGGAATATTCTACTTCACGTGGGTTGTGACAGGTCTGTCACTTTCGGGGGGATTGCTGGTGCTGATTATCGGCCTGCCTTTCCTCGGATTATTTATCCTTTCGGTCAGAGGGATCGGTCTTGTAGAAGGACGGATAGTCGAAGCTTTGCTGGGAGTCAGGATGCCGCGCCGCCAGCCGTTTACTCGCAGGAATATAGGCTGGTGGGAACGATACAAAGCCATCATAACCGATAAGCAGACCTGGTTCACCATCGTGTATATGACATTGATGCTGCCACTCGGCATTTTTTACTTCACCGTTTTTATCACGCTGATCGCTGTATCTCTTTCAGGCATTGCTATTCCCATACTCCAGCTTGGATATGATATACCTGTTGTTTATATTAACGGTATCAGGTATATGCTGGCCGGCTGGGTTTTACCCCTGACCGTGATAGGCGGAGTATTGCTGGGAATAATAACCATGCATCTTGCGAGGTATGCGGGACGTTTACACGGCGCGATAGCTAAAGCGATGCTCGTCAGACTTTAAGAGTAGAAACGGAGGAATTTCATGAGAAAATACGGACGCTTATTGCTCGTCATTTCGATACTTTTAGTAGGTACTCTCTTCACTACAGGATGTAATGCCGTTCTTGTAGCGGTAGATAAAAAGGTAGAACCCGGAGAGCTGGAAACCAGGCAATATGTTTTCGACGAATTTACCGATGTCGATATATCCAGCGCTTTCAGTTACGAAATTCAAGAAGCCGATAACTGGAGTATAGAAATCACTGCCGGGAGAAATCTTTTTGAAAATATCAGCGTGACTCAATCCGGAAAGGTGCTTGAAATAGATATAAAGATGCCGCATGGTACTATCTGGATAACCGGATCATATCCGAGGCCGCAGGCAATCATCACCATGCCGGAACTTCACAGCCTTGTAAGTTCGGGCGCTACCGAAGGAACCGTAACCGGATTCAGGTCTGACGGAAACCTGGAAATATCGCTTAGCGGAGCCTGTAAGGTTGAATTGTCGGATCTAACTGCCGGTAGAGCTTTTATGGAGGCATCCGGAGCCAGTAGAATTACCGGGGATATCCGGGTTGACAGTATCGAAATCAATATCGATTCTGCCGGCAAGGTAAACCTGGAAGGCTCGACAGATAATCTGTTAGTCGATGCCAGCGGGGCCAGTCAGGCGGAATTGATGGCATTTATAACTCAAGACGCTGACATCACTCTCAGCGGTGCCAGCAAATGCGTCGTTAGTCCGAATGTAAGGATGGACGTAAAGGTGAGTGGTGCATCAACGCTGGAATATACAGGTGAACCGGAGATAGGCGTACTCGATGTATCAGGTGCTTCGACTTTCAGGAAAAAATAAAGAGAGATAAAGGTGGACAGGTACATAGGACATTTACACGGGGCGATGGCGAAGGCAATGCCGGTGCGGGAAAAATATTGACGGATTACGATTATTATCAAGGAGAAGACATATGAATAAGTCCGGTTTACAGAAGGAAGAACGTACTCCTCTCTGGCTGATGGCTCTTATCGGGCTTGCGGTCCTGAGTGTGCTGGCGGTTATGCTGGTTTTCTTCTTCGGCAGTTCTTCCGTCTAAACTGTTAATCACCGGGTTCATGCTATAATTATCACGATTGTCCCGAGTATTATTACGGGTATTGTGATACGTATCCGGAGGTGATAAGGATGGCGGAAAACACGGGTGAACTGAAAACCCTGCTCGACGGCATAAGTGTCGATAAACTCGGCATCGTCGACCTCGATGAACATAGAAACACGTCGGTTTATAAAACCGCTGTAGAACTTCTTCCTGAAGCAAAATCGGTTATCGTTTTAGGAAACGAACTCTTCGCTGAAGTAGTCAAATACCTGACATCCGGCAGGAAAACGGGTGAACTGGCACTCCGCGACCTCTTCAACCGCAATTCGAACGTCGTTAACGGACACCTGGACTGGGAAGCCTATAAGCTGGTCAAGGAACTGCATAAACTGGGATACCGGGGAATTCCGTTGACCGCGGGGGACGCACCGTTCGATACGAGGTTCATCGAAGGCATGCTTTCATACAAGGAATCCGCCGTGATTGCGGGTATGGGAGTTATCGGGTGGAACACTATGCTGCTTACTCCCGAATATGGTGCAAGAGTCAGACTCACCTGTGTCGTTACCGATACTCCTCTGGGAAATTCCGTTTCTCCGGTGGATTATTATCCCTGCCCGGATTGTAAAGGTGCCTGCATTAAGGTGTGTCCGGTACAGGCGCTGAAACAGCCGGGTGAAGGTGAGGCCCGCAATATTGACAGGTTCCGCTGCAATACCTATCTGACGTCATCGGGAGGGTGTGCCGAATGTCTTCGGGTCTGCCCTGCCGACAGGCTGTACAGGAGTAAAGTTTCCTGATTTCGTCGGTTCATCGAGTTTGACGAATCTCATCTAATAGAGTAATTTATTGCATAATGGACTCTGACCCGAAACGCCCCCGTATTTTTTATGGTTGGTATATTGTAGCTGCCAGTCTGGTTAATCTGCTTTATACAGGCGGAGTAGCCCACTTCGGATTTACCGCAGTTTTCGAACCCATTGCCGATGAGTTCAAATGGAGTTATGCCCAGGTTTCACTGGCGTCTTCACTCCGAGGACTGGAAATGGGAATTCTTGCCCCTCTGGTAGGTTTCCTCGTCGACAAATGGGGTCCGAGAAAAATGGTTTTCGCCGGCAGTATTTTCATCTGCCTGGGATTCCTTGTCCTGAGTAAGATTAATTCCCTGTTGGTGTTCTACCTGGCTTTTGTCCTGATAGCCGCCGGTATGAGTTTCAGCGGCGGAACGGTCCTGATGACGGCGGTTGCTAACTGGTTCCAGAAAAAAGCCGGTATCGCGATGGGTATTGTAGCCAGCGGTTTCGGACTCGGCGGGCTGCTTGTACCGGTGGTGACGCTGCTGGTCGATAATCTGGGATGGCGTAACGCCATGGTCGCAATCGGTCTGGGAACACTCGGTATCGTGCTGCCGATGTCCTTCGTGATGAGACACAAACCTGAGAATTACGGATACTTCCCCGACGGTGAAGCCAGCGTGATAGATACATCCGGAGTTGAGAACATTGAGCCTGTGACAGATACGGGTATGACTGTGCGCCAGTCACTAAAGAGCAGGGCTTTCTGGCATTTGTCAATTGCTTCCTGCTGCCATGCCTTCGTAATCGGAGCTGTGGTAACCCATATGATGCCCTATTTGAGCAGCCTCGGCATAGAAAGGTCGACTGCCAGCTTTATCGCGCTGATTCTTCCGGTGGCCAGTATCGCCGGACGGTTGAACGGCGGATGGCTCGGTGACCGGTACGGCAGGAAGCAGGTGTTTACGACGAGTTTCTTCATGATGACTATAGGTATATTCGTATTCGGATTTCTGGATATCGAAAGGTTATGGCTGCTGGTGCCCTTTATCCTTGCTCTCAGCCTCGGCT
>DAOULV010000016.1:0-10917 GCA_034416335.1 Dehalococcoidales bacterium
AACTATAATCCCCCAGACTTACCAGATTGCCTTTAAGAATCGCTGAAGTCATAGTCTGGTTTGATGCAGCTAATGTAGTGACGGTTAAAGGTACAACAGGAGTCGTGAAGCTGAGTTCCTCGCCGTATACCGTCATATTACCGGCAACTGCTTTCGCTTTGTAATAGTAGGTAATTTCTTCTGTTAATCCGGTAATACCAGCGCTGAATTCTCCGGTCGAAGTCAGAGTCTGCGGGGTAGTTCCATTAGTAAGGTTTCCTGAAGTATTGCTCCACCTGAAACTCACATTAGCCGAACTATAATCACCAAGATTTAACAGGTTACCACGTAGAGTTGCCGAGTTCGGGGTAATATTCTGAGGTGAAGAAGTGGAAACTATAGGCAGAGCAGGATCTACTAACGGTACGAGTACGTTTTTGGTTGTTTCTCCCGTCATGTTGTCAGAATCCGTTATCAGAAGCGTTACCGGATACATCCATGGTGTTTCATATTTATGACTGGCGGTAACTCCGCTTGCCGTCGTACCGTCACCGAAGGACCACTGGTATGAAACTATAGTGCCGTCGTAGTCCATTGATGCCGAGGCGTCAAATGTTACATTTCCACTTAGCAGAGGGTGCTCCGGCGAGTATGTGAACGAAGGGACCGGAGGCTGCTGGGGTATGCCTTCGACGACGGTAATATCCCTGATATATATACCATCGGTGTGATTGCCAGTGCCGGAAGTTGCCAGGAACATCGCCCTGAAGGTCGATGAACTATATTTAGAAACATCGAACGGTGGACTCGGGATACCGCCAGGACCACCAATATCGGTAATCCACGCATAACTCGTACCGTTATCGGCTGAAACGAACAGGCTAATATAATCGGAATTTCCCGGAGGAAGATTTATATCCGCGTCATACGTTAATTGAGGATTTATGAATCCTGTCGTATTCATGGTCGGAGAGATAAGGGCATCGGACATATTATCGGTCCAGTTTCCGGTAGCCGGATCGTAGCAGACCCACGTTAAGACGGGATCATCAGCCTGCGGAACGGATCCCTCCGATACCGGTCCTCCACCACCGCCCAACAGCTGAGTATCCCAGAAATCACCAGTACCCGGAGGTACTCCAGGACCAGGCGGTGAACCTATTTCACTGCCTGGGAAGTCACCACCGGTGTTAAAATATAAGTCTGAATAAGGCGGATTACCATTACCGACCAATATATCATCGACAAATAGACCCCCTCCGACGGTAAATGCACCGCCGAAGTCGGAACCCATTCCGTCTGACTGGAACCCGATTCGGAAGATGAGAGTGTTGAGACCATCGTATTGAGGATCGTCACGATTCGGGAGACCATACTCTGCAAATTGCCAAGTGCCGGAACTTACGGGTAGTTGCGGAAACTGTGGAACCCACAGTTGTTGTATCGGTCACCAGTAGTCAACCCAGCAGACGTCACCGGACTGTGTATTGGTAAAAAACTGGAAGTCCAAAATCGGCCATGCGCCCGGAGGCATGTCAATAGAAAAGTTCAGGTATTGCAGCCAGTTGTTGCCGTAACCCATCCCAAAGTACGGATCGTTAACACCGCACCACCATGAATTACCACCTTCGTAGCCATTATACGTGGATGCATCCCAATGGGTGTGCTGTTGGGTATAATCTTCATGTTCCCAGCCGGGGCTGCCAGCGGATGTAGTCATCGGCGGAGTATCCGTTTTCCTGTACACGGTTGTGGTTGCGGTATCGTTTGCAGGATTATAGTCACCCGGGTCGATACCGATAACGACCGTATGCCCGCCGGGGCTAATGTCTACCTGTGGAGATACGGGAACACCCGGATCCCCCGGATCACAGGACGGTACATCCTCGGGCGGATGACCGCCATCACCTTCGGGATGCCGGTGGCGGCAATCGAGAAATTCCATTATTTTCTTCATCAGGTCGTTTCTCTCCGATTCAAGTTCAACAGAATCGAAGTTAAAAGACAGGTATATCGCTTTGTATTTACCGGTATCCATCTGGAGGCCGGCTATCCCGTCATCATAGAGGAAGCATATCTCGGCTATCTTTATTACACCGTTAATACTGCTGGAGTAAGTTTCCCAACCGGAGCCGCTGCCACCCGTAAGGTTCAGTTCAAAGCCTTCGCCGATAGTACCGAATACACCGTCAACCGACATGTCCATCGTATCAGTGCCGTAACCGTCGGCAAACAGGTAATCGCTCATCAGCGTACCTTCACGGGCAGGCCAGTCATAGATAATACCTTCACCGGCAAGCAAAAAACATCCGCCGTTATCGAGATATAATTCAATTTCATCCTGAGCAGGTGGGTCGAGAGTACCTTCACGGTCATTACTGCACTCCCAGAGGACCACATCATAGTCCTTCATGTCTTTCGTATCCGGATCTCCGTCGGCATAGACAGGTGTATATTCCAGGTCAACATCGACCATGTCGTAGGTGTAGCCGTTGGCATCCAAAGCCTGCTCATAATACCAGTCGGCACCATCGGACTCGTCTATCACAAGGAGTATATTCTTATCTTCCGGAGGCGTGTCCTCGAAGACATCTACTTTCAACTTCAGCCCGTCAACCTTCTTGAACCCTTTATTGATAACGGTGACATTAATACCGACCGTAGCGATATCCGGGTCAACATAATCCGAAGCATCGACTTCAACATCGGTATGGTCAATACCGGTTGTAGACTCACCTCCGCCCCATTCGCCGACTCCCGGGTAGACTGTTACAGGCTCGGGTGTTTCCTCGTACCCTGTATCATCCGGTATGGAATCCACCGATGGAGTAACTATCTCCGGCTCTTTCCTTATCTTGCAATGCTCTTCCGCCCACTTGTGATAAAGATTCCTGGCTTCCTCGTACATCCTGGTTTTAAGTGCGTCTAAATCACTCTGCATTCTCCCGCATAATTCGTTAATATCTCTCAGCTGCTGCTGGAGTGAAGCGTCGATACTGTGAGCAGAGAGATAAAGATTTACCGTGGAGCCGACAGCCCCCAGAAAATCACCGGCTAGAGAAGCGGCAAGACCTCCTGCGTCCTGCATGGCGTCCGTACTGGACATGCCACCGGTAGCCGCCGCAGTGTATGCCCTGCCGGCGGCGGCACCGGCAATTGCTCCCAACGCCGGATTCGCCGTAAGAGCTCCTACAGCTGCACCGACTGCCACTCCTACGAAGGTACCTATGAGATTATGCATGAACTCCGTGTCAGCTCTCTCCCGCGCTGCGCTTCTTAATCTGTTCAGCGTCCTGTTTAACCGGCGTGCCAGATCTCTGATTGTTTCTCCTATCCTGTCCCAAGCTTCATCAACTTGCCTCATGGCTTCTTCGAGACAGCTTCTGTCATACTCGTCGAACGAATAGCGTCTGCCGTTATACCGTCTCCCCTGCAAACCGAACGGGTCAAACAAATTTACCGGATTGTTATCGGCATAGGTGTAAGGATTCGTTTCACCGATTGTCATTGCCCACGGGTCTCTTGAAATAAACCTGCCGCCGTAGGGATCGAAATACCGGTTCCGCATATAGTACAGGCCGGTCAATTCATCAAACTCACGACTGGTAAATCTGTACCTGTTCTCTACAGTTCCAGTTTCCTGGATAATATTGCCAAATTCGTCATATTCGTAGCTGGCAATAATTACCATTGAATCATCCGATAAAGCCGTTATACTGCCTAAACCGTCAGGGATATAGTAATAATCAATGGCTCCTCTCTGCATAACCACCGGTTCATCGAGATCAGGACCATTGGTGTAAAACGCTTTCGTGACACCCCCGCTATCCATCTCAAGTAAAACGTCGTTGATATTGTTGAAAAAGTATGTAAAATTACCGCTGATGTTTTCACTCAACCGATCTCCGTACGGAGCATATTGATAGGTAATATTACTGGCATCCGGCAGAGTAACGGAGGTAAGCCTGTTATCATAGTTGTAATGATAGGAAGTAACATTCACTCCGTCCGTCTTGCTTATCAGGTTT
Organism: Dehalococcoidales bacterium; assembly: GCA_034416335.1. Classification (GTDB taxonomy): domain Bacteria; phylum Chloroflexota; class Dehalococcoidia; order Dehalococcoidales; family UBA2162; genus MGML01. The sequence goes on from DAOULV010000016.1 coordinate 4,008, forward strand.
CCATTGTTGTCATAGGTAAAATTCTCACTGCCCGCGGACAGTAACTGATTATCAGAATTATAGGTATAGTTAATTGTGCCGCCACCGGTTACTTTTGTAAGACGATTTCCCGCAGCGTCATAGGTATAATTTGCAGTTTCCAGCGCAGGATTGGTCACGCCTGTTAATCGGTAAGTATCGTCATAACTATAGGTGGTAGTACCACCGCTATAGTTGGTCATACTAAGTTTGTTGTCCATGTTGTCGTAGGTGTAGGCATAGCTTGAAATCACCGAATCATCCGGCTTTTTATTCACCAGGCCGATAAGTCTATCGCCAGCATCATGGACATAGGAGGAAATAACACCATTGGGGGAAATTCGTGTCGTCTGCCTGCCTGCCATATCATACTCATAGGTAGTATTACCTGACGTGTCGGTAATTGTTAAAAGCCTGCCCATCGGATCGTATGTATAAGCAGTCACATTCCCGGTCGGATCGGTCATTGTAATCCGGTTGCCAACCTCGTCGTAGGTATAGCTTATGGTCCTGGTAAACGTACCGTAATTTACGGAAGTAGACAGAACCCGGTTCAGGTTATCGTAGGAATTAGTCGTAGTTTCACCCAGTCCCCCGGTATTCGTTATCTGTAACGCATTTCCTTCCGCATCGTATGCATATGAGACCGTGCTTGCATCAGGATACGATTTAGTAACAAGTCTGTTCACCGAATCATAGGTAAAGCCAACAGTATCTCCGTTGGGATCAGTCCTCGATACCGGGTTACCCACGGCATCGTATGAATAAACTGTCTGATTACCTGACGGCGTTGTTACTTTGATAAGCCTGCTAAAAGCATCGTACTGGTAGGTAGTATTATCCCCGTTGGGATTGCTATAGCTGGCAACATTACCCAGGGAATCATAACTCGTTGTCTCAATATTACCCAGGGCATCGGTACGCTTAATAAGCCGGTTTAATGCATCATACTCATAACCGGTGGTATTGCTGTTAGCATCGGTTACACTGATTAAGTTATCTTCTTCATCATATACGTAGGTACTCATATGACCCAAGGGGTCGGTACTTTTTATCTGGCGATTCAGCAGGTCGTACTCATAGGTAGTATTACCTCCGGTTTCATCAATGCGGTAAATAAGATTACCTGAAGGATCATACCCTTTATAACTGGTTGCACCACCGGCATCAGTTACCATTACCAGTCTGCCGAGTAAATCATATTCATAGCCGGTTACGTTACCGCTGGGATCTATTTCGGAAATCAGATTACCGACAGCATCGTAAGTGTATGTAGTAGTATTTCCCAGAGCATCCGTCATTAAATGGAGCCTGTTTAAGGCATCATATTCATAACTGGTAGTATGTCCGTTACGATTAGTAATAGTATTTATGTTAAGTAACTGGTCATAACCATAGGATGTAAAATTACCGGTTGGGTCAGTTTCCTTAATTAACCGGTTTGCGGCGTTGTATTCGTAGCTCGTTGTATGCCCGTTACCATCGTTTATGCTTATTATGTTGCTGTTGGCATCATATACAGCCTCCTGAACGGTAACACCCGCATGAGTAATACTGGTGATTCTGTCCAGTTCATCATATTGATAGGCAGTAACATTTCCCGTGGCATCGGTACGGGAAATGCGATTGTCCACGGCATCATATTCATAGCTGGTTATGTTACCCAGAGCATCGGTCTCTTTTATCAAGCGATTTAAAACATCATATTCATAAGTAGTAACATTTCCTCTTTTGCTGCGTACGCTTAATCGATTACCTACGGCGTCATAGGTAAAGTTTTCACTGTTTCCCAGAGCATCGGTAACTGAAGTTACCCGGTTCAAGGCATCATATTTAACACCGGTCACGCCACCCTGAGCATCGGTCGAACTCAGGAGATTCCCCATGGCATCATAGACTGAAGAGGTCACGTTCCCGGAAGCATCGGTAACTTTATCAACACTCCCAACAACGTTATTACTGAATTCGGTTACGCGGTTACCGGGGTCTATACTTTTAATCAGAGTCCCTTCTTCGTTATAGAAGTACTCGGTTATTCCCCCGACAGCGTTTGTCTCTTCTACCAGTCTATCGTTAGCATCGTACTGGTACTGTGTCGTATTACCGGTAGCGTTCGTTTCACTGATAAGGCGCCCTGCGACATCATAGGTATACAGGTGTGTGTTCCCGAGAGGGTCAGTTTTGCTTAGCCTGTTGCCGTGAGTATCATAGGTATAGGTCGTAACATTACCATTGAAATCAGTGAAATTGGTGCTGTAACCGTAGCTGTTATAAGAGACACTGGTACCGTTACCGGTAGCATCCGTCATCGATATGAGATTGCCGTTAGCATCGTAATCGTACGAAGTCACATAGCCACGGGCATTGGTATATGTATAAGGGACGTAGTGGATGGTACCGGGTATATTATCGTAAAACCACTGTGTCGTGTTCCCGGTGGGATCCAGTTCCTGAGTTAAATTTCTGTACGAGTTGTAGGTCAGGTTGTATGAGTTGCCGTTGGCGTCGGTATACCCGGTTTTATTGAAATTACCATCCCAGGTCGTCCTGGTGATGTACCCCATCGCATCAATAACCTGGACGGGATTACCGGCAGTGTTCAGACCGACGGTCGTTCTGCCGCCCCTGGAATCAGTAACGATGACGTTATTGTTACCGTAGCCAATCTTGTATAGAGGTAGACTGCCCGTTGGAATTCCGGTAACGGGGTTATACATCGACTGGTTTATCTCAACCACTTTGCCGCTCTGATAAAGGAAACTGAGCGTACCGCCATAACGGTTGACGGCACTTCGCATCCTGGTATCAGCATAGTAGAAATACAGCGTGGAATTGCCCAATGCGTCGATTACGTTGACCAGATTTCCTGCCGTGTCGTACTGGTATTGTATCTGACGTCCGAGGGGATCCTCGACTGTTGATATCCTGCCATCACCGTTATAGGTCAGATTAAGGGACAGACCTGAATCATCGGCAACTGAAACAAGTCTGTTAAAGCCGTCATAGGTGAAATTGAGAGCGTTGTTGTTCTTATCATGAATATTTACTAATCGACCTTCGGAGTTGAAGTTATACCTCTCGCCGTTCTCCAGGTAAAGATCAAATGTTCCGTCACCATACTGGAGTAATTTGGAGTGCAGACCTGCCGGTGAAGTATAGTTTCCTCCACCAGTGTGCGTGAAATAATAGATTGTGCCATCGCTGTCGATGTACTCTGTATTGTTGCCGGAGTATTCTATCAGGCGTACGTTGTAATTATGAGTCCATCCGTTACCGAATGAACTTGAAGATACCTCTTCTCCCGCAAGAATGCTGTTATAAGCCCGAACTAATTCAATATCGTATCCCCGGGCTTTCAAAGAAATATCCCTGGTCTTGAAAAACAGGTTCCCGTTAGCGGCATTAACCATATCTCCGATATAGTAATACCAGGGTTCGTAACCGACATTGGCAACACCACCGGGAACCCCCTGTAGATAGGCAGTACTTTCGGGAATTCTCTGTATAAAAGCAGCCTGTGCTGTATTATCGGTCGAAACAAAGGAACTAGGTATCAAGATCGACAGGCATACCAGAGTAGTAATAACCTTAAATACTATGTTCTTCATTTCACACCTCAGGAATGAATCTGCAAAGTTTTAATATATTAGCACAACTCTTTACATCTTAAACAGTAAGGGTATGACGGAATATGAATGAAGTTGCAGGATAAACGCACGGACTTTAATATGAAACTATTACGTAGTGTGTCAGGTGGATTTCATTAAATAACCCAGCCTTTTCTCAAACCACGCACCTTCCTCTCAAAAAAAATGGCGAACTCATACCCTGGGGAGAGGATCCCAAAACTACTTCAGCAATAAAGATGTCCCGATGGAATTCCATCGGGACATCTATTCCTCTCGTAGAAGCAGGGAAGAGTCGAACTCCTCCCGAGACAATAGTCTGGTTTGTTTAGTCACGCAACAAAGATAGTCATAGTTTATCGCCAGACATCTATTCCATATGCAGGGTCTGCGTTGGGTGTCCGGCCATTAACCCAGTGAGAAGTCTCTTCGCCGCCGCCGGCAACGATTATGCAGTTCTCATAGGGATCGTTTACAGCCGGTACCATATAGTCATCCGGCAGTTCTTTCCATGGTCTACCCGAAGTTTTTTCCACTCCCCTCCAGCCGCCTGTACGGAAATCTGGCGAAGCGTGTTTCCTGTACTCGCTAAACGGCATGAAACTGGCTTTATATAGCCACTCGTAAATTTCATCCTTGGACTTAAACCCGGCTTCATACAAATGCTGCGCCATCTCCGGAAGTATTATGAAGTTATAACCTCCTTCCCTGCCTGCCCATAAAGAAGATACCTGGTATTCCAGCCAGTTATGAGGGCCGGGAATCCCTTCCTTAGCAAGTCGTTTTGCCAAACCGCCGCTGCCGCTTTTTTGAAGCGTCCTGTATCTGCCGGGGCTAAACTCGGTGCTCTGGAATGTTAATGAACCGGGAGGGCCTCCCCTCATACCCAGTACATATATAACACTTTCATCCTTTTTAAAGTCGTACTCTTCGTTTATACCTTTCCAGCCCGGCGGAAGGGCATCGGCATTCTCCGGGAAGCAGTTGAAAAGCGGGTTGCCCATAATACCGCAGCTGGTTACTTTCGGTATATTACCGCCCAGGTTACACCACATGAGTTCAGCAGCGCGGCCGATACTCCTGTTAGCCTGGTTTCCCGGTCCGAGCATCCCGACATCGAAGTTCATTCCTATTTCTTTCGCGATAGGACCGCTGACGCAAAATCCCAGGCTGCCGCGTCCGTCACCTCCACCACCACCCGCTTCAGAAATTGCCAGCAGTACAGGCATATATTCCGGTTTGCATCCTGCCATCACGGCGTTGACGGCGACCTTTTCAACGGTAGCCGTGCGCTTCATAGGTTCAAACCGAACCGGGTCACCTTTCTTTCCTCCGACTCCCATTTCCCTTGGCGTGTGATCGGATTGAAGGGTTATCACTTCATCCGGCTTATGGCTGGTACCCTTGAGCATCGTTTGTACCCGTTCCTCGGTGGGAATCCTTATCGCCATCCCATCGGTATAAAGGGACATCCAGGCATTTCCGAGTACCGGGACTCTTTCAGCACGCTCATAGAATTCTTCGGCTTCATCCAGAGTTCCTTCGAACAGTATTCTTTTATCAGGTACTTCCCACCTGCCGCCTTCCTGTTCTTTCGTTGTCGGCGGTCTGACCAGGGTATCCATCAAAGGCTCGATAACGCGGGCGGCGTCTTCGGCGCCATTTCCCGTGCGAGTGCAGTATTCCGTTCGCACATGGGGAATGCCGAGAAGCAAGGCTCCCTGCTTAAGGCATTCTTCCTGGTCCTTAAAAACGATAACTACCGCCGGTTTCCCCGCTTTTTCAAACTGCGCTGCGTAGGGCAACTGCCCTTTAATTGCACCGTGTCAGAATGCCACTCCCTGTATCAGGGCATCACTCCTGTTGAATTCTTCATCGGTCAACGGAGGTCCCGACTCCCTGAAAATCCAGTTAACCTCCGGATATTTATCCTTCATTAATTCCACCAATGGAGTGAGAAATTCATGTTCAACATTGACCATCATATTGAACATGATAGTTTTCCCATCAAGCCGGTCAAGGCGGGGTGCCAGGGGATACAGGTCAACCGGGTACTGGATTCCGATGGGATTTAAACATTTGTATATTCTGTCTTTCGTTACCATTTTTCCCTCCTGAAAACGATTCAAATCAGTTTCGTTACATCCTCCGGTCGAACGTCTTCTACCTCTCCGGTCGCCGTGTATCTCTGGTACGAGCCCTCCAGCACAATCTCAATGAAGATCACTGGTTGTCCCAACCGCTTGAATCTCAGCGGACAATGCATCATTCCCGGTGGAATGGACACTACGGAAGGGGTAGTGATAGTCTGAATCTCGCCCTCATCCCCCAGTGCTATTTCTATCTCCGCATCGAATTCACTGATATCCTCCAGATTACTGCCCACAAAGTACATAATCTGGTGTGCGTCATGTTTGTGCGGAGGTCCCTCTTCGAATGGTTCTGTGATGTAATGGAAACATAGAGTGCAATCGGCGCCGATTTCACCTTTATGTCCATAAACCGAATTCCAGTTATAGCCGGCAATACCCAGATGCTTGATAGGAGCCGGCATTACACACTTCGCATGCTTTTTTTCAGACGTCATTTTTCTCCTCTCTTCAGATAAAAATAGATAATGTTCTTTCGAGTATATGTCATACAAGAAGAGTAAAACAAGACAGCTTACAAGTAAAAGGGCTTCGGAATATATTCCGAAGCCCTTACTCTATCCTGAACAAAGCTACGATTATTAATATGGATTAGCCAGAGATATTATTTTGGCGGTGATACATCCTTTAGAGCCTCAGAAGCCGGCTTACCGCCAACGCCCCAGTGAGTCTTGGGGATCTCGTAAACAACAACCTCTACGGCGTGTTCAGGGACACCAATATCCACCATTACCCTGGTTATTCCGCTTATCATCGTTTTCACCTGTTCCTCGCCTACACCTTCCCAGAAATCTACACGAACAATAGGCATATTTACCTCCTTTTTATTTTCAGAGAATCAGATATAGATTAGAGACAAAGTTAGCTTGAGTAAAGCTAAAAATCTTCAATACCACATATGTTCACTTTAACCAATTGCATACTTCCGCCGTTTTCTCATCCAAACGGCAATCACAACAACGGCAATCACCAAAGAGCAGATTAATACTAACTCACCGACCGGAGTGATTTTAAGGGCGATGTCAGCCATCACCACGATTGGTGTCAGAGCTATCCGTACTAGAGGTTTCAGCCAGGAATTCTCGGTGATAAACCGGGCTGCCGGGGGGCTGTTGG
>DAOULV010000017.1:0-70931 GCA_034416335.1 Dehalococcoidales bacterium
AACTATAATCCCCCAGACTTACCAGATTGCCTTTAAGAATCGCTGAAGTCATAGTCTGGTTTGATGCAGCTAATGTAGTGACGGTTAAAGGTACAACAGGAGTCGTGAAGCTGAGTTCCTCGCCGTACACGACAGGATTACAGGACACTTTAGCCTGAAAATAATAGGTGGTTTCGGGAGCAAGCCCTGAGAGGTTAGCGCTGAAGTTACAGGCAACTCCTTTCGACTGAGGCGTGGTCTCATTACCGAGAGAACCTGAAATTAAACCCCACATAAATGATACATTCCCCGTAACATAACTGCCTAGGCTGTCCAGGCTGCCATTTAGAGTAACGTTATCCGAACCGACAGCGTTCGCGGCTTTGGTTGTTACGGAGGGAGGAATTTCCATATCGAAAGTATCGGAAGCGATCATATACGACCACGTGGAATTATAGGTTGTGGGAGGAGTAAACCATTTCTCGCATACCACTGCGTTCCATGTTCCCGACTCGTCTAGCCCGGTAAATGTATACTGTCCCGGCAGGTTACCACTCGAATCGGAAGATATATTTGCAGTGGCTGCCCTGTTTCCGACGCCATTATAATAAGCTACCTGGTAACCATGAGAAGGATGTAACCCGCTGGTATATGAATAAACAGTATCTCCCGGTGTAAAGTCATCGTCAGGTGTTGAATGGCCTGCATCGTTGTACGAGGTACAGGTTGGTAAAGTCGTATCTACTGCACCCTGGATATCCACAAGTCCCCATCCGTATATTCCATCATGTCCTGCATCACCTTTCTCCACGGCTGTCGCTTCAAGTAAATGCTTGACCTGAGCTGGTGTCAGGTCCGGATATTTATCCAGCAGCAGCGCTCCGGCTCCGGCGGCGATAGGGCAGGCCATAGAGGTCCCCTGCATTATATAGTAGTCGTAAGGTCCGGCACCGTTATTTGCGGTCGGATTATTCATATTCGGTGCATCATTATCTATATATTGATAATTGGGAGATCCTGTAGGATAGACATCATAGTCCCGACAGGATATGATTCCGCATCCAGGAGCGACAACGCTGACCTTAGGCGGCGCTCCTGTGTCTACTCTCGGTCCCCGGCTGCTGAAACTCGATATCGTATCAAGAGTCTCAGACGAATAAGGAGTTTCAGTATTATCATAACTCCACCAGGTCGTTCTGGTGGTGTAGGCGCCTACGGCTATGGCGCTGTCAGCATCGGCAGGCGAACCGAGAGTATAGCTTGGGTCGGGGCTGGGGAAATATACATATCCGGAACCATATTGTATAACATAAAGATGGAAATCCTGGGGAACTCCTGAACTGTTCGACACTTTCAGGTAACACGTGTAGCTTCCGGCTGGCAGCAGGGTGGGTACACCTGACGTCCCATAATAACCTACGCGTGATTCCGTCCCGCGTGCACTTTCCGATTGAGTCTCATTAAAAGTATTTAGAGGTGTTGTACCTGAGGCATCGTTATAGAACTGCATACTGAGGTTGTTATTCGTGCCGGTGCCGTCATACCATACCATATTCATTATTATCGCTGTATCATAAGCCCCTGCTTCGTAAATATTTACCTGGATACAATCGGTAGAACTTCCGGCTCCGACGGTACCGGAATAATGCAAGTAATCATTGGCTTCGTTCCCGGCTGAGATAAAGACAGTAGCTCCCTGACTTACAGCATAGTCGACAGCCTGGGACTCTTCGCAGCTCCCGTCATGGTAGGCATCCCAGCCGCCGTAACTCATTGTGATGATATCCGCATTGTATACGTCGACGGCATCACGTAAGGCGTATACCATGGCGTCAGTCGATGCACCTCCGCTGGTGTCATTTCCTATTTTAAGGAAAACAAGGTTCGCGTCGGGAGCGGAGCCTTTATAATATCCGCCGGACAGGGTACCTCTGCCGAGGACACTGCCTGCCACATGGGTGCCATGTCCTGTCACCATGTTTGCGATACTGTCATCCAGAACGGGGTAATTCGAGTAGTCTTTATATGCCGTAAGTGCCGGAAGGTCGGAATGAGTTACGTCCAGGCCTGAGTCCAAGACGCATATCGTGACACCGGTACCGTCGTATCCCGAACTCCAGACATCATCGGCGTTTATTGCCTGGACTCCCAGGTCGTTCTGTGGTTCCAACATCCGTTCGGCTGTTTCCAGCCTGGATATATAATATAACCCGGTGAGTTCATCGAGTTTATCGAGCGGCATATCGGCAAGAATATAACCGGTAGGGTGGTTCGGTAAAGGTGGTATCCATGAATCGGTGTATACCGTCAGTCCCAGGTTTTCGAGTTCCTCTATCTGTCGGGGAGTTGGTTTTTCTTCGAGGTGGATGAATATCCGCTGGGAATCAAGGTTGTCCAGGTCGATATCCGGCATTTGAAGTATATCGAATCGTTCTTCTGCTTTGGATTCTTCCAGTGTTACTCTGGACTCTTCCAGTATTGCCCGAGACTCAGATGTTTCTATCACATGTTTCTTGGCATTTACTTGGAATGAGAGCAGGCTGCTGATCTGTACCTGTTGCCCTTCCTCTGCTTTCGCACCAGTGGGTTGAGAAATAGTGTATGAAACAAACTGGGACAGAACAATAATTACCAGGAACGCAATGAACATTATTCTTTTCATATTATGCTTCATCCGTATGAAAGATTGCAGCTTTGCTGGGTATCTCCAGATATATTAAGCTATTTATCACCAACATTACCAGTTGCAGTATGAACTAAAATTCATCAGGTCTTCATGAGAGAATAAAGGGCTTCTTAATAAACAGGGCAGTTCGTGAGAACTGCCCTGTTCGTTTCGAGTTATCGTATTAGAGGCTAGGCCATCCGCCGTCTGCGGATCCACCAGTATGCTGCGGCGATTACTGCGACCGCGGCGATACCGATTATCACCCAGACCCAGGTAGCCAGACCTCCCTTTTCGACCGGTTTCTCGACCGGTTTCTCGACCGGTTTCTCGACCGGTTTCTCCGTCACTGTGAAGCTGCCGGTCAGGTCGCCGATGCTTACTGAGTAGGTGCCGGCGGTATTCTGGGCTGTGGTGAAGGTAACCGTCTGGCTTTCACCGGCGCTGAGGGTAACTTCTCTCTCTTCAGCGACGGAACCGTTCAGGTTCAGTTTGACGGTGTATTTACCGCTGGCTTCACCTTCGTTGGTAACGAGTACCTTGATGGTGACTATATTACCTATCTCAACGCTGCTCGGCGAGATGCTCAGGCTGCTCAGCGTGAACTTGGCCTGTCCAGTCGGCTCGTACGGTTCAACCACGACTTCTTCTTCCTCTTCAGCCGTGCTGATTATGGCGAACTTGGTGAAGTGCGTTATCACGGCACTTATCGTGTTGGCTACCGTATCGACCGTGCTTTCGAGCGTGACCCACTGCGAGCCGTCATAGTAAGCGATGTACATCGCGGCTTCGTCCGCTCCGGCAGGTAACATCGCCGGATCATATGTCATGGTCAGGGTTATTCCAGGATCGAATGTCGCTCCGTCCGGACCGAAGTCATAAGCGGCAACAATACCCATTCCTGCTGGCGCTGCCGCTGGTGTGGCATCCGCTGAAGCCGTAACGGCGGTGAGTGCATTGCCTTCGGCGTCGAGTATCATCGTGCTCGCCGAAATATCCAGTCGGGCTTTGCTGTCTGAAGTTGTCAGCGTACAGCTTGCCAGTACTCTACCTGCGTTGGATACCTTCAGCGGAGTACTTGCCGACAGTCCGGTGAGTACCACTGTCTGCGAAGGTGCTACGTATCCTGTTACCGGTGGCTGCTCAGCAGGAGCCGGAGCCGCCAGTTCCTGACCGAACGCACCGAACTTACTCAGGTGTGTAATCGTACCATACACGAAGTTGCCGGTTACGTTCGAACCGCTTCCGGGGACCGCTTCCCACTGACCCGTAGCTGTGTTGACAGTGTAAAGTTTAAGGGTGGATTCGTCTATTCCGAGGGCGAAAATAACGTCCTCGTCGTAATTCACGGTAACGTATATGGAGTCGATGCTGTCGGAAAGGTTACCGCTGGCAACGATTTCAAGGAATATACCGGCTTCGTTGCCGCCACTCGCGGAATTTTCCGCCAGGTTCTCGGTATGCTGTGTTACGGAGATACTCTGACCTGTAACATCGGTAGTCGTATCGATTTCAAGGTTCGTACCTCCGGCGTTAACCGTGGCATTGGCTCCGACTGTAGTTACGGACTGTGTTCTGAACGTTGCCGTTGCCGTGATTCCCTTGTTTCCGGCTTTATCCGTTCCCGTAGCGCTTACCGTGTACGTTGTTCCGGCTCCTGGATTATTCATCACACCGGTCCACTCCAGGGGGCCTGTCTGTACCATAGTACCCGGAGCGGTTCCACCCATTGTAGGTGTTGCCGTGAGTGCTTCATTCGACGTTACGGTAACGATTATCGTATCGGTCGGGTCACTCAGTCCTATGTTAACTCTCGGCGCCGTAACATCGAGAGTGACTTTAACAACACCCGATGTTCCCGTATTTGCGGCGCCGTCGGTAGCTTTCGCTTCGATGGTGTTGGCTCCAGACCTGAGTGCAACGGTCTTACTGAAACTTCCAGTAGCATCTACCGCTACCGTCTGAGATACACCGTTAACAATCAGGGTAGCGCTGGTTATGGCAAGGTCGTTCACTGTACCCGTAACCAGTTGACCACCCGCATTGGTAAGGGCGTTGTTGGTCGGAGCAGTTATGGTAACCTTCGGCTTGGTTTTATCGTATACTACCGTCGCCGTTGCAGCTGTCGAAGTATTACCGAGTGCATCGGCGGCGGTTACCGCTATTGCGTTGGAACCTGCGTTCAGTACCACATTCTGGCTGAACACACCGGCTACGACAGGAACTACAACAGGTACGCCGTTCAATGTCAGTGTGGCCTGCGTAACGGTAGGATCGTCAACGGTACCCTCGACGGTGATACCGGCGGTATTAACCTGGCTTCCCGATACCGGTTTCGTCAGGGTTACTACCGGTTTCGTCGTATCGCGTACCACGGTCCTGATACCCGAAGTACCAAGGTAACCGCCTGAGGAACCGCTTACGACGATACTGTTCCTCCCCTCCTGGAGACTTACAGTGGTCGAGAAGCTTCCGCTGACGGAACCCACGATGGCGCCGTTAACTCTGAGAGTTGCAGACGTGGCACCGGTTACCGTACCGGTTACAGCTATCGAAGTGCTGCCGGTGATGGTTCCTTCTGCAGGAGTAAGTATCGTTATCACCGGTTTATTAGGATTGACTTCAACGGTTCTGGTACCGGATGAACCAGTGTTACCGGCGGTGTCGTCCGCGCTGACCGATATTGTATTTCTGCCTGCAGCGACACCATCACCCGGACCGACAACTACGCTGAAGTCTCCGTTGGCGTCAGGCGCCGGGGGGGCTCCGATGGATGTTCCGTTGACAATAACGTCAATCGAAACAGCATCGCCGACGTTACCACTTACCGTAATGCTCGTTGTGTTGGCTGTAGTACCGTCCGACGGCCTGGTAAGTCTTACCCTGGGAGCCGTGACATCGGCCAATACCGTTATTGTGGTGCTGCCATTCGGCGCGCCGGCAATATTTGTACTGACCGTTACCGTGCCGGCCGCGGTAATTTTTACCAGACCGGTAGTAGCGTTCACAGTACCGGCAGCTCCGGCGGCACTCCAGTTAGCCGTGCCGGTAACGATAGTCGCCGCACCTACACTGTTGATAGAAGTAGCAGCCAGTTGAATAGTCTGATCGGTACTGCCGGATATCAGTCTTACGCTCGGATCTACCGGCGTGACTTTAATTTCGGTGACTACCGGTGCGGTGACAGTTAGATTAGCTGAACCGTGAATTCCGCCAAGAGCAGCGGTGATATTGGCAGTACCGGCGGCGTAAGTAGTTGCCAGACCGGAACCACGCGTAACCGTAGCTACGGCGGTATTATTACTGGTCCAGGTAACACGTGTAGAGATATCTTGAGTAGAAGCATCCGAGTAAGTACCCGTGGCGGTGAACTGCCGTGTATCACCTGCCTGGTTGGTTGGTGATGCCGGGGTTACCGCTATCGATTCAAGCGTGGCTGCGGTAACGGTAAGAGTCGTAGTATCGTTCATGCCGGCAGTATTCGTGCTTATGGTCGTTGTTCCGGCTGCAAGGGCTGTTACAACACCCGTGGCGGAATTGATGGTAGCCACGGTCGTGTTGGAGCTGCTCCAGTTCCCGCTGGTGGTAATATCATTTACTGAACCGTCTCCGTAGGAACTGAGAGCCCTGAATGCCAGACTATCACCTACCGTAATAGTAGGATTATCCGGCGTTATCGTTACTCCGGTCTGAGCTGCCTCAGTTACGGTCACGGCAGCGGAAGCGCTCTTACCAAGCTTGGTAGCTGTTATTGTTGCCGTGCCCGGAGTTTGCCCTGATACTCTACCCGGATTTGCCTCTCCCATGGTCTGTACGGTGGCTACACCCGGGTTGCTGCTTGACCAGACCGAGGTAGTGGTCACAACTCCCAGGCTGTTATTGCCCCGGTCATATGCTGTGGCAGCCAGGTTAGTATTAGCGCCCGCAGCTATAGTAGCGGTAGTTGGTGTCACTGTGATGTGATGTAAGACACCGACGTTAACAGTCAGGGTAGAAGTGGTTAATACACCGGTGTAATTACCGGTTACCGTCCAGGTTCCTGCTGTTTGTGGTGTGTAGACATTAGCTGTCCAGCTGCCACCGGCACCACCTTGGATTGAGAAAATAGTGGAGGTGGTAACATTGCCGCGGCTGTTATTATCGTTATCGAAAGCCTCGACGGTGTATGCCTGAGTGTCATCGGCGGTTATTGTCGAACTTGCCGGTGACATTACGATATGGTCTAGAGCACCTACGGTGACGGTCAGCGTTGCTGTATCGGTCTTGCCGGTAAGGTTAGCTGTCACTGTCCAGGTACCTACATTGCCCGGGTTATATACGTTGCTGTCAGCGCCTGTCCAGGTTCCGCCTGCACCGGCTTCAATACTAAACGTAGTCCCACCACTGGTAACATCACCGCGGCTGTTATTATGCTGGTCGAACGCTTCGGCCGTATATGTCTGAGTATCGTCAGCGGTAATGGTAGCCGTAGAAGGCGAAACTACTATATGATGCAAGGCTCCCGGATTTACCGTTAGGGAGGTGGTATTGGAAACACCGTCCGGATGCGTGACTGTAACTGTCCATACCCCTGTTTTTTCGGCAGTGTAGACGTTACCCGTCCAGCTGCCGCCGGCGGTGGTGTTAATTGAGAAGGTTACTGCGGAGGTGCCGTCCCAGTGCTGTGCCGCACCGTCGTATACCTCAACGGTAAATGCCTGAGTATCATCGGCAGTGATTGTCGGGTCAGCCGGTGAGATTACCATTGCAACGACGGTACCGCCTTCAACGGACAGATTGGCAGAGCCAATCTTGCCGGCGTAGGTACCGTTTACTCCCCAGGTGCCCACGTTCTCAGGTGTGTAGACGTTAGCTGCCCAGCTTCCGCCGGCACCGGCGTCTATGGTGAATAAGGTCACACCGGTAACGTCCCAGCTGTTCGATGTGGCGTCATAAGCCATTGAGGTATATGTCGCCGTGTCATCGGTGGTAATGGTAGGCGTGGTTGTCGATATCGTTACGTGATCTACGGCACCGACATCGACTTCCAGGGGTGCTGTATCTGTCTTACCCGTAGCGGTGTGAGTACCGGTTACCGTCCAGTTACCCGCTACTTCAGGTGTATAAACATTGGCTGCCCAGCTGCCTCCGGCACTGGCATTTATAGCGAAAGTAGTCCCGCCGGTGACATCACCGAGGTTATTTCCGCCCTGATCGACAGCCGTAGCAGTAAATGTAGCCGTATCATCGGCTGTAATAGTAGGTGTTCCTGTTGTTATCGTTAGTTGATCGACGACGCCAGGATTCACGGTTAATGTAGCCGTAGTCGTATTGCCGCTGAGGTTACCGGTCACCGTCCAGATACCCTGCGTCTGCGGTGTATAAACGTTGTCTGTCCAGCTTCCTCCCGCACCGGCTTCTATGGTGAATACAGTCGAGCCGGTTGCGCTCCAGTTACCTCCCACTGCGTTGAAGGCAGTGGAGGTGTAAGCCTGGGTATCGTCGGCGGTTATCGTCGCCGATGAAGGTGCAATCGTAATGTGGTCGACCTCACCGTTTTGTACCGTGAGAGTAGATGTACCGGTTTTGCCATCCAGCGAAGCTGAGATAACAGTAGAACCGGCAGACACCGAAGTAGCCGTACCGGTCCCGTTAATAGTAGCTACCCCGGGAGTCGCACTGTCCCAGGTAACGGAACTGGTAATGTCCATCCAGCCGGCGGTGTATGTACCATTAGCGGTGAACTGCTGAGTCTGCCCCAGCGTAATGGTCGGGTCAACCGGGGTTACCGCTATCGATTGCAGTGTACCCGGCACAACCTGTACCGTAGCACCGGTCAAAGTAGTACAATCGTATATTGTACTTGAAACCGATACTTCAGTATTTCTCCCATCAAGCAAGTGGAAAGAGACAGAAGTACCGGCAGATACTGCCAGGGCTTTAAACTGTATATTAACGAAGTCGGTAGTGCCGGGGGTTCCCGCACTGAAAGTCGCTCGGGTGTGGTCTGCCTTTCCATTAGCGGGATCGTGAGTTGCCATCGGGAAATTCTGATCCCAGGGATTAGTCGCCGGTATGTGAAATGCCTCGAACTGCAGGATGGCAGGGTCAAAATCGACACAGATAGTGACGCCGTCAACCGCATTGGCTCCGGCCTGTACCTGAACAGTGATATTGAAGCTTTCACCGAGATTCACTGTCGAGCTGGCAGGCAGCATGACATAGTCGACATCGATACTAGCTGCCGCAGCCTGCTGTGGTGGTGATACGGCAGCCATCGTTAATATCATAAAAAGAGTAGTAAGGATGTTTATCAGCCGGTAAAAAGTCTTTCTCATGATTGCGCCTTCCTTTTATCGGTTATTGGTAAATATATAATCGTTATATATTAAGGAGTTATATCAATCGGAGATGATTTAAAGAAGTTAGCTTTCAGTAAGTTAAAGTCTGCCAGCGTTACCTGACCACTCCGGTCGAAGTCAGCAACAGGGTCAGTTGAGAAGAAGACGGACTTCAGTATGTTGAAATCTGCCAGCGTTATCTGGACATCGTCATTGGCATTGCCCTCGAGGAGCGTTCCCATGTCCACTGCTGTCGAAGGAGCTGAGATAGTTACGTTCATATTTACATTAATAAGGGTATGATTGCTGCTGACATATATATCATACGAACCGGGAGTAACACCTGTTACGTTGGCGACAGCCGTGCTGCCGACCTTGACGGTGGTCTGGTTGAAGCTGTAAATAACATCGCTGGTACCGGGAGTACAGAACTTGACATTCAGAGGTATTACCCAGCCTCCATCAGGACGTCCGGGACCTTCCAGGACTACCGATATTTCAACGGTAGCTCCGGTAGTTAACGAAGCGTAGCCGATGGGCAGGTGAGAACCGTCCAGGAGAGACACGACGTTCTGGAGGGTAATATCGGGAATGCCTTCTGAATACCACATTTCGTAGGCGCTGGCGGTCTTAACCACTGTAGGAGCACCGATACTGGCTGAAATTCCACCGTTGCCGTTAATTAACTTAGCATCATCCACTGTCCAGGTTATGCCGTCACTCGATGTTGCATAACCTATGGAACTGCTGGTACCGCTCAGAATATCTTTAATATTGCTGATATCCGTTCCGAGCAGTTCAATAAAGAAATCATCAAGGTTCATTGTTTTCAGACTGTTCCAGAGGGAAGCAAAAGATAGATTACTGATTTCGTTTAACAGGTCTGATACATTGGCGGAAGTGAGGTCAGTTTCGGTACTTGTATACCACATCTCATAACTGCCGCCCGTCTCGATAACACAGGGAGAGGAAACACTGTCCCAGATACCTCCGCTGGTAGCAGGGAATACCTGTGGATTTACATCTACCCAGGTTTCACCGTCGGTAGAAGTAGCATAACCGATAACAGCGGTAGTTCCGTCGAGGATATCCCACAGGTCGGTGGCTCCGAAGTTACCTATATCGGCCAGGATGGCATCCAGGTCCGTCCCGGTCACATCCGTCTTGAGACGCGTATACCACATCTCGTAACCGGAACCGTTATTTGTAACCGAAGGAGAGAAATAGCTGTCAAGTAATGAACCACTGCCGGAAAGAGCCGAAGGGTTAACTACGGTCCATGTTATGCCATCGGGTGAAGTAGCGTAACCGATAGACATATCGATACTATGCAGTAAATTTACTATAGCGGTTTTTCTCGCCGCTGCGTCTCCGGCAAGTCCAGTCTGGAGGTTCTGGATGTCGGTCTGTGTGAGGTCAGTGGTAAAATTGGTGTACCACATCTCGTAGCCGGAGCCGTTATTTGTGACGGAAGGAGTGCCTACCCGTTTGTACGTGTCGCCGCTGCCGCCGAGTACCGCGGTATCCACCGTTGTCCAGGTTTTACCGTCGCTGGAGGTAGCGTAGCCGATGGCTGCATTTGTATCAGCCAGGAGACCAGCCAGTGTAGCGGCATCCAGGTCGCTTAAGTCACTCATTAAAGAATCGAAATCCAGACTGGTTATGTCAGCGATAATACTGGTTAGATTGAGCGATTTTGCGGCATTTATGTATGATGTGATACTGAGTTCTCCATGCGTGTACCACATCTCGTAGCCGGAACCGTTATATGTTACGCTGGCATCTACCACGTATGGTTGATTGTCCAGAGTAATTTCTCCCGAATATACGTCCCAGGTACTTGAGGTTGCCGCTTTGGCTGACGGTATCATCAATGATGTGAAACCAAGCACGGAGAATAAGAAAACAGCCGCAATTACAGCCTGAAATTTAAACTTCTTTGACATAGCTATTCTCCTTTGGAACATACGAAGACTAGTTTAGGAGTCTACCTATCATCTAATAATTTGTAAAGCTTGTCAAGCTTAAATTCGTGTCAAAAGGCTACAAATTTTTAGATTTTTGCATTTTTTTCATCATATAAATGATTACGATATGAACATTTTACATAATGCTAACAACAAATTATAGCTTTATAATTTTCCAAAACGTCTGTTCTGCCCGGTATAATAAACTATGGCTTTCTCAATTTCAGCCCTGTCGAAATCGGGCCAGAGCACTTCTGTAAAATAGAGTTCGCTGTAAATAGCCTGCCAGGCGAGGAAGTTACTCAGACGTATTTGACCACCGGTACGGATAATCAGATCGGGGTTGGGAATATCGGGTAGATAGAGATATGAATTAAATAAATCCTCATCAATCTTTTCCGGTGAAACCCCGTCGGCGACGATACGACGGACTGCATCTAGAATCTCAGCCCTGGCGCCATAATCAAAAGCTATACAAAGCGTAATCCCGGTATTCTTACCGGTGAGTCTTATTGCTTTTATTATTTTCTCCTGAAGTGTTGCAGATAATTTCTGGATTCTTCCCATATATAAAACCCGAACATTATTCTCGTGAAGCGACTTAACTTCAGAGTCGATAACACTATCGAAAAGACGTATAAGCTCGGATACTTCACGACGGGGTCGATTCCAGTTTTCGGTAGAAAAAGCGAATATGGTCAGATACTTTATATTATGGTCAGCGAAGGTTTCAACAACATGCCGGATATTCTTGACACCGGCTTGATGGCCTTTAGCGCGAGGCATACCACGCTGCTGCGCCCATCTTCCATTTCCATCCATTATAATGGCTACGTGCTGTGGTATTGTGCTCATCATACTATTCCAGCCGTTCCTTTAATCCTGCACATTACTCTTATACGTACTTGATTAATGATATATTTCACCATTGCTAATATTATCTTTTAATCTTGTGTCAGGTCAACAACAGGGTCTTGTTGTTATTTCTTGCATTTATCAAACAGTTCGCTGTATGAATAATTAATTTATTATCTATCTAAAAAGAATGTGGGTCCATAAGTTTAGAACTCTCCTTATTCAACTCTTCCTATCTTACCAAGAAAATCTTACAAACGATATATACAGTACCGACCGGAAAGGTGAAAAATCAGAGGACCTTTAAGGCAAGTTCATATCTTGTTGCATGATCTAAAGATAAAGTGACTGACACAATATAGGGTACTCTTTATCTGTAAAATATACGTAATGTGAATTATAATAGCTGTGAACTTCGTATAATAATAGTACTGTATCGACAATTACCGGTAACTTAAAGCTCGGTGAAAAGTCACGGTATATCAGTTGAAGTAATATATAGATATAGATGTAGTGCTGGTGGATAACTGAACTATCGGAAGTACCGTGATAAGGTCTAAACAATAAGGATGAAGTACAGAACAACAAAAGTGAATGTTTTCAGACGGGTGATAATCGCCCTGATACTCGCAGTATGCGTGATACTGGTCGATTCGAAACCGGCGGCCGCGTTGAATGCAAATGACTATTTTAATTATAATTACAGTGTAAGCATTGATAAGACCGAGGTTCAAGAAGGAGAGACTTTTCAGGTCTCGGTTACAGCAGCGGCAGTCTGTATACAAGACCTTCCGTTGACATTCACCGAAGCCACTTTTACGGGACGTATCATAGCTCAAAACCTGGAAAATGGTGCCAGTATAATACTGTATCCGCAATATGTTACGATCGTAAAACCGTTTCCCAGCAAACAAGGCGATGCTGCCCAGGACAGTCAGTCTATCATTTTACAGTTTCCAGAGGGAACCGAACCCGGTACTTACTCTATTATCGGAGAGTTAATCAGGGCTAGAGCCAAGTTTTTGTTCATCTGGGTAGACATTACGAATTATTTGCCTGCTGCTGAAAGGTCTAAATCAGCCGGTTCGGTCACTTTATTACCGGAAGATGTTACCCCACCACCGGAAGATGAAAGCCCTGCTGAACTTATTCCTTCCGATTCCGAACCGGGTATGACGGATATTTCAAGTTACATCGGAACCGACGGCACTTTTTTGAATACCATTATCACTCAATCAATTGATGGAAAATGTAATCTTACTATAGGCGTCGGTACCAGAGGTCATAACCAGTCAAAAACACGTCTTACCGAAATATACATGCTCGATATGCAGAGTCCCCCAGACCCTCCAGTGAATGCACACATCGTCGGCGGAGTTTACAATCTGCTTCCGGAAGGAGCTACTTTCGTTCCTTCAGCGAACCTGACTATCGAGTATACTGACTCGGAATTACCACAGGATTTCAATGAGACCGACCTGGTAATATCAATGTGGGACAAAGCGAGCGGTCTGTGGACTGAATTACCTTCTGTAGTAGATTCCACTCTTAAAACTGTCACTGCACCTGTCAGTCATTTTACCGCTTTCGCTATACTGGCTTATGACCGGCAGCCTGCCGACTTCACAGTAAGTGAGTTATCGATAAATCCGGGTAAGGTGGAAACAGGGGGCGAGGTGGTTGTCAGTGCTCTGGTAACAAACAGCGGCAGTCTCGGTGGCAGCTACGAGGTAGTCCTGAAGATAGATAGTGAGGTAGAAGATACCAGGCAGGTAACACTGGAAGGCGGAGCAGAAGAGCAGATAATTTTCAAAGTCTCCAGAGACACTGCCGGAACATACAGCGTGGACCTTAACGGACTCTCGGGGGAGTTCGTTGTATATTCTCCAGCCGGTTTCACGGTAAGTGAGTTATCGATAAATCCGGATGAGGCGGTTACAGGAGGCGAGGTGGTTATCAGCGCTCTGGTAACAAACAGCGGCAGTCTCGGTGGCAGCTACGAGGTAGTCCTGAAGATAGATAGTAAGGTAGAAGAGACCAGGCAGATAACACTGGAAGGCGGAGCAGAAGAGCAGATAACCTTCAAAGTTTCCAGAGACACTGCCGGAACATACAGTGTTGACCTTAACGGACAGTCAGGAGCGTTCACAATAGTCGAGGAGCCGGATCAGGTTTGGTCTCTTTCCTGGTGGTTGATCGTAGCGATCGCAGCCGGTACGGTAGTAGTTGGATTTCTGCTGTACCTGATAATCCGCAGGAGAAGTTAATTCAGGACAGCCATTCCATATATATAATAGTACGATGTTAATTCGTTTAATTAGATAAATGCTAACATTGGAACAGTTGCGCTATGATAGTATCGGAGAGATGAAAGAACAACTGATAGTTACACATCCCGGCACAGCACATTTCGACGAGGTGACCGCGATCAGCCTGGTCCTCGCTGTTTACGATAATGCAGCGTTCCGAATTGAGCGTCGTACACCCACTCAGTCGGAGTTGGAAGATTCCGACGTCTGGGTAATAGACATAGGGAACAGGTATGAACCTGAGGAGCGTAATTTCGACCACCATCAATCCCTCGACTGCCCAGCGTCTTTCGTGCTGATAGCCGAATACCTGGGACTAAAAGAAGAGCTATCAATTATGCCCTGGTGGAGTTTTAAAGATGAGGTCGACCGCTTTGGCCCGCAGAAAAGCTCCGTCAAGTTTAATGCCGGTGATGACCTGGTAAACCGTAATCCCGTAGAAGACTGGTTTACCGAAATCTTTGCATCCGATGCCAATAGTTTTCTCCCGGGCTTGAAGGACTTCGGTAAGTATCTGATTGCCGAAGCCCGTAAACTGAAAACTCAGATAGAAATTCTGAGAAACGGCACCCGGGTGGAAATTTCAGGAGTCCCCGCCATTATCAGTGAGACCAGGGAGACTATCGGACTGGAAGAATTCCGTCGACTGGAAGATAATCCTCCCGATATCGTTATATCGCGGGACAGGCGTGATGACGGGTGGCGAATTTTCCGGTATGACGGCGCGGCGGTGGACTTAACGCTGATTTCAGATTGTCCGGAGGTGTCTTTTGCACACAAAAGCGGATTCCTGGCCAAAACCGGAGACCAGCTGCCGGTGGACGAACTTATCGACCTGATAAGTAAGGCGGTTGTAAAGAACGATGAAACCGGATAATAATTCCGCTCCCGTCGATCCGGAAGTCCTGGTCCAGCTTGCCCGTATGCGAATGCCTTTCGGAAAGTACAAGGACAGGGTTTTGTGCGACTTGCCGGAACCTTACCTGGCATGGTTCAGTCGCAAAGGGTTTCCTTCCGGGAAACTCGGCATTCTTTTGCAGACTCTTTATGAGATTAAGATTAACGGCCTGGAGTATCTGCTAAAACCGATTAGGGAACAATCCGAATGAATACGTTCCGTTTAGTTAAGGAACTTGGGGAAATTAGAAATGAAAACGGGCAGCTCATAGCTGCCCGTTTTACATAATATTAAGATTATTAACTACTTCTTGGGAGTTATCTTTATCGAACTAACCTTGTAGCCGGGAATCTTGGCTACGGGATCAAGCTCGTCTATGGTAAGTCGGTTCACCGGAGCTTCCCTGAAGTGGAATGTCATAAAAGCCACTCCTTCCGGAGACCTGTCAGTAATCTTTACTTTTGTAGTTACCTTGCCTCGTCTCGATTCAAGCTCAACCAGGTCACCCTGCTTGACGTCCATTTTTCCCGCGTCAACCGGGTTAATCTCAACTTCAGCTTCAGGTCTTATTGCATCCAGTCCCTTCGAATGACGGGTCATATTGCCGCCGTGGTAGTGGTACAGCATCCTCCCGGTAGAGAGGATTATGGGATAATCTTTATCGGTAAGTTCAGGAGCTTCTTTGTACGGCGTGGGCTGGAATCTTCCCAATCCGCAGGAGAACTGTCCTTCGTGCAGGAACCTTGTCCCCTCGTCATCCTCTGTCCTGCAGGGCCACTGCAGTCCGGCTTTTTCAATCCTGGCATACGTAATACCGGCATAGGTGGGAGTCAGCCTTCTTATCTCCTCGAAAACTTCTTCGGGGCTATCATATTTCATCTCATACCCCAGACGACCGGCGATATCAGGGATTACCGTCCATTCAGGCCGGCTGTCTCCCACCGGTTCTATGGCTTTACGAACCCTCTGCACCCGGCGTTCGGTATTGGTGAAAGTTCCGTCTTTTTCAGCGAAACTCACACCGGGCAGCACAACGTCGGCATATTCTGCCGTCCGGCTCATAAAAATGTCCTGTACCACCAGGAAGTCGAGATTCCTGAGCCCCTCTTCCACATGGGAGCTGTTGGGGTCGGAGATTATCGGGTCCTCTCCCATCACGTACAGCCCTTTTATTCTGCCTTCGCTTATGGCGTGCATCATTTCTACCAGTGTTAGACCGGGCGTCGGCGAAAGCAAGACACCCCAGGCTTCTTCGAACTTGGCTTTAGCCTCTTCACTGGCAACCTGCTGGTAACCGGTGTAAACGTTCGGCAATGCTCCAAGGTCACAGGCGCCCTGTACATTGTTCTGTCCCCTGAGCGGATTGACCCCGGTACTTTCCCTGCCCACATTGCCGGTAGCCATTGCCAGATTGGCCAGAGCCATAACGTTATTCGTCCCACTCGTGTGCTGGGTTATACCCATGCAGTACAGGATAGTCGACGTCTCAGCCCGGGCATAGGTACGAGCGGCTTCACGGATTTTTTCAGCAGGTACCCCAGTTATTTCGCTGACTTTTTCAGGATCATATCCCTCGACTGCTTCCTTGACTTCTTCGAAACCCACCGTACAGGTTTCAACGAACTCTTTAGCGTACAGATTCTCCGAGATAATTACGTTGAGCAGCCCGTTAATCAGGGCTACATCCGTACCCGGCTTCTGCCTCAACCAAGTATCGGCAAAATCTACCATCCGTATCTTGCGGGGGTCGGCGACGATTACCTTGGCTCCGTTGTACCGGGAAGCTTTCATAACCTCGAGAGCAATAACCGGATGACTTTCTGAGGTATTGGAACCTATTATGAATATGCATTTCGCGTTTTGAATTTCGTCGATTGAGTTAGTCATAGCGCCGCTGCCAAAACTCGTGGCCAGACCGGCCACGGTAGGGGAATGTCAGAGACGGGCGCAGTGGTCCACGTTATTGGTACCAACCGCTGCCCTTGCCAGTTTCTGCAGCAGGAAATTATCCTCGTTGGTGCATTTTGCGGACGAAAGAAAAGCCAGGCTGTCAGCCCCTGAAGCGTTCTTAATTTCAGTGAGTTTATCGGCAACCATTTCAAGAGCTTCTTCCCAGCTTGCTTCCCTGAATTTTCCTTCTCCCCTTTCTCCGATACGGATAAGAGGAACGGTGAGTCTGTCCGGATTATTGACGAAGTCCAGGCCGAACTTGCCTTTTACGCAGGCCTGTCCCCTGTTGGTAATTCCTTCAGGGTCAGGCGTAACCCTGATTATTTTTTCATCTTTGATTTCCAGTTTAAGCTGGCAGCCGATGCCGCAGTAAGGACAAGTGGTGGTTACAGTTCTGTCCGCTTTACCTACCATATAGGACAGTCTCTCGGACAACGCACCGACCGGACAGGCGTCGACACAGGCCCCGCAGAACTGGCAGTTCGCTTCTTCCAGTATTTTATCTCCCGGAGGTGAAATGACGTAACATTTCAGGCACCGCTGGGCTTCCGCTTCCGCTGTTTCCCTTGTCATAGCGTTTTCAACTTCGTCGAAGTTCCTGATTCGCTCTTCGGGGGGAAGATAGGTAAAAACCGCCTGTTCTTCTTCGGGGAGGGCTGTTTCAGGCAGCACTTCGGATTCCTCCGGCTGAACCAGCGATTCCGAGATATCGCCTTTACCGCCCAGGTAAATATCGATGGCTTCCGCGGCTTTTCTGGCGTCGGCGATTGCTTCAATAACGGTAGCTGGTCCTTTGACACAGTCGCCGGCCGCAAATACACCTTCGCGGCTGCTCATCATATCATCATTTACGGCCACGGTATTGCTGCGACCGGTCTCGACGCTGAATCCCTCCGGCACCTGAGGTCGCTGGCCGATAGCAGATATAAGGGTGTCGAGTTCAGTAACGAAGTTGCTGCCCTCTATCGGCACGGGTCTTCTCCGTCCGCTCTCGTCCGGCTCTCCCAGTTCCATCTTCAGGCAGTCGAGTTTAAGGACTTTGCCGTCACGGGTAACTTTAGCCGGAGCGGAAAGATAGAGGATTTCTATTCCTTCTTCCAGTGCGGCTTCGACTTCTTCGGGGTTAGCCGGCATTTCGTTACGGGTGCGGCGATAGAATATGGTGAGTTTTTCGGCACCCAGCCGGAGTGAGATTCGGGCGGCGTCTATAGCAACGTTGCCGCCGCCGACTACGCCTACTCTTTTGCCCGTTTCCGGATTTTCACCAAGGTTGGCTTTCCTGAGATATTCTGCCGCATCTATGATACCCGGCAGGTCTTCTCCTTCTACACCCAGTTTCATACCCTGATGGGCGCCGACCCCAAGGAATACGGCATCGTATCCTTCCTTGAAAAGAGATTCAACGGATTCGACTCTTGTGTTCAGCTTTATTTCGACCCCGGCATTCTTTATCTCATCTATTTCACCTTCGAGAATATCTCTCGGCAGACGATATGCCGGTATGCCGACCCGCATCATGCCTCCGGCTTCGGGCAGGGCTTCCAGGATAGTAACGCTGTGACCCAGTTTGGCAAGGTAGTATGCGGCGGTCAGTCCCGCCGGACCGGAACCCACGACGGCAACTTTCTTTCCCGTATCCGGTAATCTCACCGCCGATTTTTTCCAGGAATCATCGCCGTTATCGGCGGCGTAGCGCTTCAGCATCCTGATGCTGAGCGGTTTGTCTATCTCCAGACCCCGCTGACAGGCTTCTTCACAGGGGTGAACGCATACTCTCCCCAGCGCTCCGGGGAAGGGTACTTTCTCACGGATAACGGCGAGGGCTGCACCGGGGCGTCCCCTGGCAATAAGCCTGATATAACGGGGTATGTCTATTCCGGCGGGACAGGCCCGATGGCAGGGATATGCCGGTTCGATAGCCCTGACGTGCCGTACGTTATCGCAGACCCTGACGCAGCGTTCACACATTATACACAGGTTATTGTCACGAATGAAGAAGGGATTATCTTCTCTGACCGGCAGGTTCCGGGGGAGATATTCGGGCATTGTGTCGATGCCGATGTAGTCGACGGCATCCTGCAGTTCACAACGACCGTTCTTCGAGCATAGTACGCAGCGTTCGGATACATCGACGTTGCGCAGGCAGATGTCGAGAGGACCGCACCGCTGCCTGCGGTCGCAGATAAGGCACTCGTGAGGATGTCTAGCAAGGATTCGCTGGAGTGCTTCACGGCGTAATTCCTGAATTTCCGGTGTATCGGTATTTACCGTCATACCGTCGGAAACCGGAGTATCACAAGCCAGTACTATTTTGCCGTCTGCTTCGACCAGACAAAGCTGACAGGCCATATCAGGCACGATTTCCGGAAGCGGAGTCAGTCCCCGGAAATTACAAAGGCCGGGAATGTATATCCCGGCCTCTTTACACGCGGAAAGTACTGTTTGCTCTTTTTCAGCTGGAATCTCTTCACCGTTTACTACAATCCTGGTTGTTGTCATCCCTTTTTCTTCCTTTCAAGAGGAAATATTATATATCTGGTTCACACCACACAGTATTAATTATATAACGAGAATTGAAACAGCAGGTAAAAAAATCAGGCGTTTGCATCCTTCTGGTAAGAGTGGTAATATAACACTGGCCATTACTAGATACCTAGCCGTACCTTACCATTCTGTGGCATAATATCAGATGGCAGTCTCTTTTTCAAGCCCGATTCCTTTCGGACACAACCTTGTGGCGTGTATGGAAAAGCGGGGATGAAAATCCCCTGATGGTCTCCAGGATAATGGTGTTGACTTACCGGAGAAGTATGTGAAAATATGCCTGTGGCGCCCATTGCATACTATATTAAATGTCAACATACTGAAGGTTAGATGGTAGTAAATTCAGTAACTGAAAAAGATATCAAAGGACGCTTGTTGCCCATCGTCACTCCTTACCAGGGCGAAAAAGGGGCACTGATTCCGGTTTTACAAAAAGTACAGGACGAATTCGGCTATCTCCCCAGGGAAGTTATCCCGGAGATAGCCCGTATTTTATGCATATCAGAAAGTGAAATATACGGCGTTGCCACTTTCTACGCCCAGTTCCGGTTCGAGCGGCAGGGCGAACACACCGTCAAGTGCTGCCAGGGAACCGCCTGCTACGTTCAGGGCGGAAAACGGATCCTCAATGCTGTCAGGAACGAACTCAACCTCCCCGAAGGCAAGATTACCACTGACGATTACAAATTCAGTCTTGAAAGAGTAGCCTGCTTCGGCTCCTGTGCTCTCGCTCCTGTGATGGTAATCGACAAGACGGTATATGGCAGGATGACTCCCGCCAAAGCACGAGAAATAATCTCACAATATTATTAGGTAGTTAAATGTCTTTTGAAGATATTAAAAAACAGGCCATAGCCGAATGGGAAGATTTACAGCACAGTGATAAGGTCAGAATTCTCATCGGCACGGCTACCTGCGGTAATGCTGCCGGTGCCCAGGATGTGCTGAAGGCAATTCAGGATAAACTCAAGGCGCTTGGTATCGAAGCTAATATTACACAGGTCGGGTGTATCGGACTTTGTTACGCCGAACCGCTCATCGATATTATCAAGCCGGGAAGACCGCGCATTACCTATTCAAGCGTTACACCGGAAATGGTAACACAGCT
Source organism: Dehalococcoidales bacterium (assembly GCA_034416335.1). GTDB lineage: Bacteria > Chloroflexota > Dehalococcoidia > Dehalococcoidales > UBA2162 > MGML01. The sequence continues at coordinate 20,596 of DAOULV010000017.1, forward strand.
ACTTGAAGACTACCTGGTGAACGATAATCCGCGTCCCGACCTTGCTCTCGGTACTATCGGCGACCGGGAAGTTGAGGGTATACCGAAACTTTTCGAACTGCCCGTCCTCAAGCCACAGGTGCGAATCGCCCTGCGAAACTGCGGTCATATCGATCCCCGTGATATCAAGCAGTATATAGCAAACGACGGCTACAGCGGTTTAAAAAAAGCCCTTACCATGAAACAGGAAGAAATAATCGCCGAAATCAGCAAATCCGGTCTCCGGGGAAGGGGCGGTGCAGGCGCGTCGACCGGTTTCAAGTGGGAACGGCTGCTCGAAGCACCGGGTAATGAAAAATACATAATATGTAATGCCGACGAGGGTGATCCCGGGGCGTTTATGGACAGGTCGCTGCTGGAAGGCGACCCGCACGCAGTGCTCGAAGGGATTTTAATAGGTTCCTATGCAACCGGAGCCAGTCATGCATACATATACTGCCGTGCCGAATATCCCCAGGCTATCGAACGCCTTCAAACGGCACTGGCACAGATGAGGGAGAATAACCTGCTCGGGCAAAATATCCTCGGTTCAGGATTCAACCTTGAAATTGAAATTAAGGAAGGCGCCGGGGCTTTTGTCTGCGGAGAAGAAACGGCATTGATTGCCTCCATCGAAGGCAAGAGAGGAATGCCCCGCTCGCGACCCCCATTCCCGGCTGTATCGGGTGTGTGGGGAAAGCCATCCAACGTAAACAACGTCGAGACATGGGCGGATGTATCGGCAATTTTGCAGAGAAATGCGGACTGGTATGCCGGTTATGGTATCGAGAGGAGCCGGGGCACCAAGACGTTCGCCCTTGCCGGAAAGGTCAAGCGAACCGGTCTGATCGAAGTACCGATGGGTATCAGGCTCGGCGATATTATATACGAAATCGGCGGTGGAATTGTCGGTGATAAGCAGTTGAAATCGGTCCTGACCGGAGGTCCTTCCGGCGGATGCCTGCCGACAAGCCTTATGGATATTACCGTGGACTACGAATCGTTAGCGGCAGCCGGTTCAATCGTCGGCTCCGGTGGGATGATAGTCGGCGATGAAGATACCTGTATGGTAGACCTGGCGAAGTTCTTTATCTCGTTTACCCAGGCTGAATCCTGCGGTAAATGTCTTCCCTGCCGGGAGGGCGGCCAGGAGCTGCTGAGTATACTCGAACGCATTACAAATGGCGAAGGCAAGGAGGGCGACATCGAGTATATGGAATGGCTGGCGAACCTGATGAAATCGGGTTCACTGTGTGCTCTCGGTCAGACCTCACCCAACCCGGTGCTGACTACCATTAAATATTTCAGGGAAGAATACGAAGAACATATAAAGCAGGGATATTGCCGGGCCGGAGTTTGTTCCGGGCTGGTCAAATCACCCTGCCAGAATACCTGCCCGGCAGAAATCGATGTCCCGCGATATATCCGGGCAATCGCCGATGGTAAATACGGCGAAGCAACCGCGGTTATCCGCGAGAAGGTACCGTTCCCGGCTACGCTTGGTTACGTCTGTGTTCATTACTGCGAGTCAAGGTGCCGCCGCGGTCAGCTCGATGAAGCGATTGCCATCAAGGAATTGAAGAGATTTGCCGCAGAAAACGATGACGGAACCTGGAAAAAGAATATTAATAAACCCGAACCGACCGGAATGAAAGCAGCCGTTATCGGCTCCGGACCTGCCGGACTGACGGCAGCGTATTACCTTGCCAGGCGGGGACATGAGGTAACTGTGTTCGAAGCCCTGCCGGTTGCCGGCGGAATGATGAGGGTAGGTATTCCGGATTACCGGTTACCACCGGAAGTCCTGGACCGTGAAATCAAAGAGATTGAAGATGCCGGGGTAACCATTAAGACCGGCAGTCCGGTTGAATCCCTGGACGAACTGAAGAGGCAGGGATACGATGCCGTATTCGTCAGCGTCGGCGCCCACAAAGGTAGCACGATGGGTATTGACGGCGAAGATCTGCCCGGCGTTCTGGACGGAGTAGACCTGCTCAGGAACATTAACCTGGGACATAAGGTGAAAGTCGGTAAACGGGTGATGGTTATCGGCGGCGGGAACGTTGCCATGGATGCCGCCCGCACTGCTGTCCGTCTCGGTGCGGATGTAACCGTGGTCTACCGCCGGACGCGAAATGAAATGCCGGCAAGCGATGAAGAAATCGACGAAGCCCTTGAAGAGGGCATGAAGATAGAATTCCTGACCAATCCGACCGGAGTTGCCGCTTCGGACAGCGGACTGAAGGTTACGCTGGTCCGGATGAAGCTCGGCAAGGTAGATGAAAGCGGAAGGCGCAGGCCGGAACCGATCGACGGCAGCGAATACACTGCAGAATTCGATTGCGTAGTCAAGGCGCTCGGACAGGAGTCGGTGGTCCCGGATAAATTCGGGCTGGAGACGGCGCGCGGTGGAAGAATAGTAACCGACAAGTATACCCTGGCTACATCAAGAGAAGGTGTCTATTCTGGGGGAGATGCATCACGCGGACCGGCATCGGTTATCGAAGCAATAGCTGATGGTCGCCAGGCGGCTGTCTCGATGGACCTCTATCTTGGCGGTGAGGGCAACATCGAAGAAGAACTGGTGCTGCCTGAAGGCGAACTGCCGCCGCTGAATCCGGATGAGATAGAGTCCGACAAATACAGACCTGAGTTAAAGCTTTTACCGGCTGAGGAAAGAATCAAGAGCTATGCGAAAGTGCTGCTCGGGTTCGATGAAAAATGTGCTAAAGATGAAACAAAGCGATGCCTGCGGTGCGATTTAGAGGAGAGATAAGCGTTATATCCCGATGAGTAAGATATCACTGACCGTAGATGACACACAGGTAACCGTGGACAGCGGTATAACGGTATTGAAAGCTGCTGAAGCAGCGGGAGTTTATATACCGACACTATGCTACCACCCGTATCTGACGCCCTACGGCGGATGCCGCGTCTGCATAGTCGAGATTGAAAATATGAGGGGATTCCCCACCTCCTGTACCACTCCAGCTACAGACGGAATGGTGGTTCATACCAATACCGAGCAACTCCAGGGACTGAGAAGAGGTTTCCTGGAACTGATGCTGGCGAAACATCCCAATTCTTGTATTACCTGCGACCGGAGGAACGACTGCGATCCCTACCGGGAAACGATGAAGAAAGTCGGAGTGACCACCGGCTGCAAGTTCTGCCCGAATAAAGGGAATTGTGAACTCCAGGAAGCTGCCGAGTACGTCGGCCTGACTGAAATAAGAATTCCGAACAAGTACCGCGAACTACAGCCTGATAATCGCGACCCCTTCTTCCGGCGCGATTATAACCTCTGCATCCTCTGCGGTCGCTGCGTCAGGGTGTGCCAGGAAGTCAGGGGTATAGGCGCCATAGCTTTCACCTACAGGAGCCGTGAAGCCCTGGTAGGAACCGCCTTCGGTGAGACGCTTCAGGAAGCGGACTGTCGTTTCTGCGGTGCCTGCGTAGATATTTGTCCCACCGGCGCCCTTGCCGATAGGCGGCGCAAGTGGGAAGGACTGCCGGACGAAACGGTCGTCACTACCTGTCCTTATTGTGGCGTCGGGTGCCAGTTCGAGGTTGAAATAAGTAAAAGTAAAGTAATAGGGCTGATTCCGGTAGCGGAAAGTGTGAACAAAGGTCAGTCCTGCGTTCGCGGACGCTTCGGAATAGTCGAAATCGTCAACCACGTAAAACGATTGAAAGCCCCCATGCTGAAGCGCAACAATGAACTGGTTGAAGAAAGCTGGAACAAGACGCTCGATACGGTAGCTGAAAAACTCGGCGGATATAAAAGGGACGAAATAGCGGTAATAAACTGCTCCGAAACAACGAATGAAGACAACTATGTACTCCAGAAACTGGCGCGAACGGTACTGGGTACGAATAACATAGACCATGCCGGCAGGCTTGGGCGGGTCCCCGCCCCGGGCAGGGGAGAAACAAAGGACTATATCTCGAAAATAGCGAACGCCGGCTGTATCCTGGCTGTAGGTACGGACCCCACCGTTTCCCAGCCGGTTATCGCGGTGGAGATAAAACGGGCGGTAGATAACGGCGGTAGACTGATAGTCGCCAGCCCTTACCGCAGCGGATTATGCCGGTCCGCCGATATATGGCTCCAGTACCGACCCGGCACGGAGATTGCCCTGCTCGGCGGAATTATGAAGGTAATTATAGACGAGAAGCTGGAAAATGCGGCTTCTGTTAAGAAATACGGCGGTGCCGATTCTCTGAAAAAATCTCTCGAAGCTATCGACCTTAAGAAAGTAGCTGAAATTACTGGAGTACCGGTCGACCAGATAAGAGAAACAGCCCGGATTTACGCTGCAGCAAAGACTGCCGGTATTATGTACGGAGAAGGAATCCTGCAGCAGTCCACTGCGAATGACGGAATAAAGGCTTTGAACAACCTGGCAATGCTCGCCGGGAAGGCGACGAAACCATCACTCGGGGTGAACCCGGTTGCCGGGATGAATAACGTTCAGGGCGCCTGCGACATGGGTGTAATGCCGGATTACGGGCCTGGGTACCAGCCGCTGGATAAACCGGGACTTCCCTTCGAGGAAATGTTCTCGGCTATCGAAAAAGGCCAGATAAAAGCGGCCTATGTCCTGGGTGATGATCCCAGGCTGCGGGGCAGGCTTGATAAGCTGGAATATCTGGTCGTCCAGACCATGTTCCGGTCATCGGTTACGGAAAAAGCGGATGCCGTTCTTCCGACTGCCGGTATCACGGAAAAACAGGGAACCGTCACCGGTGACGACAGGATAACGAGGAAGGTAAACAAAGCCGTGGAACCCCGCGGCGATTCAAAGCCGGACTGGTGGATAATCTGCCAGGTCGGTAAGAGGATGAAAGGCGAGGGATTCGGATTCAGGAGCGCCGGCGGTATTACAGCGGAGATAAAGAAGTCAGTAAAAATAAAAGAAAATACCGTTTCGGAATTTGCCGGGCTTGACTATAAGGTCTCGTCCGTGAAATCTGACAGAGAATATCCGATGACCATGATTACCCTTCCCAGCCTGTATTATTTCAATGCCGCCGCGATGGACGTCGGTCTGGGAGAATTCAGTATACTCGAGGGAGAGCCGGAGCTCCTGGTAAATCCCGACGATGCTGCCGGTATGAAACTCGAGGACGGTGGAGAAGCGAAACTGGTATCGAAGCAGGGTAATCTGCCGGTTAAGATAAAAGTCAAGAACACGATGCCTGTCGGCGTGGTGGCTCTGCCTCTTCACTTTGCCTGCGACCTGCTGGACCCGGTTCCGGATAAGAATTCCGGGTTAAGGGAGTACGGCATATGCGCCGTGAAGCTGAAAAAATAGAGGACTGCGGGGTGGATTAATTGTATAAGATTCTGTTGAAAGAAGACCTGGTTCCCAATCTTCAGCTCGTGAAGATAGAGGCGCCTGAAATTGCCAGAAAAGCGCTTCCGGGCCAGTTTGTTGTTGTTCGGGTAGACGAATACGGTGAACGCATTCCAATGACTATTGCCGAAGCCGACACGGAAGAAGGCAGTATCACCCTGGTATTCATGGAAGTCGGAACTACCACCAGTAAATTCTCCGTGCTGAAGACAGGCGACTACATATCGAATTTCACCGGGCCTCTCGGCAGGCCGGCGGAAATAGAAAAAGTGGGTACAGTCCTGTGCATAGGCGGCTGCTACGGCATCGGCGGTATTACGCCGATAGCGAAAGCTATGAAAGAAGCCGGGAACAGGGTCATCTCCATCATCGAGGGCAGGACCACCGGACTCCTCTACTGGCAGGACAAGCTCGAGGAAGCCAGTGATGAACTGGTACCCGTCAGCGGTGATGACTCCGATTCCTACCAGGAATGGATTTTAGAGAAAATCGACAGGTATATAAAGGGTAACGATAAGCCCGACCTTGTTATAGCAATAGGCTGTACCTTTATGATGAGGAATGTTGCCGAAGCAACCAGAGCCCAGGGAATCAAGACTATCGTCCATCTTAACCCGATAATGGTGGATGGGACCGGGATGTGCGGGTGCTGCCGCGTGGAAGTAGGCGGCACGACTAAATTCGCCTGCGTCGACGGACCCGAATTCGACGCGCACGAGGTGGACTGGAATCTGCTGCTGGCAAGACAGGGAGAATACCTTGCCGAAGAAATAGAATCACTGCAGATGTTCGAATGCAGGAACTGGACGAAGGTCTAACGGGATAAGCATATGGCAAAAGTTAATCTGAATCGCGAGGAGATGCCGAGGCAGGAGCCGGATGTAAGAGCGAAGAATTACCGCGAGGTAGCGCTCGGTTACAGCCCCGAACAGGCCCAGGCCGAAGCCGACCGCTGTATACAGTGCAAGAACCGTAACTGTGTCCAGGGATGCCCGGTCAACGTGGATATTCCCGACTTCGTAAAAGCGATGCGGGAAGGTAATATGCCGGAAGCGGTAAGAATTCTCAAGGGTAAAAATGCCCTGCCCGGTGTCTGCGGGAGGGTATGCCCCCAGGAATCCCAGTGCGAGTCGGTGTGCACCCTTAACAGGATGGGCGCTCCGATAGCTATCGGCAGGCTCGAAAGGTACGTTGCCGACTGGGAACGCAACAACATGAGCGACGAGGAAAAAAAACCGGAGCTGCCGCCCCCGACGGGTAAGAAGGTAGCGGTGGTAGGTTCCGGTCCAGCCGGACTTACGGCTGCGGCAGACCTTGCCAGGTTCGGCCACGACGTAACGATTTTCGAGGCGCTTCACGTCGCCGGTGGAGTGCTGATGTACGGCATTCCCGAGTTCAGACTGCCCAAGGAGATTGTCCAGAAGGAAGTGGACTTCGTCGCTTCGCTGGGAGTAGATCTCAAACTGGACTCGGTGGTAGGGCGGATATCGACCATCGACGAACTGCTCGGGGATGGTTATGACGCTATATTCCTCGGTACCGGAGCCGGGCTGCCGATGTTTATGAACATACCCGGCGAGAACCTGAACGGGATTTATTCAGCCAACGAGTTTCTCACCCGCGTCAACCTGATGAAGGCATACCTGTTCCCCGAGTACGATACACCGGTAAAGCTGGGCAGAAGGGTAGCCGTCATCGGCGGCGGCAACGTGGCGATGGACTCCGCCAGATGTGCTCTCCGGCTTGGAGCCGAAAAAGTTTACATAATATATCGCAGGTCTGAAGAAGAGATGCCGGCAAGACGCGAGGAAGTCGAGAACGCCATGGAAGAAGGTATCGATTTCAGACTACTGACAAACCCGAAACAGTTCATTGGTAACGAGCGTAACCGACTGACAGCCGTGGAATGCTACCGGATGGAACTCGGCGAACCAGACGACAGCGGCAGACGACGCCCGATAGTCAAAGAGGGAAGCGAGTTTATCATCGACGTCGACGTTGCCGTGGTAGCTCTCGGTACCACGCCCAATCCGCTTATAGCCAGCACCACGAAAGGACTGGAGACCACCAACCGCGGCACGGTAATCGCCGATGAAGAGACCGGCAAGACGGTCAAGGATCGGGTATGGGCTGGCGGAGATATTGTCACCGGCGCGGCAACGGTCATCAGCGCAATGGGCGCCGGCAAACGCGCCGCCGCTGATATGGATAAATTTCTGAGAGGGTAGAGATAACGACCATTCCCAGAACAGTAATCATTCACTATTTTCCACGGGTCTTTTCTATCACAGTTAATGGCAATCCATTGTATTAACCCGGAAGGTATGATAATATGTAATACCTGGAGGTTGATGTGAGTAAAGGGAAAATCGCGATTACACTTGACGAACAGTCTATAGGGGAACTCGACCGGCTGGTTGAGCAGAATGTATTTCGCAACCGCAGTCAGGCGGTCCAGGAGGCTGTCAGTGAAAAACTCGAGCGTCTGAATAAAACAAGACTGGCCAGAGAAAGTGCCAAACTTAATCCGGACCTGGAAAAACAACTGGCTGACGAAGGCCTCGCCGCGGATATTGAAGAATGGCCGGAATACTGAGGGGCGAGATACGCTGGGCTGACCTCAATCCCGGAGTCGGTCACGAACAGACGGGTTTACGTCCTGTACTTATCCTCAGCCACGACGTTTTTAACGAAAATTCGGGTACGGCGATAGCCGTCGCAATAACCAGCCAGCCGCAGAAAGCGGGATTTCCTCTGACAATGGAACTGAAAACCGGCAACCTGCCGAAGCGTTCCTGGGTTAAGATCAGCCAGGTCAGGACTTTATCTACCGAAAGAATCGGCAAGCTTATCGGCGGACTGTCTCACGAGGAACTCGCTAGAGTTATCGATGGGCTTGGCGAAATAATCAGTTGAAACTGAATAATTTGTTTTACCGGTAATGATTTTTTAGCAGTACTTGAACATTCTCTGCAGTAGATTGAATATTTTAGAAACTGAGAAATGATGATTGGGTCTGCACAGGACTATTCAGCTAACTGTACAAATACTGGGCTGTCGCTAAGCTGAAGTTCGCTTATGTCGATTATGCGAGACATGCCGGATATGTCCGTGACTGTCACTGTTCCCTGTATTTCACCGGGAACAGGTCCGGTACCCCAGAGAGCATATATACTTTTACCATCGATAGTAAACTTATACTGACCTTCTTCGATAAACCAGTCACCGACCTTTTCCCGAATAACGACTATTTCATCATCTTTATCCAGTTTGCCAAGTGTCTCTGATATGGTTTTATGCGCGAAGTATAACGGTGTTTTCATTCCATTGTTGTCGATCAGCGCCGACCTCTCGTCAAAAGGAATATTTCCGGGCGCGCCTTGAGGTATTTTTAGATTAACGTATAGTAGTTTGTCCACTCCATTTGCCAGGGCGAATATATAGCTCCTTGCCATAGTCCCGGCAAATTGTTCCGGCGTGGAATCCCGTGTTTGACCAGCCTGCTGATACTGGACTTCCGTGACCCAGACAGGTTTCTCAGAAACATCATAATCCGACAGGAACTGCCTGAATGCCGGGATATTGAGATGTTCTCCATGTCCGATCGAGTGCATATTCAAGACGTCGAAATACTGAGCAACACCTAAGTCAAAAACCTGTCGCCAGAAATTTGTCATTTCGGGAGCCATCCCTGCCATTCCTCCCTGCACTATTACGGCATCAGGATCGGCTTCTCGAATCGCCGTTGCCGATGCTTCCACTATCTCTACGTATTCACCTGGTGTTCCCAGGAAATAATTACTGAATTCAGGTTCGTTCATTATTTCCCAATGCTTGATTGGTACGGTTAAGCCCGGCATATCGTTGTTACCGTCACCGTCGTACCGTTCCACGAGAGTAGTAACGAAGCTTTTATAAGCATCCATATCGCAGGGTTTATAAGCTTCGGTGAATGGTATGGGAATTCCGGGAGACGGTTTGTCGGTTACTTCATGGCATTTCTCTTCGTCCCAGAGTGCCTTTGGCTGGACATTCGCCAGAATGTGGAATCCATAACGCTGTGCCTCCTGCACTTCCCTGTCGGTTTCCGAAAAGGTATAAGAGCCCGGTTCCTGTTCTATCCATCCCCAGGTGAACCTCTCGAAGTTCGGTCGTGTCCAAATCCCTCCGGCTTCTTTTGCTGAAGCGTAATCATAGAAGGCAGGCATAAATCCGAAATGATTATCCATTGTGATATAGAATTCATCGGAGATACCGGGTGATTCTTGCTCAATTTCTTTTCCTGTCTCATCTTTCTCAGTCTTATCGTCCGGGGATGGAGATACTGGTGTTTCCAGAGCAGGTTTCGGAGTTTGCTCAATATCATTATCCGCACTCTTGTCTTCACCAGAGGAATCCACAACTACCCCGGTTTCTTTCTCAACCGGGGTAGAGTCACATGATGTAAGTAATACTGATATTAAGATTATAGCCGTACAAATAATCTTACCGGTATGCACATTCTTCATCATATCAGCGCTTCATTCCTTATCCAGTCTTTTTTTAACCGCTTACGGTTCAGCAGTCGTCCCGCTAATCTTAAGAGTTACTTAATCAGCATGATGTGAACCAGATTATAAGTCATATGGGAATGAGAAGCAAGGGATTATTTCAGCAATACTTGAACATTCCCCATTGATGGGTTTAATATTTGTAAAAATGTGAGAGGTAAAAAATATGTTTACTGAAGGATTATGCAAATTTATCATAGGAACGAATTACGAGGATATTCCGCAGGAGGTTATCAAAGCGGCAAAAGATGCCATACTCGATAATATCGGGGTGACGATGTCCGGCAGCCAGGAACCATCCGGTCAGATGATGATAGAGATGGTCAGGGAAGCCCAGTCGCCGCCGGAAGCGACAGTCATCGGCGCAAGATTTAAGGCAAGCTGCGCCCTGGCAGCCCTCGCCAACGGCACCTCGGCCCATACCCAGGACTACGACGACTGCCTTGATTATCCCGCCGCCGGACTGGCGCATCCCACCGCCGGAACGTTCTCGGGACTGCTTACGGTCGGCGAAAAGAATCATATGTCCGGGAAAGACCTGATAACGGCTTACTGCCTTGGTGTCGAAGCCTACGGTAAAACCGGTCTGTTTCTCATTAAAACCGGCGGTGCCGGCAATCGCGGCTGGGAGTGGACCGGAACGCTCGGAGTTATCGGTGGCACCATCGGTCTGTCCAAGATGTTCGGATTGAACGAGCAGCAGATGATAAATGCCCTGGGAGTAGCCTCCACCATGGCATGCAGTCTGATACGCAACTTCGGTTCCTTCGCGGGACATGTCCACGGCGGCGTTGGCGCCAGGAACGCTATCGAAGCCGTAACCCTCGCCATGAAGGGGTACGACGCCACCGCACCTGATGTCATCGAGGGACGCGGCGGCTACTATAACGCTTTTTCCGACAAACCCGAAGTACCAATCACGGAAGAAGACCAGAAGGAGAAACTGGACGCTCTCGGCAACCCGTGGGCTCTCATCGTGCCGGGACTGATGTTCAAGTACTACCCCTGCGCCCATATCTCCCACTTCGGCGTCTACGCCGCGCAGTTGATCAGAGAGCAGCACAAGGTGGACTGGCGGCAGATAGAGGAGATAGAGTTCCGTTCACCTTTCGGTATGGGTCATGACTCCCCACCGCGTCCGACGACCGGCGTACAGGGACGGTTCAACCTGGGATACTGCATGTGCCGATCACTGATTCACGGAGATATCGAATTCGATTTCTTCAAGGATGAAACAGTCAATGATCCGGACACTATAGAACTGATGAGCAGGACAAAATATAACGTAATAAAGAGAGAAGATGTTGTCGGACCGTTCGGCTACCAGGAACTCATCGTGAAAATGAAGGACGGCAATGTCTACAGCCAGAAAGTGGAACATCCCAAGGGCGAACCGCAGAATCCCCAGTCGCCCGAAGAACTTGAAGCCAAGTTCAGGAAGTGCGCGGCATACGGCGGATACCGGGAGACGGCGATATCCCGGATAAAGGATATGGTGGCGGACTTTGAAAATATTAAAGATATAACCGAACTTACCGAACTGCTGGGACAGTAGAGACCGGAGGATAATAATGAGTGATTCCGATAAAGGCGTATACCTGGATAAACTGATCGATAATATACTGAATACAAAATATGAAGACATATCTTCTGCTTCCATCGAGCATGCCAAGAACCGGCTGTTCGATGTAATCGGGTGTATGATATGCGGAGCATATGATTACGGCAACCCAGAACTCCTGGGTGTCGTCCGCGAATGGGGTGGTAAACCCGAGGCGAGGATATTCGTCCACGGAGATAAAGTACCTGCTCCGATGGCAGCAATGGTCAACTGTATTATGGCCCGTTCGTTCGATTACGAGCCGGTAAGTCCTCTGGTGGACGGTCAATCGATACCCGGTCATATTTCCGGTACCACCACGATGACGGCGCTGACCGTGGGCGATATGCAGAACGTGAGTGGCAAAGAACTGCTGACCGCATTGCTGACAGGTGATAATACGGCAACCCGGGTTCTGCTGGCGGGTAAAGCCGGCGGCACGCGCCGGGGTTTCGATCATGTAGGGCAGGCGAACTCTTTCGGGGCGACCGCTATCGCCGGAAGGCTGATGGGTCTTAATCACGACCAGTTAAGCGACGCATTCGGTCTGATAGTGGACCACCTCGGGGGTGCTCAAAGGCAGATAAGCGATACCACCGTCGGGTTCAAACTGTCGCAGGGAAACGCTGCCAGAGACGCCATCTTCTGCGTGAATCTGGCTAAGGCAGGCTGGTCGGGAGTCGATGATGCTCTACTGTCTCAGGGTGGTTACTATGACCTGTTTACCGAGGGCATCAAGGACCCCGAGCTTCTGACGAAAGACCTGGGAAAACAGTACTACAGCGACGGGACATTCAAGCCTTATCCCTGCTGCCGCATGAACCATTCGGCAGTCGATTGCGCTATCGATATCGTGACGGAGAATAACATATCTGGAGACGATATAGAACAAGTAGTCCTGTATGCGTCTCCCGGAGCCATGCATGATGTAATCGGGCAGCCATTCAGGATTAAGAATTCGCCGCACGCCAGCGCCGGTTTCAGCGTACAGTACAGCGTGGCAAATGTCCTGGTGAGGGGCAGTTCAAAGCCGGAGCATTATACCGAGGAGGCGATACGGGACGCCGCTATCAGTGATTTCATAACGAACAAGATTACCATGGCGGAGTTGACGGAAGGAACAATGGAAAGCGGCAGGGTGAAGGTGATAATGAAAGACAGTCGGGAGTTCGATGTTTTCACCGAGATAGCCAGAGGAGATCCACGGAGGCCGGTTTCAAAAGAAGATCTGCTGGCTAAATTCCGGGGGAATATCGAGTTTTCCGGTACCGTATCCGCAGAGAACGCGGAAAAGGTCCTTAAAATGGTGGAAGACCTGGAAAAACTCGATAGTGTCCAGAAACTGGCGGACCTTCTGATAGTGTAGAACTATCAAATATTTTCTATGTTCAGTTCCAGTCGATTCTGGTTAATCGGGTGCTGAAGTTATCGTAAAGAGAGGAGGGAAGATTTATTCGTCCCTCCTCTCTCATTGCTAAAACTTATTGTTAGATTAGTGTCCCATTGACTCTTTCAGTTTCTCGTCTATCCAGATGGCTTTTGTCCAGTCCCAGCTTCCGGCCCCTCCGGTCCAGTTAATGCCATAGAAGTTCCTCACCCAGGGATACCAGGCATTATATTGATATGGTGCTGGCATAAATACTCCCCAGGCCTGTGTAAGCTCCCATATGGCGTAATCTTTCTTGGCTGCCAGCATTTTATCGGGGTCATCAATAACATACTTGGCAATTTGAGCCTTGAACTCCTGGGTACGCGGGTCGTCAATTTCAGAGATGTTGGCAAAAAAGCCTGGCCGGGTCATCATATCCTGCTCAACACCTGCCCAGGACCCCAGGCCCGGGGCATAAATCATGCTGTCATACCCGTGAGACATCCAGACACCACTCCAGGCACCGCCCTCCAGCACCTCAAGTTCCAGATCGACGTTAATGTCAGACCAGTATTCCTTGACAAGGGACAATTCATCAGATGTTGCGGCGGTGCAGGTAATTTTAACCTTGAAGCCATCGGGATAACCGGCTTCGGTCAGTAGCTGCTTGGCTTTTTCAGGATCGTATGTAAAGATTTCCTGAACCTCCGGTGGCTGCTCATCGAACGGAGTATATACTTTTGCCCACGATTCACCTGGAGGGAAGGGATAACCGATCAGAGCGGCTTCGCCATCGTAGTAATCATCCACCATCTCCTGCTTGTTGATGGCCATGTTCAGCGCCCGCCGGACTCTGATATCATCGAAAGGTGGTTGGGTTATCTTCCCGGCGGCAATGTTGGTAGTCATCGCAAACCCTTGCTTCCATTGCAGGTCAGGTACGCTACTCTTTAGCACAGCGGCGTCGTCACGGCCGACACTTTGCAGAAAATCGAGTTCGGCAGTTCGCAGAGCGGCAATTCGGGTAGATGTATCAGGAATAACCAGATATTTAAGGGTATCAAGATATGGCCACTGATAATTCTCACCGGCGCTGGCGTAAATCGGATCGGTCTCAAAGTAGTCCGGGTTCTTGGAATAGGTTATTGCACTGCCGGTAACATAGTCGGTCAGTATCCATGGACCTGAGCCGATGGCTTTTGTCCAGTCATTCATGTCTCCGCCCGATGTCCATACTTCAGGCGGACTTATATATATATTATCGCCCATTTCGGGTAACATCAGGCTCTGGGCATCATGCGATTGGAACTTGACTTCAACGGTGTACCCGTCAAGCGCCGTCCAGGATGTTGGCCGGTACGGACTACCCACAGGATACTCTCCGGCTTGCCAGCACCCTTCATTATTGAATTGGTAATTGATGTTGAAGACTATATCATCGGCGGTCATTTCACGCCCGTTGGCTGGCTCCTTATCCTGAAACTTAATTCCTTTTTTAAGGTGCCAGAGTATAGTTGTATCATCAGGTAACTCCCAATTACATAGTTCGGGAGCTTCTAATTTCATATCTCCAAGCCAACCGAGTGCCCAGTCCGTGTCGCCTGTGCCCTGGGGACCCAATGTCCAATCTCCACCTATCAGTTCGTTGCTGGTTAACTGCATATGTCCTACCTGAATGGTCTGAGTGTGGTACGGATCCCACTGGTTGTAGTCGGCCGATAAAGCGGTTACAATCATCCCGCCATATATCGGTTTTTCCACCGTCCTGGTCATTGTGGTTCTGTCTCTCCTGGTTAATGTTACTGTAATCTCCTCTCCCTTATCAGTCTCGCCCTCACTTGTAGACTTTTTTTCTTCTCCGCCGCCACACGACGTCAAAACGAGTGAAAGTATCATCAGACAACTCAACATCAACCATATAATTTTCTTCATTTTTCTTCCTTTCCTTATGGTCTATCTGTGATGGCCATGTATTAACTTTAACTGGTACTCCTCAGATGATTTATATTTCACCTCCTTACTGACCTGCCGGTCTGAAATAGACTCTGTTCACGGAAGGTGTGATTAAAAACAAAAGGCAGCAAACATGCTTCATACTGTAGCTGCTTCTGCTGCCTTTGTTATAGTATAATCACCTCCTTAACTCATGACAGGAAGTGCTGCATTGTAAAAGTGTTCTGGTGAGGTGAAGGGAAGTGTAGTTTAGTAGTTTTTAATCGTGTTGTCAATGGGTGAAGTATTGGCGGGTATTGAGTCCGGAATGTCTTCTTTACCTTGACTTAAAGAAGCCGATTTAATAATATCTCTTTTGGAAAGTAGCTGCTGTTAAATCAACGAACTGGAAGGAGTTATTGATGGGTAAACTCGATAAAAAGGTTGCTCTGGTAACAGGTTCGGCACATTCGATCGGCAAAGCTATCTCCATCGGTTTGGCGCGTGAAGGAGCGGACGTGGTTATCGCCGATATGGAAGTCGCGGGACTGAATAAAACCGCGGAAGAAATAACAGCCCTTGGCGTACAGGTACTGCCGGTAGAGACGAACGTACTGCAAGCCGAGCAGATAGAAGCCCTCTTCGCGAAAGCAATGGAAAAATTCGGTCGGGTTGATATCCTGGTGAACTGCGCCGGGATTTTCAACGGCGGACCTGTGGATGAACTTGAAGTAGATACAATTGACGCAGTTTTAGGAACAAACCTGCGTGCGCCTTTTCTCTGTATCCGTTCTGTCTTTCCAATCATGAAAAAGCAGGGTGGGGGACGGATAATCAATATCGGCAGTATCTCAGCTAAGCGGCCGAGGATGTTCAGCACCCCGTATAGCACGGCTAAGTTCGGATTGACCGGTCTGACAAATGCTGTTGCTCTCGAAGGCCGTGAACACGGAATAAACTGCGGGATACTTCATCCGGGAGAAGTAACCAGGGACAGGCAGCCGGTTATGCCCCCGGGCTTTACGCCTCCTGCGGGATACAAACCGCCCGGACCGATGGAAACCATGTCGACCGAGGAGATTGCGGCTGCGGCCGTATATATGGCGACCTGCCCTCCGAACGTGAACGTTCTCGAGTTGATACAGCTTCCCATCCAGCAGCCGTATCTTGGCCGTGGATAATAAATACCTCACTGGAAATGAAAAGCAGCCCCGGGATTTCCCGGGGCTGCTTTGTCTCAATTGATTTGGAACCATACCGTTGAAAAACGGTATCCAGTATCTATTACATCAGGAGAGGATCTGACTATTCGAGAGTCAACTGGATCCCGGCTTTTGCCGGTATGGAGGATATATTAAAAAGGGGCGGCATCGCCCCCTTTTTAATAATCGTTGAAAACAGCTCAATCAAGCCTTTGCAGGTATCTCTGGGCTGACATTCCGGCTGCCGCTCCGTCACCTACTGCCGCCGATACCTGTCTGGGTGAATTACTGCGTATATCGCCGGCGGCGAATACACCCGGTACCTCCGATTCCATCCACCCGTTAACGATAATCTGACCGCCTTCATCCAGCGGTACTACCCCCTGCAGGTAGCCGGTGTTGGGGTCGAGTCCGACGTGAACAAGTACACCGTCGACTTTCATCGTCTCTTTCTGACCGGTCTCATCGGAAACAACGTCTATTCCCTCAACAGTATTTCCACCGGTTATAGCCTGTACCTTCATACCGGTGTGTACTTCGAGTTTGGGATTCTGAGCTACCCTATCCTGAAGAATCGCCGTGGCATTCAGTTTCGGCATAGCTTCTATCACTATTACTTTCGATGCAATCTTTGTCAGATATAATGCTTCCGTAATGCCGGAATCACCTCCTCCGCACACGGCAACCGACTGTCCGGCGAACTGGCCGCCGTCGCAGAAGGCGCAGCCGATAACGCCCCTGTCCCGAAATTCTTCCTCGCCGGGAACACCCAGCTTTTTCGGTACGGAACCGCCGGCAAAGATAATAGCTGACGAGGTATAGGTTGTCCCGTCGGAACAGGTAACCCACTTGTTGCTTGAAGAGACCTGCACCGAATTGACGGTGGCTCGTTTCATTTCCACCCCGTATTTCCTGGCCTGTTCCATCATCTCCATACCGAGCTGGGAGCCAATTACTCCCTCGGAAAATCCGGGGTAGTTTTCGATCATCTCTATGTTCATAATGTATCCGCCGTATCCCTCCTTTTCCAGCAGGAGGGTACGCCAGTTTCCGCGGCTGAGGTATATACCTGCCGTCAGTCCGGCAGGCCCACCGCCGATAATTATTGCATCCCAGTCAGGCATATCTAAACTCCTTTCAAGAAGGCTGCTATTTTTCCGAACCGGCCCTGGTAAGTGTCGCCCCGGTTATCCGCTTCGTCATCAGTGCGGTGTGGTTATAAGGAGGCAGGCGGTAGTAACTGAAGGAGAAAGCACAGCCCGGTGCCCCACCGCATACGAACAGGTGGACGTTTTCCGGCGACATCATAACCGGTACTTTTCCACCCGGTTTCAGAACGTCTTTAAAAAATGCCTTTCTTTCAGACGGGACAATTCCCATGTCCATCGCTATCTCTATAGCCGTGACTTCCTCGGGTTTCAGTTCATCATAATCGTAGGAAGCGCGGGAATATATTTCTTCCTGGAGTTTTTCCTGGTTGTAACCCATTTTGTTGAACTCCGAGACCAGTTCCGGGAAGAGGATTATCAGGTGGTTCTGGCTTCCCTGCCCGGAGCCGGGTATCGGTCCGACACCTTTATTCCTCCACTCCATAAGTAGTCGCCTGTCCCGATTTTTTATATCGTTGCCCATCCTGTCCAGAATTTCTTCGGCATTCCAGGTCCCGATAAGTCCGCCGTAGAAGTGTTGCATCGGGCTGGCGCTGTGTATCGATGCTACCGTTACACAGCTGTCTTCCGCTTTGAATCCGCGATTGACGTGGTAGGGTTCCCAGCGGCTCATTTCAGAATTTTCTGCAACGGTGAAGAAAGTGTGCGGTGATATGCGTCCGGTCAGTCCCATATCATTCATCGCCGGCCAGATATGGCCGATATTAAGTGTTGCCAGCCGGACAGCGCGACCAATAGTATTATTTGCCCTCCAGCCGTGCCCCATAAAACCGATACCCGACTGCATTTCTATCTCTTTGGCTATAGGACCGCTGACAACAATCAGGAGGTTAAATGAACCTGCCGACAGCAGGACATGCCTGTCATCGAAAGTTTCATCGGTAAGGGCTTCCATAATGGCAATAATCACCGGCAGGTATTCAGGTCTGGCACCTGCCATCACCGCATTGACAGCTATTTTCTCAATTGTGGCAACACCCAGTTTCGGGCTTACCTTGCCCAGCACTTCATCCGGTGAACGGTTTGTACCGGAAAGCATCCACTTGACCCGTTCCCCGGTAGGAGGGACCATCGGCAGGCCGTCACCCCACAGATTGTCGAGATATGTCTGGTTAAACTTTTCAGCGGCTGTCTCATATGACTCGCCGGTAATGGTTACGAGTTTTGATTCTTCAGGCTCCTTTTTTACCGGACCGGCTGACTCGTCCGGTGCCAGAGGTCTGGTCAGGGCATCTATAAGCTCATCTATAATACCCTCTGCTACCGGTCTGACTTCCTCGACACTGGCTCTCAACCGGTAGAATTCGGTGGATGTGACGATGCGGTATCTGACGGTGGGCATCGCATTGTCTTCGGCTGCCGAGACCGCAGCTTCTCTGAATGTATCGCACGGGATGAAGACACCTGGTATTCCGCGTTTTTCCAGTTTTATTGTACCGGCGACGCCGGCAAAGGTACAGGACCCTCAGTCACCTATCGCATAGATGAATGCGTCGATGTCCGAAACGAAGTCATCAACCTCTTCGTCGCGTATCTCAAAGGCGCCCGTCAGGTGTTTCGTCGTTATATCCGGGTACCTCTTTTTCAGCAGTTCCTCGATTGCCGTAAAGAAATTGTCCACGCCCTGCTTTCCGTTGGAATAAAGACCGATTTTCTTACCTTCGAGAGCCTCGAGTCGTGGAGATGGGACATATACCGGCGGCGGTTCGATTTCACCGCGAGGGTTGTATAATTCCAGGCTAAGCATTTCTTGACTCATATCCTGACTCCTTCAGAGTGTAAAAATACGATAGATAAATAGAGAAAATGTTTTAATAATTATGGCTTCACGTCTGTGGGATGTCAATAAAATTTGCCTTAAAGTCCTTTGTTATAGAGATTTCATTGGCCTTTTTACGAACACCTCTTGACAATATCCTAGATCCCTATTAAAATATATCAAGATATATCGTGATATTATTAGATATATCTATAGTAAGGGAATTTTGCAGGAGGTCTGAAATGTTTAGAGAACATAGAAACAGGAGGGAAAGGTTTTTCGGAAGTCGTCCCAGGGAAAGCTCTTTCCAGAAGGGCGACCTTAAATACGTGATCCTTGATTTACTTAAAGATAAACCGAGACATGGTTATGAAATAATAAGGGAACTGGAAGAAACATCTCACGGACTGTACAAACCCAGTCCCGGTGCGGTATATCCGACACTCCAGATGCTCGAAGACCTTGAATATGCCGTGTGTACCGAACAGGACGGGAAAAAAGTCTATTCGATTACAGAAAACGGTATTAAGTTTCTTGAAGAGCGGAAAGACCAGGCAAACGGGGTTAAAACCCAGATGAAAAACCGATGGGGCTTCAGGAATATCGGCAGAATGGCGATGATAATGAAAGAATACCGTTCCCTGGAAAACCTTCTCGGCAGGGCAATCAGAAATCTGGATGAAGACAGAGCGAAAGAGATAAAAAGTGTTCTTACCCGGGCATACGATGAAATAGAAGATATACTCCGGTAGAGGGAACAAATAGAAAGTGAAAACGGCGGATACTGTGTGCAAGTATAATTTCGGTCCCCGGGATTTCGATAATCCATCTTTCCTTTTTCTTCTCGAGGATTTTTTTAATAATCTGACTGGCGGCAGATTTACATATGCCCCTTATTACAGGACGTTTGAACTGAAGGGCTCTGAAAGTGTCATGGATTTTGGCTGCGGCGGCGGTATAGGTTCCCGAATTCTGGTAAAAATGCTGGATAAAGGGGGAAATCTCACCTGTGTAGATTTATCCGGTTACTGGCTGAAAAAAGCAGAGAAAAGGCTGATGAAATACTCGAATGTAGAATACCGGCAGGGTGATATCAGGGAGATGAATATTCCTGCTTCTTCTTTTGATGTTATTACTGTCCATCACGTACTACACGATATCTTGCCCGAAATCAGGAAGGGGATAACACAAAAGCTATCGGATTTGTTGAAACCCGAAGGCAGGTTATTTATTAAGGAACCTTTGAAACCGTCACACGGTATACCTGTGGAAGAAATCCACTTTCTGTTTACACATACCGGTTTGAAAGAGAGCTACTCCGGTGAGGATAAATCCTGCTATACCGGAACTTATGTGAAGATATAAACCTGACCGAATTCAAATTAAGCAGCGGCCGGTAATTCACCGGCCGCCTTTTTATGGGGCGGGTACCCCACGATATGATAGCTAATACAGGGATTATTCGGTTATCATCCTTTACGAAACCTTTACAAAACCTTTATGAAATATTTATCAATTTTATACTCGTATTTATAAGAGTATTGTATATTAAAGCATAGAATATTTCAGGAAGCGGGATTATGGAGAAGATAAGCGTTTTTCTGGCTGATTGGCAGGTCCTGTTCAGGGAGGGGATTCACTTTACGCTTTCAGGGGAAGAGGATCTGATAGTAACAGGAGAGACGACAAATAACGAAGAAGCACTGGAGTTTATAATCAAAAATCCCCCCCGCATTGCCATCGTGAACATCAATCACGATGATTTATCAGGAATCAGACTTACACGGAACATCAGGCAAAATCTGCCTTTCGTCTCGGTTATTCTGGTAATAGATACCGATAACATAGACCAGCGTTATTCAGCCTTGAAGTGCGGAGCTACCTCCTGCGTTACCAAGGATATAGACCCTGAAGAACTGGTCGACCTGGTAAGGCGGATTGCCGGAGGGGCCGAACCGATCAGTCAGGAAATACTCAGGCCGGAAATCGCCGGTTATATAATCGATGATTTTGATAATTTCACCTTACTGAACAAGGAGGTGGATAACCTTCTGGCGAATCTTTCGACACGTGAGATTGAAATACTGCAGTACATAAAAGAGACAGACAATCCACAGGGAATTGCTTCATCCCTCGGAATCACGGACGAAATATTAAATGAATCCCTTGGTGTTATAAGGCAAAAACTCGAGGCAAATGAACACAGTCGTGAAGTCGTCGAGGCTTCTCAGAAAGCCCTGTCGTCGGTAATAAAGAGAACCAGGCGCAGTAAATCGTCCGAAGAATATATTACCAAGGAAGAATTCGATGCCTTCAGGGAGAGTTTAAAGGAACACTTCAGGGCTTTTACCGATAAGGAAGTATAACTCGCGTGGAAAAGCTAAACTTGAAGTCATCCATCAAGTTACCATAAACTTAGCAGAGAATCATTCGGCACAGGGAAAGAACCAGATTTGTTTATAGCATTAGCAACAGTATTCGGGTTATTTACAGGCAGTTTCCTCAATGTCTGTATCGACAGGCTGCCGAGGGGTGAATCTATTGTCTTTCCTCCTTCCCACTGTGAGTCCTGTAATCACAAACTTGGAGTTCTGGACCTGATACCGGTTTTCAGCTATGTTTTCCTGCGGGGGCACTGTCGCTACTGCCGGGCACATATACCGATCAGGCTGATGTTGGTGGAGTTTGTGACAGGAGCGCTTTTCGGATATTTTTTCTGGCAGTTCGGTTTTACCCTGGAATTGCTGGTGTTTATCATATACGGAAGTATATTAATCGTTATCTTCGTTATCGATCTCGAAAATCAGCTGGTACTTGATGTGATAGTATTCCCGGGAATGGTTATCGCTTTCGCGTTCGCCTTTTTCCGTCCGGAGATAGCAGGTCTGGATAGTCTGGGGAGCGGTAATGTTTATAACGCTGTGAGTCAGGCGGCCAGCAACGCTGCCGGGCAGGCTATAATTGCACTGCTGGGCGGAGCGCTTGGATTTGTAGCGATGTCTATTCCGTTCCTGATATACCCCAGTGGGATGGGAATGGGGGATATCAAGCTGGCAGCCCTGGTAGGACTGATGACCGGATATCCATTGATAATACTCGCATTACTGATGTCATGGATTTCGGGCGGGATAATAGCCGGAATACTGCTTGCTCTTAAAATCAAAGGACGTAAAGACCCTATCCCGGCGGCCGTGTTTATGGTTGCGGCAGCGCTGGTAACTCTGCTATGGGGACAGGAAATCTGGTTATGGTACTTCTAGAATAGTCTGTGTTACTTGACATATATTAAATAGATAGCATATTTTAGTATCGGAGTCATATATGTTTGGTCGATATGAAAAGGAAGCGTATCAATTTTTAGCGGTATACCGCTTCCTTTCGTATGCTCTCGCCGTGATGTTCACCCAGATAAATTCTTCTCCGCTAATAACAAATATGCCGGAAGCCCAGATGTATATTATTCTGGGTATTCTGGGTGTATACACCGTTCTCCGGGTGTTCTCACCTTTGCGATGGCGCGAGAGAGGTACGATGACTTACCTCATACTCCTTGGAGATTTTATTTTGTGTATCACGCTTGTCGTATACACAAACGGACTGAATAGCGTTTTCCTTCTTTATTCATTGACACCAATAATGACGGCAGCCCTCCTGTTCGAAGAAAGGGTAGCATTATCGCTGGCGGCGTCCGCTTCAATAATTCTATCGATAACCCACCTTGCCTTAAGCCAGCTTGCAGACAGGTGGACATGGATTATGCAGGGATATAATCTTACTCTTCTGGTTGTATATACCCTGTTCAGTTTCGTAGCTGCCGTTGTACCCTATCGGATCAACCTGAACATCAGACGTCGAATCGAAAGGGAAGCCATCATTGAAGAACGCAGAAGAATTGCCCGGGAAATACATGACGGCGTAGCCCAATCGCTGGGCTACCTGAATTTGAAAACAAAGATGGTCAGTGATTCGGTTTCATCGAACAACTCAGTCCAGGCGCTAAAGGAGATAAATGATATTCAGAAAGTAGTCCAGGATACATACGATGATATAAGAGAGTCAATCGATCAACTCAGTCACGAGATAAGAAATTTGCCTATTATTTCAGCTTTAAACAGCTATGTTAATGAGTTTGGGAATAATAACGGTATTAAAGTTGATTTCTTTTATCCCAAGCCTTTTCCACGGCTTTCCCCCGTGGCGGAACTGCAGTTACTCAGAATTGCCCAGGAATCGCTGACCAACGTCAGGAGGCACGCCTTCGCGACGGAAGTTGAGATAAAACTGGAAAACAGCGATGAAGTTATAGAAATGCTGGTGAAGGATAATGGGCAGGGCTTCAGTCTTGAGGACCTGGAAGAATCACCACCCGGCTACCATGGGCTGAATATAATTAAAGAAAGAGCCGAGACACTTGGTGGTGAACTGCATATTTCGACATCTCCCGGGGATGGAACAGCCCTGATGGTCAGTTTACCCCTGGATAAAGTGAGGTTGTGAAGTGGAAAAAATAAAAGTACTCATAGTGGATGACCATACCCTGTTCAGGAGGGGCATTGCCGATGTCCTTACGGCAAGTAATGACCTTGAGGTGGTAGGAGAAGCAGTAGACGGCCTGGAAGGGATAGAAAAAGCCCGGCAGCTAAAGCCGGATGTTATCCTGATGGATTTGAATATGCCTAATTGCAGTGGTCTGGAGGCAATACAGGCTCTCCAGGCGGAAATGCCTGAAACAAATATCCTTGTTCTTACCGTTTCGGAAATGGAAGAGGACTTGTTTGCTTCCGTGAAGTATGGAGCTAAAGGCTATCTGCTGAAAAAAGCTGAGCCTGATGAACTTGTCCAGGCAATTTACTACGTTGCCAGGGGAGAATCTATAGTTTCACCGCTTATGGCCACCAAGCTCCTGACCGAGTTCCAGGGTCTTTCCTCCGGGATGGAAAAGAAACCTGCTCAGGATGCTAGCGGAGACCTGAGTCCCAGGGAAGGAGAAGTGTTACAGCTGGTAGCAAAAGGGGCCACTAATCGCGAAATAGCCGATGAGTTGTTTATTTCTGAGAACACGGTGAAAACACACCTGCAGAATATTATGGAAAAACTGCACCTGGCAAACCGCAGCCAGGCTGCTGCCTACGCAATCCAGAAAGGACTTGTATCAGGAAAAGAATGATACTTTAGGATATGGCCTGAGCACCTTTCGAATCTCCTGCCATCACCCGAAAGAATGAGGTTACGTATAACATCAAATCACCCGGTTGCAGTATTGTCAGTCAATAGGCACTGGTTTATATTAATGGAGCAGCCTGAAAACAACAGGCTGGTTTTTCCCTCTAAAGGGGGGGGAGAATTAAGAAAAAGGAGGATCCGGTAATGAATATGCCGAAGAGAGGTGAAAAAGGTTTTACCCTTATTGAGTTGCTGATTGTCGTAGCAATCCTCGGTGTACTGGCGGCTATCGTTATTCCAAATGTCGGTCGGTTTATCGGTTCAGGTGAAGAAGAGGCGGCGGAAACTGAGTTTTCCACGATTCAGTCGGCGGTGCATTCGATGATGATCGATAACGGTCTTCAGACACTTAGTCCATACAACGGCGCAGCCAATGCGACCAGCAACATGCATGAGTTCCCGGCCAACGGCACGGCAGTACTCTATCAGCATACGCATCTGATCGACGGTTCTACGGTTAACTACGTTGCCACACAGAACACGACATATGAATACTATGTAGATAGTATGGGTACCGTTACTCAGGGCGACAAAGCTGAATAATCATAGTATAACTCATAAATATGATTTAAATTCGGAATATCCAGTTATGATAATCCCCGGATTTGGAGGAGGAAAGGAGAATGAAAATGCCTAAGAGGGGTGAAAAGGGTTTTACTCTCATCGAGTTGCTGATTGTCGTAGCAATCCTCGGCGTACTTGCGGCTGTTGTTATCCCAAATGTCGGTCGGTTTATCGGTTCAGGTGAAGAGGAAGCGGCGGAAACCGAGTTTGCCAATATACAGTCGGCAGTACACGCAATGATGGTAGACAATGAGCTGTCGGAACTCAGTCCATACAACGGCGCAGCCAATGCGACCAGCAACATGCATGAGTTCCCGTCCAACGGCACGGCAGTACTCTATCAGCATACGCATCTGATCGATGGTTCTACGGTTAACTACGTCGCCACACAGAACACGACATACGAATACTACGTCGATTCAGCCGGCACCGTTACTCAAGGCGACAAGGCTGAATAATCAGAAATTATTCGAACGATTAGAAATTTAGAAGTTGGGGATGGGGGGATAGGAGTAGAGTCCGCTTCGTATGAAGCGGACTCTTATTATTTTACATCTTTTTAAGGCGGGTAACGCTGAAATTAATCGGTTGAAATATACTACAAGATTATTATTTAGACGTTTCGGTAGACTAATACATTATATACTGTTGAAATACCAGATAAATTTTAACTTTCACCAGTGTTTGGACGGAGTTTTATAATTCCACTTTTGATATAGGGATAACCTTCCGGTGGAGTGATGGGAGTAAGAAAACGTCCACTCTCTTCAAGAGCAGTCATAAATTGCCTGAAAATCTGGTAATTCTCTGTCTCACAGGTAAAAGAAATCGAATTGCCTTGATGGCTTATCGATCCGACCTTAGCACTATATTTCTGGGTAAGGTTCCTGATAGTCTCATAATCTTCCATAAAGGATTTACCCATATTTTTGAGTGTATCATAGTCTGTTACCGCTTGCTTTAGCGGGTCTCGTTTGGCGAGAGCGGTTTTCCTTAACTCCATTAAATTGTTTATGCTGGCGTACTGTTTCTCGAGGTTTTCAGTTTCGTTCATTGCCGCAGCAGTTACCTGATACAGGGGAACAAGCAGAGCTAAGGCAACAAATATAGCTAATGAAAGATACATCTGCTTTGGTGTAGGCCGCCAGGGCTGGTAAGCTCTTGGCATCATATTAATATCAGGAGTTATATGACTGCCGCTGTCTTCATTATCGGGAATCATTCCTTTTAAGGCCAGTCCGATGTTGACCGCGTACTGTGAAACCGGGAAGTGCTCAGGATATTCAAGCGGAGGTTCGAGTTTAGCTTCACTGAATTCCAGCTTGTCACGTATTAACTGCACCAGTTCAAGGTTGCCGGACATCTCACCTGTTATATAGAGAGGGTTTGTCTTCCTGAAAGGAAAGTTGGGACGGGTATTATCGTAGAAACTAACCGTTGTTTCGATTGCCGTTGTCAGTAATTCAGCCTTTTCTTCTATACTGAGACCTTCCTGCTGCCAGGCTGCGGTTCGCATCACTTCTGCCAAGCCGTCTACAATCATCACTATATCGAAGGTTTCGGAGTCGATATTGAAAATCAAGCCTTCCTCGGTATTAATAGTCCTTGCCAGGGCCATGGTTCTAAGGTCAAGTACGCGTGCATTGATTCCTGCCGTTTTTAACGCAGACATTTCATCATCAATCATTTCTTTGGGCACGGCGTGAATCATTACCTGGTGACCGCCTTCACCGACACCAATAGAATTCCACGATAAGTAGGTTTCATCGAGCGATATCGGCAGAGTGTTTTCAACGGCTTCCAGCACGGCTTGTTCCGCTACAGGTATCTCGGGAGGAGTAGGTACTATAATTATCCTGCTCAGAGAAAAAAGTCCATTTATACCGGCTGTTACTCTGCTGCCTTTAATGCCGCTAGAGTTCATTAATTCCTTGATAATTTGTCCGAGAGCGTCGGATTTAGCAATCATGCCATCTTCGAAAATATCCGGCTTAATTGCATGACTTGCCCACGAATTGATGGTGTTTCCATCGGTTTCGAGGATTCTAACTTCGGAACTGGTTATATCCAGGGTAATCAAAAATTTTTCTCCTTAATATACCTTAATATATAGGGAAGTAGTTATTCGGGTAGCATGTATATTTTAATATTCAAATACGCTCTTAACTCGGTGATAACGGTTTCCGTATCAGTGTATTCATTCGCTGTTTCTATAATAGGGCCGTCCCACTGGCGTACCTGCCCATTACTCTCGCAGGTGTAATAATATGTGGTCATAAAATCATTGATATAATTTACCGTGGTATAGGTCGTGGGATCTTCAGGTGATATCCTGTCATGATTATATAATACGTACCCATCTCTCGGAGTACCGTTTCCTGTGTAACCTTTCTGCCTTACCGGAGTATATATATCCGGGAAACCTTCAGTTATAAATGGTGTTTCCGGATCGTCTCCCATCAGGTTGGTGGCTTCTCCTTCCGCAACATTAAGAGGATTATGAATAAAATACAGCTGGTTGTCTTCCATCATTCTGTTTACGGCATCTATCACCATCCGTAATTCTTGTCTCCTGATTAATT
Organism: Dehalococcoidales bacterium; assembly: GCA_034416335.1. Taxonomy (GTDB): domain Bacteria; phylum Chloroflexota; class Dehalococcoidia; order Dehalococcoidales; family UBA2162; genus MGML01. The sequence continues at coordinate 47,924 of DAOULV010000017.1, forward strand.
CTTCACCTTGGACACCGACTTCTAATTCTGAAATCGACATACTGGTTATCTTTATATTAGGGATAGTGTTACCGGACTCTATGTCGTTGATAAATGCCTTAACGTTTTCATATTCTCCTTGAACGCTAACGTTATTGAACTTGATTATATTGTACTGTGTTGAACCCACTCTTTCTTTACTATTCGATGGTGAGGGAACGGTGAATTTTCCCGCTTCCGGTGTAATATCGACACCGGATTTTTCTGCGATTTCAACCAGGATTTCTATTGCTCTGACATCATCGATCGGTGCCAGAGTTTCCTGTATCGAATCATATTCCTCTCTTAATTCTTTAGTAGAAGAAAGAGGTTTCGATACAATAGCAGAAAGGCTTTCTGTCTTCTCACTGAGATCTTTTTGCTTAATTCCCTGCTGTATATATACAAATGCTAATACACCGTAAACAAGAACTATCACTCCACACAGGATTATATATCCCGACGGATAGAATCGGCTTAATATTTTCTTATAATCCATCTGTTATTCCAGATACATCGTCGTGGTACACACAACAGGGCGGTGATCAGGAGTATAAATAAACTGTCGATAAGTCAATACGTATAATCGATGGCCGGCAAATGTCAGGGTTTTATGACTTACTTCTTCCATCTGTTTATCAACGCTTTCTGTACCTGTTCTTCTATGGTTTCCACGATTTTTTCTTCGATTGCTTCACGCGTATTAGTTTTTAAATCCCTTTCCAGTTTTGCCCTTTCCTCGATTAAAAAGCGTTTATATAGTTGTTTTCCCCTTTGTAAGCCGGCAAACCAGACTGCAGCCAGCCCAATAGCGGCAACCGGAGCAACCACCTCAGGACCGACTCCGGTGTACGTTACCAGAATTATAACCAGGATAAGAACCGCAAAGAGAAATATGGCAATGTTCAGGTCCCATCGGGCATTCCTGGCTCTGTCTCTGGCCCTGTATGAAAGTTCCTCTTCCATTTCCGGTGTGATTAGTTTCTCTTCCTGTCCTTCAACGGTCATTTTGTCTACCTCTCATTTCAATTCAACTATTATAACATAATATTAGACTTCTTCTGGACAATTACGACAATGCGGAGAAAAGCATACCTTTTCGGATGGAATAGGAACACACCTGCTTAATTTGGATTCGGAAAGTGCAATATTATCAGATAGATGTGTGTTAACAGCTTCGTTACGCGGTTTAGCTACCGCCTCCACCACCAGACCCAGGAACGCCACCAGTGACCTTCGGGACTTATCATGGCATTGGCACGTAAAACGGAATTCAGTGTTTCTGCCTCAAGATCATACTGAGGTACGATAACGGTACCTGTAGGCCAGGAATAAATCCATTCGTCATATTCACCCCAGTAGCCACCTTCATTGATTTTAACGAATACTTCATTGAAATAGGAACCCGAGTACGTCAGCGTTCCCTCGGCCTGGAATACTATCTCCAGTATTTCACCGGGCTGCAGTTCGAGCGTGGGATTATAGTCTTCATAAGGGTATAGATAGCAGAATCCATTCTCTGAACTCTGGTCACAAAAATCCCAGACCTGGTCGCTGGAACCGGGATAATGACTGAAGTCCCAGGTTATACTCCACCGGTACTCGTAATAAGGCCAGCCGGCTTCCCACTGTTCACTCATAAAGTCGGTGCCTTCGTTGTCATCGGGCATACATACCGGCGTATCCGGAGAAGCTACGCTGCTTGATATGCGGACGTTGTCGATTCTGCCTTCTTCATCACCATAATCCGAGTCGACGTAGAAACGTATATCTATGAAAGTGTTATCAGCGCCAGCCGGCAGGTCGTATTCCTCATTATGCCAGGATTCAGTATCTATATTATGGTTGCCAAGGTTAAGCCAGGTGCTGTTGGCGGAAGGTTTCCAGTCCACGTAGAGTCTATCGGTACTCTCACATTCGTAACGTCCGGTCCAGTCGTAGCTGAACACAATATTCGTATAATTCTCAGTGCTTATATTAGACTGAGTAATGCGGCCATCTATCTGCAACTCTACCCTGTCATTATCTATCTGACAGTTGGCGCTGTTGCTCTCAGATTCGGTCCAGCATTGAACAGTATTTGAGTCCCACCTGTTAAAACCGTCAAAAAACAGGACGGGGTATGACTCTCGCCCGATAATGCGTCCTGAAGCTGAGTCATCCACGTACATAAACCCTTCTTCGGAGAGGGTTGAACCGGTAGCCGGCAGCCAGTCTTCTATTTCATATATCGATATGGGAACAGTATCCACGTTCTCGATCGTGATTGTATAGTTCACCGTAGTCTGCTCGTAAGGGTAGACAATCTCCGGGTCAGACGTCTTGTCTACAGCGAGTTTCCCGTCGCTGCAGTTCGTTTCTTCCGGGTCACCGACTATAATCTTAGCGGTAGCGCTGTTTACTATCGATGCTTCTTCCTCATTAAAATAGGGCCAGCTTCCGTCACTATCTGTAACATAGATCCTGTTGCAGTAGGTCCCTTCGTCCAGGGCTTCGTGTGCCTGAAAACTGAGCAGTCTTTCTTCACCGTAATCGAAGCTGATATCACTATATCCGGCAGTCTCGAAGTCCCACTCCAGCAGCTGGAACTCTTCACTTCCGGAGCCTGGCGTACTGAAGCCTGTGGGATCGAAGGGAGGAATAGGCCATTCACCGCCTACAGGTGATTGTGAACTGCTGATTTCAACATTATCGAGGCGGAAAGCACAGTTATCTCTCCAATATGAACTGGCATCCATTTCGAAAGCAATATAAAAAGTGGAAGGATTACCGTAATCGGAAAGATCATACCAGTGCTGGTGGTACTGGTCATCACCATCCTGCACATCGAATGTCTCGAGTGTATCCCATTCGACGCCGTCCGTGGAGACTTTGAGGTTAAGGAAGTCACCGTACCAGAGCCACATCCGTGCCCAGAAATAGAGATACGGGCCGTTACCGGAATAAGTGCTTAAATCAACTGCCCGCTCGGCATACCCGTCACTGGAACCATATTCACCGTCGAGTCGAAGACACCGGTCACCATCGTATTCACCGCTGGTCGTCTCATATGCGGAACCGGAGAGAGACCAGTCTCCGATCCAGGGACCGGTATCGCCGCTTGTCTCGAAGCCGTCGAAAGCGAAAGTATCATATTCTATAACGTCCCAGTCCGTAGAGTCGTCCACGTAGACCATATAATCATCGGAAGGTCCGCGTTCCGGTAGCTCATCCCATATCGAATCAAGGGTACATCCATCCGGGTCGAGGCATTTCAGTGATACATAGTAGGTAAATACCGTATCGACACCGGGTTCCACGGTTTCTACTTCTTCATAATTGGTAAATTCTATCAGGTCGACATAGAAATCGTCATAACTGCTGTTCAAATGCGTCTCGAACGCAATATAGAAAGAAGAAGGCGCACCGTAACTCGAAAGGTCATACTGGTAGTTTTCATAATTACCGTTGTCATTCTCCGTGAATGTTCGGAGAGTGGTCCAACTTTCACCATCGGTGGAAACCTTGAAATATGCTGCATCTCCGTGGGCGCTTTCAAAGCTGCTTACCCGTGCCCAGAAAGATATATACGGGCCCTCTCCCGAAGAGCCGGAGAGATCGACTTCACGTTCGGCATAGCCATCGCCTGGATAGGAGTTGTCATCACCTTCCAGCCAGAGGGCGCAGTCGCCTTCATATTCATTGTAGTTGATTATGGCCCAGTCTCCGCTGAAACTCCAGTCGTCATTCCATGAGCCTGTCCCGTCGTTGCCGTCGCTGCATCCCGGACCGGCAACCTCAAAGCCGTCGGCAGCAAGAGAATTGTATGCAGCGGTAGCGACAACCGTTTTTTTCACCTTGAAATATATTTCACCATCGGCAGGCCCTGCCAATTCCTGACCGGAAAGTTCGAATTCCAGTGTCTGGGCGGTGACCGTAGTATTTGCGGTTATACCGTTAAGGGTAATATAAAAAGGATCACTTTCCGAGCCAATCGGCAGATTATCTGCGAAGCCCGGTTCGTGCTTCAGCCGCCACATCCCGTACTCCACGGCAGCGTCCGCGGCGAAATCTTCCTTTATCGATTGACCGTACAACTGGCGGCTTTTCGAAACGGTATCCGTCGTAAGAAGAAAAGGCACAATTAAAGCAGCACCCACTCCAAGTAATATCAATACCAGTATAAAAGCCTGCCCACGTTGTCTATTACTCAGGTAACTCATCGGTCCTCATATTAACCGTAATAATCCTGTTGACCGCGGATTCGGGTAATCCCGGCTGCGAGGTCAAATTGACGGTAAAAGCCCTGTTGCTGAAGGTAAAGCCGATATATGTAATATATCTTCCGACAATGGTAACCTGGCCATCACAATTTCTGTACAATGTGGTGTTCGACGTATAGTAACTCGCGGCGTGGTCAATTTGTTCCAGGTCCGCCGCCCAGTGCGTCAGATCACTCCACTCAAGGGTTACATAGGACACTGGCTCACTGTCTGGCGACAGGTCGGAGTCCTGAGCCATAACCAGGTCCTGGGAAAGCAGGTGAATAGCCAGGTCTATATCATTTATGGCAATACTTCTCTGGGCTATTTCTACGCGTCCCTGGGTAATCTGATAGTAACTTGAGACTATCACGAATAATACGACCGCACCGATCGGCAGGGCGACAAGTAATTCAATCAGTGTAAATCCGTTTTTTTTCATTGTATTGCCTTGTAGCACGACACAGCGAGTACCAATTTACTGCCGTGGTAAACGGATACCGTTATTTCCTGGATTGTAGAAAAGGGGTCTTGTTCAACCAGCTGACTGAGAGGAACACAGTTATCGGTTGTACCGATACAGGTCGGCGAAGTGGAATTTATCGACATTGAATATCGTTCCGGGACGTCTACCACGATGCTGTATTCGCCCAGTTCATTGAAATCGGTTTTTTTAATATATTCAAGCTGGGAACGAATTAGAATCTCAGCAGTCTGGAGGTCGTTCAATGTTCCGACATTCCGGTATCCGGTAGCTATTGCACTCATAAATACCACGCCGATAGCTGCCAGGATAGCGGCTGCTACCAGGTTTTCAATAAGGGTAATCCCCTGTTGATTGCGATAGCGATTAATCCACTTTTTCATCAACTGTGTCAAAATCACACCTGCACTGGATACTTGCGGTTTTATTTTGATAATAAATGATGTTTCATGCACACCTCAGCCTTTAGAAAGCCTGGGTTATGCTGTACATTGGCATGAGAACGGATATCGCGATAAAACCTACGAATCCGGCAATGAATATGGTGCTAAGGGGACCGATAGCCGATATCAGGCTGGTCATCTTGTCATCGGCCGTTACCTCGTAAAAATCAGCCACTACTCCCATAGTGAAATCGAGTGTATTGCTTTCTTCTCCTACAATTACCATCTGAAGAAGCAGAGAGGGAAACAGTTCGACACGTGACATCGGGTCGGAAAGGCCTTCTCCCAGAATTAATCCTTCATTAACCCGGTTCAAGGCGTCGCGGAGATATCTGTTATCCGTGGATTGAGGCATCAACTCCATAATTTCCTGCAGGCTTAATCCAGCGGTTATCAGCACCGACATCGTACGGCTGAAGCGTGCCAGTTCATTCATTAACATCGGAGGGCCTATCAGAGGGGCGGTCAGCTTTAGCCGGTCCAGAATACGTCTTCCGGTAGGCTGCTTTACAAGCCAGATAATAACTGCCGCTAATACGGAACCAACTACCAGGAAAACCAGAGGGTAGTGAGTAATTGCATTCGTTATACCTATCAGGATACGGGTAGGTAACGGCAACTCAACACCTAACTGTAAGAACAGACCTATCATTCTCGGCATAACCGCTACGATCAGGACAACACCTACAACCAGACCTACACTCAGGATTATCATCGGATAGGTCAAAGCCTTTCCGGCTTTTCTGGTAATTTCACCCTGTTTTTCCATAAAGTCGGCCATGCTGTTAAGAGTTAATTCCAGGTTGCCGGTCCTTTCGCCGACGGCAATTGTTCTGGCATAGACCTCGCTGAAAGCCTTATTACTTTTCGCCACCGCCTGCGAAAAGGAACTGCCGGCACGAAGGTCGTTTATCATAGATTCGAGTATCTTTGCGAAGGATCTGCCGGTACTCACCTGCCCCTGAAGTATTTCAAGAGCCGGCAGGAGGGAAACACCCGATCTCAGGAGAGTGGCCAGCTGCCGTGAGAAAATAATAACGTCCTTCGGCTTAACATGAAACAGGGACGGCAGAGCTTCTTCAAGACTCCACATGGAAGGAACAACTTCAACGTTGACAGGGGTATATCCCTGGGTAACCAGAGTCCTTTCAACCTCTATCTCGGTCGTAGCTTTAATTGTCCCTTTTACCGTTTTACCCTGTGAGGTTGTAGCCTCATAACGGTAGTTTATTAGGTTTTTTTTCTCGGCGGTATTTACTGTCTGTGCCATTATTATCCCTTTAACCTATAGAGAATACGTTTCTGATGACTTCATACGGGGTAGTGATTCCCTGTTTTACCTTGAGCATCCCGTCATGCCACAGTGACGTGGTGCCTTCCTTAGTTGCCTGGTCTCTTATATCATCGGTACTGGCGCCAGTAAGGACCATTCTTCGTATCGATTCACTCATCAGCATTACTTCGAATATACCGGCACGGCCGAGATAACCTGTATTGGCACAGAAATTGCACCCCGCTCCGACGAGGAATTCCGAACGTTTTTCCTGCATTTCCTCTTCGTATGCAAGCTGTTCGTCTTCCGGAACCTGTGTCGGGCGTGAACAGTAAGGACAGACACGCCTTACCATTCTCTGGGCAGTGATACCGACAACGGCTGAAGACAGGAGGAACGCCTCTACTCCGAGGTCTATCATTCTGTAGACAACGCTTGCCGTGTCATTAGCGTGTACGGACGATAAAACTAGATGGCCTGTCAGTGAAGCCTGAGTAGCAATCTGAGCAGTTTCCTGGTCTCGAATCTCACCGACAAGGATGACATCCGGGTCAAGTCGCATTGCAGCCCTCAATCCCGTAGCGAAGGTGAGTCCGGCGGCGGGATTTACCTGCATCTGGTTGATGTTATTAAACCTGTATTCAACAGGGTCTTCGATGGTCAGGATGTTACGCCCGACATTGTCAAGCTGGTTAACCGTAGCGTACTGGGTAGTGGTTTTACCGGAGCCGGTCGGACCGGATATTAATATCATTCCGAAAGGGCTTTTAACCATTAAAAGGTATTTTTCCAGGGTGTCCGGTAGAAAACCGATTTCCGCCAGCGGGAGGAATGCAAATGCCTTGTCCAGGACTCTGAGTACCACCATTTCACCATATACCGTAGCCGTGGTGGCTACGCGGATATCTACGTCCCTGTCTCCCATATCAAAGGTAATCTGTCCGTCCTGGGGACGGCGTCTCTCGGCGATGTTCAGCCCGGCCATAATCTTTACACGTGAAAGCAGCGGGGGGTGAACACTGAGAGGCAGTGACATAACATCGTGCAGGATACCATCGATTCTGTACCGAACCCGAAGTTTATCTTCCTGAGGTTCTATATGAATATCCGAACACCGGTCTCTGACAGCCTGTTTTATCAACAGGTCGATTGCCCGGACAACAGGTGCCTGAGCGATCGCTTCTGCGGATACACGAGCTTCGGTTGTTACTCTGGCTCTCTGGAATCTTGTAGGGATCTGGCTCAACTGCTGTTCGATTTCACTTCCTACCCTGTAGGTGAGATCGATCATTTCCTGAATATCCTGGAATGTGCTCAGTACCGGCTCTATCCTTTTCCTGGTAAAAGCAGCAAGTTCCTCTATAGCCTGGACATCCCTCGGGTCTTCCATCGCCATTACCAGGGTACCGTCGGTAACATCGATAGGAATGACGCTGTATTTCCTGGCAATCTGTTCGGGAACCAGAGCTATTGCTGCAGGTTTTACACCTTCTCTCCTCAGGTTTACAAAAGGTATTTTAAGCTGCAAACTCGTGAAAAATGCCAGTTGCTGGGGAGTGACCAGACGTTCTTGAAGCAGAATTCTCTCGATTTTCTGGTTATCTTTCGACTGTAGTTCCTTAATATGATTAAGATGCTCTTCGGTAATCAGCTTGGCTTCGACAAGCATTTCACCGAGGTCTTTGGACGGACTTTTCTCTGTTGTCGCCATACTCCTCCCCTCGCTAACTAAACCTCGATTTACAGGTATACATCTCTCAAGTTATGGTTTATTTTGCCTTTAAAAGAAGATCTATTCTTTTTATGTTCTTTTTATTTCCTCCCATTAATACTTTGGAAGGTTTAACCGATAAATCATTGTCCTGAGATTCCAGAGTAGTTACTTCTAGTTCCTTTATTCCGGATATAATATCAAGCAGGGGAAGGGGTTTTTCCAAGTCAACCGTAATTATTGTCCCTTTGTCCCAGGAACCTGTGGTATACATTATCTTTATCTCGGGAGTCATCTGAAGACTATTATACAATCTGGACACAGCCGCCGGGTCGACAGGAGTCGAAATAACCAGTTCGACTTCGTTGGCGTACAGCGCATTTCGGTCCATGTCCTTAGTAACGAGCGTATTTTCTTCCGTTTCCGTATCCGCTTGTTTGTTGGTTCCGTCAGCAGGTTTTTCAACGGAAGAAGATTCTGTTTCAGTGGCGGAAGTTTCATCTTCCGCGACGATCGTATCGATTTCCTCATCACTTCCGGTTTCTGAGACCGGTTCGGAGACGGTTTCCGTTCCGGGTTCTTCCGGTTCCGATGCAGGTGATTCGGCAACCGTTTCAGATATCTCTTCGGTAACGGGCTCAGGGTCTGCAGTTAGAATCGACTGTTCCTGTTGTTGCGCCTCTGTCTGCTCGGGTTCGATAACTTCCCGGAATTTTTCCAGTTCAATTACTGTGGGTGAGATATCGGTATCGTCCAGTACCGCCTGTTTTTTAATCCGGGCAATTTCATCTGCAGCTTCTTTCTCGGCTCTTAACTTGATACTTTCGACAAGCTGTTCGGCATCCGTCAATGCCCTGTCTACAAGAGCCCGGACAATCTCGGACGAGCCCTTCCCGGACATACTTCGTTTTTTACCGTTTTTCTTTACGACTTTCTTGTTGTCCTGTTGACTTCTTCCGATTTTCATGGTCCAGAAACTGGACATTTATTGTACCTGCCTTGAAACAGAGTTATCCTATCGAACCTGCTTTATTATTTTAACAGAACCTGCCTGTACCGTGTATTATTCCATATTTTTAAGTACATTACCCCATTCTGTTTGAATATCTGAATTCAGAATACAGGTTCACATAAAATTTGTCAATCACTGTGTAAAAACGCATGTGATACGTTTGTATATTTGTGAAAAAAGCTTGACATATTACTATCAGTTACGTATTATCTGGATAAATTAGCGTGCCTGAAATATCTGGTGAGGTGAGATATGCCGACGGCAGATGAATTACTGGAACAGGGTAAAACAGATGAATTGTGGCAGAAATGTTGCGGATTTATAGACTTAAGTATCAATGAATTTATGTCCATACAGGAACGTCTGTTACTTGAACAGATCGAAGCACTGAGTAATTGCGATCTTGGCGATCACGTGATGGGAGGGATCAAGCCGCAAACAATCCAGGAATTCCAACAGAGTATCCGACCTACTACCTATGAAGACTACGCTGATTTTCTTCTGACACAAAAGGAAGAAACGCTGCCGGAAAAACCTTTAACTTGGATGCGTACTTCAGGCAGGTCCGGTGAATATCCGTTTAAGTGGGTACCTCTTTCCGGAAGAATGTATGAAGAACTTGGCGATACCATGCTGGGAATAATGATATTCTGTGCCTGTAAGGGACGAGGGGATATTGCCTTGAAAAAGCACGATAAAGTCATTTATAACCTTGCCCCAAGACCCTACGGCGCCGGAGTATGGGCGGTTAGAGCCCAGGAGGTGTTTCCTTTCGATTTCATACCGCCTTTGACCGAAGCTGAAAAAATGTCATTCCAGGAGAGAACACGCGAGGGGTTCAAACTGGCTTTATCCGAAGGAATCGATATGTTCTTCGGTCTCTCCAGTGTACTTGTTGCGGTGGGAAATCAATTCAGCCAGGGGGCGGGGACCAGTAATCTTAAGAGTCTGCTGTCTCAGCCGAAGGTACTGTTCAGGCTGGTAAAGGCTGTGGTAAAGAGTAAAATCGCCCGTCGTCCGCTGTATCCGAAGGACGTATGGTCGCTAAAGGGTGTCGTCGCAATGGGTACGGATTCTTCCATATACAGGGAACAGGTCGAGGAGATGTGGGGCCACACGCCGCTTGACGTATACGGCGCTACCGAAGCCAACGTAATCGCCGTTCAGACCTGGGACTTTAACGATATGACGTTCGTTCCGCACATTAATTTCCTCGAGTTTATACCTGAAGGAGAGTATCACCGGTGGAGGGAGGATCGGAACTATATACCGAAAGCTGTTATGCTTAATCAGGTGGAAGCAGGGAATAAATACGTAATAATGGTTACCAACCTGATGGGCGGGCCGTTTGTTCGCTATGTTATAGGCGACCTTATTGAAATAACGTCACTCAGTAATGACGTTCTGAACATAGATATTCCACAGATGGCATTCGTGGGGAGGATAGACGGCCTCATCGACATTGCCGGTTTTACCAGGATGACCGAAAAAACGATATGGCAGGCACTTGAAAATTCAGGGCTGCCTTATGCCGACTGGTCTATCAGGAAGGAAGATGAAGAAGATAGACCGATTATGCATATATACCTGGAGTTGAAAGATAATGAAATAACGGATGAAGTTCGTACCGCGGAAATCCTGCACGAGGAACTATGCAGGCTCGATGGCGATTACGCACACCTTGAGAGTATGCTCGGACTGTTTCCACTGAGGGTGACCATCTTACCCCCAGCGACGTTTTCGCAATATATGGCCAGACAGGAAGCTGCCGGGGCTGACCTTGCACATCTAAAACCACCGCATATGAATCCATCCGATAAGATTCTGGAGGCCTTACTGTCCGAGGTAGCCGAAGCTGCTCTCGTAGAATAGCAGAGTCAATATTCCCGAAAGGTAGAAGGCCGGGTTTATATGCCCGGCTTTTCCGATATTTGAGCCTTTTGGCTCATACTCCTATCCCTTTGTTACTTTCGTTACTCTTTTCCAGTATCTATAATCCAGATTAGTACTATGGCCTTTTGTCTCTATTTAGAAAGTGGTGAACGGGGGGATATTAAGGAAAGCTGCGATTCGGTATACGAGAGATGGCTCGGGTCATTGTAGTACTCCATATACGGTACACAAGGGCATTCAATTAACGGGCATATCCCGGTAGTTCTACCCTGAAGATTCTCCAACCAGGCATTTCAGACTTTCCGATTCTTTACGAAACTTTTATGAAACTTTTATGAAACCTTTAGTATCTTTACGTTCGTCTTTATGACCGTATGCTAGATTTATTAAAGAATATACGCTGGAAACATATACAGGGGACACTGTAAGTGGATATTTTTATATCGGTTCCGCTTATTTGCGGTATTATCTACGGTACGCTGACGATAGTGGCCATACTCCGATTTTCGAGAGCACGGCTTGGATTCGCTTTGTACCTGTTCGCGGCGACAATGTGGAGCATAAGCTCGGCAATAGCCCATCTGGATATCAGCCATGAACAGACCTATTTCTGGGGAAAAATGATCGTAATGGCCGGTAATCCGATGATGATTTTTTACTACCAATTCGTGAGAAGCTTTACCAACAAGAAAATCAACTTCTGGACTTATTTCGGTTACGCGTTCGCGGTCGTGATAGGCATACTCAGTGCATCCGGCTTCGTTCTCCGCGACGCCTATTTCGTAGACGGACAACTGTATATGGAGTATATCCCTCACATAACCAACTTCTTTATTGCGATTACCTTCGGATATATGCTCGCGGCGGGGTATACGCTTGTCAGGCATTACCGGTCCGCGATAGATGCCATTAACCGGAGAAGAACCACGTATCTTATTCTGGGAATGGTAGCTTTCGCGGTCTTCGGACTGACAAAGGCATATCCGCCTCTTTTCAAGTATCCTTTCGACTATATCGGCGGGGTTCTAAATGCTCTTCTTATCACCTATGCGATAGTCAAATACCAGTTGTTGAACATAAAAGTCGTGCTCCGTAAAGGTCTGGTGTATTCGGGTCTGACAATATTCCTCAGTACAATATATTTGCTGTCTATTTATGCTATTCAGCTTTTCTTCCAGGACCGACTGGGTTATACGAGTCTTGCGCTTGTTATCGCCATTGCGCTTATGTCAGCCCTGTTATTCAGCCCCTTGCGGGATATGCTCCAGAAATGGATCGATAAGCTTTTTTACCATGATACCTATGACTACCGGCAGATGCTGCTGCATTTTTCGAACAAGATAAATAACGTACTCGACCTTAACGAACTTCAGCAAAGCGTACTGCATCCGATCGTGGATTCCATGCACGTAAAGAGGGCTGCTTTACTGTTCCCCGAAATGGGGACCGGTGACTATAAACTGCGTTTTGTTAATCAGTCCAATAATGTGGAACCTTTCTCCAGGCTTAAATTGTTGAGTGATAATCCTATCGTAACCTGGCTGAGTGAAAAGGGAGAAGTACTGAGGCGTAATTTAATTGACATAATACCTCAATTTAAAGGAATGTGGGAGATAGAAAAGAGGGCACTCGATGCGCTCGGCGTCGAGCTTCTATGTCCTATAAGCAGCCAGGGTAGACTGATAGGAATTCTTGCACTGGGTGAAAAACAGTCCGGGACTTCATACACCGATGATGAATCAGACCTCCTCAAGACGATGTCTAATGAAGCGGCAGTCGCTCTTGAAAACGCAAGAATGTTGGACAGCCTCAAGAGCCAGCAGTTACAGGTAGAACAACTGCTCGGTCAGGTAGTACTGGCACAGGAAGAAGAAAGAAACCGGATATCGATCGACCTTCACGACAGCGTTGCCCAGTGGCTGGTCGCCGTATCATACGGAATCCAGTCCTTCAGACACGCGTTACCGGAGAAGGAAGTCGAAAAAGCCCGCAGTGAACTCAGCGATATGGAAGGCACGATTACCAAAAGTCTCAAGGAACTGCGCAGAGTGGTCGTCGGTTTGCGACCTCCCGCCCTGGATGAACTGGGGCTTACACATGCCATCAGACAAAGCCTGGATGAGCTGACGGCTGATGGGACCGAATGCAAGTTCAATCAGACCGGAGAACCTGTTAGACTGCCGTCCAGTATCGAGATAGCCGTTTACCGGGTTGTCCAGGAGGCGTTGACCAATATCAGGAAACATGCGGGCGCCACAGGTGTGACACTGAGTGTTGAATTCAGAACGGATTCTCTATTCGTAGAGATTCGCGATGACGGGCAGGGATTTAACCTGGCGCAGACGCTTGACAGCGCTATATCCGTAGGTCACCTGGGTTTGCTCGGGATGAAACAGCGGGTTGAAATGCTCGGGGGTGATATGAATATCAGGACGAGTGAAGGTATCGGTACAACGATAGTTTTTACCTTCCCCGTCCAGTCTCGCATAGAGGAGGAATCAGATGGAGGCGATTAATATTTTACTGGTCGATGACCATCAGGTTGTACGTGAAGGGCTCAGGCGGATGCTGGAACTTGAGAATGATCTCAACGTAGTTGGAGAAGCATCCGATGCCAATGAAGCATTACCGCAGGTGGAATCACTCTCACCTGAGATCGTACTGATGGATATCAAAATGGCCGGGGTAGACGGGATCGAGCTTACACGTCGACTCAGGCAGAAGCATCCGGATACCAACGTTATCATGCTTACACTGTATGATGAGTACCTGACACAGGCTATCGAAGCGGGTGCGGTAGGTTACCTTCTGAAAGACATAAAGCGTGAGGAACTTGTCAGGGCGATACGGTCGGTACGCGAAGGACGTTCGCCGCTGGCGCTGTCTCTTACCCGCGACCATCTTAATGAATTAACATCTGCAGCCGACGGAAGACGCAAATTTTCACTTTCTGACCGTGAATCTACCATTCTTCATCTCATAGCCGACGGAGTTACTACGGCAGAAATAGCCGAGCAGATGTTTCTAAGCCAGGCTTCGGTAAAGAGAAGTATAAGTCTTATATTCGAGAAACTGGGTGTAAGAAATCGCTCCGAAGCCGTATCGGAAGCTTACAAGAGAAAACTAATTAACTAAATATGTACGAAAGCAGGACCGTGATTGTGCAATGAATAGACTCGTACACTCAAGGGTCATGAAAATGCTACTTTTTTCTTGTAGAGGTATCCTTTTAGTGCTTCCAAATCGGATAGCAGAGGATTATTATCAGTTCTGCGCACTATTTCGTATATGCGTAATTTATGCGTATGCAGGTGGATTATCTTAACTATATTGAAAGGAAATTCGGAATTGGTTACTAAATCAAAATCTAAAGAGTGTATTCAGGTGTTACTGGTTGATGACCACCAGGTTGTACGCGATGGACTGCAGCATATGCTTGAACAGGAAAAGGACATTGAAGTTATCGGTCAGGGAGCCGACAGCGAGGAAACGTTGAGACAGATTGAAAAACTTGAGCCAGATGTAGTCCTTATGGATATTAAAATGCCCGGTGTCGATGGAATAGAGCTTGCCCGTCAGGTAAAGAGGAAATTCCCAGCCTGTAATATTATCATGCTTACTCTTTACGATCAGTATTTGATCCAGGCTATGGAAGCAGGTGCAAGCGGCTACCTTTTAAAGGATATAAAGTGCAGCGAGCTTGCCAGGGCGATAAGACAGGTTCACAAAGGACGGATAGTAACCAGCGAGAGCATACGTGCCAAAATCAAGCAAGAATACAATGAAGAACACAGTAACGACGAAAAAAACGATATGAACGGCACGGTGGAAGAATTACAGTTGATTATCCCGCCTCCTATCGAAGCAAATCAGTTAATGAGACTTTCGGGGAGGGTGGAACACGTACTGAGTTCAAGAGTGCTGCAGGTAATCGGAGCCTGGGAAGAAGGCACGATTATGACCATAGGTCTCAATAAAGCAGCGTTAATTACAGATATTATTCATACCTTCAGTGGCATCCCGGAGATTGAAAAGGTCAGCGAAGAACCACCGCTGTCAATAATAAGCCCCAAACTTCTCAAGAAAGCTGAATCGGTACCGAAGTCGAACAATAAGATCAGGAAGACAATCTTTCTGACACTTGAACGAAGTGGGGCGAAAGTCCGGGGAATCAGTTCATCCTCGGGTATGAGCCAAGCACCTTCATAAACAGGGCGTTGTTTTCCAGTGCCTCCAGTGTTTTCCTGATACCTTCGTCATTACGGTGACCTTCGAAGTCCAGGTACATATTATAGTCCCAGGGTTTTTGCCTTGTAGGTCTGGACTCTATCTTGGTCATGTTTAAATTTCCCGCCGTTAATATTTTCAAGAACTCGAACAACGCTCCCGGCTTGTGTTTTACCGAGAAAACAATCGAAGTTTTATCTTTTCCCGAGGGCGGCGACGCCTGTTTTGACAGAATGAAAAATCGGGTATAGTTGTCCGGATTATCTTCTATTTCTCTTGCCAGTATCTGCATTCCATAGATTTCAGCGGCCCGGGCGCTGGCGATGGCGGCCCCGTCTTTTATTTCCTTTTCTTTGATCATTTTTACGCTGCCCGCAGTGTCGTACGTAGGTATAAGTTCACAATTCAGATGTTTCAGATATACCCGGCATTGCCCCAGGGCCTGGGGATGGGAATAAACTCTTTTTATCGATTCCAGACCGATCCCCGGATGAGCGATAAGGCAGTGTACGACACGCAGCTCCGTCTCCCCGCTTACATTCAGCTCCGAGTCCAGCAGCAGGTCATACGACTGCCCGACATTACCTTCGAGAGAATTCTCTATCGGTATGATACCGTTTTGTGCTTCATCGTTTTCGACGACTTTGAAAACGTCGTCGAGGTTTTCACACGGTTTAACCAGGACGGAAGAGCTGAAGTAATTAAAGGCGGCTTCTTCGCTGTAGGCTCCTGCTTCCCCCTGGAAAGCAACTATCGTACCCTCGACACTTTTTGCCATCGCCATTATCTGGCGGTATATTCTCGATATATCATCGGGATTGAGTCTTTCTTCACGGGCGATATCGGTGATATGCTGCAACACTACCTGCTCCCGGGCAGTGTCCTCTATCTGTTTACCCCGTTCTTTTTTGATTCCACCGATTTCCCCGGCTACCCTTATCCTCTCGGCTATGAGTCTTACGATTTTCTGATCGGCGTCATCTATTTTCTTTCTAAGCTCTTCAAGACTCATTTAATTACCTCCGGGATAATTCCTGCTCTTCTGGTAAAATCACACAGCGTAACAGCCATCATAGCTTCAACCACCGGCACGGCACGCGGAACGATACAGGCATCATGCCTGCCGGTTACTTCTACAGTCGCGTCTTCCATATTGTCCAGATTTACGGTTTCCTGCTCCTTTGATATAGATGGGGTTGGTTTTACTGCAACTCTGATAACAATCGGCATCCCGCTGGAGATACCGCCGAGGATACCGCCGGCATTATTTCCGTCTGTTATAATTTTCCCGTTTTCCATTCTGAAGGCGTCATTATTTTCAGAGCCTTTTTTCCCTGCTGAGACGAAACCCGAACCGAACTCCACTCCTTTAACCGCCGGAATGGCGAAAATCGCCTTTGCAAGCTCTCCTTCAAGGGTACCGAATACCGGCTCGCCGAGTCCTGCGGGAACATTCAACGCGATACCCTCTATAATTCCGCCGACACTGTCCCCTTCCGCCTGCGCCTGCTCTATTATCTTCATCATCTGTTCGGCAGCTTTTGCATCCGCACACCTGAGCACGTTATTTTCAGCGGATTTCTTTATTTCGGTATATTCTCCGGCAGCAGCCTTTATGCCGCCAATTTCCACCGTATGAGCGATTATTTCTATTCCGACGGATTTCAGGAGCTTTTTCGCCACGGCGCCGGCCATCACGTACCCGACCGTAATCCTGCCCGAAGACCTGCCGCCGCCCCGGTAGTCATTATATCCGCCGTACTTGATGTAATTGGTATAATCGGCGTGGCCCGGCCTGGGTAACGACCTGATTTTATCGTACGAGGAGGAATCGACGTCGGAATTCCAGACAAGCAGGCATATCGGGGCACCGATAGTGCGCCCTTCCCTTATTCCGGACAATATTTCTACTTTTTCAGGCTCTTTTCTGGCAGTAGAAATACCGCTCGCAGGTTTTCTCCTGTCGACTTCCTTCTGTATATCATTTTCGCTTATAACCAGACCGGCAGGGCAGCCGTCTATAACAACTCCGATACACCTGCCGTGACTTTCGCCAAAGCTGGTTATGGTGAACATCTTGCCGTAGCTATTTACCATACGTCTTTACCTCGCCGCCGACACTTCTCAGTATATCCCAGAATTCGGGAAATGTCTTTGATACACATTCGGCGTTTTCTATTTCAATTCCTCCGGTTTTCAGACCCAGCAGACTGAAAGCCATCGCAATCCGGTGGTCGTTATTCGAGTCTATTACCGCTCCTTTTATATCACCACCGGTAATAGTAAGTTTATCTCTTTCTTCGATTATATCTATACCGATTTTTTCAAGTCCGGCTTTAACCGCCGAAACCCGGTTTGATTCCTTTATCCTGGCTCTCGAGATGCCGGTAAATTCGCTGGTTCCCTCGGCTGCCGCAGCCAGTACCGCCATTGTCGGCAGCAGGTCTATGCAGTCCGTCATGTCAACCTGCACGGCTGACAGCGGTGATTCTCTTACCGAAATACCATTCTCTCCGATATTTACGGCTGCCCCCATATCTCTCAGTAAGTCCAGTATCACCCTGTCTCCCTGCAGGCTGTCCGGATTCAGGTTTTGCACTTCCAACTGCCCGGTAAGCGCTCCCATTGCCAGCAGGTATGACGCCGAAGACCAGTCACCTTCTACCCCGTACTGTACCGGTCTGTATTCCTGGCGGACTGTCCGGTATTCCTTCAAATCATCGGTATATTCAATATGGATTCCAAAAGACCTGAGGCATTCCAGCGTCATAAGTACATACGACTTCGATTCGAGGGGAGTTGTCAGTCTTACAGTCATACCTTCTTCCGCGAAAGGGGAAATAAAAAGCAGGGCCGAAACATACTGCGAGCTGATATTTCCGGGCAGTTCTGTTATTCCACCTTTGAAACTACCACCGTTAACTGTTATTGAAGAATCATCTTCATGGTGTAGACAATCTACCCCAAGCTGTTTCAATGACTCAATGAGCGGCTGTACCGGTCTTCTTGTCAGTGATGGTGCAGCAGTCAACCGGCACGTCCCGGGTATTACGGAGCACACCGCTGTCATAAACCGCTGTGTTGCGGCGGACTCGCGGCAATAGAGGTCCGCGTCCGGCTGATGCAAATAACCTCCGGAAACCAGCCACGAGTCTTTACGCTGCTCAACCCGTACCCCGAGTTTTTGCAGTACATCCTTACAGGCTTCGGTGTCATCGGAACCCAGCGGCCGGAGTATCTCACTCTCGCCTTTTGCCAGTGCAGCGCATATCAGCGTCCGGATGGTGTAACTTTTAGATGACGGGGCGGTAACGACGCCGTCTATGGTACTTTTAGATATCGAAGCCTTCATATTCCTTCAATTTTGCGATTACATTCTTTACGACAGCATCAACGCTGAGCCTGGACGTATTAACTGTAATTTCAGCAGCCCGTTCGTAATACGGGCCCCTGTACTTAAGCATTTCCTTTATCGTTTTCAACTGGTCTTCGACTTCCAGCAGCGGTCTCTGTCCGGCTTCTCCCGAAACACGCTTGAGTATCGTCTTCGGTGATGCCGTGAGGTATACGATTACGGAACTTTCCTTCAGACGGTCGATGTTTATTTTGTTCAGGACTATTCCGCCGCCGCAGGCAATCACGCAGGACTTCTCTCCCGCGATTTTTTTAGCAGCGGCTATCTCCTGCTCTCTAAACCCGATTTCACCTTCATTTTTAAAAACATCGGGTATACTCATACCGGCTTCCTGCTCGATAAACCAGTCCATCTCTATCAGGTTCATATCCAGCTTTTCAGCCAGAGCCTGGCCGACGATGGTCTTGCCCGTACCCATATAACCTATCAGTGCAATATTCGTTTTCATGCTACCTCGCAAACTACAGGAATTTGAGCGC
Organism: Dehalococcoidales bacterium; assembly: GCA_034416335.1. Classification (GTDB taxonomy): domain Bacteria; phylum Chloroflexota; class Dehalococcoidia; order Dehalococcoidales; family UBA2162; genus MGML01. The sequence goes on from DAOULV010000017.1 coordinate 67,120, forward strand.
CTGGCTCTTCATCAGGTCGAACGGCGGTTTTTGTCCCGTCCATTTTTCAAACGCCAGGATACCCTGCCAGACCAGCATGTCTATCCCGCCGATGGTTGTCGCCCCGGCGGCTTCCGCGTCCTTCAGTAATTTTGTCTGGATGGGATTATATATTACGTCGTATACGGTCAGCCCTGATTTCATCAGTTCCGCCGGTGCCGGAGATTTGTCATTGTTCGGACTCATACCGACGCTTGTGGCATTGACCAGTATCTCTGCCTTTTCCAGAACCCTGCCGAGATTGTCCCTTGTCAATTCCAGCGCTTCTACATCGATGTTGAATTCCTTTGAAATCATGGTGGCCAGGTTAACGGCCCAGTCCAGTTCTTCTATGCGGTTGAGAATAACGGGATAAGCCCCCCTGTCAGCCAAGATAAAAGATACCGCCCTGGCGGCACCGCCGGCACCCATTATCGCTACATTCCTGTCCTTCGGTTCAACACCCTTTTCCAGCATTGCCTGAAGGAACCCGGTAGCATCGGTATTATAACCGGTCAGAATACCATCATTGTTGACTACGGTATTGACGGCACCTATCTTTTCAGCCAGCGGATCGAGTTTGTCCAGCAGGGGGATTACATTCACCTTGTGAGGAATTGTGACATTCCAGCCGGGCATCCCCAGTGATTTCATTCCCTTGATTGCACCGGCGAGTTCGTCCGGTTTTACCCCGAAGGCTACATAGATGCAGTCGAGTCCCAATTCATTGAAAGCCGCGTTATGCATTGCCGGCGACATTGTGTGTTCTATGGGGTCGCCGATTAATGCGCAGACTTTTGTTTTGCCTGATATTTCCGTCATTTAACTTTCCTGCCTTTTCTTTTTTCGATTATTGCCGCGTAATGCGAGTCTTCCGAATCGATATATCTGGATATTTGCCAGGCTGTGCCATTAAGTATGTCTTCCATCTCATCTTTCGAAACTATAAGGTAATCGAACCACGGGGTAGAGTATTTTCTATACCTCACCTTCATTTTAATTTGACCGCTCATCCTGCCGTGATTTCGGTTGTACTCGTGGTAGCTTAAATTGTCCGGTTCTGTCGTTTGATACACGTCATTTGATGTCGCTATAATCCTGGCGCTCTTCGATGTGATACCGGCCAGTTTTCTCAGTATTCGTCTGGCACCTTTATAGCTGCCGAATAACCCGAAGTTATTACCCAGCATCAATATCGAATCGAATATCCCCAGGTCCGGACTGATATCACCGATTGGCAGCAGGGCAGCATTTTTTACCCCTCTTTGTTTACAGACTTCTATAGCCAGCGGCGAGTTATCTATCCCTGTCACGTCGAGGCCCTTTTCCTGGATGTACAGACAATGTCTGCCGGCGCCGCACCCGATATCCAGCGTCCTGCCGCGGGCCAGCCTGATTGCTTTCTTTTCGATTAACGGCCAGTCTTTATATTCACTGAAATACAGCGCAGTCGAACCGGCGTCGTTTACGTAACCGTCATATCTCTCGGTTATTCCGGGTATCCGGCTATCGATGTATCCTTTATAGTAATCATACAGCAGGTGTCCGAAAGCGTCCTGATAATCTCTGAAAATTCCCATTTTCTTTAATTCCCGATTCCCAGTATCCTGTAGGTTTCAATCATCTGTTTTACCGTTATCTGCCCTGGCGCCGATTCTATTCCCTCTCCCAGTGAGCCGTATGTGAAGTAAGCTCCGACCAGCGGACAGAGTAACCGACTGGTCTGTCCGACCGGCCCCATTGCGAAGGCTACTACACTGGTGTCCGGGAATTCTTTTATCAATTCCAGCACCTTAAGATTGTCCTCGAATTCCCGTGCCGTCGTAACCACCTTACAGATATCGGCTCCGGCTTTTATCTGCCTTTCTACGATGCTTTTCAGTTCGTCGAGTGAGGGAGTTTTTTCGGTATCATGGAATGAAAGTATACACTTTACCCTCTTCTTGACCAGCGGGACTATGTTCTTTAAGTTCTTCGTCCTGAATTCAACATCCACCATTCCGGCGCCAAGTTCTATCGCCTGAAGCAGCCTCTCAATCCGGCGGGCCTCGTTTCCATTCCACCTGCCGCCCTCGTCGATAGTCCGGTTGGTAGCTATCCAGGGTTTGCTGATAGCCCTGGCTACCTTCTCCCATCCGTCTCCTATCAGGTCAATTCTGACCTCGAAGAGGTCTACAAGGGATTCCGTTTCCCGGACTTTCTTTAAGTCATCGTTTGTTATTGCCGCGCATATTTTCGGTCTGTCCATTTCAACCCACCAGTGCCTTTTCAATAATCGAGGTACTTACTTCATCGGTGATAAATGCTTCTCCTATCGTCTTCGGCAGAGCGAACCGGATTTTGCCTTCGATTACCTTTTTATCGTGCTTCATTGCCGAGAGCAACTTTTCCGGCTTGAGGTCCGGCGGTTCGACGGGAAGGCCGGCTTTGATGAGTAAATTATTCAGCCTTGTTACGTCGTCTTTTTTCATTATCCCGAGTCGGCAGGATATCCTGGATTCGATAACCAGACCTACGGCTACCGCTTCACCATGCCATATCTTGAGACCCGAGACCGATTCAACGGCGTGCCCTACGGTGTGGCCGCAGTTAAGAATATTCCGTAATCCGAGGTCGAGTTCGTCTTTCTCTACCACACCTGCCTTTATCTCCGCCGAATGGGCTACTATGTTTTCGAGGACTTCATAATCGAGTGCCTTAATCTTATCCATATTTTTTTCGAGGTATCCGAAAAAGTCCTCATCCAGTATCAGCCCGTGCTTTATTATCTCCGAGAGCCCGTTGCTCAGCTCCCTGGCATTAAGCGTACTCAGAGTCGAGATATCGGAAATAGTAAGACGGGGATGATAGAAGGCTCCTATTTTATTCTTTAGCTGTCCGTGGTTTATGGCTGTTTTACCGCCGACACTGCTGTCGCCCTGTGAAAGCAGGGTGGTGGGTAACTGGATGAGGGGTACGCCGCGCATATAGGTAGCAGCGACGAACCCGGTGAGATCGCCGATTACTCCTCCTCCGAGTGCCAGCAGGGGAGTATTTCTTTCGGCATAGAAATCCGTCAGTTTTTCGTACAGTCTGCCGGCGGTCTCGAGTGATTTCTGTTCTTCGCCTGCCGGTATTTCTATTACCGGTACCTCGATACCGGAGTCTTCCAGACTCTTTACCAGTGTTTCACAATGGAGGTCTTTTACTCTGGTATCCGTTATCACCACGGCTTTGCCGGCGGCAAGTCCTCTTTCTTTCAAGAGTTTTCCCGCCTGTGAAGCCAACCCGGCGCCGATAAGGATATCGTAGGTGGTATTTCCTGTTTTGAGCGTTACTTTTTTCATTTGTCTTTTCCGAATTATGCTAATTATAAACCATTATGGGGCATAAACTCTCCCTATATATGAAAAACCCTCCGTCCGGGAGGGTTCCGATTATTCGAATATATTCTTCAATTAGAGTGAATTCAGGATAAAACCTCCCGTACGTTTCCGCAATATGAAAACGTAAAGTAATAAGAATTGATTTCGAAGGTTTTATCGAGCCGCATACTCATTTATTATTCCTGCTCAACACTTTAACATAAAGTTAAACAGGTGTCAATTAGGGTTGGTTTTATTACTATTCTGTTTACTACTCACCCCCTTAATCCCCCTCTCTTTCAGTACCAAGAAATTGTGAGAGAGTGTAGTGGTCAAGTAAAAATGGACACATCAAGAAGAGGTACGAGACAAAGCTTCAAATTCACAGGGACTCAGGTAATTAATAGACGAGTGTAATCGTTGGCTGTTGTAAAACATCTCTATGTAGTC
>DAOULV010000018.1:0-231601 GCA_034416335.1 Dehalococcoidales bacterium
TCTACCTTGAACTCTGCTGTGTATTTCCTTCTCTTCCTTTCTTCCATGACACCTCCAGATTTGTTTTATTTTATCCCTTCTTTCGGTGTCCGTTCTATTAGACCACTAGAAGAGTTTTTGATGGAGAGAGGGGGAGAGAGACAGAGAGAGGGGGCTTTAAGCCCCCTCTCTCAAATACTTCCCCTTTCCTGCCGGGGAGGACCTCAACAAATATCATAGGTTCTGACAGGAAAGAGGTAAGGGGATAGGTGAAAAATGCACCAGCCATAATTAAAAGCTTTAGTTTTCCGGTTGTGCTGTTTCATCCGGTTTATAGTCTTCCAATTTCATTACTGCCGGCAGGAATAATACTATTACACCTGCAATTAACGTACCGATTCCGGCTATATAGAAAAGCGAGCGGATACCTATCGAGTCAGCGAGGGGTCCGGCTGCGGCAAGCCCGATTGGTGTTGCAGCAGCCGAAACGGCACCCATGATAGTGAAGACACGACCCTGAATATCATGAGGTATTACAGACTGAAAAATTGCCATCAGAGGCGCATTTGCCATTGAAATACCTGCTCCTAACAGGAATACACAGGCTATCCCGAGGAAGAAAGTACCTGCGGTCGTGAACCCGAAAAATGCTGTGGCAATACCCTCAATAACGATTGCCATAATGACGGTATAAATGCGTCGTTTAAAACCTCCCCATACTCCGAGAAGGAGGCCACCTCCGATAATACCTATTCCGAAAGCCGAATTAATCCATCCCAGTTTCAATACATCGTTTTCAAGGTGTTCCGAAACGAATACAGGCGTCAATGCAAATGCCGGGAAAAGAAAGAAGTTGGTTAAAGCAGCCATACCAAGCAATATTGTCAGACCTTTCCAGGACCAGATGAAGCGGAAACCCTGAAGTAAGTCGGAAAGAGCGGATGCTTTTTCCGTCAGGGTCGTTCGTAGAGGTCTGGGTATCCCGATTACGGCAATCAAACCTACGGCGATAATCGCAGTAACTATGTCTACGGCGAGTACTCCGTACATGGGGAGGGTTTCCATCAATATAGCCCCGGCCGGCGGACCGACTATATTGACAACCCCGTTCAGCATCTGGTTCAGTCCCGCCACCCGGGCGAGGTGTTTTTCCGGCACGATAAGCGGGATGGAAGCTGACATTGCGGGGAAATGAAAAGTACCCCCGATAGACCTGGCAATCATGGCTATATATATGTGCCAGATCTGGATGGTTTCGGTGAAGAATAGCAGTACCAGGCCGGCGGTTACCACGGCGATAAACGAGTCGGAGATGATTATGATTTTCTTGCGATCCCATCGGTCTATATACGGCCCGATTAATGGTCCCAGGATGATCTGGGGCAGGAAGGCTATCATAAGGGCTGTGGCAAGTATAGTAGCCGAGCCGGTTTCCTGTGTAAGATACCAGGCCAGGGCAAAGTTGACGACAGCGCTGCCGACAAGAGAAGCTGCCTGACTGATCCAGATTACGAAAAACTTCTTCATTGGTTTTTCCCGTAAATATATATTTTTTATTGGTAAAGCAGCTCTTCTGTTATCCGACCGGGCTCAATAACGGGCAGAACGGTTTATCCTCCGGATGTGTTACTGTTCTTTACTTAACCTCGAAGCGCCGGAAGTCCTGATATCTCCCATAACCGGTTCGCCGCGCCAGCCGAAATAGGAAGCACCGCTTATACGCGCGTCCAGCCTCCCGGTGACATAAGCCGACATGCGGCTGGCTCCGCCGAGTTTGACTGCTGCGTTTTCGATGGTAAATTCCTGAAGGTTTATACGGATTGCCCCGGAAGCCCTGACTACGGCGTCTCTTGTCGAGCCCGTCAGCCTGGTACGGCTTGCCCCCGACATTTCAAGGTCGATGGTACCGGTGTTTATATCACCGTCGAGAGAACTGGCTCCTGACATATCAAGTTTAAAACTCTCGGAAGAGGTGAATCCTTCGAGTTTTACGCTTACGGCACCCGAGAGTTTCAACTCCTTCAGGTCGGGGAGAGATATCTCTATTCTCGGTCTTATCAGGGCGGCTCTCCAGCCGATATGTCTGCTGTGACTGATATGTAAGGTATCTCCTTCGTTTTTTACATCGACGTTTCTGAAGAAACTGTTATTGGCGGCTACCCTGACCTGGTAAGAATCGGACTTTGTAATCTCGGTCTCGAAACTGCCGCTGATATGGATTTTACTGAATTCGGAAACATCAAATTTCCTGGATTCTCTATCATCATTGCCGGTTACAATATCAGGTCCGTGAAAATCATCGAAAGGATGGGGTGGGGGCGGAGGGAAAGGAGGTTCGGGAGAAGGGGGTTCTTTAGTTTTTGTAGCGTCGATTTCATCTTTAAGAGTCGATTTGATATCGTCCAGTTCAGCTTTCAAATCCTCTTTGATTTCCGACTTGATATTGTCCAGTTCGCTTTTAAGACTGCTCATTATGGTCTTGATAATGTCGTTTACTTCGTTTGAATCTTTATTTTCCATACTGTGCTCCTTTTATAACCTGGGTTATACTTTAAGGCTGATATTTTTTCATCAGACGAGTTTAATTCGCCAGGGCTGCTTCTATTTTAGTTTGGTCGAAGCCTGCTATAATATCGTTCTCGATAACTATTGCCGGAACGTAATACTGTCCCGTCTTTTCCATCATGAATTTATAGGCTTCATCTATATTCATACTGCCGTAGACTTTAACTTCGGTAAAGGATATTTCATTTTGCGTAAGATACTCTTTCGCCTGGTCGCATGCAGCTCAGCCCTTTCCTGTATATATCGTGATATTCTTTTCAGCCACCGGTTCAGTCCTCCCTTACGAATTAATTTATAAATTAAAATAAAAATTAAATAATAAATTAAAATATATATTTAAATTAAAATTTAATACAAATTTATCGGCTTGTCAATACCTTAAAAATAATCCGGGGAAAAAGTTTTCGATGTGGTTAAAAGAATTATTGAAATACTTCCTTACCATAAGATATTGCGCTAACAAACTGTGGCTGTTATAATTAATCAAAGTTCGGGGATTCGTATACTCCGGCTCATTCTGACTTTGGTGGAAGATTACAAGAATATATCTTATTCCGGAGAAACGTAAATGAGCCTCTCATCCCTGAATCGGATGAGAGGTTTATAGTTGGTAAAAAATGCCTGAAAAAGCAATTGGTAAAGAAGCAGGACTGGAAACGATGCGTCATTCGGCGTCCCACATTATGGCGGAAGCCGTACTGTCAATGTTTCCGGATGCCAGATTCGGAATCGGTCCGGCGATAGAAAACGGATTTTATTATGATTTCGAACTTCCCCGTTCGCTTACTCCCGACGACCTGCCGGTTATCGAAGAGAAAATGAATGAGATAGTAAAATCGAATTCTCCCTTTGAAAAAGATGAGATAACCAAAGAAAAAGCACGTAAACTGTTTACCGGCCAGCCGTATAAACTCGAGTTGATAGACGAAATCGAGGACGAGAAAGTCGGCATATACCGGCAGGGTTCTTTCACAGACCTCTGCCGCGGTCCCCATGTAGAAAAAACCGGGCAGGTAAAAGCTTTCAAACTCACCAGCATCGCGGGAGCTTACTGGCGCGGTTCGGAAAAAAATCCAATGCTCCAGAGAATATACGGCGTCGCTTTCGAGTCGGGGAAAGAACTGAGACAGTATCTTCAGCGACTGGAGGAAGCAGCCCGCAGAGACCACCGGAAACTCGGTAAGGAACTCGAGCTGTTTATCCTCCCCGAAGAAATTGGTGGGGGGCTTGCCATATTTATGCCGAAAGGCGGTCGCATACGGTCGATTGCCGAGGACTTCTGGAAGAAAGAACACTTCGCCAACGGCTACGAAATCCTCTACTCCCCTCATATCGGTCTGTCAAAGCTCTGGGAAATAAGCGGTCACCTCGATCATTATAAGGAGAACATGTACGCTCCGCTAACCATCGACGAACAGGAATTCTACCTGAAACCGATGAACTGTCCTTTCCATATACTTGCCTACAAGTCCAGGACACGTTCTTACCGGGAGCTGCCGCTGAGGTGGGCGGAACTGGGGACTGTATACCGCTACGAGAAGAGCGGCGTGCTTCACGGTCTGCTCAGAGTCCGGGGATTTACGCAGGACGACGCACATATTATCTGCACGCCGGAACAGATGAGTGACGAAATATCAGAGGTACTGCGTTTCTCTCTGTATGTCCTGAGAACCTTCGGGATGGAGGAATACCGGATATATCTGTCCACTCGCCCGGACGACTCGGTAGGGGATGAAAAGATGTGGCTGGATGCCGAAGCAGCTTTACGCCGGGTTATAGACGAATCAGGTCTGCCATTCGAAGTCGATGAAGGCGGCGGCGCTTTCTACGGTCCGAAAATAGACCTGAAGTGTCTGGACGCAATGGGGCGTGAGTGGCAGCTTTCGACGATTCAGTTCGATTTTAACCTGCCGGAGCGGTTCGATATGACCTATATCGGCGACGACGGACAGGAGCACCGTCCCTATATGGTACACCGGGCTTTGTTTGGAGCATGGGAGAGGTTCTTCGGTATGCTTGTAGAGTTTTATGCCGGGGCATTTCCGGTCTGGCTGTCACCTGTACAGGTCAAGATCATTCCGGTCGCCGACAGACATAATGAGCATTCCCGGGAGATAGAAAAGGAACTACGGCAGTATGATATCCGGGCTGAGGTTGATGATCGCTCGGAACGGATGAACCAGAAAATCAGGCAGGCACAGCTCGAAAAAATACCTTATATGCTTGTTATCGGAGATAAAGAGGTAGAGGAATCAACCGTTTCCGTCAGGCTGCGTACCGGTGAACAGACCACGGAGCCACTGGACGATTTCATACAGACTGCCAGAGAAGCCATCGATACAAAAGCGACCGGTCTTAAGTAATAATTATGCGGTAAATTTTGAGACTGAGATTTGATTATCAATCTGAAATATGATATAGTTCCATCTCGAAACACTTTTTATTGACAGGAGGATTGTCAGAACATAGCAAAGAAGCTACGCGTTAATAGAGAGATAAGGGCTTCAGAGGTCCGCCTTGTCGGAGAAAAAGGCGAACAACTTGGAATAATGCCCCTTGACCAGGCAAGGGAAACGGCAAGAAACCGTAACCTTGACCTGGTAGAAGTCGCGGCTACCGCGGTACCGCCGGTCTGTCGCCTGCTCGATTACGGCAAATACAAGTACCAGCAGGCTAAGAAAGAGCGGGAAGCTAAAAAGGGACAAAAAATTGTTTCGCTAAGGGAAGTACGGTTAAGACCGAAAATAGGCGACCATGATTTTGATGCCAAGGCGAGACTTGCCAGAAAACTCATTAACGGCGGGGACAAGGTAAAGGTAACAATTATGTTCAGGGGTCGCGAGGTTACGCACCCTGAAATCGCATGGAAATTGCTGCAGCGAATGGCGGAAGCGCTGAAAGATATCGCGGCCGTCGAGGGTCAGCCGCTGATGGAAGGAAGAAGGATGCATGTCGTTATGAGCCCGGTAGCTGCACAGAAACCGAAAACTGAAAAAGTAAAGGAAGAGGTTAACTAGAGACTAATGCCAAAGATGAAGACACATAAGGGGGCGAAAAGCCGCTTCCATATTACCGGTACAGGAAAGATTATGCGGGTGAAGGGGCCGAAAAGCCATCTGCGCAGGAGGAAAGCTAAGCGCGTAAAAAGACTTTTCGATGAGAAAATCGAACTGCATCCCGCCGACAGAAAAAGAATCAGCAGACTAATTCCCTATGGGGTGAAATAAGAGGAGAATGAACCTTGCCACGAGTTAAGAGAGGTTTTACAGGACATCACCGGCATAAAAAGGTACTTGCCCTTACCAAGGGGCAGAGAGCAACCAGGCACAACCTTTATCGACGTGCTCATGAAGCAATGCTCCATTCTTTGAGTTACGCCTACGCCCACCGCCGCGAGAGAAAGGGCGATATGCGGCGTCTCTGGATTGCCCGTATCAATGCAGCCAGCCGGAATAACGGGCTTAATTACGGACGGTTTATGGAAGGCCTGAAGAAATCGGGAGTCGAAATAAACCGTAAGATGCTTGCCGATATGGCGGTCAGAGAACCGGAAGCTTTCACTCAACTGGTTACAATGGCAAAAAGCCAGGTTGAGGCTTAAGACAGGCTAAACCTTAATTTAAGCTTTGTTTTATCCCCCTGAATCCGGGGGGATAATTTTATGCACTCGTTTGCAGTTCGGAAGGATGTTAATCCGGACCGGGTAAAGTACAATCATGGTTTCACCATTAGGCACTACTCTTTATGACCAGAGCGACTTCTTATCTCCTCAATTTTTTTATTAAGCTTTTCTTTTGCGTTTTCGACTTCATCTTCATATGATACTTTAATTACTACGTCAGTAAGCCTACCCTTTTCAATTCCTTTGTATTCTGCAGGTTGCGATGAATCTTTATCAGCAGAACCAGTAAATTTTATATATAACCTTGCACCACATTGGCTACACGTAAATTCACCTTTATATTTTTTATTAGTATCAATGCGTTCAGGGATTTGAATTACCTTCAGGCAATATAAACATTCAATTTCCATTTTCACTCCCCTTTTCCCTATGTAACGGCTTCAAAGTAACTGCTGTAGGATTCTCATGTTTTATCACCTGATATTCGGTTTCGGGTATAGCTTCTGTATCTCTTACCACGTCTTACACATCTGACTTCAGAGTCATACCAGTTACCGGAACGTGACGGGATTTCTTTTGCTCTTATGAAACTCATAATTATCTTCTTATTTCATTGACTTTATTAGTCACTATATTTATAATCTCAATAGTACGATTTAGGGTATTAATGATGCAGTGGGTTGGTTTAGCATTAACAATTATCGGTGCATTATTGGCAATATTTTTATTCTCACACAACATACAAGTTGCTATTTTCGGGGCTGTATTATTCTTTGTAGGTTTATTCATTCTTAGCCGCCGTAATTTATAATATCAAGAAGGCGATTCGCAGGCTTTTAATATTAAGGCAACTATCCCAGTTGCAATCGCAGTTACAAACAATCCTATGACCGTTTTTACAACCCACTGCCTGAGGTTATCCTTATCAACAATAGTAAATTCAGCAGCACGTATATATTCACCAACATTACCCTCTTTATCAATAAGGCGTACCATTACTTTAAAATGACCCAATTTAGAATAATTTCCAATTTTTACCGCCATTGACTTAAAAACCATGATATAGTTGGAATCTCGAAATCCATAGTATCCTGATTGTAATGGGTTTTTCGATGTTGGTTTTCGCGTTTCTAAATAAAACGTTCCATTACCTTCAGTATTGAATGTATTAAATCTTTGGTCGCTAATATTTTCTACTTGCGTATTATCTTCGGTACAAAACACCCACTCATATTTAAAACTATCAATTATATTTCGATTCTGTTTTCTGTTTTTAGCGGCTACTCTTAAATCAAAGTTAATTTCACTTGAATTAAAATAATTTATCATGTCAGGAAATCCTAAATTATTCAGCTTTTTCCTGTCATTATCATTTGGACGTAATCTAACCAAATAATCACCAAATTTTATATTGGGATAATCAGGCATACGACACCATCTGAGTTTATATTTAAGTGAATTATATATTTCCTTACATTTTACACTAAATATACGGAAATAGTGCAGTAAATGATTATTTACTGATTTAGGCACTCTTTTGGAAAGATTGTACTTTACCCGAGCCGGTATCCGTTGACAATAACTCGGGTCGTGTGATAAACTTCCTCCGAAAGCTGTAAATGATGAAAACGATACACAATACTTCCTTTAAGTTTAATATCAACTTCATGTTTACCGGGCGCTAGTTGCGCTTGGGAGGTAGTATTGTGAAATCATTTTAACAGCAGGTATAGTCAATATACATATATACCCTCCCGAGTGGAGGGTTTTTTAGTAATAAGAATAAGGATAAAGGCAAATGTCACAGAATCCGGAAAATTTAAAGCAGGGAGCGCTGGAAGAGCTGAAAAGCATTGGCGCTGAAGAACAACTCGAAGCGTGGCGGATCAGATACCTTGGCAGGAAAAGCGAGCTGACTGCCATACTCCGCAGCCTGGCGAATCTTCCTCCCGAAGAGAGGAGAACGGTCGGTGCTGCCGCGAACAAGGTAAAAGCGAGCCTGGAGAGAAGCTTGAAGGAAAAAGAACAGGAGATAAAGGAGTCCCGTCTTTCCCTGACGGATATCGATGCAATCGATATCACGCTGCCGGGGAAACCTGTTCCGGCAGGCAGAATTCATCCGGTTACCCAAGCTATCAACGAGGTCTGCGATATCTTCAGGTCGATGGGATTCCAGATTGCACAGGGTCCCGAAGTTGAATGGGACTACTATAACTTCGAAGCCCTGAACATACCGGAAGAGCATCCCTCGCGCGATACTATGTCTACCTACTGGATAGACTATATAAATGCGAAGGGTGAGAGCCCGATGATGCTGCGTACTCACGGTACGGCTGTAAGCGCGCGGGTAGTCGAAGAAATGGAGCCGCCGATAAGGACCGTCGAACCCGCCCGTGTATACAGGTATGAATCGATTGACGCCACCCACCTGAATATCTACCATAACATCGACGGTATCGCGGTCGATAAGGGAATTACGATGGCCGATCTTAAGGGCACTCTGTACGAGTTCGCCCGGCGCTATTTCGGCGAGGACAGGAAGGTACGATTCCGCGTGGACTACTTCCCCTTTGTCGAACCCGGCGTGGAGATGGCTATCGATTGCGCGGTTTGTCACGGAGACGGATGCCGTTTCTGCGGGAACAGCGGCTGGCTGGAAATACTCGGAGCAGGGATGACGCACCCGAATGTGCTCCGTCGGGGAGGAATCGACCCCGACGTGTATACCAGTTTCGCCTTCGGAATGGGGCTGGAACGCCTGCCGATGCTGAGGTACGGAATAGACGATATGAGGTTGTTCTATACCAGTGACCTCCGCTTCCTGCGTCAGTATTAGACCTTCCGGATAAGTAAATAAAAATAATAATTAGAGAAGATAAAAATGAAAGTACCGATTAGCTGGTTAAAGGAATATGTCGATATCACGGTACCGGTGGAAGAACTTGCCGGAAAACTGACAATGGCCGGATTCGAAGTGGAAGAGATAATAAAAATCGGCACCGGCTGGGATAAAGTGGTCGTAGGCCAGATAAAGGCCGTAAATCCCCATCCCAACGCTGACCGTCTTACACTTCCCACCATCGATCTTGGTGGTGAAGAATCTACCGTTGTCTGCGGAGCGCCGAACCTGAAGGTCGGCGACAAAGTACCGTTCGCACAGGTCGGAGCCGAACTTATCGACGGCCATACCGGGAAACTGGAAGTTCTTAAACCGGCGAAGATACGCGGAGTAGAGTCGGCCGGGATGGTCTGTTCGGAAAAGGAACTCGGTCTGTCCGATCGCCACGAGGGGATAATGGTCCTGCCTGACGACGCCCCGCTTGGGATGCCGCTGGCAGACTACATGGGCGATGTCGTTTTCGACATCGATATCACACCTAACCGGGCCGATTGCCTTTCGGTAATCGGTATCGCCAGGGAAGCAGCCGCGCTGACCGGTCAGAAAACGCATATACCGGAAATAACCTATGAAGAAGCCGGAGATTCCATTGAAGACCAGATAGCCATCGAAATAAATGCGCCGGACCTCTGTCCGCGCTACGCTGTCTCGCTTGTAAAAAACGTTACCATCGCTGAATCGCCTGCCTGGATGCAGCAGAGACTGCTTGCCGCCGGGATGAGACCGATTAACAACCTGGTGGACGTTACCAACTACGTCATGCTCGAGTACGGACAGCCGCTGCATTCATTCGACTACGAGAAGATAAGAGGAAAGAAAATAATAGTCAGGCGCGCTTCCGATTACGAACCGATGATTACCCTGGACGATAATGAAAGGGAACTCAATTCCGGCATGCTGGTAATATCGGACCCGATGGGTGCGGTAGCGATTGCAGGAGTTATGGGCGGAGCCAACAGCGAAGTAACGGAGGATACAACATCGATACTGCTTGAAGCAGCGAGCTTCAATGCCCGGAGTATTCACTATACTGGAAGGACCCTGGGTATTCCCAGCGAAGCCTGTATGCGATTTGAGAGGGGTATCAGTCGGGAACTGACTCTTCCTGCCCTGAAGCGTGCCACCCAGCTTCTTGCCGAACTCGGCGGCGGAGAAGTGGCAAAGGGAATAGTGGATATCTATCCCGAGAAACAGGTACACGAGCCGATTTCTCTTTCCGCTGCCGAAGTCAAACGCTGTATCGGTATCGACTATAGCCTCGATGAGATAGCAAGTTCACTGGAATTGCTGGGATTCGAGGTCGAGAGAGATGATTCCGCGGAAAAAGTTACGGCAGCCGCACCTTACTGGAGGACCGATGTCAGCCTGAGGGAAGACCTTATCGAGGAAGTCGCCCGTGTAATCGGCTACGACAGGATCCCCTTAACGATGATAAGCGAGCCCATACCCAGGCACGACGCACCTCCGGTGTTCGAGTTAAAGAGGGAGATTACCCGGCTGCTGGCAGGATACGGTCTGCAGGAAGTGATGACGTATACTTTAACCAGCCTGGATATGATAAACAGCATATCGACCGGCACCGGTCCGGACGAAGCATCGCTGATAAGGGTGTCCAATCCGATGACCACCGACCAGGAATACCTCCGTCCGAGCTTGAGAATGAACCTGCTTACAGCCCTGGAATCGAACCGGAGATACGAAGACGGAGGCATCAGGATATTCGAAGCCGGGAAGGTATATATTCCCCGGAAGGACGACCTGCCGGAAGAACGCGAGATACTGTGCGGTCTGATAGCGGGGATAGACGCCGAGAATTCCTGGCACGGTGAAGGCAGACCTTCGGATTTCTACGATGCCAAGGGAGTTGTCGAAGCATTACTGGCGCAACTCGGCGTAGAAGCCGTTTACAGTCCGGGTAAGGACGACGGGCTGCACCCTTCCAGGCAGGCTTATGTTACGGTTGACGGGAAGGTAACAGGAGTCATCGGTGAAGTCCATACCTCTGTGCTGGAGAGATTCGATATCGATGAACCCGTTTTCCTGTTCGAACTGGACCTGCCGTCGCTTTTGCCCTATACCACGGAGTACGCTTTATTCACGGCATTGCCAAGGTTCCCTTCCGTTGTACGCGATATGGCGCTGATAGTTGACGCCGGCGTGACGCATGACCGGATAGTGGAGGTTATCAAGGGGTATTCCCTGGTGGTGGACGTGGATATATTCGATGTCTACTCGGGAGAACAGGTACCGCCGGGTAAAAAGTCGCTGGCTTACCGGGTTACCTACCAGTCACCCGCCCATACTCTTACCGATAAAGAGGTAAATAAAGTCCAGCAGCAGATACTGCAGAAGCTGGAAAAGGACCTGGGCGCAACGTTAAGGGCATAATCCGTAATTATTACCAATCATAGGGAGGGGCTGAAAAGCCCCTCTTTTTTATGAAGTTCTGTTTGCATCCGGTAGTTCTTGTTGTCATTGAGAGCCTCGGCGTCAATAACCAAACCTCTTTTTGTCATTGCGAGATTCGCCGTCAATAGGCGAACCGAAGCAATCTCTATAAATACAGGTATGCTGTAGCAATAAAAACTGTCTGAAGCTAAGCCTACGCCGGTCCCTTCCCCCTTGATGGGGGAAGGGCAGGATGAGGGTGACATAAACCCAATTATCACCCTCACCTTAATCCTCTCCCATCAAGGGAGAGGAAATAACATTATATTATTCCGAATTGTATTGTACTACTTGACAATACTATTTCTATTCTGTATAATCAGAATATTCAGATAAATCAGAAATATATAAATAATCATAAAGGTGGTAATTATGGACGAGACAAAACAGGACGAGTGCTGTTCGATACCGTCGCAGATGTCATGCTGCAAGGTTGAAGCCCTGGTAAGCGTTGACGAGCGGGGGCAGATGGTATTGCCGAAGGAACTAAGAGAAAAAGCTGATATTCATGCCGGTGACAAGCTGGCGGTCACGAGTTTTGAGAAAGACGGGAAGGTATGCTGCCTGTCTTTGATAAAAGCGGATGAGCTTACCGATATGGTAACAAATATACTCGGACCGGTAATGGACGAGATAATCAGAGGGGTGAAAGATGGAAAATAAGACCAGAGAAGAAGAAATCAGGAAACTCGTCAGGGAGAACTATGCCCGGGCAGCAACACAGGATAGCTCGTGCTGCGGACCTGTGAATTCCTGCTGTGGCAGCAATACGCAGGAAGATGTCAGTAAAAGCATCGGATACTCGGACGAGGAAATCCAGGCCGTCCCGGAAGGAGCGAATCTCGGTCTGGGATGCGGAAATCCGGTGGCACTGGCGTCGCTCAAAGAAGGTGAGGTTGTCCTCGACCTCGGATCCGGCGCCGGATTCGACTGTTTCCTGGCTTCGGAGCGTGTCGGAGACACGGGGAAAGTAATCGGGGTGGATATGACTCCGGAGATGGTTGGTAAAGCCAGGGAGAACGCCGAAAAAGGTGAATATAACAACGTAGAGTTCAGGCTGGGTGAGATAGAACACCTGCCCGTGGCGGACGGTACAGCCGATATAATACTCTCGAACTGCGTTATCAATCTCGTACCGGATAAAAAACAGGTATTCAGCGAAGCATTTCGTGTCCTCAGACCGGGCGGAAGGCTTATGATATCCGATATCGTTCTTGAAAAGAAGTTGCCAGATGAAATACTGAATTCTGTCAGTGCATACGTGGGATGCGTTGCCGGTGCTTCCCTGAAGCAGGACTATCTCGGTATGCTGGGAGAAGCCGGATTTCAGAAAGTGGCGATAACCGAAGAGACTTCAATGCCGCTGGAATTGATGACCGGTGACCCGACGGTAAAGGCGATGCTCGATGAGATTGATTTACCGATGGAAACCATTAAAGAAGCCGCCGGCTCGGTTAAAAGTATCAGGGTTTACGGAGAGAAGTCAGGGTAGAGTAATTTCCTTGAGGTCAAGTCTGTCATCCCGTACCCCCTATTTGTCATTCCAAACTTGATTTGGAATCCAGGAAATTTATGCCTTTCAGGAACGGCGCTTTATATACAGGATTCTTTTTAATACTGAACTATCTGGATCCCAGCCTGCGCTGGGATGACGAAAAAAGCTGAAATGACGAAAAGGTTGTGATGACGAAGATGGCTGGGATGACGAAGAGGGCTGGGTGGGAATGACATAAAGGCTCGGTACTAGAAGAACAAGCAGTTTTTATATACGTTCAATCTTTTCTAGGCTCGACTATCTATCATTGCATATGATATGTCTTTGTCAATATTAACACAAACTTGATAATAAATTGATACTAAAATATTCTTTCATGTATCCATTCCCAAGCTTCTTCAGGTAACCATCCCTGAAAATCAGGTTGAATTCCTGTAACAAATAAATAATCATCTTCTTCGTCAATATATTCACGAAGAAGATTGAATATACTGTTAGCATCATGTTTGCCACTAGGCTCTACAAGCCAAGCCCATTCAAGATAATGCATCCATGCTCCTATAGATTTTATCTTATTGTACATCGGTTCTAAATCTTTAGAATCATCGTCAATATCTAATATTATTGCGTAAACCATTCTATTTTCTTGCTCCTGAGCCTGAAACGCCCTTGGGTAAGTCATCTTCTGTTATCTGTTTGGATTCTGTTCCATAGCTAGCTTTACCATGCTCGACAAGACTATCATATCCTGTATACGTTAGATGCGTAGGTTTATGCCAAACACACAATGTGACAGTGGCTACAATCATTACAAAAAGTCCAATACCAGCCCACATACCATATGCTTTAACAGAAGGATCTAAATCAGCCACAGTTATGATAATAGTCAGAAAGCTTTCAACAATTAAAAGGGCTAAAATATAAAACCCTAAAGGCTTATCAGCCGCTTCTACTATTCTAGCCCATCCTGATTTTACTTGTGCCATAATTAACCCTATGAACGAAATTTTATCATAAATACAAATATCGCGTAAGTCTATTATTCAACATTTCTCTTTTGTAGTATTTCTATAATCTCATTTTTAGTCGTCTCTACCTTGTTCATAAGTTCATCCTTATCTTTGTAGCCGCTTATTATCAACCAAATTTCAAATGCTATTGTTCCTAATATTGCTAATACTACGACGGCAATTTCTGCTGTTAAAGCCCATCCGCCCATGTTGAATTCTGCTTGGATAGTGGCTGCCAGAGTATCTTTTGGGAAATACCACATATTTGTTAGATGTTGTATTAAAAATCCGATAGCAACTGTGAATCCCATCTGTAGTAGTATAAGAAAAATCAAAGCAACAATATGTTTACGCATTTATTCTTTCTCCCTTATTATATTTCGATAGAATTATACATCAATGAATAAATACGTGCTATCAGAGGAACGTAGTCTTGAATGTACATTACGTAATTTTCCAGGATGTGAACCAGTCAGTGTAACGATTTGTACTAACCGGTTACAGTTTCAACAATCTTTTGAACTGCTTCTTCCACGGGAATCAGTTCGAACTCCTTTTCGGCGCGTTTCTTGACCTCGATGCTGCCTTTTTCAAGCGAACGCGGGCTGACGGTCACCCTGACTGGAATTCCGAGCAGGTCGGCATCGTTGAACTTGACGCCCGGCGATTCTTCGCGGTCGTCGAAAAGTACCTCGATTCCCTGTTCCGTCAATTCCGCATATAGTTTTTCCGATACTGCGGATACTTCCGTATCTTCCCGGTACAGCGGGCACAGGTATACCTGGTAGGGTGCGACAGCCATCGGCCAGGTGATTCCCTTGTCATCGTGGTTATGCTCGACAATGCCTGCCATGAGCCTCCCCAGGCCTATCCCGTAACAGCCCATAATAACCGGCTGGCTTTCTCCGTCTTTATCGATATAGTAGCAGTCGAACGTTTCGCTGAACTGTGTCAGGAGCTTGAAGACGTGCCCGATTTCTATACCCCGGCTGGAGTTCAGTTTCTTTCCGCATTTGGGACAGGTATCTCCGGCGCCGGCTCTGGCAATATCGGTAATAATATCGGCTTTGAAATCTCGCGGATAGTTCACGTTTTTAAGGTGTGTCTCCGGCTTGTTGGCTCCGGCAACGAAGTTGCTGCCGGACGTGACGGAGTCGTCGGCTATTATCGTTATTCCCGAAATCCCGACCGGTGAAGCGGCACCCGGGACGATTCCGGCTTCGATAACCTCTTCCTCGGTAGCCATCCGCAGGTCGGAACATTTCAGCGAGTTCTGCAGTTTTATTTCGTTGACATCGAGGTCGCCCCTGATTACACCGAAGATGAACTTACCGTCGACGATGTAAAAGACAGCTTTAAGTGTGGCGCTTTCCGGGATATCGAAGAATCCGGCTACGTCCTCGATTGAGAACTTGCCCGGCGTGGCGACTTCTTCCACCGGCAGAGGTTCACCGCCGCCGACATTGCCTTTATTCATTTCCGCTTTTTCGGCGTTGGCAGCGTAACCGCAGTCGCAGTAAATAATCTCATCGTCACCGCTTTCCGTTTCCATCATAAACTCGCAGGAGTCTTTGCCGCCGATAGCGCCGCTGTCCGCCTCTACCATGATAGTGGGCAGGTGGCAGCGTTCGAAAATGTTCCGGTACGCCTGCACCATTATATCGAAATTCCTGTCCATACCTTCTACTTCAGAATCGAAGCTATACATATCCAGCATGATGAATTCGCGTGCGCGTATCAGTCCGCCGCGCGGCCTGGCTTCATCACGGAACTTGACCTGTATCTGGTACAGCATCAGGGGCAGGTCACGGAAACTCTGGATATAGCGTCCTGCCAGCTGGGTAACGACTTCCTCGTGGGTGGCTCCCAGCGCCAGTTTACGCTCACGCCGGTCATGAAGGGAGAACAGGACCTTTCCCATGCCTGCGGCGCGACCACTGTCTTCCCACATCTCGTGCGGATTGAGCGCCGGCATGTTTATTTCCTGCCCGTCCGCTTTATTCATTTCATCCCGGATGATACCCTCTATTTTCTTGAGGACTCTCCAGCCCAGGGGCAGGTAAGAGTACACCCCGGCGATTAGCTGGTTAATCATACCGGCTCTGAGTAATAGCTGGTGGCTGACGGTGTCAGCCTCGGCGGGTATCTCTCTCCGGGTTTTTCCGAATAACTGTGAAAAACGCATCTTTACTCCGAAAATAATCGTTTATCTATATTACACTGTTATGCCTGAGTTTGTAACCCCGGCCTACGAATTATCAGGGACGATTGCCTGGCTCAGGCGGTAGTTCCGGATTGTCGGAGAGGTGAACAACACGATGACCACCACGACCGCAGCAAGTCCTGCCATAGATATGGTTATCATTTTCGGACCGCCCAGCAGGTCGGAACCGGCACCCGCTATCAGACCACCGAGGGGCTGCAGCGCCATATTCAGGTTAACAACACTCGTAACGCGACCGCGAAGGTCATCGGGGATGGAGAGTTGAAGCAATGTCTGGTTGGTCGTCAGGAAAATAATCTCGAAAAAGCCTGAAAGAACAAGGAATAACAGCGATATTATCAGGACATTACTGAGGGCGAATCCAACGAGGGACAAGCTGAGGAAAAACATCGAGCCCAGTTGCAGCAGCCCTCTTCTCTCCATTCTGCCGAGAGAAGCGGTGACGAAGCCGCCGACGATTCCGCCAAGTCCTACCGATGCCATCAGGAATCCCAGTATCCTGCCCGAGTCATCTCCGAAAACTTCAACGGCGTAAATCGGCGGCAGTACGGTGAATATCGGAATAATAAGTAAAGGCAGGATAAATCCCAGCATCATAATCGTCCGGGTGACCCGCTCATTCTTTATATATTTAAAACCTTCCTTGATATTTTCCACCGGAGAACTTTTTACCGTAGAGGTGGTAGTTCTAACAGGAAAATTAATTTTCAATATCGTGAAAATAATCAGAGCATACGCGCCAGCCTGGATCATAAAGTTTCCTCCGGCGCCGAGGTACAATATCAGAAATCCTCCGAGCCCTGGTCCGATTGACCTCATCAGACTCCAGCCGGTCTGTATCAGCGCCATACCGTTAGGGGTTAGATGCCGCGGCAGAAGGTCGAATACCAGGACCTGGCGAAGGGTGTTATCGATAGTTCCGACAATGCCTCCAAGTACGGCAAAGATAAAGATATATACCATCTGGTCCAGACCGAGCAGCAGGATAACGCCGAAACCCGCAGTGATAATCAGGAGCCAGTAGTTGTTTATCATCATCAGATTTCGACGTTTCAGACGGTCGATCAGGATTCCGGCCGCCGGAATCATTGTCAGTGATGCCACCGAACGGACCAGGTTTACGGTACCCAGGAGGGTGCCGGAACCGGTAATGTCATAGATAAGCCAGTTTAATGTGACCTGCTGTATCCACTGGGCAGCATTGGAAAGCGTGGTCCCCGCAAAAAGCATGCGGAAATTATGTGTGCGTAATGACGCTAAAGTTCCTATTTTCTCTGTGGAATCCATCTTGAAAGAAGTCCGTTCCTATCCGCGCGGGGACTCACTGATTTAAATCCAAACTGAAGAGCAGCGTTGGGTCGATATTTATTCCGGAGTTTTCCGGTCTACGGTCTTACCGAAACATGCACAGTGACACTTTCCGGTACTAATTGTAACCTCATTCGGGTGTTAATGGAAGCCTGAAGATGCCCGGTTATTCAGACTAGACAATCATGCAACCGCCGTCGATTATCAGCTCCGAGCCTGTCACATAGCTGGACTCGTCGGAAGCGAGGTATAGTATTCCGTTGGCGATATCTTCCGGCATCCCCATTCTCCCCATCGGAATCATCTGGCTCTCTCTGGCAACCGATTCTTCGAAGCTGTTTTTCTCGGCAGCCAGCTTTCTGAACAGGGGGGTTATTATGTACCCGGGATGCACCGAATTGAAGCGTATATTGTCTTTAGCATATATATACGCGTCATTCTTGGTCATATGGCGTACTCCACTCTTGGAGGTGTTATAGACCATTGTCGGTCCGGCAAGCATCCCCATTATCGATGAAACATTGACAACGCTGCCGCCGCCGGACTCCCTCAGGTACGGCACGGCGTATTTCGTACAGAAAAAGGGTCCCTTCAGATTGGTGTTCATCACCGTATCCCACTGCTCGCTGGTGATTTCGTGCGGCGGGGCGTCGCTGCCGACAATGCCGGCGCAATTGACCAGAACATCGAGTTTCTTATGTTTTTCGTATATTTCGGAAAATACCTTCTTAACATCTTTCTCAATGGATACATCCAGGTGATAAAAATCGGCCTGACCGCCGGTGGCATTGATTTCTCCGGCTACTCTCCGGCCGCCCTCGTCGTCTCTGTCCACGATAGCGACGGCTGCTCCTTCCCTGGCGAATAACTTGGCGGTTGCTTCGCCGATTCCCGAGCCGCCGCCGGTAATAATAGTTACCTTATGTTTGACTCTGTTCATTTCATATCCCTCATATGCTTATTTTATTACCTTAATGGGTCATTGCGAGGAGTCCCGCTGAAATCGGGGCGACATGGCAATCCGTCCTTATGGGTTACGGATTGCTTTGTCACTACGTTCCTCGCAATGACTGTATTTTTTTATTCTAAGAAGGTGGCTTGCGTAGCTTGCTTATTATTTCTCTTATAATCCTGTGCTTCTTATCGATTCATTTTGCGGGTAAAAGTGACGAGGAATAGAGCCATTGTAAAAACGCCTATAATAGCTTCCACTGCTCCGAATCCCTGTACCCAGTTACGTACAGAAGTTTCACTAAACCAAGGTCCATATCCGAGTGCCGTGAAGGATACGGAACTATAATACAAACTGGCAAGAAAAGACTGTAGAGAGAAATCGAATGGTGTCACTCCACGGGTGAGATAATACAGTAATGCCAAACCAATCAGTACTGTTATTCCAAATGCAAAAACCCGCCAGGGTTTTTCACCATAACCCGACAGAAGTTTATATAACCAGAGTCTGATTAATTCAATACCTGTTTTTTGTGAAAATATGAGTTTCAATAAATCTTGGAATTTTCTTTGTTTGAGTAGTATTCCAAAGATATTATGTATTGATTTCCGTTTTACCTCTTGTTCACGAAAAAAGAAGTTACCTGCTGTGTCGTATCTGCCAGCGTTAGTGTACCAAATTTTTAGTCGACGATATATATTCTCTGCTTGATAATATTCACGATTTTCTTCCTCACCAATAACAAAATCTTGCCATTCAACATCCTCTAAAGAAACATTTTCAGTAATTTTAGTCCAGTTAAGATATGCTCCTCTAAGCTTTGTGGCGATGAAAGTACGACCAGTGAAGTTAGTAAATTGTAATTCCGCATCTCGGAAGTCAGTGAAGAGTAAGTCTGGTTCTCTTTTACCTTCAAGTGTAAAATCTGCTTCTCGTAGGTTGGCACCATTGAATTTAGTCTGCCCCAAAAAAGCGTTAATAAATTCAGCCCGAGTTAGGTCAGAGTCGCTAAAATCAGCGTTATCCAGAAATGCAAAATGTGAAGTTAATCCTTCGCCATGTTTATTAAACTTCGCAACTCTGAGTTTGGAGTTACGTAGTTTAGCTGCCATTAGTCTCGAACCGCTAAAATTGGCACCTAATAGAGTAGCTCTATCTAATATTATATTGTTAAGATTTAAGTTAGATAGGTTTACTTCTTCTTCAAATACTTTTCCGGAAAGGTCTAGTCCCTCAGCTATCCCGTCATTTTCCTTTATTAGCCGTAGTATATCTTCACGAGTATATGGATTTTCTTTTGTTCCGTCTCCCATTGCTCATTCCTCATTCAGGAAATTCAATTTATCCTTCTGCAGGTATTACTGTCTAACACTTCCAGTGTGAACTATTATAACGTGAGTTATAACTTATCATAAAGATCATTCCACTCGGGATTCATCGATTCTATAAGCTTATTTTTTGCAGCTCTCGAACCGCTTTTGAGCTGTTTTTCTCTTAATATAGCATTCTCCGGATCATTGAAAATTTCATAGTAGACCAGTTTATTGATTTCATACCTTTCAGGGAATCCGTTAACAAATCTTTCCTTATGTTCATAAACTCTTCTTTTAAGGTCATTGGTTACACCTGTATATAAAGCAACGTTCGTGCTGTTTGCCAGAATATAGACGTAGTATTGTTTTACATTCATAAACAATACCATTCGTCATTGCGAGGAGTCCCGATTTTATCGGGACGACGCGGCAATCCGTAACTTAAAAAGACGGATTGCTTCGCTTCGCTCGCAATGACTCACCTTTTTTCTAGTCGAGATGTATCAGGAATATTCTGCTTTTCCGAAGGTAACTGGGTTATGTGTATCATAAGTGACGGATTGCTTCGTCATCCGCCTGCGGCGGACTCCTCGCAATGACTACAGGTTTAGATACTACAGTTTCTCTACCTCTTCCATCAGGGCTTTGACGAAGTCCTTTTCTTCTATGGTTCTTATCTGTTCGCCTTTTCTGAAAAGGACAGCTCTGCCCTTACCGCAGGCGATGCCGACGTCGGCGTCCTTCGCTTCGCCGGGTCCGTTTACCACGCAGCCCATTACGGCTACCTTGACCGGTTTGTCTATTTTCAGCAGTTCCTTTTCCACCGCTTCGGCAATTTTGACCAGTTCAACTTCGGTGCGGCCGCAGGTCGGACAGCTTACCAGCACGGGACCGTGCTGCCGCAGGTTCAGGCTTTTCAGTATCTCGTATCCGGCGATAACTTCTTCACGTGGATGAGCGGTGAGTGATACCCGGATTGTATCGCCGATGCCAAGATAGAGCAGGGTACTGATACCGACCGTGCTGCGGATAACACCCGTCCGGGGCGGTCCCGCTTCGGTTATCCCTATGTGCAGGGGATAGGGGATTTTCTCCGCGATATCGCGGTAGGCTTCGATGGTCGTCGGGACATCGAACGCTTTTAACGAAACCTTTATCAGGTTGAAATTCAGACTTTCCAGGATATTGATGTGTCCCATTGCCGCCCCCACCATGCGCTGGGGAACGGTCAGGCCGGGGGATGCCTTTTCAGGCAGGCTTCCGGCATTGACGCCGATGCGGATAGGGACGCTTCTTTCGGCGGCGGCTTTTACCACCTTTTTTACATTTTCTGGTTCGCCGATATTTCCCGGGTTAAGTCGAAGTCCGTCCACTCCGGATTCCAGAGCAGCCAGCGCCAGCCGGTAATCGAAGTGGATATCGGCAATCAGGGGAATCGAGATGCCTTTCTTTATTTCTTTCAGGGCTTCGGCCGCCTGCATATCCGGGACGGCGACACGGACTATTTCACAGTCGCATTCTTCCAGTTCCTTAATCTGCGATACGGTTGACATAACGTCACGGGTATCGGTATTTGTCATCGACTGTACGACTATCGGTGCGTCACCGCCGACGGTTACTCTACCGATTTTTATCGGTATGGATTTTCGGCGCGGATTCATTGTTTAGTTTTATCTCCTACGTATATACGTTCTGATACGATACCAAAACGGAGATGTAAAGGTTAATAATTTATTATACCAAGATAATATTGTAATTGTTACCGGCTCTAATGCCGTGTTTTGGCCAGCTTGACTTCTCTGCCGTTTCGCCTTTAGACTGTAGCCTATAGGTTTTTAATAACCGAAGGACAACTATATATATCAAATATCATAATAGAGGACGGTAGGAATGAAAGAAGAATATCGAGAAGTTGACGAACGTACAAGAAACAGGCTGGAACAACACTTCAATGCCCCGGCTCAACCTAAAACCACAGAAATGGCCAAGAAAGTGGCAATCGAAGCGGCGATACCCGGCTGGCAGCCTATCTCGTGGTATGAGGATAGAGGTGTCAAAGGTCTGCCGCCCGTGACCTTCGAAGAACAGGCCAATGCTATTGTCGAATGTGTCAAAGCTGGCGCATCGATCATTCACACGCATCCCAGAGACCCTGAAACAGGCGGCACGGCATTCATGCACCCGGTAGGTTCTCCCGAATCACGTCACGCTCATTGCCTTATGGAGGTGATGGACCGTGCGCATGAAAAGGTGGACTTTGTCTGCGCCCATCATACATGGTGGGGTAAACCTGACAAAGGCGCTCAGGCTGATTTCGTCAGCCAAACGAAGCTGTTACTTGATGCCGGGAAAGCAAAGGGGATAGGTAACTGGTATGTTCAGTCCGCGTTGATTATGACCGAGGGTAACTACGACGTAGGACACGCCATTTTCGACGTGGAAAGCATACAGGAAGGCGTCAAGTGGATGGAAGCGAACGGCGTTAAACCGCTGGTGGAGATAGAATGCTTCGCTATACCCAGAGTCAAACAACACCTGGTCGATTCAGGACTACTCAAGGCACCGTTCTGGGCGGTTATACAGGAAGGAAAACACAGCGACGACAGGGCTTTTGCGGGAGACCCATGGACCCAGCTGGAGGTTATCACCAGCCTTGGTCTGGCAAAACAGGCCCTGGGCGAGGAAACTTTCCTCGGACTTGCACCGGCAGGGCGTAACTGGCTTACAATGGCTGCCGTGGCACTCCTGGGCGGGATCGAAATGATAAGGGTCGGCATAGAGGACCAGTTTTATCTGTATCCCCACCGGGACGATATCTCACAGAGAGCCTCGGACACAACCGAAATCGTTGTCAACCTGGCTAAAGCCCTGGGAAGAGAAATAGCCACGCCGCAGGATGTCAGAGACAGGGTCGGAATAGAACTCACAAAATAAGCGTGTGTTTTTAGCCCGCCGGTGATTAGTCTCGTCTTTCGATAATGAACTGAATTCCAGGTTTTCTGGATTCCCGCTCAACAGATTTATAAACATAAATTAAGGAAAGGCGGGAATGACATGAGGGGGCTGATGTTGTTTTACAAGTGCAGGGCAGGCAAATTTTGTGATAACCTAATACTCTGACTATAAGGTTAAGTGAAATTTACTAAGGCAGCAGGCTGTCTCCTCTGATAATACGGAGTATGTCCTGGAAGGTGACCGCCAGGAAAAATATCATCAGCAGGGCGAAACCGATAACATGGACCCATCCCTCGGTCTTCGGAGCGATACGCTTGCCCCTCCTTATCCACTGGAGGAGGACGAAGGCTATTCTTCCTCCGTCAAGCGCCGGCAGTGGGAACAGGTTCACTATGGCCAGGTTCATACTCAGGAAGGCAGCAAACTCAAGCAGCGGACTCATACCCGCCCGGGCAATTTCTCCGGTAGCCTGAGCGATTCCCACCGGCCCCGCAACTTCGAACGGGATTGCACCGACAATCATACTGACTATGCCGTTCTTAAACAACACGAAGGTCTCGATACAGGAGTTGAATCCTTTCGGGATTGCTTCCCAGAAAGGATAGCTTATCTCTTTGACCTCGGCGTTTTCCGTAACCGGCAATATTCCGGCGGAACCTTCATCCTCGGGAGGTTTCCATCGCGGTACCAGGGAGACTGTCTCGGTAGTCCCCGTATCGTGCCGGACTGTCATTTCCATATCCGTTCCCAGATTCATCTGGATGTACCGGCTGACATCGCTCCTGCTGGTAACAATCTTCCCATCCACGCTGATAACCGTATCACCGGGCAATATGCCGGCCATTGCCGCCGGCGAACCTTCCGAAACCTCCAGTATTCTGACAGTACCGTTAATCTCGTTGTGGGGTATCATAAAGGCGATGGAGAAAAGCAGTATCGGCAGCAGGAAGTTCATGAATGAGCCGGAGCCAAGTGCCAGCAGTTTAACCGCAGTATTCTTGCTGGCGAGGCTGCCGGGTACATCCGGGTCTTCTTCTCCGGCCATTTTGCAGAATCCGCCGAGAGGTATTGCATTTATGGAGTATCTCGTGCCGCGCCATTTGAAAGAAGCCAGCCGGGGCGGGTAGAACAGGCCGAATTCTTCTACCATAATCCCGGTTGATTTGGCTGCGAGCAGGTGGCCTATCTCATGGGCGAGAATAAGCACGATGATGATAACCAGGAAAGTAAGTACGGAGACCAGAGCAGTCATTTCCCGCCGGCACCCGCCATCTGCATCACCCTCTCTCTGGCCTGTGTATCGGCCGCCAGGATATCATCAAGGGAAGGATTGTTTACGGATTCGTGTTTGCCCAGTGCCTTCTCTATCAGTCGCGGTATGTCCATAAAGCCGATACGGCTTGCCAGAAACAGCTCTACCGCGACTTCGTCGGCACCGCAAAGCGCTGCGGGGTATGTACCTCCCTGTCCGGCTGCTTCGACAGCCAGTTTCAGGCAGGGGAATGTTTCGTAATCGGGTTTTTCGAAAGTCAGTTGCTTCATCTCCTCCCAGTCCATCCTGCGGATGTCTTCGTTCGGCAGACGCTCCGGGTAAGTCAGTGCATACTGAATAGGCATGCGCATATCCGGATAACTCAACTGGGCTTTGGTGGAACCGTCTGCGAATTCAACCATCGAGTGTATTATACTCTGGGGATGAATTACAACGCTAATTCTGTCCACGGGCATATCGAACAGCCACCGGGCTTCGATAATCTCAAGTCCCTTGTTCATCATCGTGGCGCAATCGACAGTAATTTTCGGTCCCATATTCCATGTTGGGTGTCTCAATGCCTGCTCCGCAGTTACATTTTCAAGCTCTTTGATAGAGTATCCCCTGAATGGACCGCCGGATGCCGTCAGGATGAGCTGTTCTGGTGGGGTTTCACCTCTGAGGCACTGCCATATGGCGCTGTGTTCGCCGTCTACCGGCAGGATAGCCGCTTTGTTACGTCTGGCTTCGGCCGTAAGAATTTCACCCGTCATCACCATAGATTCTTTATTAGCCAGCGCTATCTGTTTACCGGTTATGGCTGCAGAGATTGTTGCCTTTAAACCTACCTTACCTGATGTACCGGCAACTAAGATGTCTACATCCGTATGACAGGCAATCTCCTCCAGCGGGAGGAATTCGTAATCGATACAGGTCTTGGCAAGTGGTGTTTTATCTCCCAGGTGAAATACGAAATCAGGGTTGAATTCGGTTACCTGCTCTGCAAGGAGAGAAGTGTTATTCCCGGCAGCCAGAGCGACAATTTTAAAGCGGTCGGGGAGAGCGCGGACAACGTCGAGGGTCTGCCGTCCGATCGAGCCTGTTGAACCGAGGACGGCTATGCGTTTTATTGAATTACCCATATAACATAATAGTATACCACCAGACCGCTAAAGACAATGCTGTCCAACCTGTCGAGGAACCCGCCGTGACCGGGAAGGGTGCTTCCGGAATCTTTGACATTCGTGTAGCGTTTAAAAGCCGATTCGATGAGGTCTCCAGCCTGTCCGAAGAAGCTGACCAGCAGGCCTATAATAACCGCCTGCCCCCAGCTTATAGGCAGACCCAGCGGGGTATCCAGCGTGAAGAAAAGGCTGAGAAGGACAGCTCCGGCAGCACCGCCTGCTGCTCCTTCCCAGGTTTTACCCGGACTTATCTGCGGAGCCATTTTATGCCGTCCGATTGATATGCCGGTAAAATATGCAGCGGTATCGTAAGCGAAGGTGGCGAAAAGCGCCAGAAACACCCAGTTCCTGCCATCGTCGAACCCTCGCAGCGCCACCAGGTGTCCCAGCAGCCATCCGACATATACAGCGCCTATAACCGTCCATGCACCACTCAAGAAAGTGATTTTTTTCTTACTGTCGGGGAACATGGCAGGCCAGGCGTAAGATTCAAGTAGAATAGCCAGCAGTCCACACGGAATTAGCGCGAGCAGCAGGCGTGTTTCAATAAAGGGTTCCATAGCTGTTTGCAGGCCTGTGTCACGGAGGATGATGAAGAGGAGAGTGGAGAATATTCCGGAGTATATAAAGGTGGTCGCTTTAGATGCTGAAATTAACCGGTAGAACTCGTAAGCTGTAAGTACTCCGAGTATCGCCACAAGTACGGTGAACCAGTGAAGCGGAGCATTAAACCAGATTGCGGCGATGAGGACCGGGATACCGCATAGCGAGGTTATAATTCTTTTTTTTAGCATAATAGTTAACGGATACTATTATTCTCCAAGCCGTCTTTTTATTTAGGAATATCGTCGTCGGTAATATGTCGTACTGCATCTAATATCTCGAAGCGACTGCCGTAATTAAGAGTTGCATTCAGGATTGACTGGCGTTTTTCAGCCCACCTGCCGTTACCGTCGGGCACTATGGCGATATGAACCGGGAGTAGAGCAGGTTTTCCGGATGCAGATGATGAGGTAGCCGTCATATTTTCTACTCCGCTTCGGTGGATTAGACCTGCATCAGTTCAGCTTCTTTGTCCTGGCCTGTTTTTTCCACGGCTGCGATGAAACCGTCGGTTAACTGCTGCAGCTGGTCCTGAGCGCGTTTATGTTCATCCTGGGAGATTTCTTTGCTCTTTTCGAGGTCTTTCAATTCGTTCAGGGCGTCCCGCCTCAGGTTTCTCAGGGTGACTTTTCTTTCTTCCACCCGTTTATGTACCACCTTGATGAGTTCCTGCCGCCGTTCTTCGGAAAGAGGTGGAATGGTGATGCGAATGACTTTACCGTCGTTGGTCGGATTCAATCCGAGGTCGGATGTCATGATAGCTTTTTCGATATCCCTGATACTGTTTCTGTCCCAGGGCTGAACGACGAGAAGCCGGGCGTCGGGGACAGAGATTCCTGCCAGGTGGTTAAGAGGGGTCGAGACACCGGCGTAATCCACTTTCACGTTATCCAGCAGATTCGGCGTAGCCCGTCCGGTACGGATAGTAGCAAGGTCTTTCTTTAGACCGTCGCTGGCTTTATGCATTCTATCTTCGGTGTTTTTTAAAGTTTCGCTGGACATTTTCTACTCGCTGGTCACTATTGTACCGATAGATTCTCCTGAAACGGCTCTTTCTATACTTCGCGGAGCCTCAAGATCAAAGACAATAATAGGCAATTTATTCTCTAGGCATAATGAGAGTGCTGTAGCATCCATTACTTCCAAACGCAGGTTTAAAGCTTCAAGATGAGTCAGTTTCTCGAACTTCTTGGCGTTAGGGTCTTTCTGAGGGTCAGCATCGTAGATTCCATCGACATCATGCGTGGCTTTCAACAGGACTTCGGCGTCGATCTCTATAGCACGGAGGGCGGCTGCGGTGTCTGTCGTCATATACGGATTGCCGGTACCGGCGGCAAAAATTACCAGCCGGTCTTTTTCAAGGTGACGTATAGCCCTGCGCCTGATATAGGGTTCGGCTACCTGTTGAATGTCTATGGCGGTCTGGGTCCTGGTGGTTATTCCCTCCTTTTCAACAACATCCTGGAGGGCTAGGGCGTTTATTACCGTTGCCAGCATTCCCGCGTAGTCGGCGGTGACACGGTCTATACCGTCTTTTTCCGCCTGGGCGCCGCGCCAGATATTACCTCCGCCTACGACGATAGCCACGTTAACACCCATTTCCATGACGTGTTTGATCTGTATTGCGGCTTTTTTTAAGGTGGGAATATCAATGCCAAAATCCGAATCTCCGCTAAAGGACTCACCGCTGAGCTTAAGTAAGACACGCCTGTACTTGGTAGTAGCCATATCGCTAACGCCTTCTTAGCAGTTTTACTATAATCCTAGCTCGAACCTGGCAATTTTACTTACCCTGATATTTTCTCCGACTTTACCAATGGTTTCCGTGATCAGGTCGTTAATAGTAACGGCGGGGTCTTTTATACATGACTGGCTTAAAAGGCATATCTCCTCGATACCTTTTTCGAGTTCCTCATCTTCGGGTATCGACTCTTCGGAGATGTAAAGGGGGTCCATTGCCGCTACCTGCATCGCAAGCAGGTGGGCGAGTTCCTTGAATTCATCGGTGCGGGCGACGAAGTCCGTTTCGCAGTTTACTTCCACCATGGCGCCGATACGCCCGCCGGCATGAATATATGCTTCTACAACACCCTGGGACGTTGTACGTTCTTTTTTCTTTTCAGCTATATATAAATTCTGCTCTTTGAGTATCTCCAGAGCTTTTTCCATGTCCTGGTCCGCTTCTATGTAAGCATTCCGACATGCCATAATACCCGCTCCGGACTGCTCTCGAAGCTCCTTGAGCTTTTCAGTGGGGATATTCAACCTTTCCTCCTTGGTTTACTCGTCATCCGGGGTAAGGACAAGAGTCTCTTCGTCTTCTGCAGGTTCTGTTTCGCCCGTTTCTTCGATGTTCTCCGCTTCTTCCTCCGGCTGAGCCATTTCCAGGCCGCTGGTGGTGCCTTCCAGTACCGCATCGGCTATCTTGTTGCATATCAGTCTGATTGCCCTGATAGCGTCATCGTTAGCCGGAATAGGATAGTCTATTTCATCGGGGTTGCAGCTGGTATCGGCTATGGCAACGACAGGTATACCGACTCGCTTGGCTTCAGCGAGGGCGATTTTCTCCTTCGGCGGGTCTACGATAAATAATACCGCCGGCAGGCTTGTCATCTCCTTGAAACCACCCATCTGCTTGTTTAGTTTGGCTATTTCTTTTTCGAGTTTCAGAGCTTCCTTTTTGGGAAGACGACTGAACTCACCTCTGGCCTGCTGGTCTTCCAGACGTACCAGGTAGTCGATTCGCGACTGGATGGTAGCGAAGTTTGTAAGGACCCCGCCAATCCATCTCTGGTTGACATAATACATATTGCAGCGCGTGGCTGATTCTTCTATGGCTTCCTGAGCTTGCTTCTTGGTACCGACGAAGAGTACCTTTCCTCCATCAGCCACAACCTCAGTAATAAACTCGCACGCTTTGGCCAGCATGGTTGTCGTCTGTTCAAGGTCGATAATATGAATGCCCTCGCGTTTGGTGAAGATGTATTTCTTCATACGAGGGTGCCATCGGCTTGTCTGATGTCCGAAGTGCGCCCCAGCTTCCAGAAGCTGTTTTACTGAAACAATTTCTGGCAAATCCGTTCCCCTTTCTTGTTACAAACTAGCATAAAGTATATCATATCATTTTACACCCGGCAACAATTTCAGTCTGACATTGGTTGTTCCCGGATGATATCGACCAGAGTCTTTTTAAATTAGTTCACCGGTAAAGTGCAGATAAGCTTCGGTAGGTACGGAATATATTGTTATCATCTCCTGTTGTGTGGTATAATGCTCCAGAATATTTTGTTAAAAGAGGAAATGTGTCTGAAAATACAACAACCCAAGAGGAATTAGGACAAAGAGACTACGAATTAACCGTTGTAATCGCTCCGGAAGTTTCCGAGGAAAAGCTGGAAGAAACGATAGAAAGTATCAGCCGCTACGTAAACGATAGGGGCGGCTCGATTTCCGATGTGCAGAGGTGGGGTAAGAGAAAACTGGCGTATCCCATAAAGCATTTCATAGAGGGATATTACGTTTTGCTTCAGTTCAAAATGAGTCCTCGGGATGGGAAGGAACTGGAGAATAACCTGCGTATTTCTGAAGAAGTTCTACGGCATCTGCTGATAAACACTGAGTAGATAATCGGGAGAAAGTCCGTTTCTCCCGTACGCCTGGGGAGAGTAAAAGGAGCTTTAAGAGAATGGTTAGCGTAAATAGAATAATTATCATCGGCAACCTCGGAAGCGAGCCCGAAATGCGTTTCACTCCCAACGGCAGACCGGTAACTTCGTTCAGTGCCGCGACAAATCGCAGATACACTACCTCCGACGGTGAACGCAGAGAAGAAACGGAATGGTTTACCGTAGTAACCTGGGGCAGGCTGGCGGAACAATGCAACCAGTTTTTGTCCAAAGGAAGACTGGTTTATGTTGAAGGCAGATTGAGGACCCATAGCTGGGAAGGTCAGGATGGCCAGAAACGTTACCGTAATGAAATAGTTGCTGATAGAGTCAGCTTCCTTGACAGACAGGCGTCGGCTCCTCTTAATGAGGATAAGAGTGTGGATACCGGCATCGATGATATCGAACCTGATGATATTCCCTTTTAGGGATATAAATAACCGTGGAATATGGAGATGTGATAAGTGGCAAGAAAAAAACCGAGCGGGGACAAAAGTACGAAATGGAGCAGACCGAGGTACGTACCCAAACGAAAGGTATGTTCATTCTGTGCCGATAAGTCAGCTGTAATAAACTATAAAGATCCTGATAAGCTGCGTACATATATATCCGACAGAGCCAAAATCGTACCCCGTCGAAGGACCGGTACCTGTGCCAGGCACCAGCGCCGTCTGGCTGTCGCTATCAAGAGAGCCCGGCACTTGGCGTTATTACCGTATGTACCGGCTCATATGCGTAAGGTCGGAGCAGCGGCGGCAGCGGCAGAGTAATTATCCGGGACCGATCTCCCTGTCGCTCAGTTTTTTCAGTTCATCACTCGATAAGGGGTTAGAATGCCAAAAAGAACCTATCAACCGAAAAAGATTCCGCGTAAGCGTGAGCATGGCTTTCTTAAACGAATGAGTTCAAGAGGCGGCCGGGCTGTACTTGCAGCCAGGCGGCTGAAAGGTCGTAAACGCCTGACGGTAGTTTGATGCGGACGTTACTCTTGCATCGATACCCGGAAGAGGGAATGATGAAGAGAGAGGAACGCATTACGAAACCCCGGCAATATGCGGAAGTATACAGTAAAGGCGGTTCGTGGGCATCCGAATTACTGGTATTGAGAGCCTTGCCGCATAATCTCGATTACTCTCGATACGGGTTTTCGGTCAGTAAGAAAGTCGGTAACGCGGTTACCAGAAACAGGCTGAAACGGCGGCTTAGAGAAATCAACAGGACGGAATCTCTCAAACCGGGATGGGATATCGTATTTATCGTCCGTCCGGCGGCATCGGAAGCCAGTTTCTCCAGTCTGAGGGAATCGGCCGAAGCTCTTTTAGCAAAGGCCGGTATACTGAAAGATACATTTGAAAGCTAACCGGTAAAGACCGGTAATAATACAACCAGAGTATAGGGACAGGATTGGTCAGGCAGCTTACGGAATGAAGACGATTGCCCTGGGAATGATAAGGATTTATCAGATGACAATATCCCGCGTCATGCCGCCGTCCTGCCGGTTTATGCCTACGTGTTCGGAGTACACGTACGAAGCGATAGAAAAATATGGACTGTTTAAAGGAGTGTGGCTGGGATGCAGAAGACTTTCTCACTGCCATCCGTTCCATCCCGGCGGTTACGATCCTGTGCCGTGATGCCGGGATTCTCACTCCCGACAGTGAATTTATATGCTTAACAGAATTAAAACCAGACCGATATATAAGATAGCACTTATTGTTCTTGCATTGTTTGCAAGCGTCATAATCTTATCGGGGTGTTCGGCTACCCGCGGCGCTGTTGCTCGCGGATGGGCCGGCGGTATCGTGGAAGGCGGTGTTCTATATACCGGTTCCATGGAAGGCAACCTTGTGTCCGTCAATACCAGTGACGGCCGCCTGATATCATCAATACCCCTTGAAACGCAGGAACCGACAACCGGTTTCCTGAGCTGCGCCAGGGTTTCATCGGCTGTAGCTATGTACAGTTCCCCGACTATCGCGGGTGATCTTGTCTGTGTCGGCGGCTACAACGGAAAGGTATATGCCTTCGGCCGTGATGAAATGAGGCAGGAGCCCCGCTGGGTATACCCGCGACAGGATGACGTCGGCGGTTCGATTATCGGCGGTATATTGTATAACGAAGGCAAATTATACTTCGGTTCGGCTAATAATTTGGTATTTTCGCTGGATGCAGCCGATGGATATAAAGAATGGGAAATAGAACTTCCCGACAAGATATGGTCGACTCCGGTTATCTCAAATAATACCCTGTATATCGGGTGCTTCGATAATAAACTTTATGCACTCGATACCGCCGACGGCAGTATCAGGTGGGAATATGAGACCGGAGGAGCGATCGTATCCACACCGGTAGTCAGCGGTAATACGGTATATGTCAGTTCTTTCGACAGAACCCTGTACGCACTGAACGCCGCGACCGGCAGCCTGAAATGGAAGTATACGGCCGATAACTGGTTCTGGGCGAAACCTGTGGTCTACAACGGAGTAATATATGCTCCCTGTCTTGACGGGAAGATTTATGCAATAGACACCGGAACCGGGAATGTAAAAACCGAGTATAACCTTGAAAGTCCGGTGTCATCGTCACCGGTTCTCACAAATGATGTACTTATTGCAGCCACTCAGGATGGTGTTATTTACAGCATCGATACCACCGGTACCGGTCACGAAATACTGGCGGTACTTGAAGAACAGGTCTTTGCTCCACTGATTGCCGGAGATGGCAAGGTTTATATACACACCAACCTGGATACGCTCCATGAAGTTGATGCGAAAACAGGGGCAAAACGCGAAATCGATATAAAGTAAGTGAGGTAGATACTCTTGGAATGGATAGGATCCGCCTGGGATCTGATAATACTGAATCCGATAGTTAACGTACTCGTTATGCTGTCCGACTACCTTTTCGGCAGTTTCGGTCTGGCCATAATGGTACTCACGGTTGTCGTTAACCTGCTAATGTATCCGCTTACTCAAAGGCAGTTAAAGGCAAGTAAAGCCATGCAGGCTATGCAGGCGGAAATTGCCGAGGTACGTAAGAAATATGCCAAGGACAAGCAGAAGGCAGCCCAGGAGCAGATGAGACTGATGAAAGAGTCGGGGGTTAGCCCTGCAGGATGCCTGCTGCCGATGCTGGTACAGATGCCGGTATGGATAGCCCTGTACCAGTCCGTAATCCGGCTGCTGGCCACGGCTCCGGAAGGCTTTATTGATCTGTCCCAGAGACTGTACACGACGTGGCCGGTGTTTTCACAGATTCCGCTGAACAGTCATTTCCTGTGGCTTAACCTGGCTGTACCGGATATGTTTATGGCAATACTTGTCGGCGTGGCGATGTGGGTACAGCAGAAGATGACGACCAATCCCAGCGCCGACCCGCAGCAGCAGGCACAGGGGCAGATGATGCTCTGGATGATGCCGCTGATGTTCGGATTCCTGTGTATGTCACTACCCAGCGGACTGGCTGTGTATTGGGTTACATCAACGGTTATCCGGATAATCATGCAGTACTTCACTACCGGATGGGGAGGTCTTACCTTTTCATTCCTCGGCGGTGGTAAAGGTTCTGAGGTAAAGAAAAACCAGGGGCGGGTTCCCAAGCAGAAAAAAGTCTTGACGGAAGACGATACAAGTGCCGATATAATAATCGAGGATAGTTCCGCCCGGGAAGAGGGAATAGATGATGGAGAGTCTGGAAGTGAGCGCCAAGACAGTAGAGGAAGCTATTCAACAAGCATTAGATCAACTAGGCGTAGGTCGGGAGGAAGTAGAAGTAGACGTAATAAGCGAAGGTAAGTCCGGTATACTCGGTCTCGGGGCGGACGAAGCTGTTGTCAGGGTAACTCCAATTACTCCTGTTTCGGACGAAGATATTTCGGAATACGTGCAGAATACAATAAACGACCTTCTCGGTCTTCTGGAGGTAGATGGTTCGGCGGTTCTTCAGCCGCCGCCCGTAGTAGAAGGGGAGGAACCCGCTGAATCGATTTCTCTTAACATAGAGGGTGACGACCTCGGTATCCTTATCGGCAGACGGGGACAGACTCTTTCCTGCCTCCAGTACATAGTAAGGCTTATCGTAGGGCACCAGAAGCGAAGCTGGCTCCCGATTATTATCGATGTGGAAGGCTATAAACAGAGACGCTACCAGGCGCTTCAGGCATTTGCCCGCCAGATGGCGGAGCAGGTAAAGACGAAGAAAATGTCGTTTACACTTGAACCGATGCCGGCATACGAACGTAGAATAATTCACCTGGCGCTTGCCGAGCATCAGGACGTGATGACGGAAAGTATAGGCCAGGGCGAATCACGCAGAGTAGTTATACTTCCTAAAGAAGAAGAGTAAGTTTGACAAAAACAACCGGATAAGATACTCTGTTTATGAAAAAGGCATTGACGGAGAAGAGTAGGGAAGATAACAGGCACTTAGCGAGTCTGGCAGGGTGAAAGCAGATGTGGCTGCCTTCCTAAAAATCACTCCCGAGCCGTCAACCGAATGTCCGAATAAGGACTTGTAGGCTTGACCGGGTTCGTCGCCCGTTATCATTGACGGGGGCATTATTATGTGCCCTTAATGAGTGCCTCGATATTATCGGGGAAACAGGGTGGTACCGCGGGTATTATTTATCCCGTCCCTTAGTGGGACGGGATTTTTTATAGGAAGGTATAGATATGTTTAAACAGGTAAACAGCAGAGCGAATTTTCCGCAGATAGAGGAAAAAATACTTGAGTTCTGGAAAGAGAGAGACATCTTTACAGGCAGCGTCGAAGCCAGAAAAGGCAACCCACGGTTTTCTTTTTATGAAGGACCGCCTTTTGCTAACGGTAGTCCTGGTATCCATCATGTGCTGGCAAGAGTCTATAAAGATATTATCGTCCGCTATAAAGTTATGCATGGCTATTATATACCCCGTATAGCAGGATGGGATACGCATGGTTTACCTATTGAACTGGAAGTTGAAAAAGAACTTGGATTTTCCGGTAAAGGTCAGATTGAACAATACGGGGTGGAAGAATTCAACAAACGCTGCCGTGAAAGTGTCTTCAAATACGTCGAGGATTGGAATAGCCTGACAGAACGCATTGCTTATTGGGTTGACCTGGACAATGCTTATAAGACAATGGACAACACTTATATCGAGTCTGTCTGGTGGGCATTTAAACAGATATGGGATAAAGATTTAGTATACCAGGGTTATAAAGTTACTCCCCATTGTCCTCGATGCGGTACTACTTTGAGTTCGCACGAGGTGGCACTGGGGTATCAGGAAGATACTGAAGACCCTTCGGTTTACATAAAATTCAGAATAGATGAATCGTCACTCGATCCTTCCAGTAAAATTGCCGAAGTGCTTAAGTCAGCTGATAAACCGGCTTATTTGCTGGCATGGACCACCACTCCGTGGACATTGCCGGGTAATACCGCTCTGGCAGTATCTCCTGATGATGAATACTCAGTAGCTGAACTGAAAAATGAATATTTGATAATGGCTTCGGCTTTACTCGGAGTTACGATAACGGAGGAATATCAAATAACAGGAAAGCTGGAAGGCAGTGAACTTGCCGGAATAGGCTACCAGTCATTATTCAACCCTCATGAATATGATACGGAGCGGCATCAGTTCGTTGCCGGTTCCAGACTGGCTTTACAGGAGCCTGACAAAGCTCTGACTTATCATGTGATAGCTGCCGATTTCGTCTCGATGGAAGACGGTACCG
The DNA here is from genome assembly GCA_034416335.1 of Dehalococcoidales bacterium. Lineage (GTDB taxonomy): Bacteria > Chloroflexota > Dehalococcoidia > Dehalococcoidales > UBA2162 > MGML01. The sequence goes on from DAOULV010000018.1 coordinate 35,193, forward strand.
GTATAGTCCATGTAGCTCCGGCGTACGGTGAGGTTGACTATGATGCAGGGGTTGAAAACGGACTTGATTTCGTACACACGGTTGATCTTAGCGGAATCGTGACCGGTAATTACCCGTTTGCGGGGAAGTTTGTTAAAGATGCCGACCCTGTGGTGCTCGAAGAACTGAAGAAAAAAGGTTTACTATACCGCAGCGAGACCATTAAGCATACTTACCCTTTCTGCTGGCGGTGTGATGCACCACTCCTCTACTATGCCAAACAGACCTGGTATATCAAGACAACAGCAGTCAAGGATAGAATGATATCCGGCAATGAGGAAATAAACTGGTATCCTGCCCATATTAAAAAGGGACGTTTCGGTGACTGGTTGCGGAACAATATCGATTGGGCTTTTTCACGGGAACGTTACTGGGGAACACCCGTACCGATATGGAGATGTGAGAATTGCGGCGCGACAGAGTCTATTGGAAGTGTTGCTGAGTTAAAAGGCAAACCTGACTTTTCCGGACTGAAAGAACCTCTGGACTTACATCGCCCTTATTTGGATGACGTGCATTTCTCCTGTGAAAAGTGTAAAGGTGAGATGCAGCGGATACCAGAAGTCATGGACTGCTGGTTTGACTCCGGTTCCATGCCGTTTGCTCAGTTGCATTATCCCGAGGAAAACAAAGAGCTGTTTGATAATGAAATGAGTCAGGCAGATTTCATCTGTGAAGCGGTTGACCAGACACGCGGCTGGTTTTACAGCCTCCATGCCATCTCGACGTTGCTTTTCGGCAGGCCGGTTTTTAAGAACTGTATATGTCTGGAGCTAATTCTGGACTCAGATGGTAAGAAAATGAGTAAGAGCCGGGGCAACGTGGTGCAGCCGATGGATGTAATAGATCAATATGGTGCGGATGCTCTTCGCTGGTTTTTCTTTACCTCGACACACCCGGGGATTGTTCGGCGTTTCGATACAAAGCAGGTTGCCGAAATATCACGTCGGTTCCTTTCAACCCTGTGGAATGTTTACTCATTCTTTGTTCTATATGCGAATATTGATAATTATGAGCCCGGTGGAAAGGACGAATTAACAGTAGATTCGGAACTTGATAGATGGATAATATCCGAACTCAATCAGCTGATACTGGACGTCGATTCCGGATTGGCGGATTATAATCCTACTGACGCAGGTAGAAAGATAGAAGTTTTTGTTGACAGTCTTTCAAACTGGTACGTCCGCAGGAGCAGGAGGCGGTTCTGGAAGAGTGAAAACGATACCGATAAGCTATCGGCGTATAACACGCTGTATGAATGCCTGGTTACACTGACTAAACTGCTGGCACCATTCACGCCCTTCCTGGCTGAGGAGCTATACAAGAATCTGGTCGGTTCGGTCGGCGGTGACAATCCCGAAAGCGTTCACCTTACCGATTTCCCGGTAGCGGACGAGAGTAAGATAGACTCGCAGCTGTCGGAGGCTAATAAACTGGCGATGAAGGTGTCCAGCCTCGGCAGAGCGGCAAGAAGTAAAGCCGGTATCAAGGTCAGACAGCCGCTGTCGGTCAACTATATAGGTGTGGGGACCGACAGGGAAAAACGCGCCCTGGAGAACGATTCTATAATGCGAATGGTACTGGATGAGCTGAACGTGAAGTCGGTCGAGGTCAAGTCTTTCGCGGAAGTGGAGGAGTTAGAAGGTAGAGAGAACTACGTGGTGGTAGCCGAAGGCAACATTAATTCGGCGATATTTACCGAACTGACGCCCGAACTGGAAGCCGAAGGAATGGCACGTGAGATAGTCCACAGATTGCAGACCATGCGCCGTTCTGCAGGATTCGATATCGCTGACCATATTGAAACGTATTATGAAGCCGATGAATATGTGCAGGGGGTAATGACTGCAGACGTGACCGCCGACTATATCAAACAGGAAACGCTTTCGAGCCGGCTGACGGAAGGTCTGCCGCAAGAAATAGATTACAAAGAAACGTTCAAGTTAAGCGGTCGCGAGGTGCTACTCGGCGTGAAGAAGCTAGACTAGTCGGTAAGTTTAGACACAATTGAATTTATGATAACCATACCGATGAAAATCAGTATCCAGTGATATTAAGGTTAACGTGAAGCCACTGGATTCCGGCTTGCGCCGGAATGGCGTAATGAATTATCTGAATACTGTCTTTACTAGGGCGTAGTTGGCCTCTTTATCAGAGTGGCGGTGGTTGTATTTTCCTGGTTGTTCCGCCAGTACACAATCTCCACTTCCTGACCTATTTTGGCGGAGCGGATTCCTATGACCAGGTCGTCCATAGTATTGACTTCCTGTCCGTTAAACTTCAGTATGACGTCCTGTGGTTTAAGACCTGCTTCACTGGCCGGGCTGTTGTCTCCGACACTGACTATAAAAACCCCGTGGTCTATCGACAGGTCGAAATTCGTCATAACATACTGGTCGACCGGATAAAGACTGACTCCGAGATAGGGATGAGAAGCTTCTCCTTCGTTTATCAACTGTTCGATAATTGGGAGAGCTTCTTTGGTGCTGATAGCATATCCGACTCCTTCAACCTCAACCTGGACCTGCTTAACACTGTTAATTCCTATTACCTCACCGGCCAGATTTACCAGCGGACCGCCGCTGTTACCCGGATTGATAGCGGCATCAGTCTCGAGAAGCCCGTATAACACCTGGCTGGTGTCCACCTGCAGTGAAACGTCTGTCCTGCTGACTATTCCCTGGGTAGCTCTGATGCCAAGCCCGAGTGAGTTACCGATTGCCACCACCCAGTCGCCGATTCTTAATGCGGATGAATTTCCTACCTTGGCTGCGGGAAGATTAGCGGCTTCTATTTTTATAACGGCGATGTCCGTGAGCGGATCCGTACCAACTACCTGGGCGTCGATGACACGTCCGTCATCAAGTACGACGGAAATACTTTCAGCGTCCTGAATCACGTGGTTGTTGGTAACTATATACCCGTCCTGGGATATTATCCATCCCGATCCAGCCGCCTCCTGTACACTTGGGCGGTTGAAGAAATCGGTTGTCGTATATTCTGTATTGATAGCCACAACCGACGGTTTTACAGCAGCAACGACATCGGCGATGCCGGGGAGTGCCACCGTCTGTGTCGAGGTGGGAATATTTACCGGTCCAGGTTCAACTACGGTAGTATTTTCGACCGATGTGGTGTTTTGGTCGCCTGCATCACTGGCGATGATGGAACATCCAGTACCGAAAACCAGGGTGAGTATCAGGAGCAGTGATATTACTAAATAACTTAACCTTTTCATATAATTATTCTAACATATTAATTATTAAACAAATGTTAAGTTTCATTACGAAATATTAAATAAATGTAAAACAAGGATAAGTCAATCCATCGTTGTCAAAAGTGTATAAGTAGGGTTCTATTTACATTTGGTTGGTGGTATTTACCTCACCCCTGACCCCTCTCCGGCCAGAACTATTGACAATAGTTGATGGGCACTCCTGGCTGGAGAGGGGAGTTAAAATGAGAGGGGCTTTGTCCCTCTCATAAGCACTTTCCCCCTTTCACGCAAACTAATCTTTACTGCTTAATCAGGGTACTGCGTGATAGGGGGATGCAGGGGGTGAGTACAATAACAACCAAAACCGAATAATACCATAAGTAGGGAATAAAACGGGGGCTGGTGGTATCACCAGCCCCCGTAATGTCCTGAAAGGGAATTTATTATTCAGGTATTTCAGGCAGAGAAGCCAGCGCTTCCTTTACCTTCTCTTCGGGGTAGGCATAATCGGTGAGTTTTCCGGAAAGATAGGCTTCATAAGCCGCCATATCGAAATGACCGTGACCGCTGTGTGCCAGAAGAATAACTTTGGACTCGCCTGACTCTTTGCACTTCAGGGCTTCGTCTATGGTCACTCTTATCGCGTGGTTGGTCTCAGGAGCGCTTATGATACCCTCGGTACGGGCGAACTGTACGCCGGCTTCGAATGTCGCTACCTGGGGTACGGCAACCGCTTCGACAAAGCCGAGTTTGTGGAGGTGGCAGATGAGCGGCGCCATACCGTGATACCTCAGGCCTCCGGCATGTACCGGCGGGGGCATAAAGGTGTGGCCGAGTGTGAACATCTTGGCGATGGGAGCCATTCCGGCGACATCACCGTAGTCGTAGGCATAGAGCCCTTTGGTGAGGGTAGGACAACTCTCCGGCTCGACATTGATAATTCGCAGGTCGGGCTTGCTGCCGCTGAGTTTATCCTTGATGAACGGCAGGAACATACCGGCGAAGTTTGAGCCGCCGCCGACGCACCCGACGATGATATCGGGATAATATCCGGCCATTTCCATCTGTTTCATTGCTTCCTGGCCGATTACCGTCTGATGAAGTAATACGTGGCTGACAACGCTGCCCAGCGAGTAGTGTGTATCGTCTCTCATCATACAGTCTTCTACCGCTTCACTGATGGCAAGACCGAGGCTGCCGGGACAGTCCGGGTCCTGGGCAAGCATGTCGCGTCCTGCCTTGGTATCCTGGCTGGGACTGGGAATGCAGGTAGCACCCCAGGTCTCCATCATCAACCGGCGGTAGGGTTTCTGGTTATAGCTGACTTTGACCATGTAAACCTTGAGTTCAATGTCGAAGAGCATGCAGCCGAAAGCAAGAGAACTGCCCCACTGGCCGGCTCCTGTTTCGGTGGTAAGCCGTTTGATGCCTTCTTTCTTATTGTAATAAGCCTGGGCTACCGCTGTGTTCGGTTTGTGGCTTCCGGCCTGGCTGGTACCTTCGTATTTGTAAAAAATCTTGGCGGGGGTATCCAGAGCCTTTTCCAGGTTGTAGGCACGGTGCAATACCGTCGGTCGCCACGTAGCGTAGATCTCCTGGATTTCTTCCGGGATGTCTATGTAGCGTTCCTGGCTTACTTCCTGCATAATCAATTCCATCGGGAAGAGGGGTGCCAGGTCGGGTGGGGTCAGGGGTTCCTTTGTCATCGGATGAAGCATAGGTGGCAGCGGTTCAGGCAAATCTGCCTGGACGTTATACCACCGGGTAGGCATATCCTTCTGTTCAAGGAAAAACCTTCTTGTGTCCATATATCCTCCTTACATTATTTTCGGTGTATGTTTCTATCCGGTTTACCCGGGGCTGGTATCAAGGGTATTTACCATCCCCTTAAAATAAAATCCCCCACCCTAAAAGGGGCGGGGGTTTACTTCCGCGGTGCCACCCTCCTTAGCCGAACCAGTTATCCGGACCGGCTATCTTTTGCGGGTACAGAGATTATACAACCGATATTAAGGTACTCGATACCTCGGGATCTGATAACGCTTCCCAAGCGGCAAAGCCTACTTGCACCGGATACTCTGGGCTTTCGGTTTGCGGCTCCCAGGTCCATTCACCTCCCGCGCCGACATCGGTTCACACCCGAGTGCTCCATCATCACTGCTTTCCCGACTCTCTGAGACTCGCTTTGGAGGCTACTAGTCCTGTTCACAGCCTCTGGCTTTATTCGATTGTCATTGATTCTACTTTACCGCTTAGTGTTTGTCAATACGCGGCAGTTGTAAGGGTTATTCTTTACTCCAGTCGGACACAACTCCTATCGAGTCCATATCCTTGTAGACGGCACAGTATATCAGGCACTCACCTGTTTTGTCGTCTACTTCGAGCCCGGCTGAATAGGTAGTCATGTAATTCAGTTTGGTGATAATCTGCTCCGATATCATATTGGCTAAGGGGCACATATAGGGGTCTATACCGCTTTGCTTGAGTTTGGCTTCCTTGGGCAGGTGAATGCAGCCTTTCATATTTAGTTTAAGCAGGATACCCTTCCCGCCTACTTTCCCCGTCATATCCTGGACGAAACCGTCCTTCTTTATTTCCGCGACGCAGTTTTCGACCAGTTCCTCAATAGTATTGCCCTGTATATTTTTGTCATTGAGATAGTCTGAGCCGATAAGCTCTACCTTGCACCGGGCATTAATCTGGGATAATTCGTGGAAAAAGATTTCTTCGAATCTGAATAATAAATCATTTGTATATTCTATATTGTTCATTTAAGCCCTCTTCCTGTTCCCGAATTTTTCCCAGTGCACGAACTCCGAAGAATCTTTCCTGCCCTGGGGGTGACTGCGTCGTCCCGAAGGCCAGCCTATCGAAACGATAGCCAGCATCTTATAGTCGGCTAAGCCGGTGGGGATGCCGAGAAGCTCTTTTATCTTCTTCACTATGCGCGGATATACCGCCGGTCCGTGGACCCAGCAGGCGCCCAATCCCAACGAATGTGCTTCAAGAATGGCGTTCTCGATGGCGGCAGACAGGTCATAAGGGGTATCCATCATTCCCTTGAGTTCTCCGATTACGACCATGACCAGCGGAGCGTTAGCCGGGAAGTACGAGACCATTCCGCTGTAATAGAATTCAGCTACCCTGGCTCTTTCCACCGGATCTTCGTATATATCGAACCTGTGGTCTTCACCGAGGCAGTGTTCGGCCGTGCCGCGCTGGCCGGTACCGACTTTACAGAGGTTTCCTATTTTCTCCCGGGTTTCGGGATCCTTTACCATGATGAAATGCCACGGCTGCTCATTTTCGCCGCTCGGTGCCCACCTGGCAGCCTCGACAATTTTATCTATCATTTCATCGGGTATCGGCTCATCGGTATACTTGCGTATACTCTGCCGGCTGGTTATGACGTCAAGAATATCAGCCATTTTTTCTCTCCCTAATTTTACTTTAACTCGGTCTTCTCCCTGTAATCCGTGTTATCAGGGAAACAATTTAGTAGGAGATGATTTAATACTCCCTACTCCACAATCACCCTTATTATCATTTGGTATCGAAGACTGCCTCTGCAGACTTTCCCATTACCATATCCAGCTCCTCGGTAGTGAACTCAATATTTGTTTGCGGCTCCTTGATAGCCTTCACCCACTCAGCTTCGGGAGTCAATACATTCGGATTGGGGAAACCACTACCGAACATTATCTTCTCAGGACCGCAGGCATCTATAGCATCGCGCAGCCACCGATAAAAATAATCAGGTTGCAGGTGCCAAAAACCCTGGTACTCTGAAAAGTCCATATAGACGTTAGGTACTATACTGGCTTCTATGGCTTCTCTCCTGTATATTCTTGTACCAGCGTGTCCGATAACTACTTTAAGCTCGGGGTACATGAGGCCTACATTGGCGATCCTGAACGGATGACAATAGTCCCAGTGAGCTATTTCCTTCCCGGAATGGATAATCACAGGCACTTTCCAGTCGATACATTTTTCATAGATGGGGTAACAAATCGGATCATCCGGTCGAAATCCCGTAGCTGGCATGAAGTAGAACCCCTTCATTCCCCAATCTTCAATGGCCTCCCTGGCAATGTCAAGAGCATCCCCCCTCGTGGGATTAAGAGCACACACCGGTACGAATCGGCCCTTATGCTTTTTCGCCGCATCGGCATGGGCCTTATTCTGCTCTCTTACCGGAACTTTTGGCGGTCCGGTTACAGCCTCCCAATCCACAGGGAAAATAACAGCCTTGTCAACTCCTGCTTTGTCCATCAATTCGATCACGCCATCGCCCTCAGGGTCAACCACTGACGGCTTCATAGCTGTCAACATATCTTTAAAATCATCAATGGACTTGTTTGTATGATGCACCCGATTATACTCGGTAATGTACATTTTCCATACAAATCGTAAATACTTACCCCTTACCCAACCAGTCCCACTAAGATGCATGTGAGCATCAATAATCATAAAAATACTCCTTCCTAAGTATTGAAATCATAGTAATATTGCAGACAGATTTTATTAATTCGTGATAAAAACCAGTGGTGATACCAGTATATTGTCTGGATATTTCAATGTCAATGATAATGCCCTTTCGTTGAGTGCTGCAGGATACTATCGGTTTTGGTTGTGATTTTTGGGTTCACCCCCTTTCTCCCCCTCAAGGCGTTGCCCTATAAATGGTACTTGCCTTAAAAGTAAGGTAGTTGCCTCAAAAGTATCTGATTATGGGAGGTATTATTAATGCTTCCTGTAATCAGGATAAAAGTATTCCATTATCTCAAGATATATGTGTTTGTATTATTGATATATACTACCTTACTCTGGGTACTGACTAGATTCCCTATAAACGATTCATCATTTCGTGTAATAGCCACTATCGGATACTATTTGGTATATATTGGTTTAGCATCTATCGCAATAGCTTTACTCGCTGTTCTTAAAAGACTTTATAAGTATAAAAAAGAAGATAGCAAAGATAAGAATAGCGATAAATCCATCGCTGATTTGGCTATTGATTTGGGTAGTATCTGTAATTCCTTCACTAATAAGCTTTCTTTGATATTCAATAAGATTAATCACGTCATAAATTTTATACACAATAACTCCGAGAGAAAATAAAGATGCTAGACCTTTACTAATATTATTACCCAATGCAACAATACCTCCAAGTGATAGTTTGAACATTATATGGAATAGATGCAGATATGTATATAGTTATTAACAGACTTTTAAGGCAAAATAGGGTGTTGCCCCAAAAGTAAGGAGAAAATAAGACTTTTAAGGCAACGTCCCCCCTCAAACAGTTGCTATATTCAGCAGAGGTATTTCGATTGTTTGATGGGGTAAGGTATATATAAGTAACCAGAGGTAAACAGAACCTGATGCGAACGTTGTTGACAGCGAATTGGCTCTGTGTCAAAATAAGTCGGTTATTAGCTGCATCAGTAAATTTTTTTCTGCATTTTACCCTGCATCATTCGGACCCCTCGAATGAATTAACGTCGGGGTAACGATTGTAAAAAAGATACCGTAGTAAGGAGGTCGTATTATGCCTTTTGAATTATCACCGGCGGAGGAAATGGCACGAAAAATTGCCCGCGAATATTGTGAGAAATACATCATTCCCCGCCGTAAGGAGTTGATGACCAACGACCAGGATATGTGGGATGAAGAAGCCCGCAGGCAGACCAGGGCAGGTCTCCATCTTCATATCGTCCCCCGCGAGGAAGGCGGGACCGGGATAGGATATGTCGCAAGCTGTATTACCATTGAAGAATTATGCGCAGCCTGGCCCGACCTTGCCATGGCTATCTACGGTGAATTTGCTTATTACTTTGCCAATGCTACCGGAGGAGTGGTAGCGGAAAAATTTATGCCGGGTATCATCAGCGGCGACATCCTGGCTACTCCCGCCATCACCGAACCCAGCGGAGGTTCCGATATGCTGGGGCTCCAGGCTAACGCCAAGAAAGTAGACGGCGGCTGGGTACTTAACGGCAGAAAAGTCTTCCAGAGTGAAGGACATTATGCGGATTTCGTAATGACCCTGGTTAAGACCGGAGATCCCAACGATCCCAGGACTCCCGGCGCCCGGTCGCTTACAGCGTTTATCGTTGAAAGAGAGTTCGACGGTTTCCGCGTCGGCAGACTTGAAAATACTCTGGGCAGGAAAGGCGACCTTACCGAGTTTGTTTTCGATAACTGTTTCGTACCGGACAGTCACGTAGTCGGCGGAGAAGCGGGAATCGGCCGCGGTCTCGGACCGGTTTTCGCGGCAGTCGGAGATATCGGACGCCTGACTATCTGCGGGATGCTTACCGGCATTTCACTCGGAGCGTATCGCACCGCAATGATGTATGCCAAGGAACGGAACCTTTACGGACGTCCGATATCGGAACTGCAGATGATACAAGCGCGCGTTGCCAAAATGGCTGTGGACCTCGAAGCCTCGCGCGCCCTCACCTACCGTGCCGCTTGGTTGCGGACAAGAGGGAAAAGGTGTGATGCCGAACAGGCGACCGCTAAGAATTTCGCCGAACAGGCAGCTATAAGGTGCGCCGAACACTGCGTAAAAATCCACGGCGCCTATGGCGTTCTCGAAGACTATATGCCACATCACTATTACAGGCACGTACCCCTGAGATTCAGCGCCGGCGGTACCGAGGAATCCCTGGGTATAATGATAGCCAATGCCGCTTTTCGTAATGAAGCTAATCCCGACCTCAGCAGTAATTCGATGGAAACAGCAGGCTGGTGGGGAAGGATGGAATGGTAATGAATACTGCGGGATTAATAATAGGCGAGGAGTATTAGTATGAAGCCATTGAATATAGTAGTCTGCGTCAAGCCTGTTCCCGACTCGCGATACTGGGACAGACTCAGCCTTGACACTAATACAAAACTGCTTCGGCGCGAGGGTATACCCATCATTATGAACCCCCTGGATAAAAATGCAATCGAGGAAGCGCTGAAGATAAAAGAAGAACGCGGGGGAAAAGTAACCGTGATAAGTATGGGGCCGGACAGTACGCTCGACGTCCTTGCCTGGGCATATGCCCTGGGAGTCGATGATGCGGTCTTGCTTTCGGACAGGGCTTTCGCCGGAGCCGATACGCTGGCAACGGCCTATGTAATCGCTACCGGTGTCAAGAAAATCGGTGACGTGGATATGGTTATCCTCGGTAATGAGAGTCTGGACGGAAGTACCGCTCAGGTCGGTCCCCAGGTAGCGGAGTTCCTCGGTATGCCCCACCTGACAAATGTAGAAGAAATAAATTTCGTCGACGATGATACCGTACACGTAAAATGTAAGATAGAGAGCGGACATATGCTGGTAGAAGCCAAACTGCCGGTAACCCTGGCGGTCAACAGCGAGATAAACGATCCCAGGATTCCTCCGGTTTTCGGCGCTCTCTGGGCTACGGAGAAAGAAAGCACCAAATACACCGCTGGCGACATGGATGTAGACGAGAATAAAATCGGTCTTGCCGGTTCACCTTCTTACGTTCCCGAGGTTTCCAACATAGAAACGCAGCGAAAGGGTGAGGTTATCAGCGGCGACCCTGCCGACATTGCCCGGCAGCTGGTAGAAAAACTTAAAGCCGACGGAGTACTTCCCGAGGTATAAAACATCTGGAGGGTATGATGACGGATACATATAGCGGAATCTGGATTTACGCGGAGCAGAGAAACGGGAAGTTACTGGATTCGGGACCGGAACTGCTCGGTGAAGCCCGTAAAATAGCCGATAAACGAGGACAGGAACTGGCTGCAGTGGTAATGGGAAGCAAAATCGCCGGTCTTGCCGACGAGCTGGCGGCATACGGAGCGGATAAAGTCTACGTTGCCGATTCTCCGGTTCTCGAAAACTACCGGTGCGAAGCTTACGCCCCGATACTCGAAGAAATGATAAACAAATACAAGCCGGAGGTTTTCGTTATCGGCGGAAGCAGTATCGGCATGGACCTTGCTCCCAGGGTTGCGGCAAAGGTGAATACGGGGCTTGCCGCTCATGCGGTAGGACTCGACGTTGATGACAACGGATGCCTTAAAGCCTTTGTACCGTCATTCGGCGGCAGTATTATGGCATCGATTACCTGCGCGGTCCACCGGCCTCAGATGGCCACCATTCCTCCCGGATTTCTTCAGAAACCGGAGAAACAGGAAGGCAGGAAGACTGAGGTTGTAAACGTTGAAGTAAAGATAATCGAGAAAGACCTCAGCACCAGGGTGCTGGAAGTCAAAACAACCGAATCAAAGGTCAAGCCGTTGGAATCCGCCGAAACGGTTATCGCCGGTGGTTACGGTATCGGCAGCAAAGAGAACTGGAAGATGGTGGAAGATCTCGCCGCATCAATCGGCGGCAGTGTGGGTGCGACCCGGCCGGCCTGCGACGAAGGCTGGGCGGTACAGGAAGAGCAGATGATAGGACAGAGCGGCAAGACCGTCCATCCAAACCTTTATATAGGCGTAGGCGTATCCGGTATTATCCATCACCTTATAGGAATTCAGGACTCCAAGAAAATCGTGGCAATCAACCGGGACGCCGACGCCCCGATTATGAAAGCGGCCGACTATGCCATAGTTGCCGATTATAAGGAAGTAGTACCGGCGCTTATAGAGGAATTCAAGAAGCTGAAGGTATAGTCTTCATCAGAAAATACAGAGGACTAAGAGGGGAGAGTATTTACTCTCCCCTTCGCTACATTCGCGGTGATACCTATTCGCATCCGTCGCCCTCAAAGAAGATAAAGAGGGGCATTTGCTCCTCTTTATAAAACCTCCCGGATCTTGATAACGATAATATAAACGTCATCACGAATCAGGTTAGAAGAATGGAGTATAATACTAACCTATGGAACATAAAGAAGCAATGAATATCCTGCTGGAGCTTGTGAAAAAGGGGACGCTGACCGACAAGGAAAGAGAAGCGGTTACCACGGCAATCGGTATACTGAGCTGGACTACTCTTTCTAAGGGCGTGGTGAAAGCCCGGAAAGCTAAACGGGATAAGAGCCTGGAATGGTAATTACTTCTCCAGCAGTTCTATAAGCACACCGCTCATCGACTTGGGGTGGATGAAGGCTACCATCCCTTCGATACCCTGTCTCGGCTCGGTGTCTATGAGTCTGATACCCTTGTCGGCTAGGTCGGCAAGGGTCTTTTTTATATCATCCACCTCGATACAGAGGTGATGGATGCCTTCGCCGCGACTTTCGATGAATTTGCCGATAACGCCGCCTTCACCGACAGGTTCTATCAACTCCAGCATATCTTCGCCGGCAGAAATCATCGCGGCTCTCATTCCCGATTCCGGGGCATCGTGAATTTCTCCCAGTTCCGCCCCCAGAGACTGATATGTTTTTACCGCTTCATCAAGATTCTTTACCGCTATGCCGGTATGGCTTATTCCCTTTAGCATTATAATAAAACCTCCTGTTAACGAGAGAGCAGGCTGGTTACCAATCTACAACCTGCTCTAATTATCCCTCATTACATTTAACCATCTCAACTGTCATTGCGGGAGTGAAGCCCATAATCCGTTTATTAGATTCCCGCCTGCGCGGGAATGACGGAAAGGACGGATCTCAACCGCCATTGCGAGGAGTCCGCCTGCGGCGGACGACGTGGCAATCTATAAGATTTATATAGATTGCTTCGGTTCGCCTGTTGATGGCGAATCTCGCAATGACAATGTTATTCAGTTAAAAGGCTTTACTCATTATACAGACGCCGTTGTTTCCGGCATAACCGTAGCTCTGGGCAAGTCCGACCGTGGGATTGTTGGTAATCTGCCTTGGACCGAGGTCGCCGCGCAGCTGGTAGGCTACCTCGATGCACTGCCAGAGCCCCTGGGCAACGGTAGCTTCACCGAAAGCTCCGAACCCGCCGCTGGGACAGACCGGTACCTTCCCGTCCGGGATGTTGAAATAGCCATCCCTGAGGAGCTGGTCGGAACCGCCGTAAGGCAGCTGGAGAATCATATCCATATAGGTAAGATAATGCCACGAACTGTTATCGGGCAGTTCCACCAAATCGATATCATCGGGAGTTCGCCCCGCCTGCTTATAGGCGGCGGCGAGGGCATTCCGACTTTCACTCCATCCGAGAGTACCGACATCCGCCTGGGGATATGAACTCAGGTAAGTCAGGGGAATACAGGGATCGCCGAATGAAGGCGAACCGACGGCGAGTCCTTCGATGAGGATAGGTTTATCCGTATATTTCTCCGCCATATCCATCGGAACGACGATCATAGCCGACGCCGAATCGCTGGTGGCACATATCTCATACAGGCGAAGAGGGTCACAGACCATCGGTGATTCGAGCACTTCTTCCAGCGTATATTCCTTGCGGTATCGTGCATTGGGATTATGAACGCCGCCTTTGCTGGTAATAACTTTTACCATTGCCATATCTTCTTCGGTCGTGCCGCAGTCATGTATTCTACGGCGCATTTCCATCGCCCAGTAGCCCGGATTGGTCTCACCTACCATCGCGTAACGCATCCAGTCGTTATCGAACGCGGTGTCCCTGGACTGAGGTCTGAAGAAGCCGCCGGCCGATTTGTCCGAGCCTACGGCAATAGCGATGTCGTGTTCGCCGCTGGCTACGGCAAGGCAGGCTTCCCTCAGAATGGACTGCCCGGTAGCGCAGGCGTTAACGATATTCGCACAGGGTATGCCTGTTCCGCCCATCATAGTGGAGATAGAAGTACCGAGGAGCAGCGAAGGAACGCCGCCCTGGTCTGAAATCCACATATAGGCTCCGCAGGCCATGGTCTCGATATCACGCCATTTCATATGGGCGTCTTCCAGGGCCTGACTGATAGCATAGCAGCCCAGTTCAGCCATCGATTTTTCAGGCCATTTCCCGTAGGGATGAACACCAAGGCCAACTATTGCAATTTCTCTGTTTTTCATTTTATCTTAGCTCCTCTCCCTTACTTTACCGGCTTCCAGGCCCAGGTAATGTATTCGTTCTCATCATCCGAGTAGAGTGTCCGGGTTGTCATTTCCATTTCCATACCGATTTCTACCTGGTCCGTAGTAAGCATTCCGAGTATCCTGAGTCCCTCGGGAAAATCGAGCATCCCGAGCGGGAAAGGTTCGAAAGGTTCCATTTTAAACGGTTCAGGCATCGGGTAAGCCTGCACGGCATAAGTGTAGAGTGTTGCCCTGTTGCTGAGTTCGATTTCCTCTACATTTTCCGTTTTCTTTTCGCAGTCAGGATTGGTGCAGTAAGGTGATTTCGGGAAAGCCGGTGTTCCGCATACCTTGCATTTACTGCCAATCAGTTTCGGCTGATCGGAAGGCCAGGTGAAAAGGCCTTCAGCCAGTGGTACTTTGTTCTTGGGCATTATTTATCCTCCTTACATTAACTGAATTATTGTACCTTTATACCTGCGGTAGTGCAGTGTGGTCTATACTTTTTCGCGGATGTATTCTGATAACTCTTTAATAGAGGTACCCGGGCCGAAAACGGCGCTTATACCCTTTTCCTTGAGATAGGGTACATCCTCATCCGGTATGATGCCGCCGCCGATAACCAGGACGTCTTTCATATCATGTTTTTTCAGTTCTTCTACTACACGCGGGAAGAGCGACTGATGAGCACCCGAAAGGCAGCTTAACGCTATCGCGTCCGGCTGCTCTTCCAGCGCTGCCCGGGCTATCATTTCAGGGGTCTGCCTTAGTCCGGTATAGATTACTTCCATTCCGGCTTCTCTCAGGCCCATGGTGATTACCTTGGCGCCCCGGTCATGGCCATCCAGGCCGGGTTTTGCTACCAGTACCTTGATTTTCTTTTTATCATTCACTTTAAGGATTCACTCCTGTATTGTTATCAGGTTTACTAAATCTTACCATATCCGGAATATTCACCAAATACTTTTCTCAGCGTCCCGGTTATTTCACCGATGGTTGCATAAGCCTTCACAGCTTCGACTGTCAGCGGCATTATATTGGCTTTCTCATCGGCTGCCGTTTCTTCCAGCTTTGCCAGTATCGACTTGACTTTGTCGTTATCTCTTTCCGCTTTTACTTTAGCCAGCCTTTGAAGCTGCTTCTTTTCCGCTTCGGCGCGCTTGGTTGCGTCGTATGGGTAGGGTATCAGCCGGTTGGGCAGGACTTCCAGTTCCTGCTCATCTGTGAAAGCGTTAACGCCTACCACGATTTCTTCGCCGGTCTCCAGTTTTTTCTGGTACTCGTAGGCACTCTGGGCGACGGCGCGCTGCATAAAACCGTTTTCGATAGCACCCTGAGAACCTCCCATTTCTTCTATCTGACGAATCAACGCCCAGGATTCTTCCTCAATCTTGTTGGTCGTTGCTTCGACATAATAGGAGCCTGCCAGCGGGTCGGTGACTTTACTCAGCTTGGATTCCCAGTAGAGGATTTTGGCGGCATCTTCCGAAAGCTGCTGCGCTTCGATACTCCAGCCGAGTCCCAGCGGCTCGTCATAGGGAGGTTCCGCCGAGGGAATGTAACCGGCAAGAGCCCCGGCGACACCGCCGATAACGGCACGGGTCAGGTTGTTTAGCGGTCGCTGGCTTGTCGATGTCCAGGCACCGGTGAGGAATCCACCGGCTTCCCTGAGAATCCAGTTTCTCGGGTTCTTGCTGTTGAACTTATCTCTCATTATCTTCGCCCACATACGGCGGCTTGCCCTGCGGGTACAGATTTCCGGCAGGATTTCCATACTGCCGCTGAGGGTGTTGAAGGTGAACCGGTTGACGAATGAATCGACATCGAGTCCGCCGTCAATTCCGCACTGCACGTAGGCTGAGGCATTTGCCAGCGTGAAAGCCAGTGCCTGCACTCTGCTGGCTCCGGCTTCTCTCATGTGGTAGCCGGAAATGCTTATCGTGTTCAGCAGCGGCAGGTCTTCAGTGCAGTATACGAGGATATCTCTCGTAATCCTGAGAGATTCTTTTGGAGGAAAGATGTACGTGCCGCGTGCGACATATTCCTTGATGATATCGTTCTGGGGCGTTCCTCGCAGCTTTGCGGGAGAAATTCCTCTCTTTTCAGCAAGAGCCACATAAGCGGCTACTATGACATTTACCGGGGCATTGATAGTCCAGTTCGAAGCGATACTGTCAAGGTTATTCTCACCCTGAAAAGGTTCGTATATGGTCTCGAAATCGGCAAGTGTATCGAAAGCTACCCCCGCTTTACCTACTTCACCTTCAGCCATCGGATCGTCTGAATCCAGACCTATCTGCGTGGGAAGGTCGAAAGCAATATTAGGACCGCCCGTTCTTCCTCGAACGATCTCACTCTGGTAATAGTCCCTGGTATCTTCGGCGGTACCGTATCCGAGATAGCGTCCGGCTCTGACAAGACCTCCTCCGCCGCCGATGTGGTATCCGCCGGTTACCGGACCGCTGCCGGGAACCTGACAGGGATATACTCCGGCGGTGAAAGGGTATTCACCGGGAAAACCTACCTGCTCAAGGAAATCGAATCCTTCGACGTCAGCCGGAGTATAGAATTCGTTCGGACTTTCGGTAGTACCGAACCTGTCGAGGGATTTCTTTAGCGTGCCGTTTTCCCATTCCTGTCTTTTTTGCTTGATTTTATGAATGTCTTTTTCATCGAATGTTCCGGACATAATACATTCTCCTGTTTTTATGGGGTATTAAAGACGGTGGATTTATGCGTCTATTGTATATCAAACCCCCACTGATTTCCAGTATCGGACTCATCATATTCGGACATACGAGAATATCTGTTATAATAGAAAACCATTCTTATGAAATTTATCAATTCAGTTAAAATGGGCACATTTTTCAGGACCAAGATACGCATCCATTATACCTGGCTGCTGGTTTTCCTCCTCATTCCCTGGACTGTAAGCACCCAGTATTCCACGGAGACTTCGCTGGTCATTAGAGTGGTATTGGGTCTGGTCACCTCTCTGCTTTACTTCGGTACGGTGTTTTTACGTGAAATTGCTCTTCTGATGCTTGCCGTTTATAAGGGTATAGTGGTTAAGACCGTTACCATATTCGCCTTCGGGGGACTGATTCAGCCTGACTATGATACAGCGTCGCCGTCACTCGAAATACTTCTGGCCGTATCCGGGATGCTGCTGAATTTTTTAATTACGGGAATCTTTTACTTTGCCCACCTGTTTTTCCTGAATATTCATCAGGATATGGTGGTTATTCCCCTAAAGTGGCTGGCATTCTTCTATTTCACACTCAGTCTGTTCCACTTTATTCCGGCTTTTCCTCTCGAAGGCGGCAGAATTTTTCACGGTATACTCTGGAAAACCACCGATAATATCAGACGGGCGACACGTATTGCGGGATTCAGCGGCTGGATAATGGGTTTTCTCGTAATGGTCGGAGGAATACTGCTGGCGGTGTTTACGACGGAATTGTTTACGGGGCTGTTCTTCGCCGGCCTGGGGCTGATAATACAGAATGCTGCCACCCATGGCATCAGGCAAATGAGGCAGATTCCCGGAATACCTCCTCCGGGACCACCTCTATCGCCGCCTGAAGAAAGTGACCGGTTTACTGAGTCTCCTGTGGAGGAGATTCCGGCTCAACAGACTGAATAACTTTCACGGGGATGTCGTCGATTACGCTTACGTACCTGTATTCTTTCTTGTATGTCGTCCATTTTGCTTCAAACCACCTGAAGGGACTCTGGGCTTGAGAACGTATCCATATCACGGGATTCAAGGGGTCATCCTTCCACCAGCGTACGTCTACAATACTTGCCAGGGGAGTACCTCTTGTAATTTCTATATCGTAAAAAGAGCGGGGGGTTTCTTCGGGGAGTAATCCTGCCCTGAATACGCTCCACTCTACTTCAACCGTTGTCAGAGGGGCAGCAGAAGTGGTAACTTTCAGCCTGCAGTCGCTGGCGTTGTCGGAGTCCATCCAGCTGGCGTCCTTTATAGAGGTAATCAGAGGGACCGATGACAGGTGTATATGGCTGTACGACCTTTCATTTTCCGGTTCACATTCTCCTATGATATCTTCCCACTGCTGCCACTTATAAAAAGAAGAGTTTTTATGGGTGATAGTCCCGTTTCCTGTGGTGGTACCTCCGACGATGTCCGACCATTGATCAGTTCCCAGCAGCCAGTCTGCTTCATGTTCGATAACGCCGCTTCGAGCCGGTACGGAAAATTCCATGTAGTAACCGAAAATGTAAAACAGTATATTATTCGCCAGGAACCGGGACGTATTATCTTTCGCACCGACTTCACTGTGCTGGTGTTCTCCGTAATAAATGACGTCAGCTCCTTCGGAGAACTGAGCCGAAAGCGGTACTACCCCGTCATCCATATTCCTCGGCCATACGTCCACGCCACTCTGATTATACTGGGTACTGAGCGGGGATGTTTCCGCCGATACGAAAGCAAGCCAGTGTTTTTCCCGGCTGATTTTCAGACCGTCAGCTCTACTGTCGTAAAAAGCTACGGAATTACAGACTCCTTCATCGGAACCCAGCAGAGTGGTCCTGCAGTAATCAGCCATCGGTCCGCCGCCCGGCACATAGTAATCATTCAGTTTTTTTATGGGGCTGTTGATGGTTATTACAGCAGCTACCCTGTCCGAAATATTGCCGACATTACGAGCCGTGGCATATAAGGCTGTTTTACCTCCCATACTGTGACCGACCAGTATCAGATTGTCTTTATCGGCAAAGTGCTTATTGATACTTTCGGCGATGTTGTTCGCCCAGGTGTTAATATCGACGTAACCTGGATAACACCTGTCGAGCATGTTAACTTCGATTTGAATGCCCGGATTTTTCTCCCGGTAACGGTCGATGAAGTAAGGGAGAAGATCGTTTATCTGGTCGGCGATGTTCTGGAAAGCACAGGGATCCCCTCCCATACCATGACAGAAAACGAAGTTCAGCTCCTTAACTGCTTCGGGTGTATCCTGCGCCTTTGCCGGCTGATAGACCGCGAACTGAAAACACAGGATCACTAAAATCGAAAACAGTAATAATCCGGTTTTAATACGATACATTTTAACTCTTACAGAAATTTTATCGTGCCTGCTAATTTTACAGTAGTGGTAAACCAGCTTCAAGAGGACACGTAATCTCTTGTTCAGTAATTTGAACGGAACTAACCAAGAATGATAAAATTTAATAGAGGATGAGCCGTTCCGTTATTCGAGAGAGTTTTGACAGCCTTAAATCACTCCGGGAGAAGTCCGATACGTACTTGACCTGGGAACCTGTATTTGTCTCTCCTATATGGCTCGAAGTCTGGTGGAACGTTTTCGGTGACGACAGCGAACTGTACTTGAATTCTATAAGAGAAGACGAGAATTTAACGGGTATCGCACCCCTGATGGTCAAGGATGGGGCAGCTTCGATTATCGGCAGCGTCGATGTCTGCGACTACCTTGATTTTATTGTTGTTCCTGGCAGAAGCCAGGTTTTCTTTAATACGCTTCTCGATGATTTGAAGCAGAAAGGTATCAGTCAGTTAAAACTTGAATCCCTGAGACCGGATTCGAACATACTCTCGGATTTCGCCGATATAGCGTTGAATCGCGGCTGCGAGGTGACTATTACCCCGAGTGATGTAACGGTGGAAATGGAATTACCGGCGACCTGGGATGAATACCTGATGATGCTGAATACAAAACAAAGGCACGAGGTCAGGCGAAAGCTGAGAAGGCTGGAAGAAGCCGGAAGATTCGAATACAGTTCGGTCAGTGATAATGAATCGGTTACGGAAGCACTCGATACCTTTCTCAGGATGTTTACCGAAAGCAGGGAGGACAAAGCTGATTTTCTGACCGAAAAACGGGAGTCGTTTTTCAGGTCTATGACCGAAGCGATGTCGAATGCGGGAATTATTAAACTGGGAACACTCGAGATTGAAGGAGTTCCCGCTGCCATGATAATGTATTTCGACTATAATGACAGTATATACCTGTATAACAGCGGTTTTGAAAAAGAATATATCTCACTCAGCGCGGGATTACTGAGTAAGGTACTCTGTATTAAAGAGAGTATCGAGTCAGGGAAGAAGGTCTTCGATTTTCTGAAAGGCGACGAAGTATATAAGTCACGTCTGGGAGGAATCGAGAAGCAGTTATCGGATTGCCGGATAACGATTAATTAACGGCGGGAAGAGGAGTGTATGGAGGAAGAACGATTACGAATAGCCATAATAAGTGCTCATAGCTGCCCGGTAGGGACTCTGGGGACTAAAGATACCGGCGGAATGAGCGTTTATATAGTCGAACTTGCCCGGGAACTGGGCAAACTGGGACATACTGTGGACGCCTATACCCGCGTCCACGATCCGGCGGACCCGATAATAGTTGAACTGGGTGATAACGCCCGACTTATCCACATCGAAGCCGGAGAAATGGAACAGATACACAAGCTTGCCGTTTATTCCTATCTTCCGGATTTTGCCTGTGGTCTCGAAGCATACCGGAAACAGAATAACCTCGAGTATGATATCGTTTTCAGTCACTACTGGCTTTCTGCCTGGATTGGAGAGTATCTCCAGCATTGGTGGGAAGTTCCTCATGTAACGATGTTCCATACCCTGGGCGTGGTTAAAAACTCCATCGGTATCGGAAGAACCGAACCGGAACTCCGCATCGCCACCGAAGGAGAACTGGCGAGAAGCAGTACCCACATTATTGCACCCACGGAAAGAGAAAAAGCCGAATTAATCAACCAGTACGGAGTTACCCCGGAGAGAATAGGTGTTGTCCCGTGCGGCGTAAATCCGGAACTCTTCAAACCGATAAACAGGGACGAAGCCCGCAGAGAAACCGGATTTGATAACGGGAAAATCATTCTTTACGTCGGAAGAATCGATCCTCTTAAAGGGATTGCCAACCTGATTAAAGCAATTCCTATGCTTGAAGATAACCGTGATATTAAACTGGCTATTATCGGCGGCGGCGAAAGCAGCCGCGAAGAAACCGCCCACCTCAGAACGCTTGCTCAGGAACTGGGTGTAGGAGACAGAATCATCTTTACCGGGCCGGTGAAGCAGGACAGGATGCCGTATTACTACAGCGCCGCCGATGTGTGTGTAATTCCATCGTTTTATGAGAGTTTCGGGCTGGTAGCTCTTGAGTCTCTCTCCTGCGGTACGCCTATCGTCGCCAATGATGTCGGTGATCTCAGGAATATTGTCCGGGAAGGAGAGACAGGGTACGTAATCGACAGTAATACATCCAGTCTGCTGGCAGAAAAAATAGATTTACTTCTCAACAAACCGTCCGATGAAAAAACACCACCTGAGGTTATAAGAGAGTCAGTGATGGGATTCGCCTGGGTAAATATCGCAATGGCGCTGGCCGATGAGTTCAAGAGGGTTCTGGATAATTACTGTATTCCGGTATCTTAGCTGAGAATCTTCTCATACCACAGGGTGCTGCCCTGTTCCTCAAAACCTATTGAACGATAAAGTTCGTAAGCTATCTTGTTTTCGCTGTCTACCGATAGACTGACGGTTGTTATCCCTTTGTTTTTCAGATAGGCCAAGCCGGCAAACAATACTTTTTTACCGAGTCCCTGACCGCGGTACTCAGGGTCTGTCCCTATCATATATATTATTCCCTGTTTTTCTTCACCGGAGTCCGCTGCAGCGTTTATTATCTCAGTCCAGCAGTAGCCGTTGATGGATTCTTCCCGGCAGGTAACAACGACATCCTCAGGCGAACGGTTGTTTGAGTTGACGTCGTAGGCGATTGTTTCCGGAGTATTGGGATTATATCCCCAGTGATTGGCGAAAGCCCGATTCTGTATCTCCGCCAATTTTGTTTCTTCACCGGGCTGTAGCTGCCTGCATCCTTTTCCGGCTTCTTCCAGGTCTTTATGTGAAAGCTTGTTTATATCCAGTTTAAGTTCAAGGTAGCGACGGATGTATTTAAAACCCAGCTTGGGCAGTTCATTTCTGGCAATACTGTTGTTCGAAGAAATATCGACGTGGACAGCTCCGGCTTTTAGCTCTTCCGCACGCTGGATAACCCGGTTTACCAGTTCTCTGGCAACTCCCTTTCGTCGATATTCGGGATGTACCCAGCACTGAAGGATTACTCTTCCGATAGACAGTTCAGGTTGGGCTTGAGAAAACCCGACCAACCGGTTTTTATATTCGGCGACAAAGAAATCCTTTTCGGGTATAAGACCCGGACGGTTTAGCCGGTCGGCTGCGGATTCATTTGTGTTTGCTTCTTCGAGCAATCCGGAGAATGCTTCCAAATCAGATTCATTGTAGGGCCTGATAATGTATTCCGATTTGCTCATTTCAGGTTAATGCTGCCTCCGGTTAAATTGTATCAGGCTGGTGAATGTTATACAATTTAGCTGAGCACATTTGATTGAGGAGGCCCTGTAATTATGCCCGAAACGGCTGATGTGATGGTTATTTCACCCCATGCTGATGATGCCGAAGGAGGCTGCGGCGGAACCGTGGCGCGGTGGATAAAAGAAGGAAAAAGCGTTGTATACGTTTTATGTACAAATGGTGATAAAGGCACGAGCGACCCCGCGATAAAACCGGAAGAACTGGCAGCTACCAGGGAGAAAGAGCAGCTTGCGGCTGCCGAAGTCCTTGGGGTGAGAGAGGTTATTTTCCTGAGACATCCCGACCAGGAACTCGAAGATACTCCGGAATTCAGAAAAGAGCTGGTACGCCTGATACGGATGTACCGACCCGACATCGTGATAACGGTCGATCCTTACAGAAAATATATCTGGCACCGGGACCACCGGATAACCGGGCAGGTAGTGCTGGATGCGGTATTCCCTTACGCCAGGGACCTCTATGCTTATCCCGACCTTAACAATGAAGGTCTTGAACCTTTCAAAGTTAAAGAAGTCCTGCTGTGGGCTTCCGAGGACCCGAATTATAAAGTTGACATAACAGATACTTTCGATATGAAAGTTACTGCTCTGCGCTGTCACGTAAGCCAGGTCGGCGCTGCCCCTCTTGCCGAGATGGAAGAGCGTGTAAAAGAAAGAAGCCGGATGCACGCCGAAGGGGAAGACTTCGAACTGGCGGAGTCATTCCACCGGGTGGAAATGTTCCGGTAGCACTTTAGTTGTATTATTCAGAGGCTGCCAGGGTACTCGAAGAAGCTGCGTATTCTACTGGTAAGGTGCAAAAACAGGGTAAAACTGTTTCAGTGTACGCGAAGCGGTACTCACGCCACGGGGCTGTGAGGGACTGCAATCAGTCCGGGAACCGTTGAAGCGGGCGTTCCGTCGCCGTTCCGAAGAAATGTGTTTTTATCATGCCCTTCCACCGGTTTCCGGTGGTGTACGGACACTTTCGGGGCGGAGAAACGACATATTCATCCTTTACTGGACCGTACCGGACTTTCCCGGTCCTCTCGTTGTCCGACGCCCTGAACCACTACCATAAGGGGTTAAGGGGGCAGTTGTCCGAAACAGACGCCCATCGTTGCCGCCTTTCCGATGCTATTTCCGGAAGCGTTTCCGGTTCTTCCGGCTTAGTGATCCCGGCGGTGAAGACCTCCCGGAGGGTTATGCGGCTACCCTCAAAACGTAAGGTTATTGTAAGGGAGAAGACGAGGAGACGGCAAGGTTATTTTGTCGTTTTTTTTATCTCTTCTAAGTTCAACGACAGGTTCATATTAGGTTTTTGTTTTTATCTCTTCCCCTGTTACGAAAGACCCCCTTCTCTTATAAATAAAAGACGGGGGTTTTCGAAAATAGGCTTGTTTGATTTCAAGGATTTCCTATTAGTGGCATGGGCGGTTGCCAGAGCGAGTGAGGGGTCGAGGGAAGGAATTGATATAGATTGCTACACTTTCCGCCTCGGGCGGATTGACGCCGAGTCTCGCAATGACAGCGAGGGCAACCGGGCGACGCCGTGGAGGGCTTTTGATGCTATTTCCCGGTGTCGAAGAGCCAATAGAACCGGGTAAGAACACGGGAGGTAGTCTTAGCTCCTTCGAACCAGGCTCCCCGAAGAGCCTGGTTCATGATCCTGGTCCTGGCGTCAGCGGTATTATTCAGCATGGAGATATCAAGGCTGGCAAGGGAGCTTTCGAGCCGAACCCGCGCGGAATCGAGTATCTGAGCCTGTATGCGGAGTTTTTCGAGGGCTATACCGGCGCATCTTTTCATTTCCGCACCGCGGGTGTACGGGCAGATACCGAGCAGGTAATCACGAATGGCGAAGGTCTCGGTAGTGACGGATTTGCGTTTCGGATCGCCCCGGTAGAGGAACTTGAATTCGTCGAGGCGGGCGGGCAGCACCTGGCGGAGGAACTCGCAGGTTTCGGAATACCATCGCTGGTAGGATGAGGAGAAGCGGCCACAGCGGCGGTTCCTCAGGTTCCGACCGGCGAGAGTGTCTTCCATATCGAGGCAGAGGTCCCGTGAAACCTCCACCAGCCTGTCCAGGTCCGCCTGTAACTTATCGCTGTTCGGGAAGGAGATATCGCGGGAATCCTCGGCGATACGTTTCAGTAATTCAAACGATTTACGAAACTCAGTATTTTTAGCGTCCATAAGAATAATAATAAAGCAGCGGGTGAGGAAGGTAAAGAGAGTTGTGTCGTTTGGTGCAGTTGATAACCGGGAAGCGATAGGGATTCTTGGGAGAGGGTGGGGAATCTTTACCTAAAAGTGTAATTGAGGTTGGTTTAACGAAGAAAGCGATATTTTCGCACCTGAATCAAAAAAAGTTAAGATAATTTCTTCTTTAAATTATTCCAAGTCCACGCTACTACCTCTCCAGCACCTTCGATCCTCTGAGGATTATGTCTTTTCTCGCGAAGTTGGAATCTTCTTTTGTTCAATTGTCGAGCCATTTTGACTTCGCGCAATACACCAGTGGCTTGGTGTGTGTTTTCTCTTAATAGAACAACAAACACGTTGCAGTTATTAATCGCCTCTCTTGCTCTTTGTTGCCAATTTGGTATTCGACCTTCTAGTGACATATCTTTTACAGAAAACGGTGAATCTTGTCGTTCGGATTGAGCAATAAAATTGTTTTTCATGTCTAGATCATGTTCGTAATCGAAACTCAAAAATACTTTGGTTTTTGACATCTTAATTAATGAATGATTAGTTAATCTATGGGGTATCCCTCCTAGCTCTCCATTGTGTATGTTCTCTTGAAAATGCGTTTTCAGCATCACCTACAAATTTTGAAAATTCTTTTTCATCTTTGATTTCCGAATGCGCCGCTCGTACAATACTAATCTCATGGGCTGTAAAAATGTATGAAGTAGCCAAATCTTGAAAACGTTTTGCTTGTATCCAAGCTACAACAGATGCTGCTAATGTTGAGAATATACCTGTGGGGTAATATAGCCATTCAGGAACAAAGATTCTTATAATAGCAGAAGATATCGCACATATCTGAAAAGCGATCATGACATAGAACCAAATATTGCCTCTATGTTTATTTTTAGAAGACGTGTTCGTATACCAAGCTCTTTGATGGTCAATTCTATTAGTAAGATAGATGTTTTTTCTTTGTTCAAAATCAAGTTCTCTGATATAATCCATAGATTCAGTTATTTGTTCACGGTCAGAAGAACCGTTATTGAAATATTTACAAATATCGCTTACTTCTCCGAGTATTCTTTTTAATTCGCTTAATAATAGTGCTCTTGCCGTATCATCATCATACGGTTCTGCTTTCATCATATATCTCCAGCAAATAGTTTTTATTGATTCAGTAGCAGACCTGGCAAGATACCACAATCTGTCATATCTTTTTAACACTAGTATATAAGAATATATAGGTACGATTAGCAGTATAGTAGCTGTGATTATAGACAAGGTTATTACATCACTAGGGAAGATAGAGAATATGGCTGCTAACGATAGTAAAATCAGGATGGAACCTATCCCGATATAATGGTATCTTTGTGTAATCTTTGAAACATGACTAGTTTCTTTATATAAGGCTGGATATACTGAAGAATCTAATTTCAAATCATTCATGTTCATTCTTCTCAAATAATATTACATCATAATTTTCTTTTAATTCTGTAGAAGCCTTTTGGCGAAAACAGGAAATCACCTCATTGGCAAAATTGAACAAGGTTTTAGTTATTTCAGTACAGCTATATTCAGGAGAATATATAAATAGATCAGGAAAATTTACAGCGAGATATTCTAAAGGTGTGTGTAATAAGTTATGTGAAAAGCGTAACAGATCTGCTATCTTAACCATTGTTTCAAGTGTTCGCTCAGGTAATCTATAAAATGAGGGCGATTCGAAAATATTAAATATGTCTATTAAACATTCATCATATTTATTGGGAGTTTTCCCCATACAAAGAGCAACTCGCCTTATAATGCATGGAAGGCAATCTCCATCGTGAATACCTTGATAATCAAAGATATCTAACCTCTTGGCTAATATTTTTACTCTAGAGTAGTTATAACATGAACTTGTAAATGGAATAATAACTCTAGATAATCTTTTGTTTGCAATATATTTAACGATTTGACCTTTAGTTTTATATTTATAAGGATTCGAGATTGAAATATTAAGGTCAAATACCGAATTTATAGTAGATTGATACGTTTCAATGAATTTAGGGTGAACAGTATGGGTGTTTACATGAGATTCTGACATAAGTGGATTAATAGCTATGGGTCCATTCTCAAACATAAATATATTAGTATTTCCTACCTCGACTGAGACTGCATAAGCTATTGATAAATAAAAGAATGACCTTAAATGTTGGAGAAATAAATCTCTATGGTAACCTTTTAACTTATAGGAACCCTTCTTCTTCCTTGAAGGTTGCCAAGATACTTTCAAATGAGGTAGATCTGTATTCATTACATGGTTCATCTGGTCTAATAACCTTGTCTGAATCCCTGATAAATTACCGGAGGCATAACTAATTAGACTAGGTGAATATCCTTTACTTATTGCCCATATTATTCCAGCAGCGCTATCTATGCCGCCTGAAAATAGGCAACTGCATCCATTTTCCACTTTAGTGAATTTGATATTTTCAACTTTCGGTTCGTTATTAGCGGAAAAATATAGATTAATAGTATCTCTTGAGAGATACGATATTGTTTTTGATAACGATGATTTTTGACTTTGCCAAATTTCCGGGTGACGAACTGGTATATATACATCAAGTTCTCGATAATAGTCAATATCCCTGTCTATGTATAAATCAGATATATATATAACAAAAGCTATCTCTAATAAATCACGCGTTAGGGAGTTTAAGGGGTGTCCTACGAAAGATTCAATATCTGATAAATCGAATGATACGTTTTTATCTTTGCCATTGAGGATTATTCTAATGGCGTTATCATCTACAATATAATCTTCGGAAAGTTTTTTTATAGGAATTTTCCCAACGATAACATTAATTCTAGTTTTTTGATTTCTTTTTCCTGAATTATCATCACGCCAACTAAGGAAAGGGAGTTTCTCCTTAAATCCAGTAGAAATTCGTTTAATTTTCGAGTTAATGCGACCTTTTGCTTGAGAATCAATGAAATATGGTACAAGTGATTTGGCTATATCATTACATTTACTAAATATAGCTTGTCTTAAAATATTTTGTTCATCTGTACTAACAAGTTTACCGTTAAGGAATTGGTATGAATATCCGAAATCCGTGCTGCCCTGAGATTTCCCACGAAGAATAGTCATACTTTGGTTAAAAAGAAAGTATGAAAGGAAAGTTTCAAATATAGTGGTTAGATTAATGTCTTTAGATAATGAATAAATCTCTTTAATAAACTGAATATTACTAAAATTTTGTCCCTGTTTATCAGGGAATAATCTGGGGGAATCTAATAGTGTTAATGATATTGTTTGCTTAAAAGATCGTTCAATAATGTCACCAAGAGGAAATGTATATAGACTTGGATTATCTCTGGTAACGATATCATATATTAAATCGGAGAACGAATAAGGCTCGAGTTTAATTTCATCAGAGAAATCATCTTCATTAACAAATGCAGAAAAACGTTCTTCGTGTAAACAGCGCAGTAAAGCATTTAAACTTACGGCACATATATATAATTTTTTGGAAGTATCATTTATCTTATATGAAGCAAAAGCTTGTGTTAGCAAATAATCAATCATAAGGCAATCCTAAAATATTGAAAATGGATTATCGGGGTATGTCTAGCCACTTACTCCACGCCTTCTCTCAATTTGTTTTGTCCTTTTACTTAAGACTTTAGCAAATTCTGCATCGGGGTCTTCTAACCAATCTTGTAAAGCAGCAAAGTCAGGATTGTAAGCGATGTCTTCTTGCCACGATTCCTGTGTAGTAAAAGGACCTTCGGAAGCTAGTTTATAGTATTCACTTATTGTATTTTCCGAATTTGATTTGGGTTTTCTTATAGCATTGACTATATTCTTAGTATTCCATTTTACCTGGTGGTTAAAAACCTGTAGTTCTCGTGGTAGTCTTTGCGATCCATGTGGACTTACTACAATTATGTTTTTATCCATCTCAAGTGCAATTTCTATTTCTTTATGAATCCATTTACGATGTTTGGTATACATACCAGCGATAATTAAAACAGATTTAGCAGGACGTATTTGCCTTCTTAAAGAAGCTTCGAGTTGTGATTCACTCTTCCTAGCGAACCTACGATCTTGGGGGACACTATAATTCCGAAATTTAAAACGCTTGTGATCTGATAACAATTCAGAAAGGCGTTCGTAATCACTACTACGACTCCATACATGACTTATGAAAATAGGATAACTTTTTAACTTTGGCATATAATATTCTTGTATGATTATTTATGGGAATAATAATGCTCATATACAAATTTGTCAACATATTAAAATAGTCGCGTACTTAAGAGATAAATTGCTAACCGGTTTGGAATAACGGCTAACATTCTACGGACATTCATACACGAAATACAAGTCAGTAATGATCTGACCGTTATCAACCCATCCCTTTTCCGTCTCTCCCGATTTTCATGCGGGATATGGTCTTTCCCTTGATAAGGGAAGGGAGAGACTTACAAATAGAACTCGTATTTAGTTGCGGCGATTACTGTTATTATAATTCCGTTCGCCCCCGTATCAAGTACGGGGCAGGTTCTGAGCTTGTCGAAGGGCGCCGTTGTGGTTCGACAGGCTCACCACGAACGGCTGACTATGGACGGCTCACCACGAATGGCTAACTATGGACGGTTCATCACGAACGGCTAACTATGGACGGCTCACCACGAACGGCTAACTATGGACGGTTCATCACGAACGGCTGACTATGGACGGTTCATCACGAACGGCTTGATTATCATACTTTTCTGTGCAACCAGGTACTCGTGCCGGTAAAATTCCACTTATTGATGGTATGGGGCGGTCGCCAGGGCAAGCAAGAGGTCGAGGGAAGGAATTTATATAGATTGCCACGTCTCGGCTATTGACGCCGAGTCTCGCAATGACAGTGGGGAACGGATTGGCATCCGCCTGCGGCGGACCTGTTGACGGCGGACCTCGCAATGACCCGCCTATGCCAACCCACCTACGTTAAAACTTCGGCGGACAAGGGCTTCGGCGGGCAGGCAGGAGATGGGTTCATCCTTCGACAAGCTCAGGACGAACGGGATAAAGTGTAGTCTCGCAATGACTTGAGGGTGTTATTTATAGAGATTGCCACGTCTCGGCTATTGACGCCGAGTCTCGCAATGACAGTGGGGAACGGATTGGCATCCGCCTGCGGCGGACCTGTTGGCGGCGGACCTCGCAATGACCCGCCTGCGTCAGGGCTTCGGCGGGCAGGCAGGAGATGGGTTCATCCTTCGACAGGCTCAGGACGAACGGGAGAGGGTCAGGGTGAGGGGGCTAGGCGCAAATCGTTACTTTTCACCCTCACCTAACCTCTCCCGTCAAGGGAGAGGAATGTCCTGATTGATATTAAGTGATGTTGATCGGAGGTTTCTTATCAAGGGAGAGGGTCAGGGTGAGGGGGCTAGGCGCAAATCGTTGTTTTTCACCCTCACCTAACCTCTCCCGTCAAGGGAGAGGAATATCCTGGTCGATATTAAGAGATGTTAATCAGAGGTTTTTTATCAAGGGAGAGGGTCAGGGTGAGGGGCTAGGCGCAAATCGTTACTTTTCACCCTCACCTAACCTCTCCCGTCAAGGGAGAGGAATGACTTGATCAATAGAGGGAGAGGAATATCCTGATAGATATTCGAGTTTAGAGCTTCTCGACCATTTCAGGATGTAAGCCAGACGATATCACCGCATAAATCGGATCCGTGGGATTTCGAAGCGAATACGGCATACTTGTCCTTTTCTTGTTTCAGTACCGTAGACTCACCGTGCCCCGGAAATATCTGTGTATCGTCGGGCAGACTGAAAATCTTTGTAGCTATGGACTCTATTATCTGTTTGAGAGCCTCAGGTGACATCGTTTTCCCGGGCCCGTCTTTGAAAATAGTATCTCCGGCAAGCAGGTATCCGTCAACATAGAAACACAGGCAGCCGGGAGTATGCCCCGGCGTGTGCAAGACCTTGATTTCAAGGTTTCCGATAGAAAGGACATCTCCATCCGAAAGAAACATGTCCGCTTTGACCGGCAGGTTCCCGGCGTCGGCTTCGTGAGCGGCTACCGGTACACTCAGTTTTGAACGCAATTCGGACAGGGCGCCGGTATGGTCCATGTGATTATGGGTCATAAGTATGTGCCTGGCGTCGGTACCGCTCAACGCTTTAGTTACCGTATCCGCTTCGCCCGGTGCATCGATAACCGCACTCTCTTTCGTCTCAAGACAGGTTAAAATATAAGTGTTCGTTCCGAACGGTCCGAGCGACAGCTTCTCAATCTGCAGGTTGTCATCCCTGGCTGCAATCGTCATTTTTCTCCTCCAGCGCTTGATTTCTGATACGTTTTGGTATTATACCACGTAATAATAATATAGCCGGAAATACCGGCGATATGGTTGACTCAGCCTGCTATAATATAGGCTAACCGGTTACTCCAAAGTAATATTATGAAATCATCCAGTAAATGGCTCCTTGGTTTCGGTACGGCCATCGGTATTCTGGTCATCCTGGCTGTCGTTCTTGTCCTGGTTATGCCGGAAAACAACGAGATTGAGCTGCTTCCGGAAAACACTCCCGACGGTGTGGTACAAAGGTATGTGAACGCAATTAGAAACAGGGATTATGAAGAAGCCTATGGATATCTGTCATCTTCTGCGCTGGAAGATGAGCCCCGATACAACACGTTCGAGCAATGGTCAGGGATGTTTCTGAATCGCGGGCAGGTCGATGCCTGGAGGGCTGAAATCGGTGAACCTGAAATTCACGATAATAAGGCAGTGGTGATGGTAACCGTTGAAGTTTTCGATCCTGATAGTGTTTTCGGAGACCCGGTAGACACCATGTATTATCAATTTATACTTGAGAAACAGGACGGTGTATGGAAAATCACCTCGCCCCTGTATAACAAAATCATATACTGACGGGCAGGAGAAAAGACGATGAGCACGGTAAAAAGGCTTTTTCTATATGCACTGGCGATAGTTAACCTCGGTATATTCGCAGGCGGGGTGAATACGCTGCTGACACTGGTCTTCGACCTGATTTTCGGAGGAGAAGGCTGGCGTTCTTACGCCCAGGTCCAGCTCAGTATGGGACTGGCGATGCTTATTATCGCCGGTACTCTCTGGTTCCTGTTCTGGAGAATAATTCGGAGAGAAGTAGAAAAAGATACCAGCGAGACGGGTTCGGGGATTCGCAAACTGTATCTTAATCTGATCCTGACAGTGACTGCGATTACCGGACTGAGCAATACTGCAGTTACCCTGAGATGGATACTGTCGGGAGTACCGGTCGATGAATTCCCATCGACTGCCGTATCGCTGGTGATAGTTTCCGGTTGTTTGTGGTTATTTCATAGAAGTGTTGAAGAAAACGAGGGACAGCCTTCTCCCGAAGCAAAGACTCTCAGACGCTGGTATGTCTATATACTGGTTGCTGTCGGACTGTCATGGCTGACAAACGGCATAGTTCAATTACTTAACGCTTCATCTTTCTACCTGCCGCTGTGGGGCGGATATACCGCGCAGGGAAACATCTGGGTAAATGTCCTTAGCGGTAATATAAGCTGGGTACTGACCGGCGGTCTAGCCTGGTGGTACTACTGGTTCCGGATGGCGAAGGATGATTATCAGTCCGTTCTCCGGCAGGTCTATCTTTACCTGATGACCATTGCCGGAAGTGCGGTTGCCGGGCTTGCCGCACTGATAATCGTTTTATACAGGTTACTCAACCTGCTTTTCGGCGGTACCGCCGGCAACGAGCTTTATTTCAGGTTCACAGGGTGGACTATCCCCGTCATCATAGTGACGGCAGCTATCTGGTCATATCACCGGAGGAAGGTCCAGGAAGAAGCCGAGCAGCTTGGCGGCGCGAACCGTTTATCTCCACGCAGGCTTTACTTATACCTGATGGCATTTATCGGTCTGGGAACCATGCTTTCCGGAATCGTCTATTTACTCAGCGTACTGTTCGACAGGTTGTTTGGCCTTTTCAGCACTGCCGAGGTCTTCTCAGCCGGATGGTGGGGCGGGCAGCTCAGCCTGTCACTTGCCTTATTGCTGGTGGGCGTGCCTATCTGGATGTATTACTGGCGAAGAATCATACGTATGGCGGATGAAGGGGGAGTTGCCGAACGCGGGGCGCGGTCGCGCCGGGTATTTATCTACGCCGTTCTCGGTTTTTCGATTATTGCCGCTGTTACTACTCTGGTGATAATCGTTTACCAGGTAATCAGCAGCATACTCCAGGGCAATTTCGATACGGAATTTATGCGGAATATGGTCTGGAATCTGTCCGGATTACTGGCTGCTTTACCGGTACTGGTCTATCACTGGAGAGTCCTTCGCGAAGACCAGAGTCTGGGGGCGGAAAAATCACTGCGCCGTAAACGGATAAACGTTGTTGCCGGAGAAGAAGCCGGGGAATTGATTGACCTTATCGAGGAGAAACTCGGATACCGCGTCAGGCGGCTTAAATATACGGGTGAACCGGCCGCAACAGCGCCCGAACTTACCGATGGTGAAATGGAAAAACTTGTCGATGACATCGGGCAAGCCGAGGGCGAGGGTATTATTCTAGATATTACCGGAGGCAACGTGAAACTGCTTCCTTACGGGGAGAAATAGCTTTGAAATACCGGATTATCGATACCGCATTCGGCTATGTCGGGATTATGACCTCCGAGAAAGGTCTAACGGCGATAACACTTCCCTGTGTTACCGAAGAAGAAACGCTTATTTTACTCGGCGATAAAGCCGGCAACGGTGATTTAACTTCCGACCTTTTACCGGACCTTACAAAGCGCCTGGTCGATTATTTCAGAGGTAAAGAAGTATTATTTCCGGATGCGCTCGATCTGTCATCGGCTTCCGAGTTTCAAAGGAAAGTATGGCATGCAACGCGTTTAATCCCGTACGGTGAGACGCGCAGTTATATATGGGTGGCTGAACGGGCGGGAAATCCCAGAGCGTCGCGAGCGGCAGGTCAGGCACTGGGACGAAACCCATTTCCGATTATAATTCCCTGCCACAGGGTTATTGCCGGAAACGGCGGTATGGGAGGTTTCACCGGCGGTATAGAGATGAAAATGCGGCTTCTTGCCCTTGAATCATCGAACGGCGGGTAATGCCGATTATTCACTCCACGGCAGTTCGTGAGAAGGAAGGTTCTCACGGGTTTTATCCTGCCCGGTTCCGGCAGCCCCTCTTATTTTAAGCCCGAGGAAGTCCGCTTCGTATTTATCAATCAGCCCCTGTCCGGCAAAACTGAAATACCTGTTATCGCCGATGACAATGTGGTCCAGCACCTTGATCTGTACCGTATTCGCCGCGTATACCAGGTCACGGGTTAATTCCCTGTCGCTCCGGCTGGGCTCCGGGTTACCCGAGGGGTGATTGTGCGCGAAGATAAGGGAAACGGCGTTCTGCCTGATAGCATTCTCTATCACCTCCCGTGGAGAGACGGCACTGCTGTTGACCGTGCCGTGAAACAGGTCTTCCGTCTCGATAATCTGGTTCTGGCTGTTCAGGTACACTACCTTGAATACCTCTTTCTTGAGGTCACGCATCGAGTGGTACAGGTAGTCGAATACTTCATCGGCCGATTTGTAGACCGGTTTATCGATAATTCTTTCCTTGAGAAATTCCCTGGCTACTTCCTGGATCAGCTTGATACCGAAGGTGTTATGCGGTCCGACTCCCTTTATTGCCTGAAGTTCTTCGGGCGGGGCTTCCAGAACACCCCTTAGAGTCTTGAATTTCCTGATGGCTTCTTTCGCCTGCTGCTTGCAGTCGCGCCGCGGTGTACCCAGGCTCAACAGCAGCTCGATGATTTCATAGTCCTGAAACCCGGCAAGACCCGCCTTTATAAACTTCTCGCGGAGTCTTCTCCTGTGCCCGGCCTGTGTCTGTTCTTTTTTGTTATCGGGGGTGTCATTCATCGCTGATGTATTCTAGCACGACAGCAAGAAAATGTCTCGCGCAGAAATAAATGTTTCTGTTTGCATCTGGTTTCTCTTGTTGTCATTGCGAGTCCCTGATTTTTGCAGGCGAACCACTACAACCGGTACCTTCCCCCTTGATGGGGGAAGGTCAGGGCCTGCCCCGTACTTGATACGGGGATGAGGGTGACATAAACCTAATTTTCACCCTCACCTTAATCCTCTCCCATCAAGGGAGAGGAAACAAGAAGTATGTTATTCGATAAATTATGCATTACCTGGTACTGGAGACTGCCATTCGCCTTCGGCGAACCTTCGGCGGACTCCTCGCAATGATCCGCCTGCGCTAAAGCTACGGCAGGCAGGGGATGGATTCGTCCTTCGACAGGCTCAGGACGAACGGGAAAAGGCGATAAGCTCAGGACGAACGGGAGCGGGATCTCGTAATAACGAAGAAGGAACGGATTAACATGGGCTTCGTCCCTCTCTCAAACTCTTTCCCCCTCGAATATATGGAAACATTTCGGCTGGAGAAGGCAACTATTTGAGGGGGATAAAGGCCTGCCCGCCATACAAGACTTCGGCAGGCGGGGGGTGAATTAATAATCACAACCAATAATAATGCCAAATAAAATTATACCTGTAATCCCGGTACTTTATTTCCCCTGAAGGCGATATAAATTCCTCCGAGAATCAGGATACCGCCGCCGATTTCGATAAGAGCCGGTGCTTCATCCAGTATGAGGAATGCGAGCCCGGTGGCAAGTATGGGTTCACCCAGTACGGCGATGGTAACCATCGTTGCCGGCATGAAACGAAGCGACCAGTTAAGGGAGGAATGCCCCAGCAGTTGCGGTACCAGTGCCAGAAGGACGAACATGAGATAAGTGTTCCCGGAATAGCCGGTGAGTTCATATCCCGATACAAGCGCCGTAATTAACAGCAGAACTGCCGCCGAGCTGTATGTAACGAACGAATAACTCAGGATACCAACAGACCTGCGGACCCTGCGGCCTATCAGAAAATATCCGGCTACCGCCACCGCTCCAAGCAGCGACAGGACGGCGCCGAGTAACGGACTTGTCCCGATACTCCAGTTGCCGTAACCGATAAGTACGGAGCCGGCAATCGATATTGTTATACCAAGAATTATCTTCCGTGTGATTTCCTCTTTAAACAGGATATATGAAGCGATAGACACGAATATCGGGGTTGCGGTGACCAGTATTACGGATGTAGCAACCGAGGTAAGGCTGAGAGAGGTTATCCAGAGTCCGAAATGAAGGGCCAGAAAGGCTCCTGCGACCAGCATCATAACCAGGTCCTTTCCGGATATATGCCGCAGTTCGTTTCCGGAGAGTTTTATTGCAAAGGGAGCA
Organism: Dehalococcoidales bacterium; assembly: GCA_034416335.1. Lineage (GTDB taxonomy): Bacteria > Chloroflexota > Dehalococcoidia > Dehalococcoidales > UBA2162 > MGML01. The sequence goes on from DAOULV010000018.1 coordinate 71,278, forward strand.
AGTATCAGGGCGGCCAGGCACATCCGGTAGGCTGCGATAACCAGTGAAGGAGCATCGGCCAGGCGGATGAAAACCGCGGCGAAAGATACGGATATCACACCGATTGCCAGGACCGAATACTGCCGTTTCATAATTGTCAATACTATACACTTTCACATGGATGAATGCGAGGGGTGTTTGAGAGCAAACACATTATCAACCCATACCCCTCCCATCTCCCTCACCTGCATAGGTAGTAACAGACGGGATCATATTGTTTGCTTTTTAAATCTCACCTCTTCCTTCGTTTGATTTGACGAACTACGGTGGACTTTCAGCCTGTTACGAATAATCCCCTCTCCTTAAAAAGGAAAGGGGATTTTCGAAAATAACGCTATCTGCGGTCAGGCTATTTTTTCTTATTGGTGGAGACATTTGGCAGAGTGGTTTAAGAGCAGAGGAAGGAAATTTGGATTTAACGGCTATCAATGGCAGACTCTTTTATCATTCCAGCGAAGGCTGGAATCCAGAGATTCTTGGTGTGATATACTTGTCTTGATTATCGGCGATATGTTTAAAGGGGTTGGCCTGATTAGTGGATACGTCCCAATTAGCAGACGAAATAAAGACCATTCTTAAATCGGAAGGTGCCGGCATAGTCGACTTTGCGGATTTACAGGACCTGCCTGCCGATGTCCGAGACGGATTTCCTTATGGCGTCTCGATCGTTGTTGCTTTGAATCCGCGTATTATTAAAGAAATAATAGACGGCCCGAACAATGAGTATTATCAGGAATATAAACGCGCCAACGAACTCCTGGATGCACTCGGCACGGAGGCTGCAGGTTTCCTTGAGGGACTGGGATATCGGGCGAAGAGTTTTTCCGCTACCAACACAGGAATCGATCCGGATACACTTTCCACGATACTTCCTCACAAGACCGTAGCAACCCGGGCAGGTCTGGGCTGGATAGGAAAATGCGCCCTGCTTATTACACCTGAATATGGTTCGGCTGGCCGGCTAACCAGCGTACTTACCGATGCTGTCTTACCTCTGGCTAATCCTAAAGACAACTCCGATTGCGGCGATTGTCATGCCTGCGTCGATATATGTCCCGGCAAGGCTGTTACCGGCAGGGAGTGGGAAGCGGGTATTTCACGTGATTTATTATACGATCCGTTTAAGTGCCGTGACGTTGCTCAGGGATGGGAACGTAAACGTGAAGGGGTACGGGATAACATATGCGGAATGTGTATTGCCGCGTGCCCCTGGACTCAGAAATATTTGGATAAAGCGGGATAGCCGTCTTATCTGTTGATTTATGGTTTCTTGGCTATGATGCTGTTTCCCGCGTGTACGTGCCTTGGACCATCAGGGTGCTCGTGTTCGAATTTATAGGTTTTCGTATCTAAAATCTCCCAGCCTTCATAATAGCTGAAAAGTTCACCTTCTTTAAAAAGACTGACCATCAGACCTCTCTGGTCTTCGGGTTCCGGGGCTTCATCGGTAAACACCCCCGTTATATGATATCCGCCGCTGGTGGTATGTTCTTTCATCCGGGCGATGACCGGCTGCCATTCCTCACGTTTTATCAGGTGGAGGCATCCCTGGCAGACTATCAGGTCGAAGCTATGAGGGAACCGGTATTCACGCATATCGCATACGGATGAATCGATATCAACACCTATTTCAACGGCAACGGAGTTGAGCTTAGCGATACCGGATTGCGAAATATCGGTTGCGGAAGTAATAAAACCGAGGGAAGCAAGATACAGCGCATTCCGCCCTTCTCCGCATCCCAGGTCGAGCGCTTTCAGGCCGGGCTGCATTTTTTCGACTACAGCCACTACTTCCTGACTCGGTTTACCGCCTCCGAAAGTATCGAGTTTCCCTGGTCTCTTGTAGCTCTCTTCCCAGAACGGTTTCTTTGTCATAACCGGACTATCAACCTTCCGTCTCTACCCTGACTCCTTCCTCGCCCATCAGTTCGGTAAGCTGGCGGTACATTTCATCGCAGTAGCCGGTAGTATGCGGCAGTTTGACCACATCTATCTTGGTGCCGTTCTCCAGCCGAAGAATTACTTCGTCCTCGCCGGAATAGTCTCCGATTATGTCCCTGATACGGCTGAGTTTGCTGGTGTCGCTTTCCGCGTCGTCGGTCGGTCTTATATCTATAACAACCCTGCAGGCGGCGCTGACAGCTTCTTCTTCCGGAACCTCTTCTGCGTCGGGAATGCCGTTTGTACTATTGGTAGAAGCGGTTTTATCTTTAGTGACAGCGGTCATCTGGAAGTAATCGGCGTCATTGACACTGAGCTGTACTTCTTCATCCCTTACTCTAACTCTGACATTGAGTTTCAGCAGGTTGCCTTCCTGCCACAAATCATGCGTAGCTTCATATTCACGCGGCCATACCGCGACTTCAACACCTCCGGTTACGTCCTCTAACACAGCTTTGACGAACTGCCGTGAGTCTTTTCGGGTCATCAGATGGGTTACACTCGCAATTTCACCGATTACCGTAATATTTTCACCGTCCATCTCGGTGTCTATTTCGGCGCAATAGGTGGCATCCGGATTAAATTGTTTCGGGTCCACCAGCTTTCGGGAAAAGGGGACTCCCATCAGTTCTTTTTCCCAGGCAGCCATCTCCCTGTCGCTTACGCCGGCATATTCCATTTCAAGACTCGGCATCGGCAGGGAAGTGGTATCGCCCCAGAGGTCGAACATTGTGGTCTGTCCTGTTTCCCTGAGACGCTGCTCTCTCTGGGCAAGCGAAATGATATCGTTGATGTTATGAAGAAGGGTTCCTCTCTCGCCGAACGAATCGAATGCTCCGGCTTTAATCAGGCTTTCCATCGCTCTCCGGTTGATTCCGTGAAGGTCGCAGCGGCGGCAGAAGTCCTCGATAGATTTGAAAGGACCGTTTTCTTCTCTTTCGGTAACTATCGACTCGATGGCTCCAAGCCCCACATTCTTGATGCTGGTAAGTCCGAAACGTATTACCGGCTTCCCTTCTTCACCGGTTTCTATGGAGAACCTGTCTTTACTGTGCTGGACGTCGGGCTGCTTGAGGTCTATGTTCAGACGTCTGCATTCAGCCACGGCGTTGATTACTTTTTCAGTTTGCCCGGCGTTTGCCGTCAGGAAGGCACAGATATATTCCACCGGATAGTTCGCCTTGAGATAAGCGGTCTGGTAGGCGATAAGCGCGTAACTGAAGGCGTGGGCTTTGTTAAATGCGTAGCCGGAAAAAGGTTCGATAAGGGCGAATATATCCTCCGCTTCCTTTTCGGTGAAGCCTTTGTTAACGGCTCCATCGATAAAATTCTTCTTTTCCTGCCGCATTTTCTCGGCAATTTTCTTACCCATTGCCTTACGGAAAACATCGGCTTTACCGAGGGTGTAATCGGCAATAGCCCGGACGATAAACAGTACCTGTTCCTGGTAGACGATAACGCCGTATGTTTCCTTGAGAATGTCGGCAAGCGCCGGATGAGGATAACGGATTTCTTCTTTACCGTGTTTAGCCCTGATATAAGTAGGGATATGGTCCATCGGTCCGGGTCGGAAGAGGGCGACTATCACGGCTATGTCACTGAAAGTGTTTGGCTTTAGCTGCATCCCTGTCTTTCTCATCCCGGAGCCTTCAAGCTGGAAAATACCGGTGGTCTCACCGGAAGCAATAAGCTCGAATGTTTTCGGATCATCCTTGGGGATATTGGGCAGGTCGATGTCGATATCCTGGCTTTCTTTTATGGTTTCTATTGCTTTACCCAGTATTGAAAGGTTAGCCAGTCCGAGGAAGTCCATTTTCAGCAGACCTATCTGGGCGATCTCATCCATGCTGTACTGTGTCATTACCGTCGCATCGTCATCGGCCCTGCTGGCTCTCTGAAGCGGGACGTAACCGGTAAGAGGCTCCCTGGCTATGACAACTCCGGCGGCGTGGGTACTGGCATGTCGTGCCGTACCTTCGAGCCGCTGGGCGGAATCGATTAGATAGCGTATTATTTTATCCTGGAGATAAACACTCTTCAGTTCGGAGTTTTCCTCCATCGCTTTACGCAACGTCATATGAGGGGCAAACGGGACAAGCTTGGCGACCCTGTCTACCTCGGCGTAGGGCATGCCGAGCGCCCTGCCGACGTCTCTCAGTGCGGCACGCGCTCCGAGGGTTCCGAAAGTAATAATCTGGGCAACGTGGTCCTGTCCGTACTTCCGGGTTACGTAAGCGATAACCTCTTCGCGGCGGTCGTCCTGGAAATCAAGGTCTATATCGGGCATTTCGATCCGCTCTTCGTTGAGAAACCTTTCGAATACCAGTTCTGTTTCTATCGGGTCTACCTCCGTGATGCCGAGGCAGTGGAGGACGATGCTCGATGCGGCGCTGCCCCTTACTCCGAAGAGGATATTGTTTTCCCGGACGAACGAAATGATGTCCCATACCACGAGTATGTAATTGGCGAACTGTGTCTGCTCTATTACCTTTAGTTCGTGTTCCAGCCGTTCTCTTATCTCAGGCGAGGGGTCTGGATAATATTTCGTCAGGCTTTCTTCGCAGAGAGCAGCCAGGTACTGGTCGGGAGTTTTCCCTTCCGGGATAGTAATCTCCGGGAGGAGCAGGCGGTCGAATTCGAGGTTCAGGTTGCACATATCCGCGATGCGTCCGGTATTTTCCAGGGCCTGGGGAATATCGCGGTACATCTCAGCCATCTCCTCCGGACTCTTGAGGTAAAGGAAATCACCCTCCATCTTCATTCGTTTCTCGTCGTTGATGGTGGTGTTGGTGCCGATGCACAGCAGCAGGTCATGGGCCGAAGCGTCCTCCTGATTGACATAATGAACATCGTTGGTGGCTACAAGGGGGATATCGAGTTCTTTACCGATGGCAATCAGTTCCTGATTGATGCGCTCCAGTTCGGTGACCGGCTGTCTCTGTATTTCCAGGTAGAAATCTTCGAGGTTGTCCCTGTACCACCGGGCGGACTGCCGGGCTTCGTCCATGCGGTTCTGTTCTATCAGGGAAGGGAGTTCACCGCCCCGGCATGCCGAGAGTCCGATAAGACCCTCGCTGTACTGAGAAAGCAGCTCTTTATCGATTCGCGGCTTATAATAAAAACCTTCGAGATTGGCTTTGGTGATAAGCTGAATCAGGTTGCGGTATCCGGTTAGATTCTTGGCCAGCAGGACGAGGTGGTAGCTCTGTTTGTCGGCGCTGGTCCGGCTGGTACGGCTTTCAAGGGCTACATAGGTTTCGCAGCCGATAATGGGTTTTATACCTGCTTCCACAGCCGCATTATAAAACTGGACGGCGCCGTACATAACTCCGTGGTCGGTAATTGCCAGGCTGTCCATACCCATCTCTTTCGCCCGGCCAACAAGTTGATCAATCCGGCTCATCCCGTCAAGCAGACTGTACTCGGTATGAACGTGAAGATGGCTAAACATCGTTCTTCCCGGCGAGGATTTGCATGGAATAATTATAACACAGCGACCTGTAAATTTGTCATTTCAGCGTCTATTTCGTCATTCTCTTGTAGGAGTGAACATTGTTATTTTTCATGAAAAAAGTGCTATCGATTTTGGTTGTGATTTTCGGTTCATCCCCTTTATCCCCCTCAAACAGTTGGAGTATTCAGCAGAAATATTTCGATTGTTTGAGGGGGAAAGAGTTTGAGAGAGGGGCGAAGCCCCTCTCTCTTGTTTACTCCCCCTTTCTGGCCTGGAAAGTCCTCCAGCCACCAACGATGGTTCTGACCGGAAAGGGGGCAGGGGGGTAAGGTGAGTATAAACAGCCAGATGCAAACAAAACCATAAAAAATGCAGGATTTTCTTGGCTGGAGAAGGGATTTAAGAATTAGGAGGGGGCATTACAAAGCCCCCTCCTAAGGACCTTCCCCCTATCATACTGGACGGATAACTCTACAATATGGTGGTTTTGTATGAGAGGGGGACCAAGGGGGTGAGTATATTTAAAATCACGCCGGATAATGTAGATAATACTGAAACCTAGTGCCAAGCAGCGCTTAATTATTCGGAATAACACGCTTTTTGTTTCCTCTCCCTTGACGGGAGAGGATTAAGGTGAGGGTGAGAACTGGATTTATATCACCCTCATCCCCGTATCAAGTACGGGGCAGGCTCTGCCCTTCCCCCATCAAGGGGGAAGGGACTAGTTGTAGAACTGGCTTCAGACAATTTTTAATGCTACAGCGCACTAGACCTTGAGATATTCTAATATCTGGGCGGTCATTATTTCGGCACTCAGCAGCTGTTCAAACCTGACTAACCGGCACGGTAGTGTTTTCATCCATTCTTCGTGGAGCGCCCTGCTTCGCATTTCCGTTCCGGCGGTGTCGTACTGTGCCGCCCATTCCATAAAGCCAGCGTGGTTTTCATGAAACCATCCTCCCGGCGCCAGGGCTGCTTCGCCGAACCGTTTCAGTTCCCTCTCCCTGAGCCTTGAGAGACGCAGGTCCTGAGGTATCCAGAGAAACACCACCATGGTAAACATCGGGATTGAGAAGTCACCCCATCCGCAGAGAGAACCGGACAGCACCCACGAAGGATATTTCTCAAGATCGGGCTTCAACAACTCAACCCGCTGTTCCGGCTCTCTTTTTTCCGTGTAAGGGATCTCGGTTTTCACCCAGTAATAGTCATCGGTGTCCAGGTGAGGAATGCCGAGACGTTCGGCAAGTGCTTTACCGAGGGTAGTTGTCCCCGAACCAGCAGACCCGAATATGTGTATCCTGTTATTCATGCCCATAAACAGCTTGGTACAGCAGGGTCGGTGGTTCTTCTCTCACGCGCAGGTCGTCGATGTCCAAATCCCTGCTCAGGTCGAACAACTCTTTTTCACGCTTTTTCGCTTCTTCTACGCTGGCTGCGGATTTTTCCAGCTCGACCATCAGCGGATACTTTAATGCCGGACATGACATCAGCTTGATATCTACGTTTAACGGTTCGTAATAGCCGTAGGCATCTTCACCCTGAAACGACATAAACTCGTAGTGCCCCAAGCGGTTAAGCTCTTTAATTACCTCATCAAGACTCCCTGAATTTTCTTTTCCACCGAGTCGTTTAAGTATGTCACTTCCGGTAATTCCATCCGAGATTATTTCTTCGATTTCCTGTCTGATATTGGCGAAACTGCCGATATCGGGACCTTTCAGGCAAAGAAAATATACCGGTTTGTCACCGGTATACAATACACCGATTCTGAGGAGTTGCCCTGATTCAAAAAGCGCCCGGCCGTAGATTCTGCTGTCCCAGGTTTTTTTGTCTTTAAGGCGATCGTTCAGGAAGGGAATTTTGTTGCAGGCTTCCTCGTAATTATCGAATTTATATCTGATTTCTACTTCATAGGGTGGTTGAGGATTCGGCATATGTTGTCCTTTTCCGTTCGTTTATTATACACCAATCTCAACTGTAAAAACGGTACTATTCGGTTTTAGTGGGTAAAGATCTATAGAGATTGCTTTTCCTTCCGCTCTTCCTTCGACAGGCTCAGGATGAGCGGAAGGATCTCGTAAGGCTCAGGATGAGCGGAATGGTCTCGTAATGACCCGCCTCAGGCGGGAACTAATCAAATGCAAACGGAACCGTAAAAACTGTTAATTCCGGTATGGCCGTTGTACAATCTTGAATAGAATGAAACTGAAAATAATGCGGATTATCGCCAGAGTAGTCTTTATTGCCTGTATTCCCTTTATTCTGTTCACCGCCAGTATAGCCGTTGCAGTAAACTGCGTTTCGCTGTATGAATATGGGTTCGATAAGTATAACGTCACTGATACCAGCGGTCTTGCCAGGACGGAACTGGTGAAATCGGCTGAAACCCTTATTTCGTACTTCAATTCCGGCGACGAATACGTCGACCTCACGGTAGAAAAAAACGGCGTCGAATTCGAGTTGTTTACCCGTGAGGAGTCCATTCATATGAAGGATGTGAAAGGGTTAATAAGGCTGGACTACGGTATACTGCCGGGGACTATTGTTTACGTTCTCGGTTATGCCGGGGTATGTATTTACAGGCGGAAGTACGGACGGCATATCGCCTGGAACATAGTTATCGGCAGCGGCGTTACACTTGTCCTGATGCTGGCGTTATGGCTTGGCTCATTATGGGATTTCGATGCGATATTTCTCCGGTTTCACCTGATAGCTTTCTCCAACGATTTCTGGTCGGCTAAAGGGTACATGCTTAAACTTTTCCCCGGAGATTTCTGGTATGATGCGACGCTGTTCTGCGCGCTGGGGATGGCGGCTGCGGCAGCCCTGGCAGGGATATCAGCCGGTATTTACTTATATTATAAAAAAGGTACCAGTCGTTTGTGACTCTGGTATTCGGTACTCCCCATAACATACAATGGGGAAGGGCAGAGCCTGCTCCGTACTTGATACGGGGATGAGGGTGATATAAATCTAATTTTCACCCTCACCTTAATCCTCTCCCGTCAAGGGAGAGGAAACAAATAGTGTGTTATCCTGAAAAATTATGCATTACCTGGTACCGGGTTTTCACCCTCACCTTAATCCTCTCCCGTTAAGGGAGAGGAAATAAAAAGTGTATTATTCCGAAAAATTATGCATTACCTGGTACCGGATTTTCACCCTCACCTTAGTCCTCTCCCGTCAAGGGAGAGGAGACAAAAAGTGTGTTATCGTCCGCCCTTCGGCAGACTCCTTGCAATGACGAAGGAGGGACGGATTGTCAGGGCCTTCGCCCCTCTCAAACTCTGTAGATGTCAAGGACTTGCGTTGACAACAAGAGAAACCAGGTGAAAACAGAACCATAAAAAATAATACTTGCATTTTTACAGGTAAATGTCATAATAAATTAATCTTCCGGTAATATTACCGGCATACAGGAGATAGATATATGAAAAAAGCCCTGAGTGCGATTGTACCGGTTATTCTGCTTGTTGCCATTCTGCTGTTGCCGGGATGTAAAGATGTAATAGGCACCGGTGAAGTAATCACCGAAAAGAAAGACTTTACCAATTTTACCTCCCTCGATATCGGAAGTGCCTTTGAAGTTAACATAACCAAAGCCGACACTTTCAGCGTGGTTATCAGTGCCGATGAGAGTCTGTTCGACTATGTCGAAGTTACCCAGACGGGTACCAAACTGAAAGTATACCTGAGTCCCCGCCATATTTTCACCGATTTCACTCTCGGTAAAAGAGTGCTGAAAGCCGAGATCACGATGCCATCTCTTCATGAGCTGGAGATTTCAGGAGCCAGTAAAGGAACTATGACCGGATTTCAGTCGGCGTCTCCACTCAAGCTGGGTATTTCCGGTGCGACAACCCTGAAACTGGTCAATACGAAAGCAGGCGATACCGAGTGCGAGATATCCGGGGCAAGTAAATTATCCGGTAATCTGACGGCTGTCGACGTTGATTTCAACATATCAGGAGCCAGCAGTATGGAGGTCTCGGGTTCTGCAAATGATCTGAAGTTAGAGGTATCAGGTGCCAGCCGGGCGGACCTTACGGACTTTAAGGCGGAAAATGCCGGCGTAGACCTGAGCGGTGCCAGCGAGGCTACGATATACGTGCATGAAACACTTGATGTCGAGGTCAGCGGAGCCTCAAGACTGTATTTCCTGGGAAACCCGAAGCTGGGTGAAACCGATGTATCCGGTGCTTCCACCATCAAGCATAAAGACTAAACAGTTGATAAGAGTGTAAGATCCTTCGTCTGCCTGCGGCGGGTTCAGGATGACGACCGTTCTTCAATTCTCTGCCTGAAGGCAGCGTGCATAACGAGCGCGGCGGCAACCGAAGCATTCAGTGAATTTATTTTCCCCTTCATCGGGATATACGCAACCGTATCGCAGTGTTTCCTGACCAGCGGCGACAGTCCCTTCCCTTCGCCGCCGATAACGATGGCTGAAGGCAGTGTGAAATCGATACCGGCAAAGTCGGTTTTACCGGTCGTTTCTATTCCCGTTATCCAGATATTGTTCTTTTTCAGGGTTTCTATTGCCTGTGAAATGTTGGCTACCCTGGCTACCGGGACATATTCGATAGCTCCTGCCGACGTCTTGGCGACCGACGAAGTCAGTCCGACGGCGCGGCGCGACCTGATAATAATGCCGTGGACACCGGTTGCCCCGGCCGTTCTCAGGATTGCCCCCAGGTTAGCCGGGTCCTCGATACCGTCCAGGACGCAGAAAAGCGCCGGTTCACCTGTTTTCTCGGGTATCGCCAGCAGTTCATCAAGGGTGGCGTATTCACGGGCGGCGGTAATTGCGATGATGCCCCGGCTGCTGCCTTTTAGACTCTGCCGGTCAAGTGTATATCGTTCGACATACTCGACCGGTATGTGCCTGTTCTTTGCCTGCTCAAGAATTTCCGATACCGCGGCGTCTTTTTTCAGACCTTTTGCCAGCAGGATTTTGTTTACCGGTCTGCCCGACTTCAGGGCTTCGAGGACCGGGTTCTTACCTTCTATCGTGTCAGGCATTTCTTTCTCTTGTCAGCCTGCCGAGCCGGTTTTCAGCGTTTCTTTTCTCGCCGGGGGCGATTTTACTCCTGCCGATGGCTTTTCTCAGCAGCTCTATCGACCGGTCGTAGGTTTCGCGGTCGACCGGGTAGGGTATGCCGTCTTTTCCGCCATGGGCGAAACTGTACCGGGCGGGGTCGCGGTAACTCGGCGCCACGCCGTGAACGAGTTCCGATATCAGGCTTAAGGCGCGGATCGTTTTGGCGCCTACACCAGGCAGACCGAGAAGTTCCTTGAAATTTCCCGGCTGCCTTTCGTAGGTACTCAGAATAATTTTCTTCAGGCTGTCCGGGTGCAGGTCCTCCGTCCTGATATCGTGACGGGCCGGCAGACTCAGGGTTTTTATCTTTTTCAGGTCCAGGAGTATTTCTTCCGGTTTCTGGCTGGAAACAATTTCGGCGATGGTGTTTCTGGCAGGGTCGCTTTCGCCGGCTACCAGGTTTAGCGTTTTCCCCCTGGTCTCGGAGAGGATGGCTGAATGGGGTTCGTTGACGAAATCGGTAACCTCTCTGCCCAGCCAGTGATAGCGCCGGGCATACCGGGCCGACTCGTTCATTCCCTGCTGGACAACCGCCCAGGAGCCGTTTTTGGTGAAGATGAATGAATGGTGATATATCTGATACCCGTCCTGGACGGCGGCGCTGTCTACCTTAGCGGACATGCGGCTGGCATAGATGAGAGGATCCGGGTTTATGGAAATGGTCTCACCCCATTTTATGAGCTCCGACGGGGTTTTACGGGAAGTAGCACCCTTACCTCCGGCGACGAACAATCCGAGGTCGCGTTCCATTCCCCTGATGCCTTCTTTAAGGGCGCCACAGAGGGTGGTGGTTACGCCGCTCGAATGCCAGTCGAAACCCAGGATGCAGCCGAAAGCCTGGAACCAGTAGGGATGGGAGAGACGGTTCAGCATCTCTTCGGGACCGTAATCGGAGACGATAGCGATGGTAATCTCGTGAGCGAGCTTTACCATGCGCTGGAAAAGCCACCTGGGCGCTTTACCTCCGTGGAGAGGGAGGTTGGCGATACCGGTTCTGGCGGGACCAGGCATTATATAACTCCGGCTAACTGGCGCAGGTGGTGCAGCTCCCGGAGGAACAGCTTGCGCAGGAATGTCCTCCGCCGGCTACTGCCGTAGTCATTCCGCTTTCATCGGATGAGAAGCAGGCGAACGTGGACAGTGCCCGTTCGGCTTCATGCTTGCAGTGCGGACACTCGGCTCCTTCGTCCGCTTTACTCATCGAGCGGAGCATCTCGAACTTCGTGTCGCAGCTTGAACATACATACTCGTATATCGGCATCTTTTCTCTCCTAAGATTAGTTTAAGCACTGGCAACGGGGAAGTCAAGATGAATTGTTAAATCATAAATCCGAAACACTAAATACTAAACAAATACGAATAACAAAATACAAATGTTTTAAAATTTGGAATTGTTTAGAGTTTAGAAATTAGAGATTAGAACTTAAACTTTTATCTTTCCCAAACCACTTCGCCGCCGATTAGGGTCTTCTCAACCCGGATATCCTTTATCTGTTCGGGCGGTACCGAAAGCGGACTGTTGCTCAGCAGTACCATATCCGCCAGTTTTCCTCTGCTAATGGTACCCTTTTCGTTTTCTTCAAAAGATGCATAGGCCGCGTTCCGGGTATACATTTCGAGGGCTTTTTCAGGCGAAATCCGTTCTTCAGGCAGGACTTCCTGGCCGAATTCGGTCAGCCTGGTCACGGCGCCGAACATCCCAACCAGAGGATTATCATCGACTATCGGTGAGTCAGAACTTCCGGCAACAGTTATTCCGGCGTCCATCATTGAGCTTATACGGTAGAGCCACTTCTGCCTATCGGGTGGTACCGTCGCCAGATACCTTTCACCGCTGTAATAGAGAAACGGCGGCTGGGTCACCACGGTAATTCCCAGCTTCTTTATTACTTCCAGCAGGGAAGGGGGGCATTCGGAGCAGTGTTCTATCCTGTGGCGGTGGTTATCCCGCGGTATTTGAGTAAGGGCGTATTCTATCGCGTTTACCGCGGCTTCAACCGTTTCGTACCTGATGGCGTGAATGGCAGCCGGGAACCCTTTCCGGTGGATATCCAGTACCATTTTATTCAGTTCTTCCCGGGCGGGATGGATGCCTTTATCTCTCGTTTCCGAGGGCGTAATCTTGACCGTGCCGAGCCTTAAATGAGAATCGCCGGAACCGAATGATAATCCGGCTTCTATGAATTCATCCAGATATTCCGTTCCCGGCATATAGTAGAGTCGTGACTTCAGCAACCCCTTTTCTTTGAACCGGCGGAATTTTCCCAAGCGGGCATAGTCGTTAACCACCGTGGCGTCCTGCAGCGATGTAATCCCCTGTGAGAGGTAATGTTCACCGGCAAGCCCGATTCCTTTTTCCAGCTCCGTTTCCGGTATGGACGGCATCACTTCTTCCCTGATGTAGCCCAGCATTTCAAGCAGCAGTCCGCTGGGTTCGCCGGTGTCCAGCTCTCTTTCGATATACCCACCCGGCGGTTCCTCGGTCTCGCGGGTGATACCGGCAAGGGAAAGTGCTTTGCTGTTAAGGACGCAGGCATGGAGAGAACGATGGGAAAGAACAACGGGATGGTCGGGAGCGACCTCATCGATATCTCTCCGGTTCGGATGGCGTTTCTCGGCAATATAAAAATCGTTGTAGTCCGTACCCGATATCCACTCTCCCGGCGGCGTATTTTCCGCCTTTCTTTTAATTGCCGCCTTGATATCGTCTATCGACCTGACGACTTTTTCCGAAAGGTCGACGCTTATCAGCTTGCGCAGGAAGGAGAAAATGTGGCAGTGGGCGTCATTGAATCCGGGAACCACCGTGCTGCTCTGACAGTCGATTATCCTCGTTTCCGGACCTGCGACCGAACCCGCGTCTTGGCTGCTTCCGGCAAACAGTATCCTGCCGTCTTTTACAGCGACCGATTCCGCAACTGGGTTTTCGGGGTCGAGTGTAAGTACGTTTCCGCTTTTCAGTATCAGGTCGGCTTTCGCCATCGTCTCACCATTAACCGCTTGAACTGTAGGCTAGTATACTACCGGAAAATCCTTCCGGACAAATGGAGGACACGGATAAAATAACATCGAACTTGCTGAAATACCGAGTTCGTGGACCGGTAAGAAGGTAAACGACGGCCGGATATAGAGTCCGTAATGTTTCGATACTGTTTTCTCCGTATTTTTACCCGTTCTTATTCTCATATCGCAGGCACTTTAATCCTGTCTTTATCCGGTGCTATAATAGATAGGAATGGATATCCTTACGAACCTGAACCCGGCTCAGAGAGAAGCCGTGGAGGCAATCAGTGGACCGGTACTTATTTTAGCCGGTCCCGGCAGCGGAAAGACCAGAGTAATTACCCACCGTGTAGCTTATCTCATAAGGACCTGCGGGGTAAGTCCCCGCAACATTATGGCGGTTACCTTCACCAACAAAGCCGCCAGAGAGATGGAAGAGCGGCTCAACGGCCTGATAAGCAGTTCGGTGCAGGACCTGACTCTCGGTACCTTCCACGCTATATGCGTTCGCATCCTCCGCACCAGCGGAAGCGCTGCCAATATCGACCCACAGTTCGTGATATACGACCGCGAAGACCAGCTGTCCGTGGTTAAGCGCGGTATCCAGGAAGCCGATTTCGATCCCAAGCAGTACGCTCCCGGAGCGATAATTTCAGCGATATCCTCAGCCAAGAGCCGGATGCTTTCTCCTGCAGAATTCGTCAAGACCGAGCGAAATTACTTCGACGAAGTGGTCAGCCGGGTCTATGAGAACTACCAGCGCATGCTCGAAGATAGCAACGCCCTCGACTTCGACGACCTCCTGATGAAGACGGTGCTGCTTTTCCGCAACCATCCCGATATCCTGGCGCGATACCAGTCGCGTTACGTTCACCTGATGGTGGATGAATTCCAGGATACCAACCTGGTACAGTACGAGCTTATCAAGCAGATCGGCGGCAAGTACCGGAATATATGCGTAGTCGGCGACCCCGACCAGTCGATATATTCCTGGCGGTTTGCCGACGTCCGCAATATCCTGAATTTCGAGAAGGACTATCCCGATGCCAAGGTCGTGATGCTGGAGGAGAATTACCGGTCGACCAAGACGATCCTCGAAACGGCGTCCTGCATTATTTCGGCAAACCAGCAGCGCAAGCCGGTGAATCTCTGGACGCAGAACGACGAGGGTGCTTCGGCCGTGGTGGTGGAGACGTATACCGAGCAGGAAGAAGCCCAGTTCGTGGTAAGTGAAATCGAGCGACTGGTAGAGCAGGGCGACTACAGCCTGGGCGACTGCGCCGTGATGTACCGCACCAATGCCCAGTCGCGCGTTCTCGAAGAAGCCTTCGTCCGCTATGGAATGCCCTACAAACTGGTGGCAGGGACCAGGTTCTACGAAAGACGTGAAGTCAAGGACATTATAGCCTACCTCAGGCTGATACAGAATCCTCACGACAGCGTCAGCCTGATGAGAGTAATCAACGTCCCCCAGAGGGGAATCGGCCAGCAGACCCAGCTTAAACTGGCTGCCTGGGCGAAGTCGATGGGAATATCCCAGTTCGAAGCGCTGCGGCTGTTGAACGGTGAATCGACCGACGATCTTAAATTGCCCTTCAATTCCCACATCAGCCGGGTGCTGAAGGCTTTTTCCGAGTTGATGGAAGACCTTATCGCACGCAGTAAAGAATTGAAGCTGGTGGAGCTGTTCGACCTAGTGGTAGAACGGTCGGGTTATAAGGAATATATTCAGAACGAAGCCAACGGTGACGGGCAGGAGCGATGGGAAAATATCCTGGAACTGCGCTCTGTCGCCCAGAAGGACTATGGCGACCTTTCTCCACAGGAGTGCCTGGCGTCTTTCCTGGAAGAGGTTACGCTGGTATCCGACGTCGACGGACTGGAGGAAGGTCTTACCGCCGTTACCCTAATTACGCTGCACCAGGCCAAAGGACTGGAATTTCCGGTGGTCTTCATTGCCGGTATGGAAGACGGCCTGCTTCCTCATTTCAGGACATTCGACGATCCTACCCAGATGGAGGAGGAGCGTCGACTCTGCTACGTAGGCGTTACCCGTGCCAAGCAGCTGGTCTACCTGGTCAGGGCTTTCCGCCGCAGCCTGATGGGTCGGAGCCAGGTAAGCGAGCCGTCGCGGTTCCTCAACGATATACCCAAACACCTGATTTCGACCGGCGACTGGAAAGACGGTAGCGAAAACGATGTATTTCCGTCGATTCAGGCCTGGAATAAACCTGCCGTTGCCGCGTCCGTTACTACGGCTTCCGAATACCAGGCAGGCGACCATGTATACCACGCCCAGTTCGGCAAGGGGGTGGTTGTCAGCTGCCAGTCGGTGAAGAACGATGCCGAGATAGTTATCGCCTTCAACGGCGCCGTCAAGAAACTTCTGCTCAGTTTCGCCAATCTGGAAAAAACGGACTAGGCTGGAAAAAATCCCTTGACATTTTACACGGAAACGTGTAAAATTCTGTTGATGGACATTTTTGAGCTTTTGGCCTACAATAAGTCAAACGAGGTCAATATTATGACTTGCGAACCCCAAAAAACTCTTTTCCAGATAGTAATTGGTGATTGTTTGCAACATCTCAGAGATGATGAAGTGAACGGTATTTCTTTGTCATTTGTCGACCCACCGTTTCGCCAAGGGAAAAGTTACAGGTTATTTGATGATGACCTTCCGGAATGGAAGTACTGGGATTGGATGAAAGACGTGTTATTCGAGATTAATCGTGTGACGGTAGATGGTGGTGCGGTGTACTTTATGCAAAGAGAAAAAAATACCGAACAGGTACTTCAAGTTTTACGAGATACCGGATGGACTTATCAAAATCTTATAATATGGCAGAAGAAGACGTCTGCAGTACCTTGTACATTTAGATACGCAAAGCACTATCAGATAATAGTATTTGCCACAAAGGGTAAAAAACCGAGAACTTTTAATAAACTGCGCATTGATTTACCTCTGTCGCCGGGACACAAGTATAATCGAGCCAACGGAGTGTACCTGACCGACGTTTGGAATGATATCAGAGAGTTAACCTCCGGTTATTTCGCAGGGAACGAGGCAATTCGAGAATTAAACGGTGATAGGGCACATGTGCAGCAATCGCCGGTAGCTTTGTTACTCAGGATCATACTCTCGTCATCGATGCCCGGAGATGTCGTCCTCGATCCATTTGCAGGGACGGGCACTACACTCATTGTTTCCGAGCAATTGGGTCGAAAGTCGATAGGGATCGAAGTAGACTCAAAAAATGTAGATATTATTGAGCAGAGACTGAAGCAGATTAGACAGGCAGATGATGTTTCCAAATTGCGAGAATATTATCGATTTACCAAGAATCTATCTTCCGTATGGCCTGTGGTAGTGCAGCAAAGCGAAAAGGGACAGATGGCAAATGTTTGAATTTATAGACGTGGCGGATTTCTATATATCGTTAATTAATAATCTAAAAAAGGGTACGGTTACCCTTGAGTCTTCGCTGGACAGGATAGTTCTCGGTGTATATTTTGAGCAACTTGCCTATGTGGATAATCGTAAAGAAGCGAAGAATAAGGGGTATGACTTCTGGAAAGGAATTGATATTGCTTCGTTATCCGGGAAAGCCATAGGTAAAAACCAACTCTACTCCGAATCGCAGAAGTTCCCCGATTTTGTATTCAGAGCTAGAGAGTACGATGGAAAACTTGTATGTGGCAGTTTGCTTGAAACAAAAGATACTGGTGGCGGAAGTATATCTTCGTTCAATTCAACGATTCCAACCGGAACAAAGAATATGAATGAAGTCGATGTAATCAACAATGGGGAAATAGTTTCAAAAATTGCATCCATAAAGGATGGAGAATTAGCTGAGAATACCGAATATTATACGTACCAGCGAAAATGTTTTTATTTAATAAGAACTCATCGAGGAAGTGATAAGACAAAAACATCTCTGATAGACGGCTCGTTTTTTGAGACTGTTCCTAAAAATTATCTGATTTCCCAGATGTTCATTAATATTCTGGAAAAGCATCGTAGTAATAAAAAGTTAGATATCTCGGCAGAGAAATTCGACGAAGTAAAGAAATTGTTAGCCCAGGTTACTGACCAAACAATTATTGCAGGCTCACAGTCTATAGACAAAGCATCGGTTAAACCAAGACTAAGGATAATGGCTGAAGTCAATCCCGAAGGTAATCCTCATAGTCAGCATTACCCTGAAATTAAGAGTAATGCGGTTAATTTTATATTGCCTGATAAAATGAGTACAAAAGAACTGCAGTCTCACTTAACTGATAATGTGCCCGAACTCTCTCAATTCACATTGCAGCATAAGCGTAACGGAAAATACATAGTATTTGAGTATAAAGCTGGGTAAGGTTTATTGACGTCTGTTATGCCTATCAGAGTTCTCGACCATGAAATGGTGTCGCGTATTGCCGCCGGCGAGGTAATCGAAAGACCGGCTTCGGTGGTGAAGGAGCTGGTGGAGAACTCGCTGGACGCCGGATCTACCCAGATTTCGGTGGAAACATCCGGCGGGGGTATCGGCATGATACGCGTTACCGACAACGGCACCGGGATTCCATCGGACGAACTGGAGCTCGCTTTTCAGCGACATGCCACCAGCAAAGTGAGTAGTCCGGTCGACCTTGAATCGATCGGCAGTCTCGGTTTCCGAGGAGAAGCCCTTCCCAGCATTGCCGCGGTATCTAAGATAGAGGTCGTTACCTGTGCTGAAGGTGAGACGACCGGCAGCTTTCTGCTGCTTAATGAAGGAAACACCGTCGATTCCGGGAGTCGGGGAAGGTCGCAGGGGACAACTATCACCATCCGTGACCTGCTTCGGAACGTGCCGGCGCGACTGAAATTCCTGAAATCCACCTCGACCGAGAACAGCCACATCGCCAATGTTGTTACCCAGTACGCCCTTGCCTGCCCCGGCGTGAAATTCAGCCTGACGGTGGACAGCCGGAATACGCTGCGGACACCGGGTACGGGCGGGCTGTCCGACACTGTGCTGGAAATCTACGGGGCTGAAACAGCACGGAGCATGTGCAAACTGGGTGACGGCGAGGACGGGTGGAAATCCGATTCTGCGCAGTCTCCGGTCAGGGTCGACGGCATGGTGGGGTCTCCCTCAATCAGCCGGGCTAACCGCAATTATATGAGTTTCTTTGTCAACCGGCGCTGGATAAACAGTCGGGTGCTTTCCTACGCGGTCGAGGAAGCCTATCACGGAATGCTTATGCAGGGCAGGCATCCGATATCGGTGATAAACATCACCGTTCCGCCGGGAGACGTGGACGTTAATATTCATCCGACCAAGACCGAGGTCAAGTTCAGGGACGACCGTCCTGTGTTCAGCGCCGTCCAGAAAGCGGTGCGACAGGCTGTCCTCGAGCAGTCACCCGTTCCCGCAATCGAAGAAGTTTCCCCCGATTACGGCGGGAAGCCGTCCCGGGAACAATCGTTGTTCAGTTCACCTCCTCAACCAGTTCATCACGGTACCGGTCAATCTGCTACAGTGCCCCTGTCGGGTGAACGTTTCACTCCTTCACAGTCACTTCCGGCGCTGCGGCTGGTAGGCCAGGTTGCCGGCACGTATATAATCGGAGAGGGGCCTGAAGGACTTTACATTATCGACCAGCATGCCGCCCACGAAAGGATTCTGTTCGAGCAGATACGTAAACAGAGCAGGCTGCACCAGGTGGAGGTCCAGGGGCTGCTGGAACCGGCGACCCTCGAGGTTTCTCCCGGGCAGGATGAAGTCCTTAAAACCTGTTATTCCGAGCTGTCGGAATTCGGTTTTACCATCGAACCATTCGGCGACCGTTCCTACCTCGTCAGGGCGGTACCGGTAATGCTGAACGGTAAAGACTGGTCGGCAACACTGCGAGAGCTGCTGGACAGTACTGAAGCGGGGAAGGGTGCCGACTGGCGGGAAGAGCTGGCGATTTCCTTCGCCTGTCACGGAGCCATCAAGGCAGGTCAGGTGCTTACCGACGAGGAAATGCGGGAACTGCTGCGCCAGCTTGAGCAGACCGCCGCACCGAATACCTGCCCTCACGGCAGGCCGACTATCATCCGACTGAGCACGTCCCAGCTTGAGAAAGAATTCCGCCGGACATAAATATTATGTTTTAATTTATATATTTATAATATATTATTGATATTATATTACTTGACAACATATATTTTAAATGATATATATGAAATATGTCGTACAGAGTGGAAAAAACAGCCATATTTTTTCATTGCCTTCGTTGTGATTACGAATGGTATCCTAATGACCCTGATAAAGAACCAACGGCTTGTCCTAAGTGCCATAGTCCGTATTGGAACAAACCGAGAGTTAGGAAGATCCGCCAGCCGAAATAAATTTTTAAATAACGTTGGTTATTTTTATGATAACGTGCTTGTTTGCTTTTAATAAGTTATTGATTTAGGGAGCGGAGTTGATGACAATTTCAGAAAAGATGGTAAGTAATACTGGAGAAGGTATGGACACCGGTACTGTCAATGAAGTCGGCACCGATAACACTCCTTTACAGATTGACCGGATTTATTCTGGTGATTGTATAGAGTTGATGAAAAGAATTGATGCAGATAGTGTTGACTTGGTAGTTACGAGTCCACCATACGATAATCTCAGAAATTACAATGGTTTTTCGTTCACTTTCGAGCGGATAGTTGAAGGTCTGCATCGAGTAATGAAACCTACTGGGATTATAGTATGGGTGGTTGGTGACAAAATCGAAAACGGAAATAAAAGCCTCACTAGTTTCAGACAGGCGATTTATTTTCAAGAGCATGGATTCAAGGTACATGATGTAATGATTTACGAAAAGAAGAATACTCCGTTTATGCGTTCAAATGCATACACAAATTGCTATGAATTGATGATTATTTTAACCAAGAATAGACCCGAAACTTTCAATCCTCTCATGGTTGGAACTAAACGCAGAGGTTATGAAATGCTTCCGCATAATAAACTAGCCGATGGTATCAATAAAAAAAAGCTAGGTAAGCTAAAAGAGAATAAGGTCAGAAATAACGTTTGGCAATATGCAGTTGGTCTAGGGGGGACTACAAGAGATAAAATTGCCTTTGGCCATCCTGCCGTGTTCCCTGAGCGACTTGCAGAAGACCACATTTTGTCTTGGACGAATGAAGGTGACCTCGTTCTAGACCCTATGTGTGGAAGTGGGACAACCTGTAAGATGGCTTTTGTTAATAACCGCCATTATATTGGAATTGATATTAGTGAAGAGTATTGCGAGATAGCGAGAGAAAGACTTCGTACAACTTCACAAAGGTTACGAAG
This sequence comes from Dehalococcoidales bacterium, assembly GCA_034416335.1. Classification (GTDB taxonomy): domain Bacteria; phylum Chloroflexota; class Dehalococcoidia; order Dehalococcoidales; family UBA2162; genus MGML01. Next base: position 92,129 of record DAOULV010000018.1, read on the forward strand.
GCAGTTATGACGACAAGCGAAGACATAGGTTACACGGAATCGCCCGTAAATGGGACTGGAATAAAACGTTCTAGGACAACCAAGTTAATAAGGGCTTGGCAATTCGAACGCTCTTCGGCAACTCTAAAAGCTTTGGATGACGAATTAGGAAACACGGACTATCCGGGATTATATCTGTTATTTGAAGGTGATAAGAAGGTATATATTGGTGAAGCAAAATCTATCTACAAGCGTCTCGATACACATAATAAGTCACCTGAGGACAAGATAAAAGATTGGGATACAGTACTTTGTTTTAGGTCGTCCGGCTACGCAGTCGGACTTTAACGATGAAGTTGTAAGAAAATCTTTAGAATTATATCTAATTGACCTCTTTAGAACTAATAAATATACAGTGGTTGCTCAAGGAGAGGTACAAAATCTGAATCCTTCTCAAAAACAACTCGTAGACTCGTTAAAAATCGAACTTCTCTATTTCTTCAGGAAGGCTAATCGTATTGAGAAGGACATCGAGAGCAGAGAAGAGCGTGAGATATTTTCTGATGAAGTCCGCAGTATTCTGAAAAAACACAATATAACTGTTAACCAATGGAAGGAAAAAGATGCCATTATCAATGGTGAAACGACTTTCGTCAGGCAGGGCAGCAAAAAATCAAAAGGCTATCAAATAACCATTCGTGGTGGAAAATCAGGCAGTTTTATAGATTGTTTAAAATCACGAAAAGGTCAATTACTAGTGCGAAGGGATGGGCTTCTATTGATTCCCTTGTCAAAGATTCGTGACATTATAAATGATGGCTCGGTATTAGAGCATGACACCGTTGATATCTGGATAAATTTTAAAGACGACAAGGTGTTCCTCAGCTATCGGTCAAATGATGAAGATGTAACTGAATATAGGGTATCTACAACTTCATCTTCGTAGAAATAAAACTATTACTTTCGATACAATTTCCCTACTTTTTATACAATATGAACTTTTAATGCAATTCCCCCTTCTATTCAGGACTTATTTTTAAGTGGGCGACCAGGTATTTCAGGTTGGGGTTCTGTTCGTCCGGGACTGGATAATCGCAGCCGGTTTATCATGTGGATTCAACGGATAGTTCGGCCCTTTTCAGTATCCTGCAAGCCAGGAAAGTTATCCACGGCGACGGTTCTTTCTTCTGTCCGAAGCCCCATTCGCTCCAGGCTTTCCATATCGACTCCGGAGTAAAACGCTGGCGGGAATCGGCTTTCTCCCTGACTATATCCAGCATTTCGTTCAGCCGCGGGTCATCCAGCGCCCGGGGAAACTCAGCCAGCACGTCCAGCGCGTGCAGGATATCATACCAGATAAGCGGTGCTTTCAGTTTCCTGAAATCGGTCCCCATCGCGAACAGGAAGGGTCGGCGTTCTTTACGCTGTTCCCATAATCCGAGAAGGGTTTCGATACCATTCCGGCAGACTTCACTTTCTCTCCATTCCGGTATTTCGTGTAGTGCCTTCAGTGAAATCAGGGTAGCATAAGGACAGGGATCATCTTTCCTGCCCGGCCCTTTGAACCTGCCCATCTCCGGTGATACCGCACAGGGCCAGCCGTTGTCTCGACCGTACCCGACCAGGTGGTCGACGGCACCTTCCATCCCGGGTACGGCTGCACCCATTTTCAGCAGGGAATACAGGACTGACGGCGTATCGCACAGCATCCATACCCAAAGGTCCTCGCCGGAACCGCCGAAGCTGCGAGGGGTATTTGCCAGAATTTGAAAGATACCTTCCTCCGACCGGTGTGCGAGGATTCGGTCGATTACCCGATTCATCCCCGGGTCGTCGGCCTTGACTCCGATATCCGCCAGAAAAACGAGTTTATGTATCATATGGTTTGCGTCGTTATGGCGCTTCAGGGGGTGTCCTGGCCATTCGGAAAGCGAGGAAATCAACGACTTTACCTGCGGGTGATCGAGCATCGATTTTCTGGCCGCCGCAACCTCCGGTGAGTCTTCCGGCTGTTCCAGCAGGTCTATCCGGGTGCGGTATTCCACCCAGGGAGGGCTTTCCAGCAGCCACCGGAATGGTTCGTTCATATCGTTACCTCCGGCCGATTGTTTTCCAATTCCATATAGGAAAACGCAGCCCCGTTACTTCCTGAAGAATATCTTCAAGTTCTTTACCCGTTTCACGCCCTTGAGTGAGTTTGCCATTGCCATCAGGACGCTGGTGATTATATCACCGGGAAATGAGCTGAGCGTCATCAGTTCGTCATTGACATAAAATGATAGATGACTATCCTGCGACTTTATGAATTCTTCCTCTATGAAATCGGCGATACTCCGCGGGTCGTCGATTGAGAACTGCCTCAGTCCGGTTTCCAGCGGTTCGTCTGTGGCTATGGCTACCAGGTTGATTATGTTTTCAAGGGGAGGTCCGACCTCCCGGCGGTGGACCTCTATCTTTGGATAAATGCCCTGCTTGAATCCTTCGGTTATTATGATGTCGTAGTCTTCGCCGAGCAGCCTGGCCATTTCCTCGACGGTCGAGCCGGACTTTACCGGCTTGATGAGGACGATACGCCTGTCGGAGCCGATAGCGGTAGCCCTGCTTCCCGCTTTAAGGTGCCGCCAGGTGTCCTTGCCGGGAGTGTCCAGGGTGGCTTCTTCGGAGGTATGCTTGATGGTGGCGACCCTGTATTTCCTCGATGTCAGTTCGCCGATAACCTTCTCTATCAGGGTGGTTTTACCGGAGTGCGAAATGCCGACAAACGATATTATTGCAGCCATTGTATTTATCTCCTTGCCTTATGAGACGGGTCAGTACTTCCTCTCGCCGAATATGATACTACCTAATCTTACGATATTTGCGCCCTCTTCGACAGCTATCCGATACGAGTTCGTCATTCCCATCGAGAGGTATTTCATCTCCACGCCGGGGATGTCGAGCGACTTTACCCGCTCGAAGACCCGTTTCGTTTCGATAAAATACGGTCTTGCTTCTTCGGGGTCACCCACGGCCGGCCCCATCGTCATCAGTCCTGCTATCCGGATGTTTTCGCAGGCTGAAATCTCCCGGATAAGGCGTTCCGCGTCTTCCGGCATAATCCCGGCTTTTTGCGGTTCCCGACCGCTGTTGACCTCGATAAGCACCGGCATTACCTTTCCCGCCTGTTCGCTTCGCCTGTCGAGCAGGGCGGCTATTTCCGGGGAATCGACGGTCTCTATCAGGTCGAACAACTGCGCGGCTTTCTTTACCTTGTTCTTCTGGAGGTGTCCGATAAAGTGCCATGCTGCCCGGCTGCCGACAATCTCATACGCTTTTTCCGCTTCCTGGATGTAGTTCTCGCCCAGGATTTTCACGCCGGCTTCCACGGCTTCCAGGATTTCTTCGGGCTGGCGCGACTTCACGGCGGCGACCAGTTCCACCCCGTCCGACAGTTCGTCCAGTATGCGTTTTACGTTTTCCGTAATCTGTGACATTGAGCCTTTCCGTTACAGGATGATTCCAGTACTTAGTTTTAAACAGGTATACAAATGATTCCGCTCGCCCTGAGCCTGTCGAAGGGCGCCGTTATGGTTCAACAGGCTCACCACGAACGGCGCGCATAAGACGGAATAATTATACAACTAAGTACTAGCAGTATTATAGTATGTTTTTCATACCGGGAAAGCTTCTCTTGACTTGGAGGCGGCAATGTATGAAAATGTACCTGTTGCTGTTGAAGCACGGTGAAAATCGGGGTGTAGCGCAGCCAGGTAGCGCACCTGAATGGGGTTCAGGTGGTCGGAGGTTCAAATCCTCTCACCCCGACCAGTAAATCAAGCTTGTATCTAGGGAGTATTTTATAGGCGCTGTCTCAGTCCTTAATCCGCTGGATGTTTAGGGTAGGCTTTACCATCACGAATTTCAATATAATTTACGACGGCCATTTCATCCAGCATCAGTGATACATTCAACTCATATATAGGCGGATATATCTCCTCCCGTTCGAATCTGCTGTATTTTTTCAGTATTTCATTAACCGTCATACCAGGTTGTTCTTTGACCTTATCCAGGATACTCATTGCGCGGTTATAGTGTGTGAGCATGTCACCGCCGTTAGCAATATCGACCGGTTCACAAATAAAATAGGCACCCGTCCGTGTATCATCGCAGACAAAACCACGCTGTCTTTTTATCAGGTTTTCGGGGGGTTCGGCGGAGATACTTCTGAGATACTTCGGGTCAGCGCCTTCGGGGGCTTTTTTAAGGGGGCGAAAACCGACGCCGTCATACTTTTTCATACTCGGGTCACGGGCACTGAGGCCTGAATACAGATAAACCATCCGGTCATAGTCTCCCTGACCATAGAAAACGGTATTCCATATTACCGATGCCATATTTTTCAATAAGCCGTTGCAGATTTTTCCTTCGAATTTTTCACCGTCATAATAGAACTCATCACCAATTTTATAATCGAAATGACAGGGGAAATTATCAGGATCGCCCGTAAACGAGACCAGCTTGCATCTTACTTTAAACGGCATATCCAGTTTCCTCCTTGGTTTACTACTGTTCCGGAATCATATCAGCCATCCCAAGGGAAGATAATGTCTCAGGCAGGGGTATACCGGTGTTCTTATCCCATCCCCTGAGGTAGTAATACTCTCTCAGCATATCGGTGAATTTATCTCTGTCAAGGACGTTACCTGTGACATTAACCGACTCGTCACCCGGCCCGGGAACCAGCAAAGGACGTGCTGATTTCAGCGGTTCGGTGAAGTTAAATTCCGGTGGGAAATCGTCATGCGGCAGTTTCCTGCCTTCCCGTATCATTATCATCCTCTGAACGTTCATGATTCGTTCCGCACAGCGATCGATTTCCTTACTGTCAACTCCGGTGACTGCAGTGAATATTTCAGCTTCAAGATCAGGGTCTCCAACCGGGTCAGGCTTGCTGAATGAGTAGACAATCGGCCAGCCGGAATCACACAGACCGAGGCTGTCTTCGGTGTATGCCCGGTTCTGTATTTTAACGGCTGCCAGCGCTTTACCTTCATAGCTGGAGACATTCGCCGCGGCGGCGCTGCCCCAGAATGCTTCAGCTATCCTCCTGAAAACTTCGGAAGTTACGGGACTCACATCCGGGTTCATCAGGTTAGCCGCCCAGGCTGCCCTGGCAAAACCGCCGTGAACGAGGGGACGGCTCATCCGGGGTTCCATAGGATCGAGGAGTGAGTGGACGACCGATGAACGGGGCAGATTGGCGTCGTTTTCCCCGACCGGCACCACTCCGGGGTTAAGCAGCTCCCGGGCTTTTTGGGGAGCCTTTGCGGCGGCTCTGAACAGACCTTCGGCAAGCAGTTCACCGAAGCCTTCACGATAAGCTATCGAATGCAGCAGTCGTTCTAAAAATTCAGCAGTGCCTATTTTTGAAAGCGGCAGACCGGTCTCTTCCTCGGTGAGTACGTTCGCCTGATAGCAGTCATAAAGCCAGTTAATCATGCTGCGGAGTTCGAAGGTGCATATGGAGTAATCATTCGCCAGGACAGGCGCGTTATAAAAGGTATCCACCGGTTCATCTTCACGGGAATACTTCCAGGGCATGTAGTATTCCATTGCCTCACAACGGCGGTAATCTTCAAGGTCGGACCTGTCTCCGTATCGGTATTTATTCCTGATACAGGTCAATCCGCACTGGTAGCAGCCGCCTTTACCGATAGCTTTCAGCAAATGACCGTGACCGCTCATCGTCACGTCGGGAGGAATGGTCAGATCAAGGCGTTTGCTTATCTGGATGGTGTACCGGTTGAGTTCTTTCAGTTTTGCTGAGTCAAACACCGAAGGTCTGCCGGTGCCTTTTACAGCCACGGCTTTCAGATTTTTCGAAGCCATAACTGCGCCGAAACCAGCGGTTGAAGTGGACTGGTGTGAACCGAAAATGATTGCGCTTCTAACCCGGTTTTCACCGGCGACACCCGTAGTCAGGAATTTTGTCCTGTCTCCGTGGGTCTGGAGAAGAATATCTCCGACGTGGTACGTCCCTTCTCCCCGGAGTGACGAAGCATCAAGCAACTCTACGCTGTCATCATCAATCATCAGATAAACCGGCTGTGAAGCACGTCCGGTAACAACTATACCGTCGAATCCAGCCTTTTTAAGTTCCGCCGGGAAAAATCCTCCGATATTGCCGTAGCAGTACTGTTCCGGATAAGCCATCGGTGACTTACCCGTAACCGCCATACGGGTGGCTCCCTGGGCGCCGGTGGCTACCAGCGGTCCGGTCATAAATATCAGGTGATTTGCAGCGTCAAAGGCATCAATCTCCGGTCTTACCGTTTCCCAGTAAAGCCTTGAAGCGATACCGCGTCCGCCGAGATATTTTTCAGCATATGGTTGCGTCGAGAAATCTGAGATCTTGGATGAGGTCAGGTCGACGTGCAGAATTTTACCCATCCATCCGTGCATAATAACACCTCAAATAATTGATGGATTATATAGTGTCCAGAATCACATTCTCAGGGCTTCTTTTTCTTCTGCTGACAGGCTGGAGATAAAATCTGCCAGCTTGTCTTTACCTTGACTGGTTATGGTTACCTTGCCTTCTCTATCGCCTTCAAGCTTGACATAATCCAGGACAGCGAGTTCGCCTACGAGCGTCCAGATGATATTCTGCCCGAGGGTGGGATATATATTATCTCTTTCGTCATCGTCATATTCTTCTATTATCCTGTTAACGGCAATACCGGGTTTTTTAGATATCTTGTTCAGCATTCCCAAAGCCCTTCGGGTATAGGGAAGGCCGTCGCCATAATCCACCAAGTCGAAGGCTTCCAGTTCCATCCGCATCAGGGTGTGACTATCTCCGCAGACCAGAGTCTCTTTTTGCCTGATACCGGTGCCCGGACCTCCGAGTAATTCGGCCCCGCCCGGCGGGTCATCGAATAAAGTAACATCGGGAATGTATTTATAGTTCTGCTCCGGTCTTTCAAGGGTCGGTCTGAAACCCACTCCGTCATACTTCTTGTATGCAGGGTCATATACGCTGTACGGCGAATGAAAAAAAGGCACGTAAGAGTTTGGCAGTTCACCCTCTTTGTGCCTTCCGCCGGATACGTATAAAATACTCACCTTATCGGCGAAAGGGCGCAGGATGGAGGGACAGATGCGACCGATGAATTTTTCACCGTCCCAGACGACAGTATCTCCTATTTTATACTGGAAATGGCAGGGATGTTTTTCTTCATCATTATCGAATCCCAGAACAGTCGCTCTTACTTTAAACATTCGTCTCACTCCTTTATTATTAACGGATACAGGATACGGGATATAAAGATTGTTATCGGTTATAATAGTCTACCCGACCGATAAACGCAAAGATGTAATATCATTTGATGTCAACTATAGCAGAATGAAAAAAAGAATTCTAAAATATAGACCCGGTCGTGTACGTATATCCTGGCACAGACTGAGGGGTGGTGCCGGGAGATATGACTTATGAACATTGATATGGAGAAAAAGGTGAAACTGGTATTTCATAATATTCATAATCATGGCACGGATATAGCCGAGTTGTGGATGAATGAATTAGAAAGTCGTTCCGAAGGCAGAGTAAGTTTCAGAAAAACCGAAGGTAATGAACAAAAACTGATTAACGATGCAGATATTGTACGGGACGTTCCGGCTTCAGACAGCAGTTATCCGCTGCTGAACCTTGTCCAGATACCTTTTATCTTCCCCAGCTCATCTGTCGGTAGCAGAGTTATCGCTCAGCTTTATGCCGAATTTCCGGAATTGAGAAGGGAACTGAATGATAATAAGGTATTAGGGCTTGGTACAGGTGCGTTAATGGCTGTATTTTCTAACAAATCTAAAGGACCAATCCGCACTCTGGAAGATTTTAAGGGAGCCAGGATAAGGTCACTCTCTTTAATGGACAGTATTTTCATGGCTCTGGGTGCAACACCGGTAGGAGTGGGATGGTTCGATATGGATCGAATGCTGGGCGCGGGAGAGATTGACGCAGTTTTTCTGGGTATCATGCCGTCATTTGTGTTTAAACTGGCGGAAGGATCGGCACCTTACTGTACCATTACCGGCAGCAAGTCCATATCGATGCATCCGATGCGCATATATATGAAATGGGATATCTGGAACAGCCTGCCTCCCGATATACGGGACATTATCGGCGGACTTGGTCCTTCCGGTGCCGATTGCTGGTACGCCGTACAGAACGGGGGTGATTCCGATAATCATTTGAAAGAAGCACTGGAATATATAAGGCAGAATGGTGAAATAATTGAAGTGCGTGAGGAAGAAATACGAAGGTGGGACAAGGTAATTCAGGCTGAAGTTGAAGCGATAATAGACGGAGTAGAAAACAGGGGGCTGCCTGCCCGTCGATTTTATACCAGGATGCTTGAATTAGTACGGGAGTGCGACACCGCAGCTAAGGAATAAACTCACAGGAAGAGGAAAGTAAAATGGACCTGAAATTGACAGATAAAGTAGCACTGGTGACCGGTACGGGAAGCCGGATAGGATATGGCAGGGCTATTGCTGTGACCCTGGCGCGGGAGGGATGCGATGTTATCTCAGCAGATATCGACCTTGACGGGGCGATGGAAACGGCGGTAGAAATCAGGAAAGAGGGACGTAGAGCACTGGCGGTTAAGGTTGATGTCAGGAACCGGGGTGAAGTGGACACGATGGTTAAAAAGAGTCTGGATGAATTCGGCAGGATCGATATACTGATAAACAATGCCGGCGTCAGCAGCAGGTGGAAACCGTTCCTTGAGATGAGCAGGGAAGACTGGGACTACGATATCGGCGTTAACCTTTACGGACAGATGAATGTGGCCCAGGCGGTACTTCCGCATATGATATCGCAAAAGTCCGGAAGGATAATCAATACCTCGGGAGGACAGGGTATCCCCGGGATTTCTCTGTACGGGGCATCCAAAGGCGCGGTTGTACAGTGGACAAAAGCGCTGGCAAGAGAAGTCGCTCAATACGGGGTGATAGTCTCAGCTTATTCTCCCGGCCTCGGGGCTACGGGACTTACTGCGGATGACCCGCGGGAGATGGAAAACCTGGCAAAGGACAACCTTCTCGGAAGGCTTTGCACTCCCGAGGACGTTGGTACGCTGGTGGCGTTTATGGCTTCCGAAATCAGCAGTTACTTTGCCTCTTCATTCAGCAATTAAAAAAATTAAACCTGAAGGAGGTGTTGTCGTTATGACTGAGAAAAATGTCAGGTGTATCTGCCCTTATTGTGAGGAGGAATTCGATACAATCCTTGCTTTGCAGGAACACCTCGAAGGCAACCACCTGACTGGCACGGAAACACAACAGATATGGGGAAGAGAGATTTATCCCCAGCCGGGTGGCGTGGCATTTATCGATTCGGATGTGATGAAATGCGTGGGATGCGGTTTATGTGCCGAAGCCTGCTCGATTCAGCACTTCGGCGTTATTAACAAGGACTACGCCCGGATTTACGTACGAAAGTATCTCCTGCCTTTGCCCAAGGCAATCGTGGTGACGTGCTGCCAGTGCCAGGAAGAAGAAAGGCGGTGTGAACAAGCCTGCCCTGTAACACCGCCGGCGATTTACTTTGATAATAATACGCTACATATGGTGGTTGATAAAGAGAGGTGCACAGGATGCCTATTGTGCAGAGATGCCTGTGGAACCGAGGCTGTAAGGAGCAATCCGGAAATATCCGATAAGCCTTTTGTCTGTGACCTCTGCGACACTGATAATAACGGCGAGAGGAATCCACAATGTGTGGAGATATGCCCGATGACCGCACTATATTTCCACGACCAGAATGAGCGCGGTCGACCCCTCAGGGATAGTTTTCGGAAGAGTTCCGACGAAAAAGCGGAGATGGTTGCCAGAAGACTATATCCACTGACCAGGGACAGCCTGGCTTTCCCTGTCTGGAAACCGTAATCCGTAAACAGGAGATTTTAGATGGAAGAGATAAGATTTAACCTGCTTGAAGTGAATTTATCCACCGGAGACAGCCGGGTGCTGGATGTGACGGAGGACGTAAAAACATACCTGGGAGGAAATGGCCTCGGCAATAAATTGATATGGGACCTGGTTCCACCGGGGACCGACCCTTTCAGCCCTGAAAACGTCCTCCATATCGGCGTCGGGCCGATTACAGGTCTGGTCGGTACTAAAGTGAGTTGCTCGTTTATATCGCCACTGACCGGCTGGGCGGGTGAAGCCACGGTATCAGGCTATCTCGGTGACGAGATAATGAGGTCAGGTTTTAACACCGGAATCCTGATAAGAGGTAAAGCCAGTCAACCGGTCTATCTGATGGTCTATAACGATAAAGTGGAAATCAGGGAAGCTTCCGATTTGTGGGGTCAGTACCTGGTCAAGACGGAAAACACCCTGCGCGACAGATTATACCGGGAGACAGGTCAGGAATTCGGTACGCTGTGTATCGGACCTGCCGGTGAAAATCTGGTAAGGTTTGCCAGCGTGTCCACTGAAAACGTACACAGTGCGGCGAAGAACGGTGTCGGAGCTGTATTCGGTTCGAAGAACCTTAAAGCCGTAGCAGTTAAGGGTACGAGGACGCCCCCGTATGCCGACCACCGGAAAGTCTGGGAACTCAGGAAAAAATACACGATGCACCAGGCTACGGCGGTACAAAAAAACCCCGGTTGGGCAAGGTACGGTGCCAACGGCGGGATGCGGGCTTTACTAAATCACGGCGGGGATATTTTCAAGAACGGGCATATATCCTGGAACCCGGTAGCCGATAAAAGCGATCATTTTGACCACGAGTTAAGCTACCGTGTCTGGACCGACGGCTGCCCGGGATGTGCCACTCCCTGTTTTATGCCTTATTTCAAGAACACGGCTCACGGCGCTTTCAGCGGTGAATTAAGGCACGGTAATACGGCGGGTCTATGCGGCAATGCGATGATGGGGTTTGATGAGGTGCAGGAGATAAATTCACTGCTTGAGGAATTTGGTGTGGATGCCGAAGATATGCAGGGACATATAGCCTGGGCAATGGACCTGTATGAAAACGGCATTATTACGAAAGAGGACCTGGGCGGTATCGACCTTAAATGGGGCGACCGTGATGCAGCCCTTGAGCTGATGAAGAAGATAGTCTACAAGGAAGGCAGTGCTCCGGCTGCGATGGCGGAAGGGTACTGGCGTGCCATCGAAGCGTTCGGAGCCGAATCAGCCTGGTATGCCTGGCATTCGAGCACCAACAGTTCGGTTCCAAGGTACGATGTCAGGAATAGAAATGTCGGCAATGCACTTATTAACGGGACAGGTCATGGCGGGGGCAGCGGTCTCTATGACGCGGCAACGATGTGCCTGTTTTCCGCGTTTCCTTTTTACCCCATATTCGGGCAGCCGGACGAGGTATTCAGGATTTTCAGTAATGCCGCCTGCGGATGGGACCTGACCAGAAAACAAATAAATGACATTGTACAGCGAAATAGCTATTTAAGCAGGTGTGTCAGCCTCAGGCAGGGATTTCGTCCGGAAACGAATGAGCATTTACCGCAGCGGGCTTTCGAAGAAGCGGTGACCGATAAGTACGGCAATACATGGGTGTGGACAAAGGATGAATGGGAAGAAGCGAAAAAGAAGCATTACACCGGAATGCTGAATCTTACCGAGAAAGGGCTGCCGAAGAAAGAGGAACTGAAGCGGCTTGGCCTTGAATTCGTGCTTCCCGAGCTGGAATCTCTGAAGGTAATCGGCTGAGACTCCTTGTATCGGTAAGAAGACTAGAATTTCATGCAAGTCAGATCCAGCTTGTTTCAGGTGGAGTTTGACTCTCTTCCGCCTCCACTATAAATTTTGGTCTTTTAGATTCAGATCATACGATACATCGAAAAGAATATATCTATAGTCTACTATCGGTATAAAAAAGTTAATCCTTCGGGTGGCTCGGGGTGCTTGACTGTGACATGTATCCGCTCTTAAGCCAACCAACCTGTTGATTATTCCCTTTTTCAGGAATATTTGCTAAATCACTGCAGCAATCGCCATGTCGGACAAGCGCTGGTAGCTTACGGTGTCGTTGAAGTGTTCAAGCAGCCCGGAACGCAGAAATACAAAAGTGACATCGTTTTCCGGGTCTACCCAGAACCCGGTGCCGCCCAGTCCGAATTTACCGAAGGTACCCGGTGACGTGAAATTACCCATGCTGTTGGGACTGACGCCTTCACCGCGGATCAGCAGGTCCAGGCCAATATTTGCCGGAGGAGGCTGCACGTCATGCGTCTCCATTACCCGGATATAATAATCGTTAACCAGGATACCGGTTTGAACCGATGTAGCCTTTTTCACTGATGCGGGAGACAGAATACGCACTCCGTCAAGCTCTCCGCCGCGACGCAGCATCTCGGCGAAGCGAAACAGATCGTAGGCAGTGGACACGCAGCCCATCCAGGGTATCTCGGCATCCTCGGTGATAAACGAATTGTGATTTTCAACTTCTTCCCCAGACATATCCCCAAAATCCGGATCGTGGGCGACGATCGGAACGATACGCGAGCTTAAATCCCGACGCCTGCCCATTGCTGAGTCTTTCATTCCCAGGGGACCGAAAAGTTTTTCCTGAAAGATATCGCGTAAAGCTCTCTTTTTTCCATCAAGACGGCGAATTATCTCTCCAAGCAGCGCATGACCCCATAGCGGGCTGTAACTCACAAATCTACCCGGGACAGCAACCAGGTCGAGTTTGCAGATTTCTTTAACGACCGCATCCAGGTTTCCCATCAGCCCGGCTTTAACCGGGAAAAGAACGGGAGGAGAGCCAGCCGTGTGAGTTATGAGGTTAAAGACCGTTACCGTTTGTTTGTCTTTTCCTTTGAACTCCGGAATAATGTCGGCAACCTGTGTAGTCAAGGCAAGTTCGCCGCGTTCGATTAACGACAGGACAATCACATCTGTAAATGCCTTGGTAACAGAAAGGATGTTGAATACATCGTCAGTGTGCAACGGGCGATCAGCAGCACGGTCGGCAAAACCTATCGCTTCATGCAAACCGATTTCTCCGTGACGTGCTACGATGATTGCAGCACCATCGTAGACATCATCTTCGATATCCTGATGGATTGCCCGGGAGAGCCGGGTGAGCTGGGCTTTATTGAGTTCGGATGGTTTGCTAGGCATAGTGACTCCTCCTGGTAAGGTTATTTGTTCAACAGTCCTCCACTGACGAGTATTCGGTCGCCGGTAACGTATCTTGAGAGGTCTGATGCCAGGAACAGGGCAGCGTCTGCTATGTCTTCGGGCGCAGCTACTCGTCCCAGGGGAATAATCTGGTCCAATTCGGAAAAGTATTCCTCTTTCGTCAGGTTAGCAGGTCTCACTGCATCGTGCAGGTCGGTTCGCGTAATGCCGGGTAAAAGTGAATTGACGCAGATATTATCTTTTGCAACATTTGTCGCCAAACACCGGGACAGCATGACGACACCGCTTTTCGCGGCGCAATAATCGGCTATTACGGGTGAAGGTGCCAGCGCTCCCAGCGAACCTACGTTGATGATTTTCCCATATTTCCGTTCCTGCATGTGCGGCACAACGGCTTTGCAGCACAGGAAAACCCCTTTCAGGTTAACATCGAGCGTCCGGTCCCATTCTTCTTCGGTCATTTCGATGAAAGGCCGTTCCGGAGGGGATACAGCCGCGTTATTTACCATGATATCTATCTTTTGAAACGTATCTAACGCACGCTGAATCATTTCCTGTATCTGCGCATATTTCGAAACATCGCAGCGGACGAATATCCCTTCACTTTTCCTTTCGGAGATCTGTCTGAGCGTTTCTTTGGCTTCTTCCTCACGCAGGTCCGCAATAACGATTTTACATCCTTCTTCGGCAAACCTGATCGCCATGGCCCGTCCGATTCCACGGGCTCCTCCGGTGATTATCGCAATCCTGTTTGTAAGTAACATCTTCTCATCTCCAGGTTGTTTTAGCGGTTTCTATAGATCCTGTTCGATCGTCTTTGGAAAGAGCTTCATGAGTTCCTCGAGTGTCCATGCACCATCTTTATAGATACCTTTCAACTCCTGCGGATCGGAATACAGGGCAACCCGTCCCCGTGAGGCTCCGAATACCTTTCCGCTGATATTTTCTGCCTGATCGGTTGCCAGGTAGCAGACGACAGGTGCGATTTCTTCGGGATCCGGAGGTGCACTGGAATCCTCATATAGCTGCCGGTTGATGATACCGGCTTTGTACAGTTTATCCCACATCTGTGGAGCACCGTGATTCAGTCTGGTGCGTGCAACCGGAGCGATAGCGTTACAGGTTATTTTATAACCTTCCAGTTTCATGCGACTGGCGATTCCTCTTGTCAGACTGACAACCGCCCCCTTTGCCGCCGTATAAGCATCGGCACCGGTCACTCCCAGCCAGGACGGCGACGCGAAGTTAATAATCCGGCCGGTCTTTTGTTTAATCATGACTGCAAGAGCGTGAGTACAGGTGTTAAGAGTTCCTTTTAGGGTAACCGCCAGCACCGCATCGGAGTCCTCTTCGTTTGTTTCCCATAACTGCCCGCCCCTTGCGATGGTGGCACAATTCACCAGTACATCTATTCTGCCAAAATTCCGGATACAGGTATCAATAATTCCCTTCGAGGCTTCGAAATCAGCCACCGAAGCGAAGCTTGAGACTGCGGTACCTCCGGCACTATTTATCTCGGCTGCTACTTCATCCGCTGCTGCCGGGCCTGGATTTGTACCGTTGAGCTCCGTACCGAAATCATTCACGACCACCCTGGCACCGTGACGTGACATCGCCAGAGCTATTTCCCTGCCTATACCGCGTCCTCCACCTGCTATGACAGCACATTTACCTTCCAGTAATTTACTCAAAGCGCCACTCCTGTCGTATTGTCATATATATAACCAGTCCGATTACTTCTGCGCTACCCGTGAAAAGCCTGACTTTACTTCCGGTGATCCCGTAATATTTAGATACATATCCGTATCAACAGAGTATTCGGGCCATTCGGGTACGCCTTTTGCCGATGGTTTACCGTTCTTCGCGAAGCTGGCCCATAAGGCCATAATTGTCTCTGAAACATTTCTATCCACTTCACTCAGTTCAGGAGTGGTCGTTTTTACCCCGAGTTGCTGCATAAACATACCGATGGACTTCCACCATCCCGTAGAATCATCCCAGTCACCGAAAACATAGGGGAGTTCAATGGAATGTACGGATACACCACCTTCATTCCTCCAGTTGGCGGGTACCTGGTCGAAAATGCAGGCATACCCGTTGCATCCATGTTTTGTAACGGAATCAAGCATATCGATGTATGCCGGGACAAGCTGCGGTATGACCAGCCCGCCGGGGCCAACCAGCTCACCCAGGTTGGCGGATACTATGAGGGGCACCGGGTTGCATGAGCCGGATTTGAACATCTTCGCGGGGCTATCCGGTAACAGCCAGCCGTCCGCGGCGGCATCCCATACGAATGCCGGAGGGCTGCCCGGAGCAGTACGAGGCGGCTCCAGCGCCTGATTGGCTTCGAGTATCTTTGAAAAGGGTAATGCACGCGCCTGTGCCAGCGGGTCATCGGATGAGTCTATTCCAAGCTTCTTAAAGAGCTCTTTGCCGCTTTCTTCAACCTCAGCCAGCGATTTTCCGGTAAGTACCACCGTAGAGGTACCGCTTTCGCATATCGCACGGTGGAATAATCCTTTGGCGAGAGGTGACAGCATCATAATCGATACTTTGGCTCCGCCACCGGATTCCCCGAAGATGGTGACATTATCCGGGTCACCGCCGAACGCCGCGATATTATCCCGTATCCACTGGAGCGAAGCAATAAGGTCGAGGAACAGGTAATTGCCCGAAACACCCTCCGGCGATTCTCTGGAAAGAGCCGGATGCGCAAACAGACCGAATAGTCCAAGCCTGTGATTCAGAGTAACAACTACGACGCCGTTTTGCGGCAGCCGGTAGTTATTCCATATCTTATCGTTACCGCATCCCTCTGCATACCCTCCGCCGTGCATCCAGACCAGTACCGGAAGTTTTTCATCCGGCTGCCTGGCAGGAGTAACCACATTAAGGTAGAGGCAGTCTTCACTCCGGGGAAATTCGTAAGACGAACCGGGGAGTTCAGCCCGTGGCGATATATTGCTGTATTCCGTACACTCCCGGGTGCCTTCCCAGGGCTCTACCGGCTGCGGTGGTTTCCATCGCAGGTCTCCCACCGGAGGTGCTGCGTACGGTATCCCGCGAAAGATAGATACTTCTTTTCCTGGTTCACCAATGGTCGTTCCCGAAATGTAACCTTTGTCCGTTTTTACAGTCTGCATATTATATATCCTCCTGAAAGAACTCGGTCTTTGTTTATTTACCCGACCTGGTTAAAGTAGCTCCAGTTATCAGCTTTGTCCTGTGCGCCGTACGGAAATATGACATACCGAAAGAATAACCCGGTATACTGCCGGAAACAACGATATGAATGTCTTCCGGGTTTACGACAGGAACCATCCCGCCTGGTCTGAGAGATTCTTTTATCACCGGCAGGCGGTCTTCAGGAATGGCGTCATGTGGAAAGAATATGTCTATATCGGGAGCAACGGTGTTAATCCTGTCCTGTATGCCCTGTATTTCCCGCTCAGTGAGTTCTTCGTACGGTACCATTGTGGTCTTATACAGGTAATCTCTCAGGCTTTGTTTGCTGTTATAACCGATACGCTGCAGCATGATTGCCAGTTCCGGATGAACGACGATTATATGTTTTCTTAGATGAGCGCCGGGATTAGCCACACCAACCTTATACTGACCGAATGTGTTGCGGTCGGCTGCCACGTCTCTCACAATATAGTTAAGGACCTCATTTACATCCCAGGGCTCGACAACTCCTCCACCGTATATCCTTGTCATACCACCCATGACCGTGTCCACGGTCACGCAGCTGTCTTCCGGTTTATATCCCAGCCCTTCGTTAAAAGTCTCCCAGGGGCTCTCCTCCATATTTTCAGCCAAAACGTAGAATGTATGAGGAGACGGGCGGCCTATCAGTGCCATATCTATCTCTCCCGGCCAGAGATAACCTATATTGATAAGACTCAATCTTACGGCACGGCCGATAGTGTTATTAGCCCGCCAGCCATGACCAAATAAGCCTACGCCGGAATTCATATTTATCTCCCTGCCGATAGGTCCGCTTACCATTATCATAAGAGTGAACGACCCTTCAGAACTCATCATATGAGTGTAGGTATTATCTTCAGTCAGGCATTCCATGGCTGAAATAATAACCGGCAGGTACTCGGGTTTTGCTCCCGCCATCACCGCGTTAACAGCTATTTTTTCAATAGGGGCTATACCGTTTCGGTAAGGTACCTTACCGATAACTTCATCGGCAGAACGCGTGGTCCCTGCCAGCATCCGTTCGACGGCAAGCTTGGTGGGAGGTATCAGGGGCAAACCGTCGCCCCAGTGGTTCTCAAGGTACAGTTTGTTGAATGATTCGAGGGCGGACTCGTAAGTCTCTGCGGTGACCTCAACTGTTTCGGCTTGCTTTCCCCGGGCTATCAATCCCGGATTTTTCTCCTCCGGCGTAAGAGGCCTGGTAAGTGCGTCGATAATACGGTCGATGGAAGCTTCTGCAACAGGTCTGATACTCTCCACGGTCGACCGGTTCGGGTAATAATCTATGGAGGGCAGGCTTACGATACGTATTGCCGGCATTCCCGCGTCCTCGGCCGACATTTTCGAGGTATGAATAGCATTATCGCCAATCACGAAAACGCCGGGTTTGCCGAGTTTTTCCAGAGCGATTACCTGCCGGCACTGAATCCATCCTCCCATCCCGTTATCGCCGACACCATAGATAAAGGTATCCATTTCTTTTTTTGCTTTCTCTGCAGCACCAGCATCTCCCCAGACAAGCCTGAATGTCGTAGCTGTAGGATATCTTTCGTTCAGCAGTTCCTCGACTGCGGCGCAGAAATTATCCCCACCTTTCTTACCATCCCAGATAATTCCTATCGTTTTCCCCGCTAAATCCGTCACACGGGGATTAATAAGCCCCGCAGGTTCTGGAATATCAAGAACTCCCTGAGGATTCAAACACACCAGTGACACTTTTTCTTTCAATTTTTCACCCTCACCTAACCTCTCCCATCAAGGGAGAGGAATGTCCTGATTGATATTAAATGATGCTAATCAGAGGTTTCTTAGTATGTAAACAGGTCCAGTCCGCCCATGACGTGAATATCCTGGCCGGTGATGTATTTACACTGTTCCGAGACGAGGAACGCAACGAGCGTAGCTACGTCTTCCGGTTCGCCGAGCTTGCGCATGGCAACCTGGGCCGATATCCGCTGCATCATTTCTGATTCGCTCATTCTGCCGCCGGCGGAATCTACCACTCCGAGGGTCACCGTATTGGCGACAATTCCCGCCCTGGCCCCTTCAAGAGCAGCAGTCTTTGCCAGTGCGATAACACCTGCTTTAGCTGCTGAATAGTTAGCCTGGCCGAAACCGCCCTGCACGCCGGCGATGGATGAGATATTGACTATCCGGCCCCAGTTCCTCTCCACCATGGTGTCCCAGACTTCTTTTATCCAGTACCAGGGTCCGTCAAGGTCGATTTTCAGCAGGTTCTTCCAGTCCTCGACAGTTGTCTTCTGGATACGCCCGCCACCTCGGAGAAGAGCGGCATTGTTGACCAGAACGTCCACGGGCCCAAGCTCTTCGACGATTTTCTTGTGGGCTTCAACTACCTGTTCGTATTCACTCTGATCGGCTTTAATGGCGACTGTCTTGACCCCCATCGCGGCGATATCCTTCGATATCTCCTGGGCTCCTTCATAATTAATATCGACGCAGGCAATGTCGGCGCCTTCGGCGGCAAGAGTTTTGGCAATAGTATCTCCCATTGCTCCTTTTCTGCCGGTACCGGTCACGATAGCAACTTTCCCTTTTAGTCCGTAATCCATTTTCCCTACCTTCCTTCTTGTTTATTTATAACTGGTGTATTCACCGGTGTTATTCGGTTACTCCTTTACTCAGTCATTATTTGAGGGCTGGAGTGTTAGATCCCCCGGTCCCTGCCCGTTTGAACAGGATAAGTATCATAACATAAGGTCAGTTATTTTTAAATATGGTTATGCTGCAACTTGTGTGCTGGGAAATTTCCGTAATTACGAATATAAACCGGCTAGTATCCCATATTAATTTCATTATGGAAGTTCTGTTCTTGTGACCGCCACGCTCATCTTTTCAGGCTGGCCCTGCCGCTAAGCCCGATTACCCCCAGGGCTCCGGACACGGGAGGAGTATGGTTGGCATTTAAGCTGAGGTGAGCTGCTAACCCTCAGCACCCTGGTTTCTCCCGGCAGGACCAGCCCTTACTCGATAATTTATCTTAATCGTTATATCCGCTTTGTTGATATGACCGGTGCTTGAAATGAGGAAACTTTTCATATAATATTATATGAAAACATATACGATATCATATGTATATATCTTATACGTTATTTTCGTGTATTATATGAATCCACTTCTTGTTTGTCAAGGTTCTTGAACGGGTGATTTAAAAAGATATGTACAATTATGTGAGTTAGAGGAAATTCAGGATTTTTATTAACCCTCAGCGAAAGTGCTATTATGATGACAGGAGATATTCGATATGGATAATGCGGAGCTTACCGACCAGGAACACAAATTGTGGATATTACTGCATCAGGCAAGAGATGCCGTATTGAAAGTCCGGGACAACGAATTAAACAAACATGGTCTGACAGCAGTTGAGTTCGGAGCGCTGCACATTATTAAAACAATCGGCGGTGAAGCGACTCCCGCCATGGTCTCGAAACATATGTTACGTCAGCACCATTCGGTAACCGCTCTATTGAAAAGGATGGAGAATAAAGGGCTGGTAACGAGGACCAAAAGTCGCACCAGAAAAAATACCTGGATAATCAACCTGACGGAAAAGGGGCAGGAAGCTTTTAAACAGTCTTTTATAATAGATTCGGTAAATTCGGTTATGTCTGTCCTCACGGAAGATGAAAAAATACATCTCGAGGAATATCTGACAAAGTTACGGGACAGCGCCATCAGATATGCAGCAAGCTCACAGGTCCAGCTTCCGACTTTCCCGTAATGATTTGAAACCGTGGGTGAGATACCTGCAGTAACCCTGAACGATCCATATCAGGTAGACCTCGTTTCATTCGCATTACTGTCTTTTGCATCCTGGCTATTACTTATAGACACCGTATTCTTGAGCCGCCTCGATCATGGCGTGCAAGCATGCCGGGTCGCATTTATCCGGGCCGGAACCCAGCGACAGGATATAGCCGCCGCCTTTGCCACAGACCTCGATGAGTTTACGACAATACTCTTTAATTTCCTGCGGTGAGTGGGTGTAAAGCTGTGCTGCGGTGACGTTGCCGGTGATACAGGCGGAATCGCCCAGTATCTCTTTGGCTTTGAACATATCGGTTTGTTCCATCGTCCACACTACCGAAGTGCGCGGCAGCTCGCTGATGATTTTCAGGCGCTCTTCATTGTATTTCCCATCGATAACCATCGCCGGAACAAAACCTTCGTTAACGATGCCTAGTAGGAGTCTGCGGAAGGTAGGCCAGTAAAATTTCTCGAACTGTTTCACGGACATGAAACTGTCATCGCCCTTATGCATCGGGATAAAGACGATCGGACTGCGTGACATATCAGCCATGCTTACAGCCGATTGAATTGAACGTTCGGTGATGATTTCCAAAGTTTCCAGCAGCTTTTCCGGTTGACGATATATGTCCATCGTGGTGCCGCGTGTACCCCTCAGCGAGTCGGCAACCGTATCGAACGGTGCCTGTGAGCCGCCGCCCATGAAAGGCGGAAAGCCCGATTCCAGTGACACCCGGGCGCACTCTCTGATCACCTGCTGGTATTTAGCGTTTTCCTTGCTGGCTTTCCAGACAGCTTTAAAAAGCTTCTGAAAACCCGGGTCCTGGCACATTGCCATAAGTCGCTGGGGAAGCCCCTGGTAAGAAGACAACGGAGGGATATTCGCCACAGGTTCGAAGGCGCCCCAGGTACGGGGAGTAAAGCACCTCGCTCCGAAATCAAACGGGTCGTTTACAAAGAGGTCGTACTCATCTGCCTGCATATACTCTTTTTCCACAAAATTCTGAAGGCTGGCATTATCCGGCAGGCCATGACCGGGCCACTTGATTGTCCTGTTATCGAGGATTTCATATACCCGGGCCGGGAAAAACCCGGGGATGTCGTTGGTATCCTGATCATAATCCTGAAGCCATTTAGTCCAGGCAGGCATAATCCTGGAGTAATCGTAAATCACGTCCTTCAGTGTAAACCCGGCGTTATAAGCGATGATAGCACCGCTGGTAAGGTGGACGGGGACACGGTCAGGAATCTCCATCTTGATGGCTTTAATCATACGGGCAGCGCGTTCCTGATATTTCTTCTTCGCCTCCGGGCTTTGAAAGTTAATATCATCGGTGGAAAGCCACTTTTTAAAACGCTCCTCGCGTTTTTCCTGCCAGGTCATCTCAGACCACTGTTTTTCTGTTTTCACAGTACAAACTCCTGTTCCGAACATTAACAACCAGGATATGTTAATCGACTTGGATCAATGTTTAACTTAGATCCAGTAACCCGGCAGGATTCGATTTAACCATGAGTTCTATCTCTTCCGGCGATATTCCGTGATGGAGCAGGGTGCTGATGAACAATCTCATTCCTTCTACCGGGAGCGGGTTCTGGGGCTGCCCCAGGTCAGTGCTGACTATACAGTGTTCCGGTCCGATGGTCTTAATTACCTTTACCAACTGTGCCGGATCATGCCCGAACTCGTTAGGCAGTATTCCGATGATGGTAAATTCCATAAACGCCCCTGCTTCTGCCAGTTGCTGCATCTCCTCTATGGTCAATACCTCTTCCATAAATTCTTTATCCGTGGGATGAGTGATAATTATTTTCTTAATCCCGACTCTCTTCGCTTCTTCAACCAGAGCAAAGATTTCCCGCGGTGAGATGTGGCCGGTA
Source organism: Dehalococcoidales bacterium (assembly GCA_034416335.1). GTDB lineage: Bacteria > Chloroflexota > Dehalococcoidia > Dehalococcoidales > UBA2162 > MGML01. The sequence goes on from DAOULV010000018.1 coordinate 114,134, forward strand.
GCCAGTACCATGTTATTCTTCTGTATCAGAGACAGTATCGGCTCCATTTCGGGCACCAGCTTACCCGCCTTATCGATTATAGAGAATCCTTCGCCTTTTAATGGAAGTCCCTGCGCTTTCATCATGTTTATGGAGTTGGCTGAAGAGAAAGTCGGCATCCACACCACCCTGGCACCAAGCATTATCGAGTTCTCCAGGGCGTGAATGTTAAGTCCGCCGATTTCATAATCGAGGCAGATGCTGCCGAACACTTTTATATCCGGGACCAGCTGATTTACGATAATCGCTACCGCGGCAGTATAATTATGGCTCTTGAGGACGATTGCCTTCATTCGGGCCTGCTGCGCCTGCCTGGCTGCTTCTATCGCATCGACACGACTGAATCCGCCGGCGATACCCGGGTGCATATGCATGTCTATCGAGCCTGCAACAAGCTCGTCTATATTGGTAAATTGCATATTCAGTCTCCTTAAAGCAGCCTGAGGATTATTTTCACTCCAATTTCAATACACCGATTATCTTGATTCTACTCAATTTTGGTTGTTGACACTTCGACAAGCTCAGTATGAACGGGAAAGACTACCGCTCATGGTGAGCCTGTCGAACCATAGCGGCAAAATAAAGTATCACCAAGATTAAGTGAAAAGATTAGCTTCTTGACCTCGCCCCCCTGGCATAATTTACCCTGCCTACCCAAAATTCTTCATCATCTTCACGCGGGGTTACTCCTATAGCTTTCAAACCTGCTCTCATTGCCTGTCTTGCCTGGTGGGGGAGTCTGGCACCCGGTTGCCTGAATAAACCTCCATTACCACCTGCAAGCCAGTCCAGGTATTTGATTCCTAAATATCCGCCACCGCTTTGATACAGACCGACTTTCATGGCGTTCATATGTATGGGAGACAGTTCCCAGTAAAGGTCCATAGCTTTATCGAATTCACCTTCCTGGAAAAGATTGAACAACTTGACGATTCGGCTTTCGGTGAAATCCTCTCCATCATAGATGACGTACTTGCCCGGACCGGCCCACTGCTGTTTGTATTTCGGAATAGTTATCGGCCATTCTTCCGGTTCGCCTGACTGCTGCAGGATCTGGTCGCCGACCAGGTGATGGATTTGAGCCATCTTGCCGAAGCCATCGGCGATATAGACCTTGGCTGCAACAACATTTGGTATTTCAGCTATTCGCGCTACAAGGTAAGGGTTGAAATGACTCGGGTGAAATCTTCCGAAGTCGAAAATAGGCTTGGGCCAGAAGTCTACACAAAGATTTACGGAATCACATATCTTTTTGGTTATCTGATAAATATCTTCTTCATCTTTGGCATAGAAGTTTCCCGGGTACCCAAAAAGCGTGTGAGTGCCACCGACTTTTTCGAAATGTTTGAGTAATTCGATATCCTGTTCGACATCATCGATACCAGTGGTAACAGATACCAGTATTTTACCTTTAGCCTCATCACAGACAATCTCCATGAACCGCTTTCGTTCTTCAAAGGTCATCACAGCGATCATCGTTTCACAGAGTACGCTGAACATCCCCTTGCGGATATTATGCTGGACATCCCACCTGATACCTTCTTCATCGAGTTCCGAGAGGTCCGGGGTGAAAGAAGGAGCGACAGCTCCGTCCAGACCGTGGTAATTCTTTCGAGCCCATTCTTTTGCTTCCGATTTGGTAAATTCTAATGCCATTTATTTTGCCTTCCTTTTAAATTATTATGTTCGGCAGAACTGATACGAGGGTAAATATTAATTAGTACTGCTTCATCCTTGCCCCTTTGGCATAATTTACCCTGCCTACGAAAAACTCCTCCTCGTTCTCACGCAGCGGCACTCCCAATCCCCTGGCACGGGCTCTCATCATATCCTTTTGATAATCGTACAGCCTCTGACCCATAGGCTGTCTTACCATGCCACCGTTACCACCGAGTAACCATTGCGAATATTTATCGGGAAGAGTGTTGACAATTCCCGTATTAAAATAGGAATCCGCTCCTCCTCCCATTCCACCGCCGCCCGGGATACCTTTCATAAAGTCCCAGTACAACTCCATTGCTTCATCTACTTTGCCTTCTACAAACGTATTGAACAGTTTCACCATCCGGGGGTTATCAGGAGTCTGAGAAGTGTCATACGGACCGGCTCCCGCCCACTGCTGACCGTATTGAAGGATTGTGATAGGCCAATTAACCTGTACGGGATCGTTAACCAGAACCCTGTCGCCTATAAGCCGGAAAGAATCGACCATAAAACCGATAGGACCGCCTCCGCAAAGTTTCATCCCGACTACGTTCGGGATATCGGCTATCTGCTGGAGAGTATCCAGCGGGAAATAGCTCGGGTGCATATTCCTTACGTGAAGTCTGCCGGCATAGAAATTTACGGCAAGGTTGGTAGAGTCACACATTAACTTGTACTCGCGGTATATTTCATCCGGTGTCCTCGGATAAAACTGGACCGGGTGACCGAGCAATATAAAAGTGCCGCCTACCTTCTCGAAATGGTGCATCATCTCTACATCTTCTTCAACGGTGTTCTGTAATATGGTCATCGAAACGTGGATTTTGTCCTTTGCTTCGTCACATACTATTTCCACGAACTGCTTACGCTCTTCAAAAGTCATTGCGCTGGCCTCGACGGCGCAGAGTATGCAGCTCAACTGGTGAGATATCAGGTAGTTAACGTCCCATCTGATACCTTCCTCGTCCAGTCCGGACAGATCCGGGGTATAGGATGCATGAATGACTCCCTCCAGTCCCTTCAGATTTTTCTTGGCCCATTGTTTCGCCTCTGATTTAGTGAACTCTAAAGCCATTTTGTTCCCCTTTCTTATAAAACCACGTTATATATAATTAATTACGTCAGTATTCATAGAAAATTCGTACCGGTTTCTGTTACCTCCTCATCTCCATTCATCAACCGATGCCGTCCCCATGTAACGAAAATCTCCCGCCATCCAGAACGCATCCGTTCCCCCTCCTATCACCAGCATCTCGACCGGTGCATTACTCGAGATAAGCGGGTGTGCTGTTTTTCCTTCCGGTGGAAGTTTTAACCAGGATGCGAACGGCTCTTTCCCAGCTTTGCCGGATTCCAGGTCGTCTGGCATAGCCGCCCAGTAGGTCCAGGCACTCATATAGGCATTTTCCTTTATCCACTGGCCTATCTGTTCTTTACTTTTAAAGCCTTCATCCTTGAGATCCTGTGCCGTTACCGGACTTAATATGAAGGTTGCCTGAGTTCCGGGACTTAATCCGAGAGTGTGATGCGTACCGGCTCCGCTGGTTTCAAAACTGACAAGCTGCTCCTTCATTATTTCGTGATGCGGATACGGTTTATAGGCAGCGTAGTTCAGCAGACTCCATCCGCCTAAAAGACTTATAACGCTTTCCTCTGCCTTATAGCCCTTCTGTGCATGCAGAGGGCTCCATCCTTCGGGCATCGCTTCTTCATTTTCCGCGCAGCACAGGTTATTGTAATTGGTATTATTACCGATATCACCCAGATAAGATTCACCAAGGATAGAACCTCCCAGATTCTTTGAAATGAGAGTCCACGCTCTTCCTATGACGGCATTAGCCTGATTAAAAGGTCCCAGTGCACTAAGACCGCTGTTCATATTTATCTCTTTGCGTATCGGTCCGTTGACGACGACCATCCTGCACATAGAGGTAGCGGAGCTGAACAACGAAGTTGTGCCGGTAGAGGCTATGGCAAGTATCACCGGTAAATGTTCTTTCCTGGCTCCTGCCATAACTGCGTTGATAGCAACATGCTCAACGGTATATTCCCAGGCTTCGTGGGGAGGAGAAGGCTGCATGGTTACAGGCATTTTCTCCATTTCACCACCTGCTCTGACGCCACCGCCAAGCATTCTCATGGAACGTTCCCAGGCTTCGTTGGGAGGGATAGGCTGCATTACCCCGATTACCTCATCGGGTTTATGACTGGTCCCCTTGAGTATCTCGGTAACTCTTTCTTCGGTGGGGAGGATTATCGGGAGACCATCGGTCCATCCGTTCTCAAGAAAGAGCCGTTCCAGGTTCTCGGGAGTATCAGGTTCCAGCAGCCTTGGCCTCGGTCTTTCTATTGTCCCGGTCTTCCTTTCTTCTTCGGTTGTCGGTCCGGTCAGTGCTTCGACAATTCCCGATATAACCGGTCTTCCGTTTATCGGGTCGTCACCTTCCAGATATTTCCGGTGCACTTCGAGCGACCTGTTCGCGAAGGGATAGGGTACCCAGGTAAATCTAATACCGGGTATTCCCTTCTTAAAAGCGAATTTCCTTATCAAGTCCGGAAACGCCTCGGTTACGACGGGCGCTGTAGGCAGCCCCATTGTCTCCAGTATCGAGCAAAAGATAATGACCGAAGGCGCGCAGGTATCAAGCTGACCTATACCCATTATCACCCCGTCACCCTTTTCTTTGATTTCAGCCCACAGGTCCGGATCGTTATTGAAATATGTACCCGTCTTTATCCTGAGTTCGAATGTTGTTTTGGGGTATCTGCCGGATAACAGCTTTTGCATTTCTTCAAAAAACTGGTGCGTTCGCGGGAAATTCATGTCTACGATGTATATTGTCTTGCCTTCAAGAGTATCGAGCCGGGGTGCCATGGGCACCAGCTGTATTGGAGGAGCTTTACCTTGCGGATTCAACACGGATATTTTTTCACTCGTCATGTCGGTCCGTTTCCTTTCTTAATTTTCGCCATACACAGGTCACCGATATCAGAAATATCTCTTCGAAAATAATATTCTTAGTAAGCAGCGTACTCCTTTATTTTTTTAACCAGCTCTTTTTGTTCCCTGGCAGAAGTATTATGAGGCAGTGCAATCATAAGCATAAGCCCGCCGCCTTTGCCGCATTTCTTAATCAGGTCCTTGTAATAAGCCAGGGCTTCATCAGAGGTAGAATATCGTAAAGATTTGGGAACACTGCCGATGATACAGGTATGACCGCCGAGGATTTCTTTTGCCTGAACTACATCCATATGTTCTACGGAGGCTACCGCTTTCCCCTTCGGCAGTTCGAGCATGCATTTCAGTCTGTCTCCGAAATGTGCTTCGAATACGGGGTTTGGGACATAGCCGAGGTCAATAGAAGTCAGCATCGATTTTTTGAGAGTAGGCCAGTAGAACTTCTCAAAGTGCTGTTTGGACATAAAAGATTTGTCTCCACGCCACAACGGCATAAATACTCTCTTCGGATTGCCTCTTGTGTTAGGGTTGGCGGGAGATGCCCTGGCTATATTCCTTTCGAGAATTGCTTCACAGGCTTTTATGACGTTATCGGGCTGCCGGTAGATGTCCAGCATTGAGCCTTTCATGCCGCGTAAAAAGCTGGAAAGGATGTCGAAAGGAGCAATCCCGGCACCTCCAACGTGGGAAAAAGGCGGGAAGCCGAGTGAAGCCATGTCTTCCTGAAGGTTACCCATCGCCTCGCGGAACTTCTTTAATTCTCTGCCGGCTTTGTCCAGAGTTCGGGCAAGCTTTTTAAATTCCGGATTGGAGAACATATCTACAATCCCTTCGAATCCGTTCATCAGAAGGCTGAGCGGTGGGAGTTTGGCAAACGGCGCCAGGCTTCCGTAAAGCCGCGGCAGATAATAACGTATTATGAAGTCAGAGGGATCCTTTAGGAAGATATCGTACTCATCTTCTTTCATCCACTCGCCTTCGACGAACTGATACTCGTAATCGGGCGGTAACGGACCTCCCGGCCACAGCTTATTTTTAACATCGAGTGTTGCCAGAGTCTCTCCTGACGTACTGAAGCTTCCGCTTGCCATATCCGGTTCAAGATTAAGGGTCTCTTTAATTAAGGCTTGTCTCCAAGCTGATGGATCGTAATAAGCAGCGGAATTGGGTAGGTTGGAGTGTTCACCGGGATTACCAAAGATAAAAAGCGGTATCCTGTCCGGCTGTTTTAAATTGATAGCATCCCTGACTCTTTTTTCTCTTTCTTCATAAAGCTGTTCCGGTGTTTTGCCTGTCTCTTTCTGGATTTGTTCCCGTAAGGCTTCGATTTCCTGAGTCTGCTGCGAACGAAGGTCAGTCATAATTCTCCTTTCAGCAACCGTATTACAGGTGATTTCTATAGTCTTATGCAGTTGTTTAGCTGATTTTACTCTTCTGCCAGTGGTGTTACCTTGAACAATTACTCGCTCGTAATGTCAATAGCCTATTCTGTATAGTTGAGTCAGTCTGGTTACTTTTTCAGGATTGGTTTCAAGAAAAACTCTTACCTTTGTTATCTTGATGTCCCGGTCATCACCGATCTTGAGGTTATACAGGGCATTCATTCTCAACTCGAGCAGGACTTTTCCGGTTGCTCTCTCGATGGCTTGTGTTTTAAGCAATGCACCCACTTCGTTTTGTTTTTCATCGATGAAGAGGTGTTCAACGGTAAGTTTATCCTGGATTTCAGGATGGTTAAGGCAGCTCTCGTACCACTGCTCGCGACTGGTCACCATATCGTCGAATGATAGTTCAGGAGCATAAAACTTATCCATAACGTGATGGGTTTCCGCAACCTGACCGTATTCGCTATAGGCCTTTGCATATTCGTTCATAAAACGAATGATATTATCGTACATCGATTCCACAGGCTTACCTCCTTTTTTCATCGATCCCGGATACGAAATCTCTCAACATATTCGCCTGCCCCATTCCATTTTCGATCAAGAAACACTTTAATATTATGTACGTGTAGTTGCCCGGGCAGTATCGATTTGTGATATGATATCGTATACGTATATCGATTACGACATCTTACTTTATTGTTTCACCAAATGCAAGGGGAAATACCTTAGTCAATCAAGTCTGGCGAGTGCGAAATCCGGAAAAAATAAAAATACTGTACAGGGAAATATCGGACTGTATATAATGCCGGTAATAGCTGGATTCGTAATTATAGTAGATAGAAATTTTGCGGATATAGTATTATTACAAAAAATTAATCAAGGGATATGACATATGAAACACGAAGAAGGCCGATTTACGGGATCCATGAATTTCAATATTTATTACCAGAAATGGCTGCAGGAAGGAGAACTGAAAGCAATATTACTGATAGCTCACGGATATGCCGAACACAGCGGACGTTACGGTAATGTTGTTAACTATTTCGTGCCGGAAAAATATGGGGTATACGCTCTCGATCACCGCGGACACGGAAAGTCCGACGGAAAAATCGATGAAGTCGGTGACTTCTCCAAATTTGTGGCTGATCTTAAGACTTTCTTTGATATAATTCGCCGGGGAAACCCTGATAAGAAAGTTTTCCTTATCGGGCACAGCATGGGCTCGGTAATCAGTCTGCTATACACACTGAAATATCAAAATGAACTTGCCGGTCTGATAACTTCAGGAGCCGGTCTGTCAAAACCCGGTGAACCTTTGATGCCGCGGCGGCCATCGAACCAGCCTCTGGATTCATCTTTTTTAAGTCATGACCCGGAGGTAATAAAAGCATATGAAAACGATCCGCTTGTTTACCGGGGTCCGATACCGGACACCATAGAGTCGGGAATGAGGAACGGTGCGGAGCAGCTTCCCAATGATGTCGCCGGGATAAAAATTCCGGTACTTATAATGGCGGGAGATGCTGTAGCGGATGGCGCTCGAAGCCAGGTGCTGTACGAACTTATCGGTTCTGAAGACAAGACAATCAGGCGATACCCGGGGCTGAGACACGAGATATTTAATGAACCGGAACATCCGCAGGTAATGGCAGACATGAAAGAATGGCTGGAATCCCACCTGTAATCGTTGATTCGAAGTAACTGTCACCGAACCAGCATCTTTTACAAACCGGTGGTACTATTTTCAATTCCGGCAGACAAGACTTAAGGATAGTATTAATTTAAAGACTTCATGCCTTATGAATCCAAAACTGAGCGACCGGTAATTTCCGATATAAAAGCAACTGGAGAAGTACGAATGTTAAAACAGACAGAGTCCAAATGGTATCCTTTGAATCCGGATCTAGTTTTATATAACGGTAACATCATAACGGTGGACAACGATTTCTCAATTGCTGAAGCGGTAGCTGTCAAAGATGCCTGGATTATTGAGGTCGGTCGGCTGTTCCTTCTAACATATCTTCGATAAAATATTGCGCTTTCAGCAGATCTTTTTCGTTAGGTCTGTCACGAATATCTCCGTGGAAGGTCCTCGGTGTCGGATTATCAAGATATTTACCCGGACAGCAAAACTTGCCGATAAACTGAAACCCGATATGCTCAAGCTCCAGCGCCAGCAACTGTACTGCAGGTTCAGCTTCTTTGGGACCGAATTCGTATCCGGCATACGTGATAAAAACGACCGCTCTTGGAGCATCGGAGTCCAGGACTATTTTTCTGTGGTCTATCGCAGGTTTTCTATTACGAGGGATTTCCGGTACCGGTTCGTTTATATAAGGTATAGTTTCATCCCTGTTACCCAGGACAATACGAGGGTCCATACCCGTCCTGAATCCTCTGAGCATATTCAGTATCTCGTTGTATGGCAGATGTGCCCTGAGCCCGGAGCCGGCACAGATGAAATCATAATCATGAATATTGAAAGGAGGCCTGAGAATATCCTCTGCTCTTTTTTCAACTTTAAAAATATCGCATTGCCAGCCTTGATTTTCAAAAGTCTCCTTAAACCTTAATGCTACTTTTTCCGTATTGCCTGTGTACGATGAATATGTGATCAAACACCTGTTATTCATTGAAACCTCTGTTGTTAAATTTACAGGTCTATATCATACTTCATTATCCGTCATATTGCATCCGGATTTAAGAAACAACAAGGTAAAAAAATCTCTGACATAAAATTCGTGAACAAAAAAGTTCACGAATTTAAGCCTGAAAACCAAGTATTTGTTACCATTAAAGCAACCGAAATATACACTTTTTGATGCACAGGAATATAATATCCGTCCTGTGCAAATTAGTTCATTAACCTCGAACAGATACTGATATATATGATACTGTACTTGATTTAATAACCAGTAACCAACAGATGTCTTACCAGGAAACACATGAAGTGGGTCAACCTGCCAGTTAAAATGTTATAATAACTATAAAGCGTCAATGGAGATAATAAAGTGGATGGAACAGATAATCTGACGTATATAGATAAGCCACCACTGAGAAACCCTTACCTGGTTTGCGGCCTGGATGGCTGGCTCAACAGCGGTAATGTGGCTGTGGGTGGTATTAAATATCTTATCGGGCAGTTCAAGGCTAAGCTTTTCGCTGAAATTCAGACCTCTCGTTACCATGTCTACCAGATTCCCGGCGTGCATAGCGCCCGTCCTGTATTTAAAATGGAGGATGGAGTCATCAAAGAAACCGAATTCCCGAAGAACCAGTTTTATTATGCGGGAAATCCTTCTTCCGAACATGATATTATATTTTTCCAAGGTATCGAGCCTAATCTTTACTGGGAAGAATATGGAGATACGGTACTTTCTCTTGCCCGGGATTTCGGAGTTACGCGGATATATACCTTCGGCGCCATATACGACCGGTCGCCATATAATCGCGAACCCAAGATAACCTGCACCTGCACCAGTGCTAAAATCAGAGATGAGATGGAAAAGTACAATGTCATAATGTCCAGCCGGGAAGGTATGGCAACTATCAACCTTTTGCTCCTGCATGCTTTTCAGAAGGGCGGTCTCGACGGTGTAAACCTGACAGTCAGGGTCCCTTATTATCCTGAGTTCAGCGTAGGCCTTGATTACAGCCCCAGATCGATGAAAGCGGTACTCGAAAGACTTAATCATTCAATGAAAATGGGAATGAATTTCAGTGACCTTGATAAAGAAATAATTGAAATTGAAGGTAAACTCGACTCTGTCAGAAAGGGAAATGCTGAATTCAACACATATCTGGAAGAATTGGAAAAAAACTATACCGAAACGCCCTATCAGGAACCATTCGACATTTCACCGGATGAAGCGGTAAGATTCGCAGAAGAATTATTGAAAGACAACAGAGACCGTAACAAAGACCAATAACGAACTTCGATACTGAAAAACACCCGCAAGCCCTTAAATTGTTTCCGTACAAACCGTCCTGTATTAATGTCAAAACCTTATTAAAACTAAAAGGAGGAGTAAACGACTTCTCCTCGTTAGGTTAACCGTTCAAACAATACTTCTTGATCATTCACTGTCAGAAACACAAAGTCTTACCTGATCAGCATAATGCTAACTAATCATATACCTGAAACGACACCATGTTTTACCCTTAATGTGTATTAGCATATGGACGGGAAGTTCGGTAGAATCCGATCCCACCGAACACGTGACTTTATGCAGAATTAGATTTTCACTGCTATTGGTTTGAGCTAGTGCTTTTGACTTAAATCGGGATGCGCAGCAGTTTCCGGGCGTTGTCAACGAAGATTTTCTGCTTATCTTCATCGGCAATATCCATGGCATTTATGGCGTCGATTGTAGACCGATAGCTTCGGCTGCCCCAGTAGGAGTCTCCCAGAGGGAGGTCGGCGCCAAAGACCAGTTTATCCGGGCCCCAGAAATCGTATGCCAGCATGAGGGCTGGAGTATTGCCGTGAATGGCAGTATCGTTGTAGAACATCTTATAGTATTCAAGGGGAGTCTTGTTGACGTTAGCCAGATATCTTGTCTGACTGCCGTAGTGCTGGTATATCCTCCCCGCATAGAACGAAACCATACCTCCGCAATGGTGAGTAACAATCTTCAGGCCGGGATATTTTTCAAGGATACCGCTGAAGATGATGCGGGTCATGGCAACGGTAGTTTCGTATGGCCAGCCGAAATTACCGGCGATGTTATATTTCGATTCTTTTTCCGCTGCATAATCGGAAAATTCCGGTGGCCTCCAGGGATGAATATAAACAGGGAGGTCGTACCCGGCTATTTTATCCCAGAGGGGTAAAAATTCCGGTGCATCGAGAGGTTTGCCGTTTATATTGGAATGAACATAAATGCCCCTGAAGCCCAATTCCCTGATAGCCCGGTCGGTCTCTTCCAGAGCAGCATCGATATTATTCATGGGTAAAAGTGCGATAGCCGCGACAAATTTTTCCCGGTATTTGTGGCAGAGTTCGGCCATTTCATCGTTAGCCATCTTTGCCAGCTCGACAGTTTGACTCTCATTTGCGAAATACTCGATGGGCGGTACAGGGCCGATGGTCAAGACCTGAACGACCTCGGGGAATTTATCCATAATTCGAAATCTTGTTTCCATGTCGTACAGAGGTACACACGGGCCAAGCATATTGTTATACATGGAGGGATATTTCTCCCGGATAAACTCGGTGTATCTGGGAGGGGAGATATGAGCGTAAGCGTCGAGAATAATCGAATTCATTTTCCGTTCTCCTTTTTCTGTTCGTTAATTTCCTGTTACGTTTGAATCGTGTTAAAGGTTTGGTTTTACCGGTATATCACCTGTTGATTTATAATAAGAATCACCTCTACAGCTGGTCAACGATATCCGAAATATCAAGAGTTTCCTCCAGCGGATAACCGGCACCCGCCCAGGCATCATAACCACCCAACAGTACTCTTACATTTTCAAATCCCTGCTCAATCAGTTTTTGTGCCGCACGGGCACTTGTCGCTTCATTCACTCAGCTTCAGTAAAGGATAAACAATTCCGCATCAGGTGGTTCCCATTCTCCGGCGGCTATCACAGACTCCGGTACCGATACAGCTCCTTTGATATGTGACAAATGGTAGTCTATTTCACTTCGGACATCAACAATAACAATATTCGCATCATTTTCTGTTAATTGTAATAACTCATCGATTGTAATTCGAGCTACTTCCGTTGTACCTTGAGAAGGTTTCGACGATGATTCCTCCTCCGGGATAGTCTTTACCTCTTCTTTTCCAGTTGTATTTTCCGCAACTGAAACTGTTTTTTCTTCCTGCGGTTGAACTGTCTCTTTCTTTTCCTCTGGTGTTGAGGTACAGGAGGACAATAAAACAACCCATGATATTAAAACCATACCAATAACGGGCGCCAGGCGCCGGGCTTTATTCCTTCCCATACCTGTCGATAATCTCCTTCGGGCTTTTGAATAACCCGCATTATATCACTAGAGACATATGAATAACAGCAGCGATCGGGCTTGAAATTTTTATAAGTTAAATCTGATTGTCTTCAGGAGGGTCCCATCGAATCACCCGCGGCCAATAAACGGCATTTTGGTAGCCATAATAGTCAAAAATTGTACGTTAGCTTCGGACGGCAGATTTGCGATGTATAAGACGGCACTGGCTACGTTGTCCACGTTCATCACTGCTTCCGGCTTTATCGTCCCGTCAGCCTGAGGGACTCCCGTAGTCATTCGTGTTGTAATTGTGGTCTGTGCGTTTCCAATGTCGATTTGACTGCAGGCGATATCGTACTTTCGACCGTCGAGAGCGGCACTCTTTGTAAGTCCGGTTACCCCGTGTTTGGACGCCGTATAAGGTGCTGAATTCGGACGAGGCGAATATGCTGAAACCGAACCGTTATTGATTATGCGCCCTCCCATCGGATCCTGGTCTTTCATAACACGAAACGCTTCCCGGACGCACAGAAACATACCTGTCAAATTTGTATCAACAACAGTCTTCCACTGTTCAAAAGTAATATCTTCCAGGGCAACAGAAGGAGCAAAAGCTCCTGCATTATTAAAGACAACATCGATTCTACCAAAGGCTTCCTTTGCTTTGGAGAAAAGGTTCGCAACCTGTTCGGGTATGGTAACGTCTGTCGGTATAGCTACGGCATGTTTTGAATTGTCACCAGCCATTTTTATTGTTTCTTCCAGGGCGGGAAGGCGACGTCCGGCTAAGGCAACCCGATAGCCATCATTTAAGAAAGCAAGTGTCGTTGATCTGCCGATTCCGCTTCCCGCTCCTGTGATAACCGCTACTTTACCACTCTGATTCACTCCCGTACCTCCGTAAAATTATTCCCGGTAATCAGGGATTTTTCCAGATACTCAACTTGTATACCCATATATTGTATTTAACTACCGAAATCAGTTGCCCACAGTTTTTTAAGAGATTCGAGCGTTGTTTCCGGTATCGGTTTTTTCCCGGAACACGCGGCTGCTTCCGATATCTGCGAGTTATTCGAGTAACCGACCAGGACAGTACTTACATTCGGATTATCGAGAGCAAACCTTACGGCTGCCTGAGGGATGCTTGTTAGGTCGTCCGAAAGCATAAAATCAAGCTTGCCTGCACGCGCTTCATCATCTTTATATTCCGAACCGGGAGCCAGGCCTCCTCCTATGGAAGGGGCGGCATGACCGGTACGCGCCACGGCTCCTCCAAGCGCCCCTCCCGCCATCACCCTGATTATCACGACTCCCATACCATTATCAGCAGCTGTACTAATAAGCTGCCGGAAATCCTGTCCCGAGAATCCGGACGGTACAGCTATGCCGGCGCTTGGATTGAGCAGGTTATAATAGCATTGCACCAGGTCGAAACGTCCGCTCTGAGCCACCTTATGGAGGGCATCGGTTTCACCCAGACCGGTGAATCCTAAAAAGCGTACCAGTCCCTGAGACCGGATATTCTCGAATACATCGGCAACTCCGTTTGGGCCCAATACTTCATCCAGACTTAATCTCCAATTTCGACCTGTACCGGCGGAGTCCAGAGATACGGGTGTATGAAGCTGAAAAACATCCACGTAATCGCGTCCGAGACGATTCAGGCTTGTCTCCAGAGATTTCCTGATACAGCTATCGATATCTTTCGCATCTTCAATCCCGATGCCTACTTTGGTGGCCACCGATACATCGTCATTGATATGTTTTAACGCTTTTCCGAGGTTTATTTCCGATTGACCGTTGCCATAAGCAGGGGCGGTGTCGAAATAGTTAATACCCAGTTTTAAAGCAAGCTCCAGTGCTTCAAGCTGTTCCTGTTCCGTCCCCCGGACCATCAAGCCGCCTACATTGCCGCATCCAAATCCGATTTCAGATACGCGTAATCCGGTTTTCCCGAGTTTGCGATACTCCACAATTCACCTCCTCAAAGATTATAGATATAGTCTCAGCCGGAAGCTATTTCCAGACATCTATACTGAAGGGTGTACCCCTTCCTCCGGCTAGCTGTACGCAGGCTTCTTCCTGTCCGCCGCCGATTACTATACAGAACTCGCCTGGACTATCGCCGGCAGCCGGTACCATATAATCATCTGGCAGTTCCTTCCAGGGTTTCCCGGAAGTCTTCTCAATGCCGGTCCAGCCGTTTCTCGCATAATCAGGCCACGACCGACCCCTGTATTTCTTGAGAGGTTCGAAGCCCTTCTCCCAGAGATACTTGTATACGTCGTCCTTGGACTTGAACCCGAGGTCCACCAGATGCTGTGCCATTTCGGGGACCATGACTATCGTCCAGGCCCCTTCGCGCCCCGCGTACAGTTCCGGTACCAGGTAGTCCAGCCAGTTGTGCGGACCGGGAGTACCCTTGACGTCGAACTTCCTGGCAATACCACCGTGACCGCTTTTCTGGAGAGCCCGGTAACCTCCCGGTGAGAACTGGGAACCGAGTATACCGCCGGTAATCATCTGGACCATCACGATGTTTTCATCTTTCCTGAAGCCGTACTCCTCATTGAGTCCTTTCCAGCCGGGCGGCAGACCTTCGACATTCTCGGCGTAGGCGACGCCGCCGTTGTTCAGCGGGCTTCCCAGGCAGCCCATCCGGTTAACTCCGGGTACTGCTCCGCCTAAGTTGATAGCCATCAGCTGGTAGGCTCGTCCGATGGGTGAATTAGCGATACTGCCGGGTCCGAACATGCCGCAGCCGGTGTTCATACCTATTTCCTTGACGATAGGACCGGAGACGCATACTGCCTGACTGGGAAAGTTGGTCGTGCTGATTGGACATCCCGACTGGGCTATAGCCAGTACGATGGGGAGGTGTTCGGGTCGACATCCTGCCATCACAGCATTCACTGCCACCTGTTCGACGGTTGCAGTTCTCTGTAACGGCTGGAACCGGATTATTTCACCTTTCCGCTCGAGAGTTTCCCAGGCGATACCTACGGTCGTAAGGTCAGCCTGGCGTGTCAGCACCTCGTCCGGTACATGACTTGTCCCGGTAAGCATCCATTCTACTTTTTCCTCGGTGGGGACTACTATCGGGAAGCCGTCGGTGTATTTGGCAATAGGCGCTTCAACGGGGAGAGGAATCCACTCGGTCTGCTGGTAGAAGTCCTGGGCTTCTTCGAGTGTACCTTCGAAGATAATTCTCTGCTGGGGGATGGTGTATACTCCGCTTTCTTTCTCTTCGTCGTTCAAAGGCCTGAGTAATTCCTGAAGCATCGGTTCGACTAAGGAATCAACATCTTCCGGTCCCGGAAGTGTGCGTGACGCATGAAGATATCTGATTTTGGGTACCCCGTTGACCAGGGCTTCCTGTTTGACCATCTGTTCCTGGTCTTCGAGGTCTACTACGACGGTGCGGATACCGGCTTTTTCCAGTTTGGCCAGATAAGGCAACTGCCTCCATACGGCACCGCTTCACCAGCATATCGCCTGTACGAGCGCGTCCGCCGTCTTCATTTCTTCGTCGGACAACTTTACCGGGACCGTGGTATACGTTTTTTTAATTTTCCAGTTAACGTTCGGGTAGTCGCTCTTAAGTTTTTTCTCCAGGGGGATAGTAATATCGGGTTCGCCGGTGATACTTAAAATAATCTCTTTGCCATCGAGAGTATCGAGTCGCGGTGCGAGAGGAAATGTTTTGATGGGCAACTGCATTCCCACCGGATTAAGGCATTTGTATATTCTGTCTTTTTCTGCCATGATTATACTCCTTTCAATTCTCTCCCTATCCCGAAAGCTTTACCGATGGAGTTTCCAATCAACGTATATTCTCCCGCTTCCAGGTTGAATACCATCGGATTGATTTTTCTGATATCTGGTTTACCTTCTACCAGACAATCTTCGTTAATGTACGTACCTTTTACTTCACCGATAATGAATGCATGGCTTCCAAGGTCCAGAATATCAGCGACGCTGCACTCAAGGTTGATCGGGCATTGTTCGATTAGTGGAGCTGTCTCCAACTCACCGTAAAATATTGTGAAATTGCAGTCTTTTACCTTATCTCTCGTCCTGCCGGATACGATCCCGCAATAATCGGTTTCCCTGATCAGGTCTGCCGAAGGCGTATTGATGGAGAAGGTGAAATTTTGTTTTATACCTTGCAGCGTATATTGATGATGTCTTATCGGGATGCCAATCATCGGAGGATCGGCATTTGTTACACCACCTCCGCCGACAGCCATGAAATTGGCTTTCCCTTCGACATTCGCTCCGACAAGCAGAGCAGGACGTGGATACATCCACCTTGCCGGGTCCATTTTTAACTTTGCCATATCTGGTCCCCCTTTACCGGTATCTGCAGAGTTTTATATATGACATAATGTTGTATTTCAGGATGAAGACGGAAACCACTTCACCTTTCTGAACTGTATCAGGTTTTCTGAAATGTAATTAAGCGGTTTTACCGCCATTTCGAACTGCTCGTGGAGCTGTCGCATAATTCCGTTCAGGCCCGCCGCCGACGCGTCTTTATGCTCTCCGGCTAGTTTGTAGAATCTTTTACCTTCTTCAACATATTCCTGTGCAGAGCGTCTAGCTTTCCCGAACATCCCGGAATTTCCCGATTTAGAGAAAGGGCTGTTCAGTACGGGATTGACGTATTCGGGGAAAATTCCCAGTAAAAACAGGCTTAAATCGGCAATTCTTTTGTATACATTAAATCGTGAATCTTCATCAATCGTTTTACAATATCTCATCAGACTATCAATATCCATATCATTAAATCTTATTCTTCGCCAGATTCCTTTCCTGACTCTAACCGGTATAGTGTAACTCTGGATCCTGGTAAAAGAAGTAAGCATACCGGCTAAATATCTTATAAGCTCCTTGTTTCGCATGAAATCAACGACATCCCGACTATCGAATACGGGCACCTTCATTGAAGATGATCTTTCAATCGTATAACTGCGGTTTTCAAGCTCGAAGCGTGCCGTCCTGAGCAGTATTTCGAAGAGGAATCCGGGTGTGATATTTACCGTCAATTCTTTTTCATCGAGGAGCATAATGCGGTGGAAGACTCTCAGTGCTCCTTGTTCCATCATACTCTCAATGAATTCGGGATCACTCGAAATTGAGTCTATCTTTCTCAGCAGCTCAGGATTGATTGTACTGATTAAGAAACGGATATCACCGTATGATAGTTCCGGAGTTAAAGGAGAATGCAATTTAAAATCTCCTGATGAATCTTGTGAATGCGTTAATGACCATATTCTATTTATGCTGAATCAGCACGTCAAGCTGAGATACGGTAATAATTGGTCTGCGTATTATTTTTATTAAACATATCCTGCGGGATTTGCCTGATCGAGATTACCCGCGCCCAGAACTATCGCCATCTGTATGTGAGGGCTGCTAACAGACTTCCATGTTACCGGACCGTGCTTAATACCCTTTGGTACATATAATGCTGATGATTTATCTATGGTAAGTTTTTCTCCTTCGACATCGAACTCTATTTCAGCCCCGAGGTTTTCGGGATTCCGAGGATCGGCACCAATATGCAGAACTACTTCATCATAATCAGCATGTGAATGAGCCAGGATGTGGGGATTCGGATCGGGGACATCCCACACCCAGCCAAATTCAATATAGACGTTGCTTCCCGGAACAAGTTCGTTACTCATATACGTCAGGGTAGGATTTGTGCGACCTCTAATTCCCGCTCCGGCGTTTACCTCACGCGCGGGAGTTTTTACCAGATAATTGTTGTAAGAGAAACCTGCCATTTTACCCCTCCTTTAACATTTTTCTAAAGACCGCATTTTGATTACTGGAAAGTATAACATCACAACTCATTTATATCTGCCCTGTTAAATCCATCAGACTTGAGAGAATAACTTTATTTCATAACAGGTGTTAAATCCCCGCACACATTACAATGTCATACTTTTGTAATTATTTCCATCCTCATTTTATGACTTCGTTATCAACTGCTGGCTATGATAATTGAAAGCAGAAATTTCGGTTATTTGCCGGAATATCTGTCGGGGTTTATATAAAAGGAGTGTAAGAATCGTGGCGATAACACAGGAAAAGTTAATCGAACTACTGAATATGGACCTGTCCAAGGAGTACACCGCTATGGTGCAATATGTCCAGCATAGCGGCGTGATGACCGGCGCCGAGTACGGCGATATTATCAAGGAACTTAAAATTCATGCTTCCGAGGAATTACAGCACGCCCTGATACTGGCCGACCAGATTGATTATCTGGGTGGTTTTCCCGCGGTCGATGTGCCGCCGGCGGCGGTGTCGAAGGAGAACAAAGAAATGCTGGAGCAGGACCTTACCGGAGAGGAAGATGCTATCAACCGTTATAAGACACGTATTGTGCAGGCTGAAGAATTGATGGAACTTGCGCTTGCTCAGAAATTGAGAGAAATCCTCAGTGTCGAACAGGAACATGCCATGGATCTGAAGAACGCACTGGGTCGCTAATAATCACATACTATAAAAGCGACTGAGGCTTAGGACAGAGCAGCTTCGTCCCGTGTGCGGCTGAGTCTTTATAGCAGACTCACAAGTCTCTACCTTATCTCTTGCCAGTTTTAGTCGGTTTTGCTTTGGCTAGATTATGTTCTACTCCAAAACGGATAATAGACTTCAACGCGCTCTCGTTGAGCTTGTCTCCCTCAGAAAGGTCAATCGCGCGCCACTTCTTACCGCCAAGCCCATTGTTGAACAGCTTGTCCGGGTCGGGAAGGCTGGCGTCTTCGTTAAATGTCAGCTTCACTTTATTCTTGAGAACGGTTACGACGCAGATTATCCCACTGTGTGAAAAGACCGGCGAGCCCATCCATTTCCACTCCTCAATTATCTCCGGGTCAGCATCGTAGATAATATTACGAATTCCAGCAACGGTTTCGCCCCGCCAGTCAGAGGTCCTGGCAATCAGATCGTCAATTTGTTCACTTGCATTCATTGCTGTTCCTACCTGACATTTTTATTATTGATATAAGGTTGGAGGAGATTAACGTTAACTAGTTAGACAACTTCTACCTGTTTCACATCGGGTACTTCGTTTTTAAGTATGGTCTCAATTGCCCTTTTTGTCTTATCTTTATAAATACAGAGTTGACATTCACCGATTAATTTAACCTTAACTATCCCGTCATCAGTAATTTCCTGCACCTGAAAATCACCTTCATGTTCGACGAACAGAGGTTTGACCTTGTTAAAGACTTCCATTATTGCCTGCTTATCCACCACCATACACCTCACTTTTTTTAAATCGTTACCTTTTGTATCGGTTATTTAAAAGTATAGGAGAGGTCTGTCCGATAAAATATGATATTTCTCACATCAAAAAAGTAAGAGTAAAAACGACAATAATTAATATGATGAAAGGACAAATACCTTCATAGATATCGTTTTACCGAGTTTGTTCCAAAGAAATATCACAATACCGAGAACTTTTGGATACTGCCGGGTTGTTATAAGGTAATTGACAATAGCGGAGCTTAGTCATAAACTTTACACATTTATCAGACAAAATCGGTATTCATAGTGCAATTAATATTTAAAGGAGAACCGAAATGGATGTATCAGCCGCTATCCTGAAGAGAACAAGTATACGAAGCTGGAAACCGGACCCGGTAGAAAAAGACAAAGTTGAGAAAGTACTCGAAGCAGGCAGACGGGCGCCGTCCTGGGGAAACACACAGCCGTGGCGATTCATCGTGGTGCAGGATAAGGAGAGAATCGAAGAAATAGCAAAAGCTGGGGGTGGACAACCTCAGATTATCGCGCCTGTGTTGATAGTGTTTTGCGGAGTTATCGACGACCTGTCACAAAAGCAGCATAAGATTGCTTTACAGCAGCTTAGAGAAGCCGGAGTAACAGACTGGACGGATGAATTTCTTGATAATGTATTGCTGCAAAATAACGTATTCGCACCTTACCTGCTGGGAGAAGCAATTATGACTGTCAAAGTAGCTGAACAGATTATGATTGCCGTAGCTTATATGACACTTGAGGCGGTCAACCAGGGTCTGGGTACGTGCTGGGTAGGAGCGATTACTGCAAAGGAAATTCATAAAGCGATGAATTTACCGGATAATATGTTCGTACATACTTTGCTGCCTCTGGGATACCCGAACCAGGATCCACCTCCAAGACCCAGAAAAGCAATGAACGAAATCGCATTCTGGGGAAAAATCGACTAAATAGTACTGTTAAATCAAGCTTTATTTTGCGGTTGGGCTGTGCTGTTAGCTAAAACGCCGGTAGTATTCGTAAACCTTCCTGGCTGCTGCGGCAGCCCGACCGATGGTCGGGTAAAAGGGGACACCCAGATTGATGAGGGACGTCCTCGTCCGGCATAAACCTTTCCATTCAAAATCACCGGTGTCATCGACACCGAGACTTTTATCCGCCACCACAGCCAGGAACGGTTTGTTACGGGTTACCTCAAGCCGGTACTGCTGCTTCATCATATCTTCCGGCGACAATCCGGGTTTTCCCGGAGGACCTCCCGGCATCCCCATGATGGCAATCAGGAGATCAAAATTGGGGTCTTTGGCCATCATTTCCAGTACCAGACCGACAGACAGGCTGTCATCCTCACGGATAGAAAGATCAGCCGGATTGCCCAGCCAGTCCCACACTGAGACACCCCTTGCCTTTAAATCCTGCCTGAATCCGTCCGATAGCGGGATTACCTCGAGTCCGGCTCTTTCGCACGCGTCGGCAGCCAGTACACTTGACCCGCCGGCTCCACCGGCTACGCCTACCCGTTTGCCTTTTACTGGAGAGAGGAAACGGAAAGATACCGCCAGATCGATAAGCTCCTCGACACTGTCCGCGGTGATAGCGCCTGTCTGGGAGATTAGTGCTTCCCACGCGCTGAGACTGCCGGCTAATGAAGCGGTGTGCGAGGCGGTAGCTCGTTCTCCCGACTGGCCTCTGCCGCCCTTTAAGATGACAACCGGTTTACGCGATGCGGCATATTTAAGCGTTTTGAATAGTCCAGGACCATCTTTGGCACCTTCGATATAGCAGAGGATGACTTCGGTTTCCGGATCGTTAGCCAGGTAGTCGAGAAAGTCGGTTTCATTAAGGTCGATGGCATTGCCGTAACTGAATACCTTGCTGAAATAGATACCCCTGAGAGGAGAGTTTTTAACTATCTCCCGGGCCAGCATGCCACTTTGCGAAATCAGTCCCACCGGTCCGCATTCCTTCGGGAAATCACCGTGAAAGGCGATACCGCTGGCGGGTGAATATATGCCCATGCAGTTAGGACCTATCAACCTCATGCCTGATTCCCTGGACAATTCCAGGATTTTCCTCTCTGTTTCAATACCCTCTTCACGTCCGGTCTCGGCAAGGCGTGCCGTGAAGAGATGAGCGGTCCTGGCCCCTTTCTGTACGGCCTGTTCCAGTATTTCCAGTACCATCCTCGCCGGAACGCAGGATATAACGTAATCTACCTGGTCCGGTATATCCAGTAAGGAAGGGTAAACTTTCAGCCCCATAGCCTCGGTATATTTCGGATTTACGGGGTAAATTTTACCTTTGAAGTCGTAATTAACCAGCCCGGCGAGAAATCCACCTCCCCCCCAGTTACCTGTCGGAGCGGCACCGACAATAGCAATCGACTTCGCTTGAAGGACCTCATCGATAGGGTTTTTAGACATAGACAGCAGACCTCCGATATCCGGTGAATTGCGGTCATTATAGCCTGCATCTGCTGATACGGGCAAGTAAGACCGGTAGTGATTAACCGCGGAACACGAACCGGGAAAGAAAGTTTTTACAATCACCGGATGTTTTTTTATAATAGGTTTTCCCCTATAATTGTTACTGATAAATTTATGGTTTCGGGAGGATAGAATGACAGAAAAAGATAGAACATACCGGTTTCTGAACCCCGTCGGTATCCAGGAACCCATGGAACAGCAGCCGTTATCACCGCGGCTTAAAACGCTTGACGGTGCCAGGATAACGCTGAGTGTCGGCGCCGGTGGAGAGCAGGGAATACTTATCCCGCTGGTGAAAATGCTTCCGGAAAGATATCCGCAGGTTAAGTGGAATATCAGCTATGCAGCCGCCCACGCGACGAAAGCGGGAAGCGTTGCCCTTGCAGAAGATGAAATGGAGACCACGGATGCTCTTATCCGCGGAGTAATATGGTGACACGGGGCTATCTGGGAGCAGTTGCCCCACTTATCATCGATAGAAAAAGCAGGTATTCCAAGCGTATTCATCATATTCGAAGACCAGGATAAAGTCTGGCAGGAAGCATGCCGGCTGAACGGCGTTCCCAATATGAGACGCGTCTGGGGCTCACGGCATATTCCCGGCCCCGAAGATGTCCCGACCTGGATAGATGACCTGATGGATGCCCTGGTACGCCCTCTGACGGAAGTAGAGAAAAATCCTCCGAAGTGGGAAGTATCCGATCCACGCTATATCTTCGAAGGTACTATACCGGAAGCCCGGAAATTTTTTAAACAGGCGGAAAACATCGAGCAATTATATAATAATGCTCCGATATGCAAATATACGGACGGTCTTCCGGTGGTACCTCCCGCGGAAGAGCTGGTTGAAGAGATGCTCAGGGGTACCAGCCATAAACCGGACGAGATAATAACCTATCAGGCAAGCCATCGCGGAGGCGACCGTATTGAACAGATGGGGAGTTCGGGTAAAAAAGGCGAGCCTGTATATTATATGCCGATGAGACGGAAAGCCACCGTTGAGAAAATCGCGACCATAGGTGTAATGGCCGGATGTGAACCGGAGCATATGCCCCTTTTGCTTGCCATCGCTGAAGCCGGCGGGGGCTGCGGTGACGGTCGTGGCGGCGACGCGTTCGTAGTCAGCGGCCCCTATGCAAAAGAAATCGGTATGAACTTCGATACCAACGTTTTCGGTCCGGGAAACCTGGCTAACCGGGCAATCGGACGGGCTGCCGAACTTATGTGGCGTAACCTGGGAGGAAATATTCCCAATGTCACCAACGCTGGCGTCTGGGGCTCGGGACTGTTCAACTGCTTTCCCGAGAATGACGACGCACTGCCGGAAGGATGGGCAAGCCTCAGAGAAGAATACGATTTTAACAAAGACGAAAGCTGTGTGTTCAAGCTTCACATACACCACTGCCGTACTTTACAGAGGACCGAGTTTATGCCGGGAGGATACCGGGAATTCCAGAAAAGCGGTCACGGCGGCATCGGGAGGCGATTGGGACTGAGGGGAACACCCGGACCACACAACTGGATGGAATACTTCGTCGACAGTCTCTGGAAAAACTGGGAAGGCGGAAAGACCTTCTTTATGCTTCCTGAGATGGCGCGAGACCTCCAGCTATATGGCTTCAAGACCAAGGACGACATATATGAATGGCTTTACAAGAAAAGCTTTATGACGGTAAGAGAATACCGCACTCACCAGAGACCTGATGTCACCACCAACGCCTGGAAAGGTATCGAAGCTACTTCCGGGAAACCGTGGAAGGAACTGGACGAGGACTACATGGTACCGGCAGTTTCTGCTCCGTTTGATAATTGTATCATCGTCACCGGTGGCGGGGAAGAAGTAGGTCTCTGGTCAGATGGTCGGAGCGCTGGATCTGATCCCGCGTACGGCATAGATGCCTGGCGCTAAACAGTATTAATCGGTAATCTATCAGCCATGAGTCCTCATGGCTGATAGACTTTACGGATATAATTGAGAAACTTAGATAGAACCAGTGACGGGTTCGGAGATTTGTAGCGTCCTTTTATTTTCGGGAGGTGAAAAATGAAAACTCCGGAAAAACTCTTTCAGCCAATCACGATAGGGAATATAGAGCTGAATAACAGGATAGTAATGGCACCACTCGGTATAGGGTTCACCTTTGCTACTGAAGACGGCTCGGTAACCGACCGTTTTATTGCCTTTTATGAAGCCAGGGCTAAAGGAGGAGTGGGATTAATCCAGTTGACCGTTGCTGCTCTGGGCAGACCGCATGCGACCGGACTGGTATTTGCTCCGGGAATGTTGAGCATAATAGACGATGAACATATTCCAAGCGCAAAGAAATTCGTGGACGCCATACATGCTCATGGGACGAAAGTATCGTTCCAGATTACTCATCACGGCTCAGCTACAGCCCGTGCCGTGCAACAGAGACCTCCCGTTAAGTATCCGGAATTGATGAGGGTCGTGACCGCAACAGGGACGACCGATCCGGTAACCGGGTTCCAGACACACTCGATGACAAGAGAGGAAATCCATGACGTAACGGAAGCTTTCGGACTGGCGGCAAGACGGGGCAAAGCTGCCGGTTTCGATGCAGTGCGGATACAGGGGTGCCATGCCTACCTGATACGCCAGTTCCTTTCACCACGCACAAATAAGAGGACTGACGAATACGGCGGAAGTATCGAGAACAGGGCGAGACTCGCCTGTGAGATTATCAAGCGTGTTAGAAAAGAAGTGGGTGACGGTTTCCCGATTATTTTCAGGATGAACGGTGACGAACATCTTGAAGGCGGCATTACTCTGGAAGAAGCAGTGGAGCACGCAAAACTGTTCGTGGAAGCCGGCGTGGACGTACTGGATGTTTCGTCGGGACCGCCGGAGACTTCACACTGGCAGTACCCAATTATGTTCCAGGAATCCGGCTGTCTGGTTCCTTCAGCCGCAGCAATAAAAAAGGCGGTGAATGTTCCCGTTATGGCGGTAGGAAAAATTAACGTTGAGAATGGAGAGCGTATTTTACAGGAAGGCTCGGCAGACCTGATTCAGATGGGCAGGCCGTTAATGGCAGACCCTGACCTGGCCAATAAGGCAAGAGAGGGAAGGCTGGAGGACATCCGCCCCTGCATTTTCTGCGGACACTGTCAGGCGGGAGGTCCGGGAGCAGGTTACGCTAACTGTTCGGTCAACATGGAAATGGGTAAGGAACTGGAATACAGGATTGAACCGGCGGAAAAGAAAAAGAAAGTAATGGTAATCGGCGGCGGCCCGGCCGGAATGGAGGCTGCCCGGACACTGGCGGAGAGGGGACACGAGACGTCTCTGTATGAAAAAAGCGGTAACCTGGGCGGTCAATGGAAAATAGTGGCAAATCACCTGCCGGAAGAACAAAGCCTGGTAGATTACCTTTCTAACGGGCTGAAGAAAGCAGGTGTAAATGTGTTCCTGAACCAGGAAGTCACTAAAGAGACCGTCAGGGAAAACGGACCTGATGCTGTGGTG
Source organism: Dehalococcoidales bacterium (assembly GCA_034416335.1). GTDB lineage: Bacteria > Chloroflexota > Dehalococcoidia > Dehalococcoidales > UBA2162 > MGML01. The sequence goes on from DAOULV010000018.1 coordinate 139,431, forward strand.
GTGGCTGCAGGTTCTATTCCGACAAGCCTTGATATTCCGGGTATTGACGGAGAGAACGTGGTACAGGCAACCGATGTGCTGATGGGGAAAGCAGACGTCGGACAGAATGTCGTGGTCGTCGGTGGTAGAATTGTCGGCTTGAGCGCAGCGCTGTACCTGGCAGAGCAGGGAAAGAATGTTTCGGTAATTACCAGGAGCGATATCGCCCGGGGACTGAACAGGAATATGAAAAACACCCTGATAGAGTTCCTGATAAGGAACGGCGTGCGACTCTACCCGAAAGCTACGCCCGATAGTATAACCGAGAATGGCGTGAATGTATGGTGGACGACCAGCGAGGAACCTTTAAGGGACAACGTTTTCATATTTCTCAAAGCCGACACCGTCGTGCTGGCAGTCGGAGCAGAGAACAGCGACCAGCTTATCAGTAAACTTGAAGGCGTCGTGCCGGAAATCTATCCGGTAGGCGACTGCGCAGGAAAGAGGAGCGTATTTGCTGCCATACGCGGCGGTTCGGAAACGGGCAGGACTATTTAACAATATCGGAATACTGCTCCATATCCTTTGCTATGTTGCCGAGTCCAGGTTCCTCGAGCTTTTCAGGCGTCGGGATGCCGGTTGGCGACCAGCCTCTCAAAGCATAGTATTCATCGAGGAATTTTCCTTCCGGATAACGGGGATTTATATCATGGAATTCCCACCGTTGACGCCGATAGTCTGCCCGATTACGTCACCGGTGACATCCGATACCAGGAATGTAACCATATTAGCCACATCCTGGGGCTCCGTAAGTCTTTTTAGAGGGATACCCTGTCTGACTGCGTCCACCATTTCAGGACTCCTTACTTCGCCATCCGGTCCTCGGAGGAAGTTTGTCGTGGACAGCCCGGGGCAGACACAATTCACATTAATACCCTTATCCGCCACCTCGGCGGCAATCGATTTGGTGAAAGTAATAACCGCACCCTTACAGGAGGCGTAGACCGAATTATTGGGGCTGCCGGTCCGTCCGAGACCGGATGCGATGTTTACAATTTTGCCATAGTTTCTCTCCAGCATCCCGGGGATAACGGCCTTGGTGCAGTTCATTACTCCCGTAAACAGCAGGTTAACAGTCTTTTCCCAGTCTTCTTCTTTCGTTAAATGGATAGGTCCTCCGGCACCACCTGCCCCGGCATTATTGACCAGGATATCGATTCTGCCGAACTCTTCAATTGCCGTCTTTACCATCTCTTTTACCTGGCCGCTGTTACCGACATCGGCCTTTATGGCTATTGCTCTTCTCCCCTGACTTCTGACTTCATTTGCGGTTTGTTCTGCTGCTTCCACATCGATATCATTAACTACAATATTGCAGCCTTCTTTAGCCATAGTTACGGCAGTTGCGTGGCCGAACCCTATCTGGCTGCCCGAACCGGTTATTAAAGCTACTTTATCCGTTAAGCCTAAGTCCATTTTGACCTCCAAATGCCGAGTGCATTTCAGATAATTATCTCATCTTGATGCAGGAAGTTTATAACCTTTTTATCACTCGGTTCAACCGTCATTATTATAGAACCGCTTCGATAATTAAAAAGGGTAAGAATCATTATTACCGATACGAGGTTCCGGTATCAAATATCTTCTTTACCACTTGGCCAATCATACGTACAAGAAATCATATATTTTATAAAAAAGTATTGTAAGGAGTTTGTTAAACTCCTTTTTTATTGACACAAATGAACTAATCCGATATATTGAATTTTAATTTACAATAGAGGGATACGATGGTATTTGGATGGTATAGCGAGCGAAGTACTTACCATACAACGATGGTACATAGAGTTCACGCTCATCTAAAACGAATGTGTAGCGAAGCTGACTATGAAAGAAGCCTCATTTCTAACCGAATTACTGATGCATTTGGATACGATAAAAAAAACAGAACATGGTATCTTTGCGAGGTAAAAGTTAACCCTAGCGATCTAATGAAGTCGGTTGTCCAGATACATGATACTGCTTTCAGATTTAAATCCAAACAACCAAATGACAAGATACTTCCAGTCGTTTGTATTCCAGCGAAACTCCATAGACATTTGATAAAAACTGAAGAATGGGGAAGTTTCAGGAGTTTGTGCAATAACCAGAATATTTCCATATGGGTTATTGAGCAATCTTCAGTGTCAAAAGTATTAAGTCCTAAAGTGAAAAAGGGGAAAGCAACATCTAGGAAGCAAACCGCGAAAACAACCACTGCCAAGAAAGCAACGGCGAAGTCAACCACTGCCAAGAAGGTAAAGACAAAGGCAACCACTGCCAAGAAGGCAAAGACGAAGGCAACCACTGCCAAGAAGGTAAAGGCGAAGTCAACCATTGCCAAGAAAGCAACGACGAAGACAACCACTGCCAAGAAAGCAACGGCGAAGTCAACCACTGCCAAGAAGGCAAAGACAAAGGCAACCACTACCAAGAAGGCAAAAGTAACTACTGCCAAAAAGGCAACGAGTGCAAGAAAGAAAAAGTGAGGGTAATCTAAACGCTTACAAACTTAATGTCTTCTTTTTCACTCGGTCATTCGTACGTGCAAAAGATCAGACATCTCGATGTTCGTCCGGTGGAAATATAATAAATATAAAAAAAGACTCCTGGGAACAGGAGTCTTTTTTGAGTTAATGCGACAAATAAGCCGGACTCAAATCCGGAAGTGGCTGCAGGTATTTACCTTTTCTCCTTACTGAATATGAACCACTTCGGACGCTCGTCAGCACCGAGAGGCAGCAGCATCTGGCCGACCGTACAGCAAAACAGGCAGAGCGCAATTCCTCCCGTTAATAACAGGGCGTCCATTCCCGGCGGAGTATATGCGATAAACTCGCTGCCGAAAGGAGTAATGCTCTGCCCGGCAATCAGGAGGTCGTATTTGGAAAAATACATTCCGATAACTACCAGCGCGGAGCTGGTTAAAATCCATTTTGCAGAACCCCTGGTCCTGCGGTTCAGCAGAAGAAACAGGGGTATTACACCGCCCACGAATATTTCAAATCCCCAGAACTGCATACTGTAGGGTCCGGCCAGCAACAGTTGAGTATACGGGGCTTCGGTCGACGCGAATGATTCCGGCGTGACATTGACAACGGTCAAAAACCAGCCGACCAGAATCAGCCCGATTATCAGAGGTCGATAGGCTTTAACGAACAGATTCTTGTACTCTTCGGTAATACTTCTTTTATTTATGTAAGAACAGACGCTGAAAAACAGGATCTGCATCGCCGCACCGGCAAGAAATCCCGAGACAACGAAGTGTACCGGGAGTGAATAATTGAATAACAAAGGCTTGGCTATTATTGCTCCGAACAGGGCTCCCAGGTTGGTGGCAACACCGAGAGTGATAACCATTACCACTATGCCGATGGCTTTGGTAGCCCATTTCGGCATCCGGTCTTCTTTAATCACAATCACCAGTTCAGCCAGCAGAGATATCACGTATCCTACATACAGCATGCCCATCCAGCCCACTCTTGAAGTTGGGTTAAAAAGCAGGTACAGGTTATAGGCGTGGTTCCATCTACCGAGGTCCATTATGATGAAAATAACGGCGGGAATTATCAGCACAAAAGAAAGCCACACACCTCTTTTGATAAAAGGCTTGAACTGTTTAACATTAAATACGGTAAAAATCGAGTTAACCAGGCTCGAGCCTGTCGCTGTCAGCGCGAAGAATACGTAGCTGGGGACAAGGATACCCCAGGGTATGGAAGCCGATTCCTCGCGAACTGCCAGGTTGTAAGCGCCGAAAATTCCCAGAGTAATCAGTCCCAGCAGCAGTATTATCCATATTGAAAGAAACAAATCTTTCCCCGATATCGATATGAACCGCTGTGGCAAAGTTATATGCCTGGATACGTGTGTGTTCAATTCTCTTCTTCTCCTATCTTCTTTTTCCTGAGGTAAAGGGAGTAAAGTCCCAGAGCCGCCACACCGGCTACCAGAGTTGCCGTCTGCGAACCGAACATAGCTTTGCTGATACTCGGGTAGCTATCCTCATCGGCTGAGGGAAATCCGATTTCATCAAAAGGAATATCCGAAACATATATCCAGCTGGTCCCACCGAATTCATCAATTCCGAACACATATCTGCCGTCGGCTTCCATCTGTCTTGCCTGGGCGACGATGGAATCCCGGTCGCCGTACCTCAGGGCACCTGAAGGACAATTTTCGACGCAGACCGGCTTTTTCCCTTCGGCAAGCCTCTCCGCGCACATGCAGCATTTTGTTACCACCCGGTCACCTTCCCAGTCGTACTGGGGAATTGAGAAGGGACATCCGCTTACGCAGCACTGACAACCAATACATCTCGTTTCGTCGTACACGACCGGACCTGATTCCGTTTTTCTCAGAGCCGAGGTTGGACATACCGTCGCACAGGTCGGCTCCACGCAATGCATACACTGCCACTTGATAAACCTTGGGTCGCCTTCGCCGTTAGTGCAGTCCAGCTTTTCAACTCTGGTATATTCTTCAGGCTTCATGGGAGGTATGCCGCCCTGGTTCGAATCGTCTTCATCCTCGATTCGTGGAAGATTGTAATACTTTCGGCAGACAACCTCGCACGCTTTGCAGCCGCGGCATACCGTCATATCGTAGAGTATGGCTTTAGCCGATGCTGCCGCCGCAGCTGCTTTGTCCGGTCGTTTAGCCGTGAAAAAAAATGCTACTCCGGTAGTCACTCCAATCGTTTTCACAACTGATTTCATAAATTCTCTTCTGGTCAACATCTTTACCGGGTCTCCTTCTTACTATCGATTCGTTTTCAACTCCGATGTCATTAGCTTTCTTGACGGTATACGTTCTGCTGTAACGACGGCTTTTGGCTGCGGAAGTGCATCACCAGCTGCATTCTGTTCTTCATATGAAGCTTTTGAAGGATACTGTGCACATGATGACGGACCGTACTCGGGCTGATGCAAAGATGGTCGCCGATATCGTTGTCGGTATTACCGGTACTCAGCAGTGTCATAATTTCCATTTCTCTGGGAGTAAGGTTGATCGAAAGGTCGTCTTCGTTTTTTTCCTTTGATGACAGCAGCTCTTTTACCACCTTTCCGGCCATATAGGGCGATATGGAAATACCTCCGTTTGTTATATCTCTCAAGGTATGGAAGAGTTGTTCCGGAGTACTGCTTTTTAACAGGTATCCGTGCGAACCGTTCTTCACTGCCTGATACAGGTCGTCCTCATTTTCAGAATCTGTCAGTGTAAGACACCTGATATTCGGGAATTCGTCCTTGATTTTTTTACAATCTTCCAGGTTTATTTCAAGTGTCCGGCAGGGGTCGACTATAACGATATCCGGTTCACGCATTCTTATTTTCGCCAGGGCTTCGTGTATATCGGAAGCCTCACCGGTTACATTCATATCGGTTTGTGTGGAGAGTAACCGAATCAGTCCCTGACGGAATAGAGTATTGCTGTCGATAACGAATATGTTCATACGTTTCTACTGTTAAACTGATTGATGACTGATTATCTACCCGAGCACAATTCGGAAGGCACTGAAAGCTCCGAAGAAAACGAGCCCCATTCCCACGAGAGAAATAAGAAGGTCTACGCCGCAACAGCGGACCACCGTGCTCTTTTTTGCCTCTGCGCGTACGACAGTTTCCTGTTGAAGCCTTCTTACCCCGAAACCCGCGAGGGCAATCCCCGCAATACCAACAATAGTAAGTAAGACAAAGACAAGGATAATACCTGCTGGATTCATAATTCCCGCCTCCTTTTTTTCAGTCCTAATACAGGTATACACCCGCTGGCGCTCGAGCGGTATTCATCGTTTGTTTACTTTTAGGCAGGAAATTCTACCCAGTCGATACTTAGTTATAAAGACTATATGGTATAGGTAAAAGTATCTATGATTATGGTATAAATAGCCTAATAATAAACTGTATTTCACCCTGTATATTTAAGGATAATTTTGCTTATAATTACCTAATAACTATTGCATTTATTCTCTAAATATGCTATATATATTCTGTAAACATAGAGAAAAACACCTGAAAAGAGGCCTGGCAGCATGATTACAGGTAAAAGTTTATTAAAAATACTGGTTATCGACGATTCTCCCCTGTTCCGGGAAGGATTGTGCAATCTTCTCAACAGCTGTGTCGATATCAGTGTCGCAGGTCAGGCGGGAAATATTGACGAAGCTATTGAAAAAATACGTGAAACCGAGCCTGAAATCATCCTCATGGACATTATTATGGCGCAATACGACGGATTCACCGCCATCAAGCTGATTCTGGATGAGATACCGGGAGTAAAGCTGGTCATCCTGACCAATTCAGAGTCCGAGGAGAATATGCTGCGTGCCATGAAAATGGGCGCACAGGCTTATTTACTCAAGAGTGTGGAAGCAACTGAATTGTTCAGTATTTTGCATCGATTAGCTCAGGGTGACTCTTACGTAGCCCCCGGAATAGCAGCCAAGATTCTCCGGGACTATACCAGTAACAACACCAAAAAGGAGTTTGTCAGTCCGAGGGAAAAAGACGTTCTAAGGCTGCTGGTTAAAGGACTGACAAATAAAGAAATTGCCAGGTCACTGGACATTTCCGAATCGACGGTTAAAAATCACTTACGCAACACGATGGAGAAGTTTCACGTTAATAACCGTGTAGAAGCGGCAATACATTTTCTCGAAAACAGTAGTAGTTCGTTATAACAAAATCGGTTGCTTCTGACGTACCACCCAGTATTATAGTAAGCTGTAACATAAAAACTGTCTGAAGCTGGTTCTGCAAGTAGGATGAGAGTGATAAAAATCCAGTTTTCACCCTCACCTTAAATCCTCTCCCCTCAAGGGAGAGGAAACAAAAAATATGTCATTCCGAAAAATTAGGCGTTACCCGGTACCAGGCTTTTTACGTCGTTATATCGAAACCAGATTAAGAATCTGGATAAAAGACGTCTATAATAAACACAACGCTGTTTCGGGTGGAGTTCGATTCTCTCCTCCTTCGGCGGATCTATGACCCCGGTTCCACCGGGAAAACAGACGCCCCGATAGTAATCTATCGGGGCGTTGCAATTGAATAATACGAATTTACCAGTCCGGAGGGCCAACCTTTTCCTGCTTGTCGTATCGTTCTGTATAGGTATGGCTCATACCCTTGATAATATTCCAGCGTTCTTCATTAACCTTTTCATCCGGTACTGCGCGGATGATAGCGTCGTGACGGGAGATATAGCCGTCCGTAAACTCGGGATGTGTGTGAATAAAGAGATCATTACGCCTGATGGCACGCATTACCCGTTCTCCCATCTCCAGGGGATCCATGAAAATTCTCTGCATATCTTCCATCGAACGCGGTCTTTCTCCAGATCTCCGGGGCATCCCGGTGCTGCCTTCATTTCTGAGATGCTCGGGACGGTTTTCCTGTGTTGACTGTCCGAGATTAGTCCTTGTCGGTCCCGGATAGAGAACGGAAACTCCGATATTACTGTTTTCGAGTTCGGCAGCCAGGCATTCCATGAAGCCGGTCACGGCATATTTGGAGGCGCAGTAAATAGCGAAGCCGGCAGTAGCCATCAGACCACATGTCGACGAAGTTGAAACGATATGACCTTCCTCACCGTGCTTGAGCATGCGCGGCAGTATTGTCAGTACCCCGTTAATGACGCCTCCGATGTTCACGCCCATTCCATAGTCCCAATCTTTGTAGGTTGTTTGTGCGGTAGGAGCTCCACCAATGCCGACACCGGCATTATTGAAGAGAATGTGAATATTCCCGAATACGGATTCTGCTTCATCAGCAGCTTTCAGGTAGGCTTCACGGTCTGTTACATTCAGCTTAATGGGATGGACATCACCACCATTTTCCCTGAACCAGGCAACAGCTTCGTCCAGCGCACTCTGACGGGCATCAACGATGACGACTTTCATACCGTTTTTTACAAATACCTTGGATGTGCCCAGCCCGATACCGCTGGCGCCACCGGTAACAAAAGCGGTTTTTCCTTCAACATTTTTCATTTTTCATACCTCCATTTGTAACGTCATGTTTAAACGGTAATTTCTAAATCTGGATACCGCAGGAACCGTCTTTGCATAATACAGGTTCCGGCATACGGAGCGGCTTTAAGTCTTTTTTAACTCCGGCTTTCGGTATCCACTCGTCTATAGAAACAGTCTGCATATAGGAGAAATCCGTGGCGACCCAGAATGGGTTCATTTCGCCGCCGACCACGATGAAGTTAATCATATCAGGTCTCCTCATCGGAGGATTCATCTGGTCCAGAACCCAGTCACTCAGTTTAGCCGGGTCTTCGAATCCTTCATCGTACTTCAGGCTCCTGGCTACAAGCGGGTCGATGAGATATGTGAATGACATACCCATACCTTTTACCTGTAACGCAACTTCCCTTGTCGTTTCGGAAGGTCTCATTCCAAGCATGATAGCGTTCCAACCCCGGAACAGGCTGATGGTACTTTCTTCAGCTTTATAGCCCTTGCGAACGTGGAAAGGTTCCCAGGTGCTGTTTTCCTCGTTTTCAGCGCAGCACATATTGTTGTAATTGATGGTGGTACCGGTAGTGGCGGTGAAGGTCGCCCCGGGTCGCATATCGCCGAAACAGATGCTCATCAGCGTCCAGGCGCGCCCGATAACCGAGTTGGCATAGTTAACCGGGCTGAGAGCGCCCAATCCGCTGTTCATACCTATCTCATTGCGGATGGGTCCGTTGACTATCATCATACTGGCGAAGGAGGTAGTGGAGCTCGGCATCGAGGGGCGTCCCGAGGCGCCGAGGGCGAGGATGACGGGGAAGTGCTCCGGTCGGCATCCTGCCATGACGGCGACGACAGCGCATTTCTCCACGGTATACTTGAGCCTTTCCTCGTGAGTGGTAACCGACATCATACCGACGTACTCGTCGGGTTTACGGTCGGTACCGGTCAGCATTTCGGCGACGCGTTCTTCAGTGGGCAGGATGATGGGCAGGCCGTCGGTCCAGCCGTTTTCGAGGAAGAGGCGGTGCAGGTTATCTTCGGTGTCCGCTTCCAGAAGGCGGGGGCGTTCCGGTCTTTTCTGGGCCTTGAAGTTCTTTTCAAAGTCGGACAGTGGCCGGGTAAGGGCGTCGTCTATTTCCTGTGTTATTGATACACCGGTGATGGGGTCGTTACCCTCGATGTAACCGCGGAGGGTTTCACGGGGTACCCATCCGACGGGATAGGGAGGATAGGTGAAGCGGAGAGCCATACCGTGACTCAGCTTGTCCCTTTCGACGTAATCGGCGAAACGGGCGGTAACGACCGGGGCGGTGGGAATATCGTAGTCGTTCTCCATGGTGCGTGAGAATTCGGCGACACTCGCCGAGCAGCCGTCTCAGCCGCCGACGCCGAAGACGACGGCGTCGCTGTTATCTTTGATTTCCTGCCAGAGGGCAGGTTCATCGGTAAACATACTGGTGGTCTTGTTTTTGAGGACTGTTTTCACACCGGGTCTGTTCTTATTGAACCAGTCCCGGAGTTCTTCCATAAATTCCCTGCCGCCGGCGAAGCCGGTATTGACCAGGTATACAGTCTTGCCTTCGAGGGTATCGAGACGTTCTGCCATTTTCAGTGAACTGAGGTTTTCGGATGTATCTCTCGGCTGGTAAGTAGGGTCGTGAATGGCAGACATCGGCGAGTCCTCGTTAAGCCGCCTGCCGAATATGCCACTTGGTTGACCTATCGGATCCAGTACTGTAAGTTTGTTACTCATGATATATCCTCCCCGATATTTGTGTATACGCATATATATAGCAAAAAACGCAGAATATGTATATCCCGCGTAAAAGGGGGTAAAGTATACGGCAAAATGATTGAGGAGATAAATAATTATTCTATCTTTACATAACATAACAGGTACTTATTATTTAGTATCTTAAAAACTGTCGGAATCCCGGGTTCTGATGGTATAATCCGTTAGGACACAGGGAATTTGCGAAAAGCTAAAAACAAAAAACTAAACTTCCAATTAATTGGTATGTGAGTAAAGACATATCATATTGTGAATAATTTATACAAGGAGAGTTGCGACTAAAATGGCAGAGACGAAGAAGATATCCGCAGAAGACCAAAAATTAATCGACTCAATTCAAAAGAAGCACGGGAAAAGCATCGAAGAGCTTCGCACTGAGAGAGAAAAGCGGCTCTGGGACGCCGTGGAGTTGAAGGTGCCCGACCGGGTGCCGGTAATATTCGGGGGTACTTTTTTTGCCTGCAAATATGCCGGAATACCCTATTCGGCTGCCTACTATGACACCGCCGCATGGAAGAATGCCTTCAAGAAAATGATAGTGGATATGGACCCGGACTCCTACGGCTGGGAACCAAGAGAGTCGGGAACAGCACTCGAAGCCCTTGAATCGAACTACACACGCTGGCCCGGAGGAACACTGCCTCCGGACGTGCCCTTTCAGATAGCCGAGAAAGAGTATATGAAAGAGGATGAGTACGACCTTTTCCTCACCGACCCCAGCGATTATATGATGCGATACCTGCTGCCCCGTATGTATGATGCCCTGGAACCGCTATCCAAGCTGCCGCCATTGATGGGATTCGGCGCAGGCGTTGAACCGATCGCGCAAAGGCTGGTGTCGCCCGAATTCGAAACGGTTATAAAGGCCATGAAAAAGGCGGGAGAAGCCGGCGTGGAACGAGCACAAATTCTGAGCACGATGATGGAAGAGATGGCAAATCTGGGATTTGCCGCACCGTTACCGGCGCGGGGCGGCGTAATGCCGCCGTTTTCCGGTTTCAGCAATACCTTCCGGACTTTCAACGGCGTGGTTAAAGACATGTACCGGCGGCCGGAGAAACTCAAGGCGGCACTCCAGTTGCTGGTTGATTACCGGATTGCCCGAGCGGCCCCGGCTGTTAAACGGGAAGATGGACATCCGACACTGGGAAGCTCCGGGGAAGCGCACCGTGTTTCCGATGAATTCTTCTCGAACAAGCAATTCGAGGAATTCGTCTGGCCTTTCTGGAAACAGGCTATGGACAAGACATATGAACTCGGTTATGAGATCATCTCAATGTTCTTTGAGGGGAAAAGGGACAACCAGCTGCATTATTTCACCCAGTTCCCCAAGCGCAGCATGTTGATCAGGTTTGCTGAATCGGACATCTTCCGGGCCAAGGAAATGCTTGGTGATAAAGCCTGCATTATGGGAAACGTTCCGATAGCAATGTTGCAGGTCGCGTCACCTTCCGTAGTGGAAGATTACTGCAAGGAGTTGATCGAGAAGGTCGGGAAAGACGGTGGCTTTATCCTCAGGTGCTCGACCGATTTCACACAGGAAGCCAAGCCTGAGAACGTGAAGGCGATGATCGATTCGGTTGAAAAATACGGACGATACTATTAAATTCTCCGTCTTCGTTTGATAGAAAGCGAAAAATACACCGGACAACCATGGTTATGACGGGACGGACGTCGCGTTGTGCATAAATCACCGATAAATAAAGTGGTATTTCAGGTGGAGATAATGACTCCGTTTATATATTCATTATTGAGAGGATCATTCTTCCATACTTTTTAGCGGCACGGAGTCTAAACGAGAACACATTGCAGTTTACCCCGCCTCATCTGCAGCATGCATTTATTACACGAAGTACACTTCGAACCGTCCAACGAAGCATTCCGAATATTCTTTACAAGGTATGGGTCCATTATGAACGGACGGCACATCGATATTGCATCGGCTGTTCCGTCTTCTACAATTTTCTGCATATCGCCTGGTTTTCTGATACCTCCGACCAGCATTACCGGAACCGACAGAGCATTTTTAACCTGTCGGCATTCGTCCAGATAATAGGGGCGGGTAGCTTCCGCCCTGATGTGATGAAATAAATCTTCCTCGATTCCTTCACTAACTTCTATAGAATCGACCCCTGTTTTTTCTAATATTTTTGCCTGCGCTACTCCCGATTCTATAGATTTTCCTTCAGGGTGATAGTCTTTTATTCCAAGCTTAACTAAAATCGGAAAATCATTTCCGACTACTTCTCTTATTACCTCGCAGGTTCGTTTGACCAGGTTGGCACGTTTTTCTGTATTCCCTCCCCATTCATCATCTCTTTTGTTGGTTACCGGAGAAAGAAAGGCACTTAATATCCAGCTATGAGCTGCATGTAATTGTATTGCATCGAATCCTGACTCAATTATTCGAAAAGAAGCCTGTTTATATGAGTCTATGAGTTGATATATTTCATCACCGGATAATTCTCTAACCTGAATTCCTGATTGTGGATTAGTGACAGCTGAAGGACCAACCGGTGCAAGCCCCGTTACCTGGGGACTGCATAGCCAGCCGCCGTGAAGAATTTGAGCTGCGATTTTCCCGCCGTTATCATGTACTCTTTTAACAAGTTTAGTCAGTGAGGGTATAGCTTCATCGGTATGAACACTTAGCTGTCCGGGTGAAGCTTTCCCTTCCTGAGTCGGGTACAGTCCGTGTGAGATTATCAATCCAATCTCACCCTTACCCAAATCCTCATAGAGTTTTAATTCGGCATCCGATACCAATCCATTTTCAGCCATGCTGTCCATCGTTGCCGAGCGAATAAATCGATTGTTAATCTCCAGCCTGTTTATTTTCAGTGTATCAAAAAGACCTGTCATTTTTTTACTCCAGAGCACCACTTTGCAGCAGGTTGATGAATTCATCGTCGGATATACCAAGTATCTCGCGGCATACATACTCGGTGTGTTCGCCGAAGCAGGGAGCTGCCGTTCGAACATCTACCGGGCTGTGGGAACAGGGCAGGTAGTTTCTGTGGAATGAGTTTTATCAAATATTGGTAAAATTTATAATATAGTAATCTCATTGTCAAATAAGTTAATTCGAATAACCAATCTTGCAATCAGTTAACCGTTAAAGTATGATGTCGTAAACGATAGACGTATACGATATTGTATCATAAAATTAGCAAAGCCGAACTGATTTTATGAGTTAGAAACTGCTCAGGTATCCGATAACTAAATATTCGCAGGGAGTCGAAATTGCTGGAAGACTTTATATCCGGAATTGATGAAAAAAAGTGGAAAGACCATCCCCGAATTAAATCAGTTGGAGATAAGGCTTCACCGGAAGCCGGCAGAGTGACACCGGAAATGCTGGAAAGAAGAAAATTCCGGATGAACAAGCCCTTCATACCCTCCAGTATTTATTTCAACAACGAAGCTACGACCGATACGATACGGCACTATGTCGACGGAATCGGTGATACCAACCCGCTTTTCAGGGATGCGGTATATGCCGGAAAAACGAAGTACGGTCGGATAATAGCCCCCGGTACTTTTCTATTCACCCACCAGTGGTCGGCTACCGGCAGCGGCCTGACAGGTATTCATGGCTGGTATTCCGGCGGCGACTGGGAATGGTACGGTCCAGTATATGAAGGTACGAAGCTGTCCTCGGTGGCCATTATCCGGGATATGGAAATCAAGGAAGGCCGGATGGCAGGCAGAGGTAACATCTACATAGATTATGGAGATATCGTCTATCTGAATACCGAAACCCGGGAAATCCTGGGTAAGGAACTATATCATATCGTCTGGGCAGAGAGGAGCGCTGCCGGGAATGCTAAAAAAGAGCGCGGACGACCCGGACAGAAATATACGAAACAGGAATGGCTGGAGATACTGGAAGCCTACGACCGTGAAGAAATCAGGGGATCCGAACCGCGATACTGGGAGGACGTCAATATCGGTGATAAAGTCGGGTCTCTTATCAAGGGACCCCTGAGTGTGCGTGATGAGCTGGTCTGGTTAATGGGTGCCGGCTCGCCCTTCCTGAAAGCCCACAAAAATGAGTTCGATTACGAAGCCAGGCATCCCAGTTTTCTCGAATATGTTGCAGAAACCGGTGAAGCCGATGCTCCGGAACTGGTACATTATCTCGACCAGTTCGCCAGAGCGATAGGAGTCGAAAGGGCGTACGATTACGGCAACCAGCGGATGAGCTGGCTCTGCAACCTGTTCACCAACTGGATGGGCGATGACGGATTTCTATGGAAGATGAGTGGTGACGAAAGGGCCTTTAACATGATGGGGGATACTACAGTCCTGGAAGGCAGGGTAGTTAAAAAATACGTTGCAGAAAATAAATACTGCGTCGATATCGAAGCCTGGGCGAAGAACCAGCTTGGCGAGGTTACAATGCCTCCGAATACCTCAACAGTTATTTTACCTTATCGCGAAAACGGCCCTGTGATCTACCCGGAGCCTTCCTCTCAGCTGGTAGATGAAGTTAAAAGAGCAAAACCGCTGAATGAACTCAGGGCGGAAGGGCTGATTTAAAAAGGAGAAGGATATGGATTTCTCAAAAGCCGAGGCCAAGAAATGGGCAAAGGAGAACCTTAAAGGGCTGGAAGCGGTGCTTTTCCCGTCTTTTTCGCCTGACCTGCAGGAGCTGAACGAAGAGGGCATCAGGTATGATGTTCAGCATCTCGCGGATAACGGATTCACATCAGCGCTCTGCGCCTCGGAAGTCTGCGGAATGACTTTCGAAGAACGGATAAGATTTATTGCGATAGCGTGTGACGAAGCAAAAGGGAAGATACATATCTCGATAACTGCATTACATGACACGGTCGAGCAGGACATCGAGATGCTTAAATTGTATGAAAAAGCCGGAGGAGCAGTTGTAATGCTCGGGCACCCGCTCCAGTACCACCCCAGGTCGGAAGAAGAAATCTACCGTATGTACAAATACGTCTGCGATTCTACTGACCTGGCCGTCGTCTTTTATCCGGCACGACTGAAAACAAAAAATCTTCACAACAGTTACTGGCCGATGCAGCTTCTACCCCGAATTGCCGAGATACCGAATGTCGTGGCTTTGAAAATCGGAGGAGGGAGCTCATTAACATTCACTGCCCAGTGTTTCCACCTTGTCGGAGACGTATTGCTTGTCAATGATCCTATCCCGGACAGATGGTTTCTGACTGTCCCGAAATGCGGACAGCAATGGTCGGGCGCCTCGCCGTACTATATGTTCCAGACTCCCGAAAATCCCCGAATGGTCAGGATGTTCGACCTTCTGGTGGAAGGCGAAATCGATAAAGCACTGGATATTTACTGGGAAATGGATCCGATTAACGAAGCTTCGATGGGTATGTCGTCGGTCTCGTACTTCGATACCGGAATAATCTATGCCACCATGGACAAGTATTACCACTGGTGCAACGGCGGCAACGGCGGAATGCTGAGACAACCGGTTCCCAGATTATATGATTATCAAAAACAGCGGATACGAGCATCCCTGATGACCGGTGGAATGACCCCGCGGGAAGCACCCGAAGAGGAATTCTACGTGGGGAGGGTTAATTACGCCAAAGGCGCCAGGCTCAAGGATTACAGTCAATATATATAGATGATAGAAATAGTATAAAATTATATCAGGGACACTAGTCCCTATAGAGAATAAAAGACGGGAAGAAACTCCGGAGGGGGTGGAAATGACAATCGAACGGGGTAACAAAAAGATTGAAGATGTAGGGTCATGGCAGGAGATTCTTAAACCCGTCCGTTCCGAAAGGGTTGAGAAAGCCAGGGAAAGGGTACGCAAGGAAGCCGAAATCTGTCTGGAGCGTGTACGAGCCGAACTCAAGGCTTATGACCAGTATAAAGACGAGCCTTCCATTATCCAGCGAGCCCGATTTCTTGAGACTTTCCTGAGGGACAAAAGCATGTTAATCCTGGAGGACGAGCTTATTGTGGGCACCGTGGGGAGTAAGCCTCGCTCCGCTTTTGTCACGACGGCGAATGTCGCTTCTATTGCCGAAGAGATGGACGATCCGGTAAAGGACTTTTCAACAAGACCGTATGATAAGATTTTACTCCATCCTGAGGAGAGAAAAGAGCTGAGAGAAGAAATTATTCCAGCCGTTAAGGACGGAGATCTCTCTCTATTCGAATACAATCTGAAGCATGTCGACCAGGATATTCTCGAACATACCGCTCCGGGAGTCTCAACCTGTTCGCACATTCCGATAATCGGTGACGTGTCGATGACAAGAGAGGCTGGCCATATGTTCCTTAACTTCGAGAAGGTCCTCTATAAGGGAATCAAGGGAGTCAGGGAAGAGGTCAGGGAGAAGATGGCGGAACTCGATCAGCCGTATCGCCGTTTTGACCGGAAGCAGAGACAGGAATTTTACGAATCTGTACTTATCACCCTTGATGCCGCTACGGAATACTTTCAGAAATATGCCGGACTGGCGCGTGAGATGGCTGCCAGAGAAGTTAAACCAGGACGCAAGAAGGAACTGGAGCGCATTGCTGAGATATGTGAACGGGTGCCGGAACATCCCGCCCAGGACTGGTGGGAAGCACTACAATCTATCTGGTTCCTGTTCTCCCTGAGCTGGATGGAACATGCCACTTTTGCAGTACATTTTCTCGGCCGCATCGACCAGATTTTGTATCCCTTCTACAAGAAAACGGTGGAAGATGAGAAGAAAATGACTCGTGAAGAAGCTCTGGAGCTGCTGGAATGCTTCCTGGTGAAATTCAATGAACCGGCCTGGGCACTCAATTACGAATGGTCTCAGTGGGCAACCGGACAGGGACTTTCCCAGACTATGGTGATTGGCGGACAGACCAGAGAAGGTAAAGATGCCTGCAATGAGGTTACCCTGCTAGTTCTGGAAGCTATGGAGCAATTGCGTTTGAATCAGCCAGAATTCGCCATGAGGATATGGGAAGGAACACCCGATAAATACCTCAAAAAGGCAGCCGAGCTTATCCGGCTCGGACTTGGCTATCCGAAATTCATCGGGGACCGGAAAGGAATTCAGATGGCAGCTAAAGCCTATCCGGACCTGACCATTGAAGACTGGCGCCAGTTCGCCGTTGCCGGGTGTTCGGAGATAGGCCTGCCTTATATCACCATGGATAATGCCTATGAAGCAATTGCACTGGCTTCAAAGTGGATAGAACTGGTTTTGAGTAACGGTAAGTGTGCGGTATGCGGCAAGCAGATTGGACTGGAAACCGGTAACCCCAGAGAATTCGACACTATGGACCAGGTGAAAGACGCCTACCGTAAACAGGTATTCTACTGGGGCGAGTATATGGCAAAAGCCGAGAAGGTTTTCAAGGAAACCCAGAGTGAATGGTATCCGGCTCCTTTTTGTTCGGCCTTTTCCGAAGGACCGCTCGATAGAGGACGGGACATTACCCGGGGCGGTGCCTGGTACACCCTGTACGGTTTCCTGCTGGCCAGCATCGCCGACGCCGCGGATTCTTTGGGAGTGATAGATAAACTTATCTACCGTGATCAAAAGATTTCCTGGGACCAGTTGATCGAAGCGGTGAACGCCAACTGGGAAGGTCATGAAAACATAAGGCAGCTCTGCGTTAACGGTGTCCCCAAATACGGAAATGATGACGATTACGCCGACGGTTGGGCTATCTGGATAGCCGATGTCTGGGCTGACCTTATAGACTGGCTTAATACCAGAAAAGACCTTATACCGAAATGGGGAGGCAGATATCTGGCGGGAGGCCTGGTAGCAATATCCAGTACCCAGTTTGGAGAATCGATTGGCGCAACACCAAACGGACGTAAATATCCTCTGCCGGTGGCTGATACGTGCTCTCCGGTCCAGGGCGTTGACCGGAACGGACCCAGCGCCGTGGTTAAATCCTTCAGCAAATTGCCTACTCATCGATGGGCGCTCAGCGGTCTGATAAACATCCGGTTAAACCCGAATCTGTTTTCAACCGATGATGACCTGGAGAGGTTTGCAGCTTTCATCAGAACCTGTGAAGAGTTAGGCCTATACCATGTTCAATTCAATATAATTTCTGCGGAACTACTGCGTAATGCTATGAAAGAGCCGGAAAAACACCGGGATCTGCTGGTCCGGGTAGCCAGCTATGTAGCTTATTTTGTTGAGTTGAGTCCCAACCAGCAGATGGACATCATCAACAGAACCGAGCAGCAGGGCTGGTAATATTTTTCGGCGTATACCGGGGAGAATAATTGTATTGACGAATAGAGCGGCTGCAGTTGTGAAGAGGACGCTGGTTCTGAACATTACCCGGATGACCGTCCATAATGGCCCCGGAATACGCACTCTGATACTTTTAAAAGGCTGCCCGATGCGCTGCGTCTGGTGCTCCACTCCGGAATCACAGAAAAAAACTCCGGAAATCGCATTTTACGCGGACAGGTGCATCCGCTGTGACGATTGTATCTCCGCCTGCCCATTAGACGCTATAACCGCCGGCGATGAAGCCGTAACCATAAACAGGGAGCTATGTGACAACTGCGGTCGCTGCGTTAACGTCTGCTACACGGAAGCCCTGAGACTCCTGGGGCGGGAATATACCGTCGAGGAACTGGTAAATGAGGTAAAGAGGGACGAAGTCGCCTACAAACATTCCGGCGGAGGGGTAACCGTTTCAGGAGGAGAGCCTTTACTGGAGCCGGAGTTCGCTCTTGAGTTACTCCGGACTTTT
This sequence comes from Dehalococcoidales bacterium, assembly GCA_034416335.1. GTDB lineage: Bacteria > Chloroflexota > Dehalococcoidia > Dehalococcoidales > UBA2162 > MGML01. The sequence goes on from DAOULV010000018.1 coordinate 157,919, forward strand.
AAACGGAATGGAATCAATGTCGGAGTTGATACCTGCGGGTATGTCCCGAGAGAAAATATCGAGTCTGTGCTTCCGTATGTCGATTTCTTTCTCTGGGATATCAAGCAGATGGATGATAAAAAGCACCGGGAAATGACCGGCGTCTCCAACAAGCTTATCCTGGATAACCTGTGTTTTGTGTCAGAGAAAAATATACCGGTCTACCTTAGAATTCCGATAATTCCCGGCTACAACGATTCCGAGGAGAATCTCAGGGCTGTCTGTGATTTCGCTAAAGACCTGCACTCGCTGGTAGAGATACACCTCCTGCCACTGCACCATCTTGGTGAAGCCAGGTATGCCGCCCTGGGCCGTGAGTACCCGATAGGCGGGATTCCTCTCATTGAGGATAAAGTACTTGCGGAAATGATGAATCTGGTGGCATCATACGGATTAACATGTAAAATAGTTAATTGAGAGGAGAGGTGTAGATGCAGAGTCTGGATATCGACGGATTACTTTCCGGTTCCATAGATATGCACCTCCACATCGGCCCGGACGAAATGCCGGCGCGGGTGGATGCCATCGAAGCTGCCGAACAGGCTGCCGATGCCGGGATGAAAGCTATTGTCCTGAAAAACCACAGTTACCCCACTACTCCGGTAGCTGTCACCGCCGGTGACCTGATACCGGAAGTAAAAGTATTCGGCAGCATCTGCCTCGACTACGAAATCGGCGGTCTTAATATCGACGCGTTGGAAAGGCACGCCAGTCTCGGAGCGAAAGTTGTCTGGATGCCGACTTTTTCATCCGCTAATTCGAGAGCGAAAATGAGAGAACTGGGGCTTAACCTTGAAGGTGAGGGCTTCTCCATTTTAAATGGTGAGGGAAAGCTGGTGCCGGAAATAGGTCCGATACTTGAGATAGTCAAGGAATATGAAATGGTCCTGGCCAGCGGCCATATGTCTCCGGAAGAGATATTCGCCCTGGTGGAAGAAGCGAAGGGGAGAGACATAAACAGGATAGTAATTACCCATCCTTCAGACGGTGAATTTATGGAGAAAACCCTGTCCGTGGAAGAACTCCGGCGTTTAGCCCGGATGGGAGCATTTATCGAGCAGACCATCGTGACTCTTCTGCCGACCGAATTCTGTCATAATCCGAAGGAGAGGGTTGAAACGATAAAAGCAATCGGCGCCGGGCATTGCATTATGAGCACAGACCTCGGCCAGTACTGGAATTTGCCGCCTGCCGAAGGTATGAGATTTTTCATGGCTATCCTGCTGCGTAACGGTCTATCTGAAAAAGATATCGAAGTGATGGCAAAAGGAAATCCTTCAGCGCTGTTGGACCTTAATTAGAGAACTGCTTGATAAGGGCAGGTGTTAATGTAGAAAATAATACAGAATGATTGAGAGAGAGCTTGTATGAATAACGAAAATTCCCTTGAACCGATAAGTCGAAACATCGCTATCGAACTGGTACGGGTCACGGAAGTGGCATCTCTAGCCGCGGCCCGTTTTTTAGGTATGGGGGATAAAACTTCTATAGACAGGGCGGCAGTAAATGCCATGCGATTCTCGTTGAGCCATATTCAGATGGACGGGGTTGTCGTCATCGGAGAAGGTGAAAAGGATAAAGCTCCGATGTTATATGTCGGAGAATCTATCGGTGACGGCGGCGGCATACAGGTGGATGTTGCGGTAGACCCGATTGACGGCACCAATCTGGTAGCAAGAGGCCTGCCCGGAGCCGTATCCGTTGTCGCGCTTGCTCCCAGAGGGACAATCGAATGCCCCAGGCCTTTTGTTTATATGAATAAAATCGCCACAGGACTCGAAGGGAAAGGTGTTGTTCATATCAATGCTCCGGTAAGTGAAAACCTGAAAAACCTTGCTCGCGTAAAAAAGAGGAAGGTTTCAGAAATTACGGCTGTTGTCCTCGACCGGCCTCGTCATCAGGAGTTGATAGAAGACATTCGCCGGTCGGGAGCGAGGGTAAAACTGATTTCCGATGGTGACGTTGAAGCGAGTATACACGCCGCGTTACCTGACAGCGGAGTTGATATACTGATGGGTATCGGTGGTACTCCCGAGGCAGTACTGTCGGCTGCTGCCATACACTGTATCGGGGGAGTTATTCAGGGTACCATCTGGCCCAGAGACAATGAAGAAAGAAAAATAGCTGAAAAAAATAAAGTTGATCTTGCCAGAGTCTATACTGCGGACGACCTGGTTAAAAGTAAAGACGTGTTTTTCGCCGTTTCGGGAGTCAGCACCGGAGAGTTGTTACGCGGTGTGCGTTACACCAGCACCGGAGCACAAACTCAATCCCTGGCAATGCGCGGGTACTCAGGGACTCTTCGCTGGATTGATTCCTGGCATAACTTCAGTCGATTTGATAAGTTGACTATGCACAATACGGATTGAATCACTGAAAATACGAAATCGGATTTTCCTTCGACAATTAATAGTGCAGCGACAGGGAGGAAAAAGATGAAAGATAAGATATTCGGGAGCTTCGAAGAAGCGGTGGCAGATATTTTCGACGGAGCCACGATAGCCTTTTCTACCTTCGGGACTGCCAGCCAGGCTTTGAACCTGTGGGAAGCACTGTACAACAGGGACGTCAAAGACCTGACTGTTGTCGGTAATATGGTAATGCCGGTCACGGAACCCGCAGAGGAAGAAAAACCCTTTGCTGCCTACGGTCCGAGCCACTGCCTGCTTCAGCCGGGAAAAATAAAAAAGATAATTACAGGTTTTACCAGTGCCGTTTATTCAGGCAGTGGTGACGACGGGACAAACCCATTTAAAGAAGCTATAGAGAAAGTCGAAGTAGTACCGACGACATTTGGAGCTATCTGCACCAAACTGGAAGCAGCCGCCAGCGGTTACGGCGGGATTCTTACGCCGGTAGGCGTCGGCACTTTTTTTGAAGAATATTACGATTCATATGTAATCGACGGGAAAAAATACCTTCTTGAAAAACCTCTCATACCCGATTTCGGTTTTGTGAAAGCGTGGAAGGCGGACAAACTCGGAAACCTCGTGTACCGGAGACTGCAGAGACTTCACAATCCGCTGGTTGCCAGGGCTTCCAGGGTCACAATAGCGGAAGTCCTGGAGATAGTGGAACCGGGAGAAATAGACCCTGACCAGATACATACCCCCCAGCTTTACGTCGACCGGATAGTAAAGGTGCCGGAGGGAGGAAAAGGCACCCCGGAGTGGGATGAAATAATGAAGGAAAGAATGTTTGGTCCGGAGGGTTCCAGGCGTCAATCGAAACTGGCGACGTCGGGAAGGGGGTCATAATGGACGATAGACGGGATAAGCTTGTTGAGAGATACCGGACGGAAAAGCTCGATATGGAAACCATAGCGATGCGGATTGCTAAAGAATTTAAGGATGGGGATATTGTGAATCTCGGCAGGGGTATACCCGGACTTGTCGGTAACTATGTGCCTGCCGGAGTCGATATATTCTGGCACGGAGAGAATGGAATCCTGGGTTACGGTACGGCGTACTCGATCGATGAATGGGAGGAGATGGATATGGCGGTACATAACTCGTCGATACAGCAGGTCAGGGAGCGCCCCGGAATGGCAATCTTCGATTTCGGCGAGGCTTTCGGAATGCTGAGAGGGCATCACATCGACACCGGTGTTCTCGGGGGGTTCCAGGTCTCGGAACACGGCGATTTCGCCAACTGGTCGTTTGAATACCCGCCGTTAAACTCGGGTATAGGGATAGGCGGTTCATTCGAGCTGACGGTAGGCCCGAAACGCTGTATAGCCGCCATCACGCATCTGGACAAGTACGGAAACTCAAAAGTGGTGAAAGAGCTTTCTATGCCCCTCACCGGGGCACCGCAGCAGGTCGACCTGATAGTAACGGACCTGGCTGTCATCGAGGTAAAAGGAGAAAAGGGAAAGAAAGAAGGTCTTGTTTTGAAAGAGGTCGCACCGGGCTGGACGACCGATGAGGTCCAGATACTGACTGAGGCAAGCCTTGAAGTAGCTCAGGACGTTAAGGTCTACGAATTATAAACTCCGGAATCTATTATTACACCTCCGCAATACCGCGTAATGTTGAGAGGCGGAGATTTCCCTGCACTTTTCGATAGCAAATTATATTTAAGGTTTTCTGGATTCCCGCTCAACAGATTTTTAAACATAAATAAAGGAAGGGCGGGAATGACATGCTTTTTGTTTCCTCTCCCTTGAGGGGAGAGGATTAAGGTGAGGGTGAAAACTGGATTTCTATCACCCTCATCCTGACCTTCCCCCATCAAGGGGGAAGGGACTGTTTGTAGAACTGGCTTCAGACAGTATTATTGGTACAGCGTACCGGTATTTATATAGATTGCCACACCTCGGCTGTCGACGCCGAGGTTCGCAATGACAAAAAGAGGTTCACCTGTAGACGCCGAGGTTCGCAATGACGGCGAGTGGTTCGCCTGTTATATCGAGGACTCGCAATGACAGTTAGACCAGCCGGAAGCAAACAAAACCCGACGGAAGCCGACTTGTAAAGTCCGGACATAAACTATAGAATAAGAACCCGCCGAATAAGGCGAATAGAGCTTAAACAACCGCTTCTATTCATTTTCATACCTGAGATTGAAACAGGAGGTTCAGGAATGTATCTCACCGACGAAGAAAAGAGGATGTACCAGGGTGAATACGGTCCGGGTACTCAAAAGGCTATTACGATGCTTATCGAGTACGGTGAGGTCTTCGGCGCCGGGAGGATGGTCAAGGTGCATAATGCCCATACCGGAATCGGCGGCGGTAAATGGCTGGAGGAAATGCTTGAAGGTGTCGAACATCTCAGGGCATTCACCACGACACATGCCGGTATGGCCGGTGCCGCCGGCAGAGCGCTGGGACTGAAAGAAGAATTCTGCCGGCAGCAGGAAGAAGACCAGAAAAAGACCCTGGAGATGTGCATTCCCAGGGGTTTTATCCCGGCGATGTCCTGCGCTCCTTACATGGTAGGGAACGTACCGACAGCCGGCAGGGCTTTTTCCTGGCCCGGTTCGCAGGGGATTATCGTGGCTAATTCGATGTTCGGTGCCAGGGGCAACCGCGATGCGATGCCGGCTTCGATGTCGAGCGCGATTACCGGTGTTACTCCGGATATGCTGCTGATGCAGAAGGAGAACAGGTACGCGCAGGTTCACTTCAAACTCGAAGGCCTGGACATGGAGAATTTCACGGAAGCCGACTACGGGGCAGTCGGGTATTATATCGGCAGCGCCGCCGGTACGAAAAACGTGGTCGTGGAGGGTGTACCCGCGAACGTCTCTTTCGACATGATGAAATTCTTTATGTCCCCCCAGCCTGTTTCGGGGGCGGTGACGATATGCCACGTAGTGGGTGTAACTCCCGAAGCACCCACTCTGGAAGAAGCCCTGGGTAACAGAAAGCCGGAAGAAAGCGTCAAAATAGGGTGGAAAGAATACCGAGAAGGATGGGAAGGCCTGCATTCGGCGAAGACGGACAACGTGGAGATAGTGTTCTTCGGCTGTCCCCACCTTAATATTGCCGAAATCGAAAAAGTCGCCCGTCTGCTGGAAGGTCAAAAACTCGCCGGCGGTGTCAGGCTTTTTATCGCTACTTCGGAGCAGGTATACGTCCTCGCCGAAAGCATGGGATATATCGGAACCATAGAAAAAGCCGGCGGAGTGGTGGTCAGCGGCATCTGTATCCAAGGATTTCCCTATCCCATGCTGAAAGAGCCGGCGAATACGGCGGCGACGAATTCCGCCCGGGCAGCTTCCTACCAGATAAGGCGGGGAGTCAACGTCCAGTACGGCAGCACCGAAGACTGCGTAAACGCAGCGTTAACCGGAAAGTGGGGGAGGTAACAAAATGATTCTAAAAGGTGAAACGGTTAAAAAAGGGACCGTCGAGGGGGAGGCGATTGTCTCTCAACTGCCGTTCTCCTTCCTCGGCGACCTGAATCCGGCGACCGGAGAGGTTGTCCCGGAAGGGCACGACCTCCAGGGGCAGAGTATCGCCGGAAAGATATTCGTTTTCGAGACCGGGAAAGGCTCCACGGTGGGACCTAACGTTGCCTACCAGGCAAAGCAGCTCGGCAACACCCCGGCGGGTATGATCTGCGTGGAAGTCGAACCGGTGATGGCGATGGTGGCGATAATGAACGATATCCCGATGGTGCATAAACTGGATGAAAACCCTCTGAACGCCATTTCAACGGGCGATTACATCAAGATGAATGCCACCGAAGGAACGGTGGAAGTAACCAAAAAAGAATAAGTAGTTTACAGGAAGGACGGAATAAAGTACGGGTAGCTTATTTCAGTTGAGAAGTGTAATATCATAACACGATGAACTGGCAGCCGGTATTTTATATGGATAATAAAGGGAATGAGCCTGTAAAAGACTTCATTCTGGCACAGCCAGATAGGACGATAGCTGAGATACTGCACGTTCTCAAGCTCCTGAGAGAATTTAATGTCAAACTTGGTATGCCGTATGTTAAAAAGATAGACAAATCCGGCCTTCGAGAATTGAGAATAAAACACGGCTCCGATCTATACCGGATATTTTTCTTTGCCTACACTAAAAACAGATTAGTACTGTTGCACGCAATTATAAAAAAGGGAGTTAAAACACCTGAGAGTGACAGGAAATTAGCAGTCAGCAGGATGCTGGATTTTAAATCCCACAATTGACAATATAACATATATGTTATATCATAATCGGAGATATAGATAGACAGGCAGGCGGAAACATGGAAAACAAAAAAGTAACAAACTATGATGAATTTGAAGCCGGATTATTGAAAAAACCGGAGATACGCAAGGAATATGACGCTCTGAAACCCAAGTATGACATGATAAAAAGCCTGATAGAGCGACGGAACAAACTGGGTATCACCCAGACCGAGCTTGCCAGGATTATCGGATCTAAACAACCGGCAATATCCAGACTGGAGAAAGGCGATCACAATACCACGCTGAGCACCTTTTTCAAAGTGGCTGATGCTCTGGATTTAGACATTTCGTTCAGGGCACGGGAAAAGATGAGCAGTTCGGAACGAAGATTACCATCGGAAATAAAGAAATCCTGAATTATCGTGAATAGATGAAAGGCAGGTATGATATGTGTTGAAGTCGAGCCGGTGATGGCGATGGTGGCGATAATGAACGATATCCCGATGGTGCACAGGCTGGACAATAATCCGCTGGACACCATCTCAACAGGCGATTATATCAAAATGAATGCCACCGAAGGAACGGTGGAAGTAATTAAAAAGGAATAATTCTTTACGAAAAGGGTGAACTCAAATCACCTTGACTAGGAGGAGCTAAAAGGATGGGTATGTGCACCCGTCCTTTTTGTTTACGTTATGGCGGGTAGCGGATCGATGCGTGTTTCAAGTGGCGAACGGCACTAATAGTGTAAAAAGAAAGGTTATACTTATATTGAGAAATAACCCTGGTAATGTGAAAATATCCTATATAGTTTATTCCCTCTTTAATATTCTTAATGTTAGCTAGAGTTTAGGGTTGTGACCAAATGAAATTAGTTATATGATATTTGCACTATTAAGAAAAGATTATTGTATTAGGTGGTAGTGATATGTTCATAGAATCTATTAAATATGCTCAATGGCAGGACACAGAAAATGAATGGAGTATTAATGGGTGTACATTACGTCAAATTAACCTTATTGTTGGTAAAAATTCTAGTGGTAAGACAAAAACTTTAAATGTTATAGGAAATTTAGGAAGGTTAATATCGGGCGAAGTAAAACCTTTTAGTTCTGCTAACTATGAACAAGTAAAGTTTAAAAAAGGTAAGAGATCATATACATACTCTCTCCAGTGTGAAGAATCGAAAGTAGTGAGTGAGAGAGTGAAGATAGGGTCAAAGGTAATGATGGTGAGAGAGAAAGGTGGGAGTGGTAAAATCCGATTTGAAGAAGAGGATAGAAAGATAAGATTTCAAACTCCAGATACTGAGGTAGGAATTTTTGCTAGAAGAGATGCAATACAACACCCATTTTTAGAGGAATTTTTCGAGTGGGGAAATTCGATAAGGCATTATTATTTCGGGAAAGACTTAGGCCAAACAAGTTTTGCAGTATTCCAAAAATCCGAAGATGACAACATAAAAAAAATAGCAAATCCGAAAGATACTCAGCAGATCGTGCCTATAGTAAAACAAGGGCTAGATGATTTTTCGGGGATATACGAAAAAAGAATTATAAAAGACATGGCGGAGATTGGTTATGACATTTCTGGTATAGAGGTGGTTCCTCAGAGAAAGATATCTGTAGCTGGCAATCCCCCGTTATCAACTGGTGAGGTCTCTGGAATAAGAATCACAGAAAAAGATTTGCAATGTGGGATAGACCAATTAGAAATTTCGCAGGGAATGTTTAGAGCAATGTCTTTAATAGCCCAGATTGCTTATTCTGAGTTATTAGGAAATCCTTTATGTATATTAATAGATGATATTGGGGAAGGTTTAGATTTTGAACGTTCGACGGCACTAATAAAATTACTGATACGAAGGGCGAAACAGACATCTACACAATTGATAATGACGACAAATGATAGGTTTGTTATGAATAATGTACCTCTTGATTATTGGTCTATAGCTGATAGGATTGGGAATAAGGTACATTTTCTAAATCAAAATAACGCGAAAGAAATATTTGAGTCATTTGCATTAACTGGATTGAATAATTTTGATCTCTTTTCTTCGGGTTATTTCCTTGAAGGGAAATAGTAGGGTTGAGGAAAATAGCCATATTCACAGAAGGTCTAACAGAGTTAATTCTTATAAAAAATATATTAACAAAACTAGTTGATAACTCAAAACTGGAATTGAGGTGTGTCCAATTAGTTGCTGGTAATCAAAGAGGGCAATATTACTATCACACCTCACCTTACCCGGAAATTTCTATATTGATTTTAAACGTACAAGGTGACGAAGGAATCGTTAGCTCTATTAGAGACAGAGAAAAAAACATGTTAGGGAGTAACGGGTACGATAAAATAATAGGGATAAGAGATTTATATTGTCGAATTTATCGAGAAAAATCAGCTACGAAGATAGATGTCGATGTATCAAAAATGATAATGGACGGTGTAGAAAGTATTATAAACTCGATGGAATATGCATCAAAAATAGAAGTAATATTCGCAATAATGGAGATAGAGGCTTGGATATTAGCGATGCCGGATTTATTACATAAAATTAACAATATATTAACGAACGAATATATTATTGACAAACTTGGAATTAACCTTCATGAAATTGACCCACAGAAGGAGATATATAAACCTTCGGATGTGCTTAGAAATATACTTTCATTGTGTGGATTTGAATATAAAAAAAGGATGCGTGATGTCGAAGCTATAACTAGTGGTATATCTTATGAAGATATTAGTATGGTTATAAATTCAGGGAAATGTGAGAGGTTTTCGTATTTTTATGATAATATTTTCAATTTATGCAAAGATTATATATATTCTGAATACTGATATAATATATAAATTTATTTAGACAAAGCAAACAATCAGCCTCCAGTTTTCTACTTACGATACGGGGAGAGTATTCATACTCTTACCCTCTCTTTTTTGTAAAAACCTTGACATATCGGTCCTATATGTTTATTATTTATGCAACGTAATAAAAACGGAATACGAAAAATATGACATATAAGACGGTGAATTCACGTAAACGGGTTATCCGCCCCCAGTCGGCGATGCTGACTCTCTACGGCGACTATCTCCTCGACCGCAGGGAGGAGATAGGCATCGGCAGCCTGATTACTCTCTTCAGTAATTTCGGTCTCTCCCCGCAGGCTGTAAGGTCGGCTGTTTCCCGTATGTGCCACTCCGGTATTCTGAAGGTGCGCAGTAACGGTCGCAAGAGCTACTATTCGCTGACTCCCGGGGGGCATAACCTGCTGAGTACAGGCGCCCAGCGTATCTTCGTCAGGAAAGACACTAGCTGGGACGGGACGTGGAATATCGTTACCTATACCATTCCCGAAGAAGACCGGAAACTGAGGGATACCCTGCGCCGGGAACTCATCTGGATGGGGTACGGAGCGCTGTCGGGAGCTACCATGATTTCCCCTTATGACCTGACAGGTGAAGTAACGGAACTGGCGGAGCGCCTGGGAGTGGTCGAACGTATCCAGATATTCCAGGCCAGGCAGCAGGGACCGGTCGACTCCAAAAAGATTGTGTCGTCCTGCTGGGACCTGGACAAAATACACGAAATGTACTCGGTATTTCTGGATAAATACCAGCCCAGGTATGAAGACTGGGTGAAAAAAATCGAGAATAACGGAGATGTCGAGCCCGGCGATTACTTCGTTGAGAGATTTCTCCTGATTCACGAATACCGGAAACTGCCGTTTTACGACCCCGATCTGCCGGAAGAACTGCTGCCCGAAGACTGGCTGCGGCCGAAAGCGGCAGCATTGTTCCAGGAATTTCACGATTTACTGACCGATGAAGCCACCGCGTATTTCAACTCGGTGGTAGAAGCCTATTCTTAATATCAAATAAAGGGAATCTTGAGAGAGCTACAGGCTTAAGAAAGAAGAATGAGATACGCGGAAACCGGAATAAACCTGCATGTCGACCTGTCGCGGGGGAATATCGAAAAGGAAAAGACAGACCCGCGCCTGACCGAACTGCATCTCGGCGGACTGGGGACCAGCGCAAAGATTTTATGGGACGAAGTCCCGCCTGAGACCGACCCCTTTTCTCCCGAAAATCTGCTGATATTCAGCACCGGGCTGCTCTGCGGCACGCCTGCCCCCGGAGCCAACCGTACTATCGTCTCTACCTTCTCTCCCCAGACCTCCCTGATGGCTTATTCGATGATGGGGGGATTCTGGGCTCCCGAACTCAAGTTTGCCGGTTACGACAAACTGATAATCTGCGGGGTATCGCCCTCGCTGGTGTACCTTTGGATAAACAACGACAGGGTGGAAATCAGGGACGCGACTCACCTGCAGGGCAAAGGCGCCCAGGAGACCGCGGAACTGATACGTGAAGAACTCGATGATTCAGGAGTCCACATCGCTTCGATAGGCCTTGCCGGAGAGAACAGGGTCTATTTTGCGTCCATAGAACAGGGACGGTCTAGTGCCAGCCGCGGCGGGATAGGCGCGGTTATGGGGAGTAAAAGACTCAAGGCGATAGCGGTACGGGGAACAAAGGAAGTAAATGTCGCCCGGCCCGAAGAGCTTATGACACTGTGCGAAGACGTCCTTAAATATATCAAATGGCGGAACGACAATCCCATACAGGGAGTACCACCGATTCTTGCCGGACTCGGCTCGCCGCAGGAAATGTCGATTAACGACGAAGAATGGCATACCACGAATTTCACCTGGGGAAATGCCCGCACCAGGAGGAAAGACTTCTGGACCGAGGACGTTGAAAAACAGTGGACGTCGACTATGGGCAGCGCCCGAAAGAGGCTGCTGAGCTGTTACAACTGCCCGATGAAATGCGGCGCGCTGATAGCCTACCCCGGTATAAAGAATTACATGATGAAATGCTACTCGAAACTGACTTACACCATGGCGGCGATGTCGGACCTGGATTTCGGGCTGAGGATAGCCCAGCTTGCCACCGAATACGGGGTGGACGGTTTCTCTACCCCGCAGGTTATGGCTTTCGCCGTCGAACTCTATGAAGAAGGTATCCTTACCGACCATGACCTGCCGGGTTTTCCCGCCGATAACGAGGAAAGGTTCTTCTGGCTCCTCGAGAAAATCGTGAGGCGGGAAGGAATCGGCGATATCCTTGCCGACGGCGTTTATCATGCCGCCCGTAAGATTGGAAAAGGCGCCGAAGAATTCGACCATAATACGATAAAGAAACACGAGCAACTGCCGCTGAAACTGGGAATGTTGAATCCGATATACTACCTCATGTACTCCACCGGGGAAAAGATAAACATCACCCAGATCGAAGGCCAGTTCCCCCAGGCTCCTTTCGCGACCAGGGAAGAAAAAGAAGAGTTCGTCAAGGACTGGATACAGGTCCCGGACGAAAAATTCAAGCAGTTCATCCTCGACTGGGAGCCCAGGGGAGAAAAATCCCTGCCGTTTTTCCCCGATATCCAGACGACCTGCGAGATGGTCGACTGGATGGAGACGATGCATTACATAGACGACTCTCTCGGCGTGTGCGCGGGCCTGTCTTCTTTCCCGATAAAACCTCCTTACCACATACATAATTACCCGGCCGTTATTTCTTCCGCCACCGGGATGGATATGGATGAAGACGGACTGAAGAAGATAGCCAGGCGGAACCGGACTTTGCTCAGAGCGGTGAACATCAGCCGGGGAATGAGACGGGCTGATGAGAAACCGCCCGAAGACCACTGGCGGAGACGGTTCCCGGAGCTTGAGACTGAACTACTGGATGAATATTACAAATTCAAGGGCTGGAATTCGGAAGGGATACCGACGGCTGAATCGCTCGAGGAGCTTAAGCTGGATTACGTCAAGAACGATTTTCTAAGGAGGGGAATCCTGGGTAAAACAAAGAGCGGCGACGCTAAAGTGAAACCGGCTCGCGGCAGGAAGAAAAAGAAGGACTAAGAATTGTCTGTCGATAAAAAAGGAAAAACCGTAAAAGTAATCAGGATAGACCTCGATAAATGCAACGGCTGCCGGGCCTGCGAAGTCGCCTGCTCGACGTTTCATGCGACCCCGCAGTACGGCAGTAACAATCCGGCCAAGTCCCGTATCCATGTTATCCACGAGCCGCTTAAAGACATCTTCGTGCCGATTCTTGCGGGTGAGAACGCCCGGGCAGAATGCAACAGCAGAAACATATACACCATAGACGGCAAAGAACACGATGAATGCGCCTTCTGCCGGGCTTCCTGTCCCTCGAGGACGCTGTTCAAGGAACCCGATTCGGGACTTCCGCTGAAGTGCAACACCTGTGAAAGTGATCCGGAACTGGAAGAGCCCAGGTGTGTCCAGTGGTGCCTCTCGGATGCTCTTACCTACGAGGAAAGGGAAGAAGAGGAAGAAGAAGAGCCGAAACCCGAGGAAATCGAGGCGGGAATCGAGTCACTGGTGGATAAATACGGGCTGGAACAGGTGGTCAATGCGGTCATCAGGATGTCCGATAAAGAATAATTAACAGGAATTAAGGAAACGAATGGAAAACGTATCCCCGTTCTATGAAGCAATAGACGAGATAAAACAAGCCGGTGGAGAGTCCTTCAAGTACTGTTACCAGTGCGGGTTGTGCGATACCGTCTGCCCCTGGAACAGGGTTACCCGGTTCAGTATGCGTAATCTGGTCAGGCAGGCGGCGTTCGGGCTGCCCGAGACCGAGGGAGAAGATATCTGGCGCTGTACCACCTGCGGAAGCTGCCAGCAGCGGTGTCCCAGGGGAACGGGAACCATCGATGTTGCGGTATCATTCCGCAGGATTACATCGACGTACGGATTTTCACCGGAATCCGTCCACGTCGTAAGCGCCAGCCTCGGCGCCGAAGGGAATCCGCTGCGTGAAGCCCGGGCTGACAGAGCCGACTGGACGGAAGGCCTATCGGTAAAACCCTTCACCGAGGGGATGGAAATTCTTTATTTCCCCGGCTGTTACCCCAGCTATGACCCCAGGCTTAAAAAAGTTGCTGCAGCCACGGCGGCTATTTTGAACCATGCGGGAGTCGATTTCGGAATTCTCGGTACAAAGGAGAACTGCTGCGGTGAAAGTATCCGCAAAACGGGAGACGAGGAACTGTACCGGCACCTGGCAAGGGAAAATATCAAGACGTTTATCGATAACGGTGTCCACAGAATCCTGGTCTCTTCCCCTCACTGCTATCATACTTTCAAGAATGAGTATTCCGAATTCAACGTGAATTTCGACGTCGTACATATATCGCAGTACCTTTACGAGTTGATACACGCGGGAAGACTCCGATTCAGCAAAGAATACGGCAAAAAGATTACCTATCACGACCCCTGTTACCTGGGCAGGCATAACGGCATATTCGACGAACCCCGTGAAGTACTGAGGGCGGTGCCGGGCCTGGAACTGGTGGAAATGGCGGAATCGAGGGATAACAGCCTCTGCTGCGGGGGTGGCGGGGGACGAATATGGATGGAAACGGCAAGAGGTGAAAGGTTCTCGGATATCAGGCTGCAGCAGGCTGAAGAAACAGGAGCTTCCGAACTGATTACTTCCTGCCCGTACTGCATTACCAATTTCGAAGACAGCAGACTGTCGACGGAAAACGGTGATGCCATACCGGTAAAGGATATTACGGAAATAGTCTGCGACGTGATATAAGGAAAATTGAAGTGGAGAATGAATCTTTAGTCGACAAAATCCGGCAGCTCCGGAAAAGCCCCGGTGAAATCCAGTACGGTGACGTTATGGTCGTCGGCGGCGGTGTAAGCGGTATCCAGGCTTCGCTCGACCTTGCGGATTCAGGATTCAGAGTTTACCTCGTCGATAAATTACCTGCAATCGGCGGCCACATGGCACAGCTCGACAAGACCTTCCCGACAAACGACTGCTCGATGTGAATACTCTCACCTAAACTGGTCGAGGTCGGCCGGCATCCGAACATAGAGGTACTGACTTACGCCGAAGTCGATAGCGTGGAAGGTGAAGCGGGGAACTTCACAGTAACCCTTACGCGAAAACCGAGGTATATAATCGAAGACAAATGCAGGGGATGCACCACCTGCGTCGAATCCTGCCCGGTCGTATACCCCGACAAGTTCAACCAGGACATTTCGCAGAACAAAGCCGTCCATATTTACTATTCGCAGGCAATTCCTCTGGTAGCTTACATAGATGAAAGCTGTCTTTACCTGAAGGAAAAGAAATGCCGCCAGTGCGAAGCGGTCTGTGAAAACAAGGCTATAGATTTCAGCCAGACGGCGGAGAAGCTGCATCTGAACGTAGGGGCGATTATCCTGTCACCCGGTATCGAACCGTTTGATCCGGCAGTCAGAGATGAATACGGGTACGGCAGGTTTGCCAACGTTGTCACGAGCATGGACTACGAGCGTCTTCTGTGCGCTACCGGGCCGTATGAAGGTGAAATTCTGCGCGCTTCCGATAAAAAACATCCCGAAAAGATAGCCTGGATACAGTGCGTCGGTTCCAGGCAGGTACTCCCGGGCGGGAACAGCTACTGTTCTTCGGTGTGCTGCACATACGCCCAGAAACAGGTAATCGTGACCAAGGAACATGACCCGGATGCGGAGTGTACGATATTCCACAACGATATCCGCTCTTACGGCAAGGACTTCGAGCGGTATTTTGACAGGGCTAACAGTCTGCCGGGAGTACGATTCATCAGGAGCTACGTATCCATCGGGAGAGAAATCCCGGAAACCGGTAACGCGACCATAAGATATTCGACGCCTGACGAAGGCGTTAAAGAAGAAGAGTTCGATATGGTCGTGTTATCCGTCGGTCTGAATCCTCCCGCAGATTATGATGAACTGGCAGGGAAATTCGGCATCGATATCAATTCTCACGGTTTCTGCGATACCGGTACTGTCAGCACAGTGGAAACATCGCGACCGGGTATCTATGTCGGCGGTGCCTTCCAGGGGCCTGTGGACATACCGGAATCGGTGTACTCTGCCAGCGGAGCCGGTTCGCGGTGCGGTGAACTGCTCGGCTACAGGCAGGGAAAATTGAATACCGAGAGGACTTATCCGCCGGAAAGAGACGTCTCCGGCGAGGAACCGCGGATAGGGGTATTCGTGTGCCACTGCGGGGCGAATATCGGCAGGGTGGTGGACGTGCCTTCGGTGGTCGAATATGCCCTGACACTGCCCGGCGTTGCCCACGCTCAGGAGCAGTTATTTTCCTGTGCCACCAACTGCACCCAGGAAATCACCGATACTATTAATGAAAAACAACTGAACCGTGTGGTCCTGGCTGCCTGTTCTCCCAGAACCCTGGAGCCGCTGTTCCGGGAGACTCTCAGGGAAGCCGGCATTAACCAGTATTTCTTTGAGTTCGCCAATATCAGGGAGCACTGTTCCTGGGTGCATTCACACGAACAGGAAGAAGCCACTCAGAAAGCCAGGGATGTATTGCGGATGTCGGTGGCTCGATCTCATTACCTTGAGCCTTTGAAGGAATTCGAATTACCGGTTACCAAAGCTGCCCTGGTCGTCGGCGGCGGACTGGCAGGAATGACCTGCGCCCTTTCCATTGCCGGACACGGGTATGAGGTTTTCCTGCTGGAAAAGGAAGATGAACTTGGAGGAACGGCAGGGAAGATACACCATACCCTGGAAGGGCTGGACGTAACGAAATATCTGGATGAAGTCCGGAGTGAAATTTACCGGAATCCGCTGGTACATGTCTATACGGGTGCCAGAATCATGGATACCGCCGGATATGTAGGTAATTTTGTAACCACGGTAGAATCGGAGCGGGGGACTACCCGTATCAAGCATGGGGCTACTGTCATAGCCACCGGCGCGGAAATTTACACTCCAGCGGAGTACCTGTACGGACAGGATGACAGGGTACTGACTCACCTGGAGCTGGAAGACAAAATCTTCCGGGGAGATGAAAATCTGGTAAATGCGGACAGCCTGGTAATGATACAATGCGTCGGCTGCCGGAACGAAGACCGGAACTACTGCAGCCGGATATGCTGCAGCGAATCGATAAAGAATGCCCTGAAACTAAAAGAACTGAATCCCGAAATGGATATCACTATTCTCTACCGGGACATACGGACCTACGGATTCAGGGAAGATTATTACCGGGAAGCCGCGGATAAAGAAGTCAGGTTTATCCGTTATGAGCCGGAAAATCCACCCCGGGTTGAAACGGTAAAAGAAGCCGGAGACAATATTTTAAGGATAACGGTGCCCGATCCGGTCCTCGGCAAGTTAATTGCCCTGGATGCCGATTTTCTCATGCTGGCTGCTGCGGTAATTCCTTCGGAGGAGACTGCCGGGATAGCCGGCAAATTTAAATTAACGCTTAATCCGGACGGGTTCTTTAAGGAGGCTCATGTCAAACTGAAGCCCGTGGAGTTTGCGACCGACGGCGTATATCTCTGCGGGATGGCGCATTATCCGAAGCATATACCTGAAACGATAACCCAAGCGTTGGGGGCTGCCGGACGTGCCGTAACACTCCTCAACCGGGATACGGTCACCGCTTCGGGTTCGGTCTGCGAGGTTGAAGAGTGCAGGTGTATCGGCTGCGGGGCCTGCAGTTCGGCATGTACCTACGGAGCGATAGAAATGCTGGAGAAAAAACGCGGACAAAAAGCAGTGGTTAATCCCGTTCTCTGTAAGGGGGACGGACTCTGTAACTCGAAATGTCCCACCGGGGCCATTTCTCTCAAGCATTATACGGATAAAGAACTGCTGAGTCAGATAGACGCGGCATTTTTCGATAGCGAAGTGCTTTCGGGGTCGAATATAAGCGGGGAGATTGCATGAGTACGGTAACCAATTATACTCCGGTAATAATCGGCTTTGTCTGCCACTGGTGAGGGTACGGCGCCGCCGACCTTGCTGGAGTTTCCAGACTGCAATACACAACCGATACCAGGCTTATCCGCGTGATGTGCACCGGCAGAGTAAACCTTGAGATGATACTCAGGGCTTTCTCCAACGGTGCCGACGGCGTATTTATTGGCGGATGCCGGCTGGGTGAGTGTAATTATACTACTCAGGGAAACCTCGACGCTCTGGCAACGGTACACCTGTGCCGGAAGATTTTAAAATATATCGGGGTAAATCCCGAGCGTTTGAGAATCGAATTTATGACTTCGGGTGACGGCATTCTTTTTGCGAATATTATGAACGGCTTCGGCAGACAGATAAAGGACCTGGGTCCGATTGGTTCGGGCGAAGAAGCGGAGTTGATTGACATAAAATCTAGAATCCCCAAGATTATCAGGCTTGTGCCGTATATTAAGATTAAAACGAACGAGAAGTTAGGTGTACATTTTGAGTCGCCCGGGGACTACGAAAACCTGTTCAGTGATAAAGATATCGAGCGGTTTTTCGGCGAAGTAGAATCATATTATATCGACCCGGGAAAGTGCCAGGCCTGCGGTATATGCGCCGGCGTATGTCCTGTGGGTGCGATTTCAGGCCGAAAAAAAACACCTTACGTTATCAACCAGGATGAGTGTATAAAATGCGGGACGTGCATGGAATCCTGTCCGTCCCGCTTCAGTGCTATCAACAGACAGATTTCACAACTGTTTTAATAGTCCACTAAACAGATTTAATAGATCAGGTTACTGTATTGTCAGATTGACAATTTGTATGAAATATATCATACTATAGTATGAATCAGGTATGAAAAACGAGGAGTTTATGGATGGAAAAGAGTACAAAAGTCGCAATTAGCCTTCCCGAGAATACCCTGAAGGCCATTGAGAAAGAACGTAAAGCTAGAGGAGAAAGCCGTAGTGAGTTCTTTCGGCGCGCGGCTGAGAAACTTCTGAAACAAGAAAAAGAATCAAAAGAAGTAGACGCATATATTCATGGTTACACTGTTATGCCGGAATCAGCCGGGGAAGTTGAAGCCATCAATCGAGTGGGAATAAACGTGCTGGCCGAGGAGCCCTGGTAATGAAACGTGGCGGAATCTGGTGGGCAGAGTTAGGACCACCTGCCGGACGGCGGCCCGTACTTCTTTTATCTCGTGATGAAGCTTATACAGTGAGGGAGCTTGTAACGGTTGCACCGATAACTACCAGAATACGTAATATTGCCTCCGAGGTACCGTTAGGTCTTGAAGACGGTCTTCCTAAACCCTGTGTTATAAACCTGGACACTGTTACTACTATTGCTAAATTCAGCCTGAGTGACAGGCTGACAGCCCTTAGTGCTGAAAAAGTAAAAGCTATGGAGATTGCCCTGCACTTCGCTCTTGGTATGAAAAGCTGATTATTACCAGTCCGGGAGAAGGAGAGTAAACTACACAGGTACGGGACGTATTTTTCTAACAAATAACAATTATTAACTTACCGGAAGTCTCTTCCCGAATCGGAGTTCGTGGGCTACGTTGTGAGAGAACCAGCTAACCGCTGTGCCGCAAGTCCTTGAACCTCTTTGCTTTTACATCGTATCTCGGTAATGTGCCGAAGCTGTGAAACTCCAGATTATACCCGAGGTTTGTCTTCAGCCTTAGCTGGTCGGCCAGAGTACGGGTAACCTCTTCCTTACGGGCTTCATTCTCCGGTTTCAACTCGACTTTAAGCGTGATATCGTCAATATCGCCTTTCTTGTCGACTATTACTTCGAATTCATCGCCCAGTTCGGGAATACTCCTTACGACTTCTTCGATTGCGGTCGGTGCCAGCAGAACTCCCTTGACCTTGGTGATATCATCGGCTCTGCCGATAACCCCTCTTTTCAGTATCCTGAAAGTGCGTCCGCAATCACACTTTTCATTACCCCACTCTATGATATCCTTGGAGTCGAAGCGGATGCACGGCTGGGCCATTCGATTCAGATTGGTGATTATCATTTTCCCCGGTTTATCGGGTTCTGTTATCAGTTCACCGGTGTTCGTATCTTCTATCTCGACGGTAAAGAGGGCTTCGTTGATATGTATACCTGACTGGCAGACGCACTCATACCCCCAGGCGCCGATTTCGGTTGCTCCGATGTGGTCGTAGACCCTGGCATTCCAGGCTTCCTCCATTCTTCTTTTGGTGGTCGGGATACTGCCGCCGGGTTCGCCGGCAACGGTAATTTTCTCAATATTCAGGCTTGCCGGTTCTATCCCGAGTTTATTAGCGGTCTCAGCCATACCCAGGACATAGGTCGGAGTAGCAAGGAAAGAATTTACTTTTAGTTCTTTCATCTTCAGTATCCGCGCTTCGGTGTTGAGAACTCCGCCGGGGACCACCTCGCAGCCCAGTTTTTCCGCTCCGTAGTGGGCCGACCAGAAAGCAACGAACACGTTGTAACCGAACGGGAAAAACACTCTGTGGCTGCTGTCGTATCCCTGAGCGCAGAGAACATACGCCCATGATTCTGCCCATAATTCCCAGTCCTGCCAGGTATCGGCCTGATATACCGGCTGACCCGTGGTGCCGCTGGTCTGACGATAAGCCGTGACATCTTTCAGCGGAACGGAAAGAATATCACCGTAAGGGAAAGGTTCGATACCCTGAATGGACCTGAGCATCGATTTTTCAACTTTAGGCACTTTTTGAATATCGTCGTATGTCTTTATATCACCCGGCTCAAGTCCGGATTGAGCATAAATGCCGCGATAAAATTTCGAGTTATGATAAGCCCATTCGAGTATCGACCTGAACCTGTCCAGCTGGAGTTCGCGCAGCTTTTCCACCGGCATGGTTTCGAGGACCGGATTCCAGTACTTTATTACCTCTGAATTACTCATTCGTTCTTAATATCCTGAGTAGTTTTTTTCACGTTTGACAGTTTTCCATTATGTTACTTTATCCGCTGGTTGTAAATACCTTTAAGATACAATTAATACTATTCGGTTTTGGTTGTTATTGTACTCACCCCCTGTATCCCCCTTTCACGCAATACCCTGATTAAGTAGTAATGATTAGTTTGCGTGAAAGGGGGAAGTATTTTTGAGAGGGGCGGATTCCATGGCTATGTGTTCCTCGTTGTAATTGCGAGACTCGACCTTCTCCCGTTCGTCCTGAGCTTGTCGAAGGACGAACCCAACTCCGTCATTGCGAGGATCCCGAATGAACGAAGTGAATCGGGAGATGTGGCAATCTCTATAATCGAACCTGGGGATTGCTTCGTCTCGACTACGTCGAGGACTCGCAATGACAACAAAACCAATCGAATGCAAACAGAACTTAATACCTTTCCATAAGGTAGTCAATTCTGCTGTGTTTATTTTGACAAATCCCGGCGCAGGGGATTATGTTTAATTATTAAAAATATCGTTAATACAAAGGAGTAATAAATGGCAGATACAGTGTACAAATGCCTGAATCCGGTCGGAATGCAGCCACCGGTAAAAACATTCCCCCTGGCGTCGCGACTGGACAATCTCGATGGCAAAACCATCCATATGAGCATCTGCGGTGAAGCGGATATCTGGGTACCCATGGAGAAAATGCTCAAGGCAAATTATCCCAACGTCAACTGGACGGTGAAGAAGAGGTATCACATCGTGCCGATGGAACTCTCGGAGGAAGAGAGAAAGACAACGGACGCGGTGATACTGGGAGTATGCTGGTGACACGGCGCAGTTAACAGGCAGTTGCCTTACTTAGCGAGTCTCGAGAAAGAAGGGATCCCGACGGTACTCATCAATTTCGGTGAAGAGACCGGGAAAGTGGAGCACGATTCGACACTTCACGGTATCCCCCAACTACGGCACATTGTGGCTTCGAGAAACTCAGTAGGAGGTGTGACCGAAGCCGAAATACTTGTTCAACCTGTCCTCGATGCTTTAACCCGTCCACTGACTGAAGAAGAACAGGCAGGCGGATTATGGGCGCCGCACGAATCAAGAATACTCTTCGAAGGCACCCTACCGGAAGCCGAGGAGTTTTATAACCAGACGGAAGATATACCCGCTTTACTCGGCGCACCTTTCTCCATGTACACGGACGGTCTGCCGGTTGTTATCCCCACTGAAGAACGTGTGGAAGCGATGCTGAAGGGTACCAGCCACAAACCCGATGAACTGATAACCCTGCAGCGTGACCTGGTGATGCCGGGATTCGGGGTGGTTGAATCGACGATTACCAGGAAAAAGGGAGATATTATCCGGTTCATGCCGATGTACCGCACCGCCACGGTGGAGCAGGTTGCCGTTAACGCCGTAATGGCAGGCTGCAAACCGGAACAGTTCCCGGTGGTACTGGCAATCGCAGAATCGGGCGGCGGCACCGGCGACGGTCGCGGCGCCGGAGGAGCCTTCGTTGTAAGCGGTCCTATCTATAAGGAAATTGGTATGAATGTTACCAACTTCTTATTCGGTCCCGGGAATCCGGTGAACAAGGCACTCGGACGAGTAGGCAGTCTTATGTGGCGTAACCTTGGCGGTTATAAGGAGACCGTCAGCACCATAACCACTCTCGGCAACCCCATAGTTAACGGCGGGTTCATTATCGCCGAATATGCCGAGGGTCTGCCGGAAGGCTGGAAAGGCCTGAACGAGGAGCTGGGTTATAAGAAGGACGAAAGTATTCTTATGCCTCACCCGGGAGGGTTGATAGGTGAATGGGGGATAGGTCAGCAAAATGCTCCCGGTGTCTACCGCTCGTTACAGCGGACGGGACACGGCGCTATAGCCAGGTTCCTCGATGTCAAAGGTATACCCGGTCCGCATAATTACCTGGAGTATCTCGTAAAAGACGCCTGGGCAACACGTGATGGCGGGTTCACCCTGGTAATGCCCCAGCAGGTAGCCCAGGACCTGTGCGACTACGGATTCAAGACCAAGGACTCTATATACGAATGGATATGGAAGAAGAGTTTCGAACCGGTAAGCAAGTTCAGGATGCGCGGTATGCAGGACTTTATAACCAACGGCGGGCTGGGAATCGAGAAGACGTCCGGTAAGCCGTGGAAAGAGCTGCCTGAAGATTACATGGTACCGGCCGGAGGAGACAGCCCGTTCGAAAGCTACAACATCCTTCTCTGTAATATGGAGGAAACCGCTGTTGCACGGTTCGGCGGCGGTCACGGGCAGGCTTTCAGTATAGATGCCTGGCGGTAGGAATTAAACTGTAAAAGATTTCTACGGGATTATTAAAAGACCGGCAGTAATGGTTTGATAATGTAGAACTTATGCTGCCGGTCCGGTCATTTCGTTTTCAGTCTGAAATTTGTGTTTATATAAGAAAGATTGCTGATTCGATTCTGTATGTATCTGGTTATTTGTACTTACCTTACCCCCTGCCCCCTTTCCGGCCAGAACCATTGACGGTGACTGGGAGACTTTCCTGGCCAGAAAGGGGGAGTAAATAAGAGAGAGAGGCGAAGCCCCTCTCTCAAACTCTTTCCCCATCAAACAATCGGAATATTTCTGCTGAATACGGCAACTGTTTGAGGGGGATAAAGGGGGTGAATCAATAATCACAATCAAGACCGTATAGTATCATTTACTTTTCAGATTGCTTCTTCTTCCCTGAGCCTCCCGATATCCTCCCATGTATAGCCGAGCTCCAGCATTATCTCCTCGGTATGCTGCCCGAGCTGCGGGGCAGGTAATCTTAGACTCGGAGGCGTTTCGCTGAAATGCCAGGGGAAGCCGACCGTTTTTATCCACCCGTAGGTAGGGTGTTCATAGTCCATAATATATTCGTTCTCTATTACCTGGGGATCGGACAGCAGATCGGATATCGTCTGGATCCGGGTGCATATTAGCTTGTGCTCCTTGAGAATGCGAATCCATTCATCCTGAGTCCTGGAAGCAAAGATATCATCGATAATTTTTACTAGCTGCTGAGAGTTTTGTTCCTGGCTTCTTATTTCGATATCGGAGAATCTGGGATCGTTTTCATATTCCTGGATACCGAGCGCCTTACAGAAATCAGACCAGTACCTGTCAGCCGCCAGCATAGCCAGAGCGATCCACTTATCATCGCTGCACCTGTAATAATTCCACAGCGGATTACCCATCTTCGTCCGGTCGCGTCTTGGCATTTCCATACCCGACTGAGCTCTGCTGTTCACCGGCAGTCTTTCCAGTCCGGCAACCATGCTGCCTAAAAGCGATGTATCTACCATCTGGGCGACGCCCGTTCTCTCCCGGACCAGCAATGCCGCAAGAATTGCCTGGACGAGCAGGATTCCCGCAGTGGTATCGGCAAATCCCGAGACAAATATCGTCGGCGGGTCATCCGGTTGCCCTGCCTGGAATGCCATTCCCGAACGGGCGATTGCAGCGAAATCCATCGCCTGGTCTTCGCTGTCGGCTCCTTTCAGTCCCCAGGGGCTGGCGTAAGCATAAATGATATCCGGATTGTGTTTTTTTACGGTCTCATAATCGACTCCAAGCTGCCCGGCAACGCTTTTTCTCCAGTTATTCAGCATTACATCGGCAGTCTCTACCAGTTTGTAGAAGACTTCTCTGCCGCTCTCCTTCTTCAGGTTCAGAGTCATACCGCGTTTATTACGGTTCCAGGCTTCGAAATGACTGCCGCCGGTCTGGATGCGGCTGGCGGCAGTGGCGAATATTTCGATTCCCCGCCCCATTTCACCCGTGACCGGAGGTTCCACCTTTATTACATCGGCGCCGAGGTCGCCGAGAAGCGCTCCGGCGGTTGGTCCGAGCTGGACCACTCCACAGTCGATTACTCTTATACCATCCAGAGGACCGGACATAAGACACCTCCCTTTCTGTAACTGTCACTCAGCAGCGTTCCGAGTATAAGATATTATTACACGCTCAATAAATCAAGTCGTGCTATCACTTTATTGTATAAATACACAGGCTTTACTTCGCTTAAAATGATTCCGTAAAATCTTTACAGGAGAACGCGAACCGCGGTAACGGGGAGATGAGATTTGACTGTAAATACCGGCGGTGATATATTGTCCAACATGGATGTAATACAGAATAAGAAGCTGCTCGAGGAACGAGAAGACTATAAAATATTTGCCAGAAATGGCAGTAATGACTACTGGGCTTACACGATTTGCGCCGGTTGTTACTGTGTATGCGGTGTCAAGGTAAGGGTAGTCGACGGTCAGCCGGTAGCGATAGAAGGAATACCGGAAAGTGATCTGGGCGGGCAGGGTGGTCTGTGCGGAAAAGGTGTTGCCACGATAATGGACTACCATGACCCGAACCGTGTAAATTACCCGGTTAAGAGGACCAATCCCAGAAAAGGAATAGGCGAAGACCCCGGCTGGGAGAGAATCTCATGGGACGAGGCCCTTGATACGATTGCTGATAAACTTAGAAAGATAAAAGAAACGGACCCCAGGCAGCTCGTCTGGGGTTTTACACCCAGTCCTGGTACCACCTTCAAAGCAACCGTACTTGTATCTCCGTTTTTTGTTTCATTCGGTACGCTGAACCGTGCGGCCGGCGGCGTCGGGACCGCCTGCGGGGCAGTCGCCCATCACGTTGGTGCCCTGGTACATGCCGCCTGGGATATTCTTCCCGATTATAAATACTGCAATTATGTGCTCCGGTGCGGCGGCAATGAAGGGGTAGCTGGCGGTCGTTCCCTGGCTACTGCAATCCGGCTGGGGGCGGAAGCCAGAGACCGCGGCATGAAAATGGTCGTACTGGACCCGGTTGGTTATATCTCCGCAAGCAAAGCAGACGAATGGAT
Source organism: Dehalococcoidales bacterium (assembly GCA_034416335.1). GTDB lineage: Bacteria > Chloroflexota > Dehalococcoidia > Dehalococcoidales > UBA2162 > MGML01. The sequence goes on from DAOULV010000018.1 coordinate 183,195, forward strand.
ACCAATTCTTCCGGGTACCGATCTGGCGGTGTTCCTGGTAATGGCTAACCTTATCGTCAACGAGATAGGAACCTATGATGTTGAGTACATCAGGGCTAAGACGAACGGACCTTACCTGGCAGGTCCCGACAGAAAGTTTATCCGGGACGAACAAAGCGGGTATCCGTTAATCTGGGATGAACAGGACGGTAAAGCCAAGCCTTATGACGATCCCACTCTTTCACGTCCCGCTCTCGAGGGTGAATACACCGTTAACGGAATAGAGTGCCGTCCCGCCTTCAGTATCCTTAAGGAACATCTCAAGCAGTACAAACCGGACTGGGCGGCTGAAATCAGCACGGTACCCGAAGAGACGATAAAGCGGCTGGCCAGAGAACTGGTAAAAGAAGCCAGGATAGGCAGCACTATAGAGATAGATGGCCAACAGGTACCTTACAGGCCGGCCTGTGTGGTCGGGTACAAGGGAGTAAATACACACACCAACGGTCTTCACCAGTATGCCGCGTTAACTCTGCTCAATTCACTGCTGGGGAACCAGGATGTGTGCGGCGGTATACTCGGCTCAGGGACGGTAAGAGGATTCGGACATCCTGAAACAGGACGTCCCAGCTTTCAGCCTTACGCCGGTTATGACGGTATGCTGACGCCAGGAGTCTGGTTCTCCAAAGCCCCGTGGCCGCCGCCGGAATCGTCCGGTCCCGGTCTCTTAAACTTTACCGATGTATTCCCCCATGCGGGAAGAAATCCTTATCCTTACTGCGAAGACTGGGATGAGATATGGACAAATGCCGGAAGACCCTACGAACCCCAGGCGCTGGGACTGTACGGAGCCAATACCGTTATGAGTGCCGGAAGTCCCAAACCGGCTGAGGACTTCCTGAAGAAAGTACCGTTTATATTCTCCATAAACACGGTGCATAATGAGACAACCGAGGGATTTGCCGATATCGTACTGCCCGAATGTCACTCCCTCGAGAACCTCGACCCGAGCTCGTCGCAGGGCTACTTCTTTAATTATCCTATCGGTATGGAAAAATGGAGTTTTCACGTGGGGATGCCGGTCTGCGAACCCAAGTTCGAGAGAAGATGTACTCTCGACATCCTCTTCGACCTGGCGGACAGGGTTGGTATCAGAGAGCAATATAACACTTTCATGGAGAACTGGTTCTCCAACAAGTTAATGAAGTGGGAACAGACGGATACTCAACCCACCAGTTTCGATATAATCAGGCCCGAGGAGAAAATCAGGAGCTATGAGTTCGTCGACCGGTCATTGAAATTCTATTTCGGAGAAGAGCGCAGCCTGGAATGGTTTATGGAAAACGGAGTGATGACCTGGGACAAGAAACCGGAGGAGTGTTACTGGAGATACCACGTGGATGCCAGGATTCCGGTCTATTATGAAATTCACGAGCATGACCGTGAGATGGTAAAGGAAAGAGCTGAAAAAATCGGCATGCATATGCAATGGGAGCAGTATACCGCGCTGCTCAGTTATTTCCCGGCAGCGTTTTATACCGATGTCGGTCCCGATTCCGAATATAATCTGGTTGGTGTGTCCACGCGTGATGTTTTGCATACTCAGCGATTCTCAGCGGAAAACCCCTGGGTAGATGAACTGAGTCAGATAAATCCCTATACCTATAATATCGTCATGCACGAAGAAGCGGGTAAAGAGAGAGGGATTGCGGATGGAGATACCGTCTGCCTGGAGAATTTCAGGGGGGACAAAGTTACCGGGCGCCTTAAACTCTCAAGATTGATCCATAGACAGGCGGTTGCGGTTGTCGGACTTGGCGGCTGGGCAAAGGGACGCCCGGTTGCTTCGGGTAAGGGAACTAATTTCAATGAGTTATTGATAGCCGATCAGAAACACATCGACCCCCTGTGCGGCGCTTTTGAAATATGCGTGAAAGTAAAAGCTTACAAGGTGGATTCCGAATAATGAGATACGGTATGGTGATAAACCTTCATAAGTGCGTTGGCTGCTACAGCTGTGTGATAAAGTGCAAGCAGGAGCATTTCCTGCCCCCGGATATGACGTGGGGCAAACTGATGATATCGGAAACGGGTACTTATCCGGACGTGATGAAGCACGTTTACCCCGTGTTATGCAACCACTGCAAAGAACCTGCCTGTCTGGAGTCCTGCCCGACCGGTGCCACGCAGCAGCGTGAGGACGGAATAGTCTGGATAGACCAGGAAAAATGCACCGGCTGTAAGAACTGCGTTGATGCCTGCCCTTACCAGATACGCACTTTCTACTCGGACAGACGTGATTACTTCCGGGGCCAGGGTCCAACTGAATTCGAGAAACTCGCCGATAAACTGTTTCCTCTGAAGAATGATGTGGTCTTAAAGTGTGATTTCTGCATGGACAGGATCGATAAAGGTATCGAGAAGGGCCTGAAACCGGGAATCGATTGGGAAGCAACACCGGCTTGTGTCAATACCTGCCCGGCGAAAGCAAGGTACTTCGGCGACCTCGACGACCCCGAAAGTGAAGTATCGAAATTAATCGAAGAGAAAGAAGCGGTCCAGCTGCATCCGGGATTCGGGACCGAACCTTCGGTGTATTACGTTTATTCCGGAGCTATGCCTGAAAAAGGACTTATTTCTCTGCCGTCTTTCCCCGGTTCGGCCAAGTTTTCCGTGTCCCTGTTCCTGATGTCAGCCAAACAGGTTCACCAGACTGTACAGAACGGAGAAGATAACGAAGATAAGGAACCGGCGGAATCTTCCGAACAGGGTAATAAAGAAAGCTGACTTTATTCCAACCGGTAGTCTTCTAATCAGGCGTTCTGACGAGCGTAACTACCCCAACTCAGGGTAATGTTATTCTCGAAATCGAAAGGTTCACCATCGGCAAGCTTCCTCGCAGCCTGATAGATTGTCTGGCGACAACCTTCGATGTCCTGTTTTAACTTATCGAGGTATTCCTCGTTGTACTCTTTAACATCGTCGGGTATGCCGGACTCGATTCGGGTCGCGAAATCATCTTCCGAATCTCTGAGTAATTTCTCCCCCGCTCCCAGCATCTGGGAAGCCATCATTACCTCGCCTATCTGCATCGAACGATGTAGTGGAGCCCATCCCCCGTGAAGGTCACCGATAATGTTGTCGGCGGCTGCCCTGACATTGTCGAATATAACTTCATACTGGTTGTCACCCGGGATTGTGGTAAGTCGCGTAACGGTTATTCCAGGACTTTCAGCATCGACGAGAAAAAGCGTTATGCCGTCTTCAGGATTATTCCCGGTCTGCGTTCGGGCAGGAACCAGGAAGTAGTCGGCAACACCGGCATTATGAACAAACAACTTGATGCCGTTGATCAGATAATTTTCACCATCGGTTTCAGCCGAGATAGTCACCTTATCGGGACTCAATTCGGTACCTTCCAGTCCCGGGTCCGATGCGCCTAAAACCGAGGCGATTATTTTTCTGCCTTCTACCAGTTCCGGCAGTATTTCGGATTTCTGAGTATCGCTCCCGGCTTCGAGTATGGTCAGCCCACCCAGGACGATTGTGGGGGTGTATGGGCTGGAGAAGGCTGCCCGGCCGAATTCCTCGTAGAGAACAGCGAGGTCGATAAGGTCCATTTCGCTCCCGCCGTACTGCTCCGGAAAGACAAGCCCCAGCCATCCCAGTCCGGCAATTTTATTCCACAGGTCGGGGGAGTAACCCAGGTTGCCCGTCTCTACATCGTTAATGACATCCTCGGTATTTTCCTTCTCCAGAAAATCACGGGCCGATGCCCTCAGCATTTCCTGCTCTTCGGTAAAGCTAATCTCCATCTTTCGCTCCGGACAACGAGTATATTACGCGATTCACCGGTGTAGTCTAACTATTATACAGGGCAATATTTCACACGGCAAATCGTTTATTTTGACCTCCGCAATACCCCGACTGTGAGGTCGAGGGATGGAGATTTCCCTACTCTTTTCGATAATAAACAGTATTCAATGTGTAACTGGATTCCCGCTCAACAGATTGATAAACATAAATTAAGGAAGGGCGGGAATGACATAAGGGAGTCGGATGGTATTTAAAAGTGAAGGGCAGACGAAGTCTGTGACAGGTTAATACCCTGACTGTAAGGTCGTGAGAATTTTATTTCAGCCTCCGGCTGTATAGTCCTGTCGTTGACGTACCGGGGGTTCATATATACAATAAGCAAAACAGTGAACCGGGGATTCTGACCGAAAGGAGGTCGTGACAATTGGATTCACTTGAAGGTATCAGGGTTCTTGATCTATCACGTTTTCAGGCGTGCCCTCTCTGCGGGATGGTGCTGGCAGATCTGGGTGCCGAGGTAATCAGGATAGAAGAGCCGCGGGGAGCGCCGGATAGAAGCTGGGGGCAATTGGGGCCGGACGGAGAAACACTGCTGTATAAGGTTATAGGACGCAGTAAGAAATGTGCCACCCTGCGTATTAATACTCCTGCCGGCAGGGAAGTTTTCCATGAGCTGGTAAAAAAATCGGATGTGATTCTGCATAATTATACTCCGGGTGCTCCGATAGCCACTGAAGTCGATTATGAACGGCTTAAGGAAATCAATGAGGGAATTATACTTGCTGCCCTGTCCGGGTACGGACAGGATGGCCCTGACGCGCGGAGACCGGGTTTCGATGGTACGGCGCAGGCACGCTCGGGAGGTATGGTACTGACAGGATTCCCGGGTAACGACCCGATAAAGACCGGCATTCCCTTCATCGACGTTACCGCCGGACTCTTTACAACAGTCGGCGTATTGAACGCCCTTTACCACAGGGAGAAAACCGGCAAAGGCCAGACGATAGATGTTTCACTGTACGACACGGCAACGTTCGTTTCCCAGTCGATGGGAACTCTGCTCCTTTACCATTTTTACGGTGAGATAAGGAAGCAGATAGGTAACCGGGGATTTCACTCTTATAACACCTGTCTCGAAGCTAAAGACGGCTGGGTGGTTCTGTCCATAGTCACCAACAGTATCTGGAAGAGGTTCACGGAGAAAATCGGCAGGCCGGAGATGGCTGACGACCCCAGGTTCGGGAGTGATATGGATCGCTTTCACAATGCTGACGTTATTAACGAGGTAGTTGGCAAATGGGTTGCTGAACACACGGTTGAAGAGCTTGTCAAACTATGCGAAGAGGCCCGCGTGCCGTGTGAACCGGTACAGACGATAGACCAGTTGTTGACCGACCCGCAGGTACAGGCGCGTGAAATGGTACAGCAGATAGATTTTCCTGGCTTAGGCAAAATCCCGATACCCGGTCTTCCCGTTAAGCTGTCCTTAACGCCGGGCAGTATCAGGAGCCACGCTCCGGGACTCGGTGAACACAACGATTATGTGTATTATGAGATTCTGGGTCTCAGCCAGGATAAGGTAAAGAGTCTGAAAGAAGAAGGCGTAATATAAGTTCCAGCCGGCGTGTAATATACCGGAACAATAAATCTGACGTCATTGCGACTCCCGACACAGTCGGGACGTGGCAATCTCCAGGTTCGATAATAGAGATTGCCACGTCGTCCCGATTCGCTGCGCTCATCGTGGACTCCTCGCAATGACAAAAATTAGAATGGATAAGCAATATTATGTTTATATAATGGCTAATGACACTAACACAGTCACTTATACGGGTGTTACTAACAACCTGCATAAAAGAGTATATGAGCACAAGAATAAACTGATTAAAGGATTCACCTGTAATTATAATATTAATAAACTTGTCTATTATGAGATTTGTCAGGACGTTAAAAGTGCGATATTCAGAGAGAAACAGATAAAAGCCGGTTCAAGAAAGAATAAAGTAGCGTTGATAAGTAATATGAATAACAACTGGCATGATCTATATGAAGGGCTATAAGTAAATTAACATTGTCATTACGAGTCCGCCGCAGGCGGACGAAGCAATCTCCATGTTCGATAATAGAGATTGCCGCGTCGCCCCGATTCGCTGCGCTCATCGTGGACTCCTCGCAATGACAGGCGGGTGTAGACTTACAGAGAGATCCTTGTAATGGTAGGGGAGTATAAGACCTACGGCGGACTCAGAATGACAAAATTATGAATAAGAAGAAGGTGTAGACAATGATTATTGATATGTTCTGCCATATATTAACTCCGAAATATAAAGAGGAGTTTTACAGGATAACTCCGGATAATTTCTACCTGAAGAATGTTATAGACAGCCTGCCGACACTTTATGACCTCGAACGGCGGTTTCAGATTATGGACAAATACCCCGACCTGGCGCATGTGCTGACACTGGGACTGCCGCCTGTCGAAGCTATTGCCACGGGTGAAAAAGCCGTTGAACTGGCGAGACTGGCTAATGATGAAATGGCCGAGCTCGTTCAGAAATACCCGGATAAGTTTCCCGCTGCAGCCGCTTCACTTCCGATGGACAACGTCGACGCCGCCCTTGAAGAAATCGACCGGGCGATAAATGTGTTAAACCTTAAGGGCATTCAATTGCTGACGCCGGTCATTGATAAGCCGCTGGACCTTCCGGAATATATGCCCATTTACCAGAAGATGACTGAATATGATCTGCCAATATGGGTCCATCCCACGCGCTCCGCGGATTACACGGATTATAAGGCAGAGCCCAGGTCGCGCTATATGATATTCAGTAATCTTGGCTGGCCTTATGAAACGGCGGCGTTTATGACGAGGATGGTGTTCAGCGGTATCCTGGAGAAATTTCCGAATCTGAAAATAATAACCCATCACTGCGGCGGCATGATTCCGTTCCTGGAGCGAAGAATGGAAGGCTCGTACGACCACGCCGTAATACTTCGCGGGGCAAAATATACAAAGGATTTAACAAAACCGCATATAGACTACTTCAAGATGTTCTATTACGACACGGCTATATACGGCAGCACTCCCGGCTTGATGTGCGGTTATGAATTTTGTGGCGCCGACCGGATGGTGTTTGCTACGGATTTCCCCTTTGACAGCGAGTATGGAGACAGGTACACGCGGGAGACGATTCGTTCGGTGGAAGAAATGCCGATAAGCGATGAAGATAAATACAAGATATTCGAGGGGAACGCCAGACGGCTACTCCATCTTCCGGGGTAAGGTCGAGTGCGGTAATTCAAGATAAGGTAACTATCCCTTTACAACACGTAAAGTGATTCGTTGAATAGGAGTTAATAAACAATGAAACGATACTTATGTGTTCAAGTAGACCACCATGAAAAGATACCCCAAGTTATAGAAGAATATGTAGCTCGTGGTTGGGTTGTACATAGCTATCAAGCGGTCAGTTTATCTATGACATCTAATGTCAGACATTATCTATTATTAGAAAACGAAGATACTGGGTCACAAAACCCTACTATTGCGGAAGCTGCAAAGCTACGTGCCGAGAGAAGATAGTTACGTAAACTAACTCTGTCTTCTTGCCTTCGGGCAGATTTAGCCGCATGTTCAACCATAGCAAGAACTAACGCTACTTTATTGAAAATGGTCTAACCGAAGGTGAGATTATTTATTCTCTTTTTCCCACTCTTCTCTGGTTATTCCGAGAACGCATGTGGTGAACTCAATCGGCGTTCCATCGGAAAAGGTCGATGAATCCGTAACTTCACCTGTTTTTCTCATCCCGAGTCTACGCAGCGGTTCGGTCTGTCCTTTCCAGTCAGCCGCGTTATGTGTGGTGATGCGATCAATCTCGAGCTCATCGAATGCATATTGAACCATACGCCGGAGTGCTTCGGTCATTATCTCCTCCGACATATAATCGGTGTGAAATAAATGTCCGAAGTCCAGTGTCCGGTTTTCATCGATTGAGTTAAAAGCGATAAGGCCGATTATTTTCCCCTCTTCCTTCAGGCAAACCGCCCAGAAAAATTCGGTACCGGACAGAAACTCGGCCATCTTCCTGCAGCCGTCATCCGACGTAGGCCAGGCCATGTCATATTTACCACCCTCGGATGATTCTTTGTTAATGGCCAGCGCCTGAATCTGCTTCCAGTCATCACTCTGGAAGTGTCTGATTTTAAGTCTCTCCGTTTCGTACGCTTTTGACATTTTACCTCCTATACTCGTTTCTTGCGTGTACAGGTTGACGCATGGTTGTATACGAGGGTTTCCAACTTTTCGGTAGAGGCTGGGTGAATAACCGAACACTTTCTTGAAGGCTTTAGAAAACGCACTGTGACCGGAATACCCGTATCGTATCGCTACCGGCAGAATCTTTTCACCGGAGTAAATCGTCACGGCTGCGTGGAGTATTCTTCTTCTACGGACGTACTCCATAGGTGACAAGCCGGTGTAGATTTCAAACAGCCGGCTGAAGTGATACATCGAGATATGAGCCTGTTGGCTGAGTTGGGCTAAATTGATATCATCTTCCAGATTGTATTCGATTGTGTAGATTACCCTCTGTAGAATTGGCCGGTAATCCATTGCTCCACCCTAATCCGAATGGCAGTATGATAACATATCTGCTCTACATTCGCTGTTCCAATCTTGCTGATTTACATTACACTGTGTGAATATCGGTATTTTTGTTCCGACGGAGGGGTGCATCTATTTGCCTGATTCAGGTCATAGATTCGTTATAAAAAAGGGACACGAACGCGTGTCCCTTTTATCTTGTTACAAGATACTATTTAATATATTATGCTGTTTCTCAGACTTTCTCTTTCAGCTTTGTCAGGGATTCAATCAGGTAGAACCTGTCATCCACCATTTTCTGAAACGTACTGATATCTTCATCTTTGAGATGGCTGAAACGTCCCATTGTCTTTACAAACTCTTCAATCGGCAGCCTGTTTTTCGGCTGATAGTTAAGCTTGTAGTTTCCCCGTTCACATTCCCAGAGGGGGAAATAATTGGTCTCAACTGCCATTCTGCTTATTTCGACAGAACTGTCCTCGGGCGATCTCCATCCCGTATAGCAGGGCGAGAATATATGAATGTATACCAGCCCGTCCTTTACCTGTTTTGCCTTTTCCAGCTTTTCAGCGTAGTCTTCCAGGTGGCTCAGGGTTGCCGTGGCAGTATAAGGGATGCCGTGATCGGCCATTATCAGCGGCATATACTTGGAGTTGTTTCCTTTCCCCGCCCTGTTTTCACCGACCGGTGAAGTGAAGGTCCAGGCTGCAAACGGCGTCGTCCCGGAACTCTGGATACCGGTTGCCATATAGGCTTCGTTGTCGATGCATATATAGATAATGTTCTCATTGCGTTCGGCGGCCCCTGACAGACCGGCAAATCCGACATCGGCAGTGGCACCGTCTCCGACCATTACCACCGCCATAATATCCTGTCCTGTTTTCTGATAATACCGCTTGGCTCCTGCCGCTGTTGAAGCAGCGTTGGTCATAAGGGCAAAATAACACGGTACGCGTGAACTCGCCTGCATCCCGATACCCTGCGTTATCCTCGAACAGCATCCCGGAGTACCGAAAAAGACAACGTTTTCTCCCAGGATTTTACCTGTAATCCGGGACATAGTCTCGATAGGACACCCGGAACACAGTCCTACACCAGAAGTGAAAAGGTCGTCGGTTATCAGGTGATTGCGCACTCTTTCGTTGTCGATTACGAATTCGAGTACCTCATACGGGCAGGCTTTAACGCATTCGGGGTCTCCTTCACACATCTCGCACTTGAATGAAACCTGGTTATTATCATCGAAGAACATATTTCCGTAAACACATGCTTCGACGCAAGTCCCGCAGCCGATACAGTCGTCACGCATAACACGAACGATTCCGTCCTCTTCACTTTTTACGATCGCGCCCGAAGGACAGGCTTCAAGGCACAGCGGCTGCGCGCATTGATAACAGGATACGTTTCTCGACCGGGCAACCTGATGTACTTCATCGGCCTTGATGACCGACCCGGCTGCTCCGGGTCTTGCCGCGCAAGCTTCTTCACAGGCCTGACAATCAGGTGGACAATCTCTTCTTTTCACCAGTGTATCGTAAAATCTCGCCATTTAATTACTCCCTTTCCGGTGGTATCTGTCGGGGTAAAGTGATATCCGTATTATTCGATATTCAGCCAGGTAATTTCCTGGTGTGGTTTGCCTTCGGCGGCAAGCCGGGTAATATCCATTGCTCTTTCAACCATTTCAAGACTGCAGTCGGTCCCGCCGATACCGGCGATAAATCCTGTTACCGGTATATTCTCCGGCAGGTCCTGGATGGCGGCTTTCGTCTCGATAAAGTTGACGCCGGACTGCCAGCCGAAATTCACATTCCGGTCAAGAACGCCGACAGCTTTTTTCCCTTTCAATGCTTCAAGCAGTCTTTCTCTGGGGAAGGGCCTGAAAAGCCTGATTTTTACAGCACCGACCTTTTCTCCCTTATCACGCCTGCTGTCCACGACTTCCCTTATAGCCCCGGTCTGGCTACCCATACTGACCATTACTATTTCAGCGTCTTCTGTCCGGTATTCATCAATCTGACCTCCGTAACTCCTGCCGAAAGCCGACTGATATTCACGTTCGATATCTTCCAGTTTCTTCTTGCTTTTCTGATGAGCGACGGCGTGTTTATGACGCCATTCCGCAAACAATTCTTCCCTGGTATTAGTAGGAACCGTAAGCGGGTCTTCCAGGCAGAGTTTCGGTCGGTCGTATCCTGCCAGAGGAGAAAGGAATGCGTCCACATCCTCTTCATAAGGCAGTTCTACTCTTTCCGTCAGATAGGAAAGATAATAGCCGTCGAAGCATACGTTAACCGGCAGCAGTATTTCGGGGTCTTCGGCCAGCCGGTATGCCATAATCATCGTATCCAGGATTTCCTGAACGCCCTCACAGACAATCTGGACCCATCCGGCATCTCTGGCGGTAACGAAATCCTGGTGTGACGATACCACACCGTCAGGAGCCGCGTTTTCTCTTGTCGAGAGAGCCATAACGACAGGGAGCCTGTTTCCGGCGGTCTTGAGGTAGGCTTCGTACATATAGCCCAGTCCCTGCGACGCGGTACCGATAAAAGTTCGAGCACCAGCGGATGACGCGCCTATGCAGTAACTGAGGGCATTGATTTCACCATCGGCTGCTACCAGTTCGGCATCCAGGCGACCGTCGGCGACGTACTGCCAGAGTGCTTCGACCATCGGCGTCATCGGAGTAATAGGTACACAGGAAATCAGGTCCGGTTTACACAGCAGGACACCATAGGCGCACGCCCTGTTGCCGTCGAATACTCTGACCTGTTCAACTCTCGGTGTAATCTTGGTCACCATACCTACTTGTTCTCCTCTCTTACCATCTTGATGGCATTGTTAGGGCACTCTCTGGCACAGAGGCCGCACCCTTTACAGTAGGACAGATCGGCTTCACAGTATGTTCCCATGTCTTTCACAGAGCCGACCGGACACTGTAGATAACAGATTCCGCAGTGTCCGCATATTGCCGTATTGAATACCGGTCTTACTGCCCGCCAGTCGGCAGTCGGATACGCAAACAACACAGGTTTTGCCGATGCCCACGGACCTTCGTATTCAGACTTATACCGTACCATTAGTCTCCTCCGAATCGGTTTACTTTCGTCTCTTTAAAACCTCTTTTTACGCAGCGGATATTACTGTCCAGAAGTCTTTCACTGAAGGAATCCTTAAAAACTTCCAGTATGGAATCCAGCTCCGCCCACCCCGTTGTATATAAGAGCGCGCCGATTAATACCGTATTGGTGATGGGGCGCCCTATTTCCTCGAGAGCGATACCGGTCGCGTCTACCGTGGCGAGTACCGCCGTATTTTCGTGGGGCTTTTCCTCCAGCATTTCCGGGAGATTCATAACAACGATACCGCCCGGTTTCAGTCCCTTGAGTGCATCCGGTGTTCGGGCAAGCAGAGGGTCCGTAACTATGCAGCAGTCAGGATAATATATCTGGGACCTCAGTCTTATCGGCTTATCATCAAATCGCAGGAAAACATTGACCGGAGCGCCACGTCTCTCACCGCCGAACATGGGGAAACAGGTCGCATATTTTCCTTCTTTAACCAGGGCGGCAGCCAGCATTTCTGCGGAAGAATATGCTCCCTGGCCGCCTCTTCCAAGCATTCTAACCTCTATCATTAGCTGTTAAAGCCTCCTTATCCTGCCGAAAAAGCATATTTAGCCAGAAAGAAATTTATAAATCAGTCCCTAGTATATATTATCGAAGCTAAAATTTCTAATTTCGTGAAAATAATACGATAGTGTGATTATCGAATGCGGGCAAGTAGAGAAAATGAAAAAAAGGAAGGAGGTAGAGGATTTTCCTCTACCTCCTGTCCGTCGTAGATTTGATAATTTCAGTAACTGTGGGATAGTTGCAACTAGTATCCCATCGATGTTTTGAGTTCCTGGTCCATCCAGACATAAATACGCCAGGCACCCGCGATTGAAGCTTGAGAGATATTGGTTTCGCCGTGGTAATTCTGTATCCATGGCTGCCACATATTATATCTGCTTGGTGCCGGCAGCCAGATTCCCCAGCTATACTCGAGAACATGCGGAGCAACTCCTTTCAGTGTCTGCAGCATAGCCATGCTGTCCTTACCGACATAGCTGAGAACCTTGTTGTAGGCTTCCCTTGTCTGCGGTGTTTCGAAGAAAGACGGGTTACTGAAACTCTCGGCACGCAGGTTCATCATTTTCCAGACCGCAAACGGATATGACATTGCCATGCACATTTCTTCTACCTGCCTGCCTTTAACCTGAGCAACGACTATCCCCGCTTCACCCGGCTGGAGTTCCATGTCAATACCGACTAACAGCAGGTACTCCCTGATAATAGACAACAGGTCTACTTCACCCGTGGTGCATATAATTTTTGTCTTGAATCCATTGGGATACCCGGCTTCGCTCAGAAGCTGCTTGGCTTTGTCAGGATTGTATGTGAATAACTCCTGGACTACTTCAGGCATATCTTCCAGCGGTACATACACGTCACTGAATGTAGGAATAGGTAGGAACGGGTAAACCAGCATAGCGCCATGACCCTCGTAGTAATCATCCAGTATTTCCTGCTGGTTGACCGCCAGGTTCATCGCCTGTCTTACCCTGACATCCTTGAACGGAAGTTCTTCCTTGTCAATTCTTCCGCATGGGAAGGTAGGTAACGACGCATACACTTCCATATACTGCAGGTCGGGACGCTGCGACATGAACCTCTGCCAGTCTTCGAAACTGACTTCTCCCATCATATCGATCTTACCGGTTCGGAAGCCTGCCTGTTGAGTGGAAAGGTCCGGTATAATAGGAGTTCTCAACCCGTCGAGATAAGGAAGCTGGTTTTCAGGATGAACAGGATCATAATCCCAGTAGCTGGGATTCTTCTCATAGTTAATACTGCTGCCGGGTACATAATCGGTGACCATATACGGTCCTGTCCCTACCATTGTCTCCCATGTAATCATATCATCACCAAGTTCAGGCGGGACTAATCGGGCTGATTCTGCAGTTACAAATACCTGCAAGCCCTGAGCATGAGCGGGGACTTTAACTTCGAGAGTGTATTTGTCGAGAGCCGTGGCTGAAATGATATGGTCCTGGGGAGGATTTCCGAATTTCAGCCAGCTGTTTCCGGCCCATTCACGGGTAATACTCCAGGCAGCATCTTCAGCTGTAAATTCTCTCCCGTTTAAAGGAGCTTTATTCCACCAGTGTACTCCCTGTCTTATGTGGAAGAGTAAAGTTGTTTCATCGGGCATTTCCCAGCTTTCGGCCAGCAACCCTCTCATCAGGTCGGTTCTTCCTATCAGCCCCTGTGTCCAATCGGTCTCACCGGTTCCGGCAGGCCCTTTGGCCCAGTCACCGGTTAACAGACTTTCGTTAGTAAGAAAATTGGGCACAAGCATAAAATTCAGGAAATATGCCGGATCCCACCCGATAGGATCTCCGCCCGGAGTGACTATATAACCTCCGTATTTGGGAGTCTCAGGTGACACCATTGCTTCTTCTTCATCACTCGTAGTCGTTCCTACGGTTGTCTCCGATTCTGTAATTTTTACGACGTCGTTAGTGTCATCTCCGGTAGTGACTTTTTCAGTGGTAGCTGTTCCACAGGAAGCCAGTACCAGGGACAATACCATCAATAAACTTACGGTTAACCACAATATTTTCCTCATCCGGTTTTTCCTCCTTTTTCATTCCTTTATCGGTAATTCGTACTGAAAGACAAAAAGCATCGGAAAATGCTAATGATTATAACATCACCGGTGCTTTATTCTGTCGTTATCATCACCTCCTTTGCGGGAAGGTGCAGTATAGTAAACGAAGATGGACTTTAGAAAACTGAATTCTAACGAATTGAGGTGATAATGTCAATAGAAACGATAAAGTACTAATCAAACCAGGTTGAATAATTATGAATCCAGAGTTTTATTGACAGGGATAATCGCAGCAATATAATATCAGTCACGTTATACCTGCCGACGTACTACTGCTTATTAAGACCTTAAAACACACACTATTCAATTTATAAAGGATTTTCATATATGGACTTATCGTCCCGGCTGGATTATATTTTCAATCCGGAGTCCGTAGCGGTTATCGGGGCTTCTGCTAATCCCGGAAAACCGGGGTTTTTGTGTACATCGAATCTAGTGAATGATGGTTTCAAAGGAAAAATATACCCGGTTAATCCCTCGCTATCCGAATTATCAGGTCTAAAGGCATATCCGTCTGTTCTGGATATTCCCGGAGAACCGGACCTGGCTATTTCCGTCGTCCCGGCCGGGCAGGCGATTTCAGTGCTTGAGGACTGCATAAAGAAACGTGTAAAAGGGATAATCTTCGTCAGTGCCGGATTCAGCGAAATCGGTTCGGAGATGGGACTGGATCTTCAAAACGAACTGCGGGATAAGGCAAACAAGAGCGGAATAAAAATCATCGGACCCAACACGATGGGGCTGATAAACACAAAAAATAATCTGAATGCTACTTTTTCTCCCGGCCTGGGTAGGAGTAAGACCGGCAATGTCTCCGTTGTAAGTCAGAGTGGAGGGATGTGCGTTTACCTGGTTAATGCCCTGACGGGTAACAACGTTGGGGTCAGTAAAGTGATGGGTCTGGGAAACAGGTGCAATCTTGACTTTGATGAGGTGGTAACATATCTTGCGGAAGATGAAGATACAGGAGTCATCGTACTTTATATCGAAGGAATAAACGAACCCAAAAAGCTGATGAAGGCAGCCCTGGAAACCGTCGGGAAAAAGCCGATAGTCGCATTAAAAGGCGGCCGGAGTGAAGAAAGCAGTTCTGCCACGCTGTCACATACCGGCAGTCTGGCCGGAAAATATGAATATTACAGAGCGGCATTCAATCAGGGTGGTATGATATCAGTCGACTCCCTGACGGAACTTACCGACGTAACAAAAGCGCTGGCTCTTCAAAAACCGGCAAGGGGTAACAGACTTGCGGTTCTGTCTCTACAGGCGGGTCCGGGTATTATCGCCGCAGACAAATGCCGTGAATACGGTATGGAGCTTTCAGTATTTTCGCAGGATACAAAAAAACGACTGAGAGAAAAAATATCTCCTTTACTTTCAATAGAAAATCCGGTCGATATGGCGTGGACGGGAAGCGACTTCGATACCAGCCGGGAAATACTGAGTGCCGTACTGGAGGACGATGATGTAGACGCAATAATCGCGGCATTTATCTCCTTTGAACTCAGCCGGGAGTTACCCAAAGCCCTGATTGACGCAGCCGGTAAAACCGGAAAACCTATCATTACCTGCGTTGGTTCTCTCGGTGCGTCGGAAGATACGATTAATAGCCTTGAAGAAGCCGGAATTCCAGCCTATCCCTTCCCTGACAGGGCGTGTACCGGTCTGGCGGGACTGGTCAAATACGGAGAAATAAGAAAAAGAGTCTCCCGGCATTAACAGATATCTTTTTCGGCGCTATATACACGACGAGGATAATAAAGAAGGGCAGACTCTTTGACAGTCTGCCCTTCTATTTAATTCATCAAGACGAAATATCTTGCTAACCTATAGTGACTATACTCTTATCCTTTGTCAGATATTTCGGTACCGCTTTTTCATTTAGTTCCAGTCCGATACCGGGACCTTCGGGAGGATAGAAACAGCCGTCTTTATATTTCATCGGGTTTAGTATCAGGTCATTATCGACCGATTTCGTGGTATCGAAGGTGTTGTACATCAAGACGGGGAAGAAGTTCGCCTGCGCCTGTTTGCCGAACTCAGGTTCCGAACAAAGCCAGTGTGCCTGAGCCGCGGCTTCCCAAGGCCCGTTCATCGCGCCACAGTACATACCGAGGTTCGATTCCTTGGCAATAGCAGCCCATTCGAGACCCTTGGTAATTCCTCCGGCGGCAGCCAATTTTGTACCGACTATATCGGCCGCTTTCTTGGAAATAACTTGCATCAGGCCAGTAGGACTTACGCTGGATTCGTGAGAACAGATAGGTATTCTGGTGTTACTCCGCAGTGATGCCAGGCCGTCTATATTCGACGTAGCAATCGGCTGTTCGAGTTTGTACAGGTTGCAGTCCTCGACTTCCCGCGCAAACATTAGCGCTGTATAATAGTCCATCGTTGCATTCGCGTCGAAAGCCAGTTCAGCTTTGTCACCTACGGCTTTTCTGAGTGCCTTCACGTTTTTGATATCGAGTGCGACATTACGTTCTCCTCCGCCGAACCCTGAATTCTTCAGACCAAGGCTGGTAACACCGCCTTCCAGAGCCATCTCAGCGTCCTGCATGGCGGTTTCGGCATGCAGGAAAAAGTCGAATCGGAGTTTTTCATTGGCTTTTCCGCCCAGAAGCTGATAAATCGGCTGGTTCAGCGCTTTTCCAACGAGGTCCCATAAAGCAAAGTCGATCGTGCATACGGCGGCGGGATACGAAAAGCCCCAGACGGAATTTATGGCGAAACTGAGTCTGTTCATAATCAGACCTCTGTCAAGAGGGTTGGCGCCGAGAAGTACCGGCTCCCAGGATTTAACCATTGATATCACGATATCCTGGTGTACGCCTCCAGCATCGGCCATTCCGGTTAACCCTTCGTCCGTATGCAGCTTTACCAGAAGAATATTACCCGACCTCCCTTCGCCCCGCATCGGAGTAGGAATACTAAGGGGCACACATTCTATTTTAGTAATTTTCATCTATATCCTCCTTAAATTATTAGCTCAACAGTGCCTGTTCATAATATGCCGGTACAGGATTCTATTATTAATTCGGGGAATAAATCAAGCCCTGCCTATTAGTTAATGAAATAGTAATCGAGTTTAATAGCAGGGGAAGAAAACGTGCATACTATAAACTGGTATCGAAGAATAAAACAAATGTGAGAATAGCGAAAATGGTGGAATACGAATTACATAAAGATAATACTCGTGAGAAGGGACAATGAAACCGGTCAGTTATTCTTTCTCGGAGTCCCTCGGTTTTGTCAGCCAGGAACTCGACTGAACCTTTCCGCCGCCCACGTTAAAGAGCATTTCTATGCCGAGTTGACGGCATACTTCTGCTTCACGTATTTCGGACTCACCGCTGCGGTCACCACCGTTTGCGAAAATGTCAGGTCTGATTTTTTCCAGACTCTTGCAGACGCTGTCGTCTTCGTCGATGCTGATGAAAACACTATCGACACCCTTGATATTTTCAAGGATTTCCTTTCTCTCTTCCTGCGGCATAAAGACATAGCCTTTTTTTCGCATAAGGAAGTCGTCGTTATTCAGGATTACGATAAGTTTGCCGAGAGTACTCGCTTCACGAATCAGTCTTATATGACCGATGTGTATCGGGTCGAAACCACCGGATACTATAACCGTTTTTTCTTCCATACCAGATAAATTTACACTAAACAATCACGGATTTCAACGCTGTTTTACTCGAAATATATGATGTCAGATGGGGTAATATTATACTGCTGAATAACTTGACAAGTCTGGTAAACCGGTATATAAATATGCTACCCGGGTGGCTTTCGCAGTTACTCTGTATCGCTCTATGGAAGTGATAACTTGAAGTAACTGGTAGCTTCAGTAAGAGAAAAGATAAACACGGGAGGTGAACCATGGTTAAGGTAGTTATTGAACGACGCTGTAAACCGGGTGAAGAAAAAAGGCTTGAAGGGCTGCTGAAAGACCTGAGATCAAGCTGTATGCGTCAACCCACCTACGTGTCCGGAGAAACTCTTATCGATGTTAATAACCCATCACATTACCTGGTAGTTGGCACCTGGACACGGCTTGAAGGATGGCAGGGCTGGAAGGAATGCCAGGAACGTCATGAACTTCTTCAGCTGGTTTCTACCTGTATCGAAGAGGAACCTGTGGTGCACGTCTATGCCGCAGCCGGAAACGGACTTGGCGGTTTTGAAATGGACGAGCACTTTTCATCTCTCACAGCCTAAAGCTGACATCTTTGAAAACAATATCGCCGGAGTTATATCGCGTACTGCGTATGACTCCGGCGACTGTATTTACCGGATAAAATCGATCACCGGTAAGCAGGATTAACCTCTAATTATTCCACCGTGACAGATTTTGCCAGGTTCCTCGGCTTGTCTATATCACAGCCGCGCATCGCGGCGACGTGGTAGGCGAACAACTGCAGCGGGATAATACTCAGAATCGGCGTCAGTGGTTCCATTGTCTCGGGTATGTATATAACGTCATCCGCCAGGTATTTTATTTCAGCATCACCTTCGGTAGCGATAGCGATAACCGGTGATTTTCTTGCTTTTATCTCCTGGATATTGGAAATCATCTTGCGGTACACACTGTCGTTCGGTACTAAACATATGCAGGGGAATTCCTCAGACATTAAAGCCAGGGGACCATGTTTTGTCTCTCCGCCGTAGCAGCCTTCGGCATGTACGTAAGAAATTTCTTTTATCTTTAGAGCTCCTTCGCGTGCAGCCGGATAACTGTATTTCCTGCCTAGGTAAAGCAGGTTGTCATGGTTTTTGTATTTATCCGCCAGTTCCTGTATATGGTCGTGTGATTTCAGGATTCTGGCGGCAAGTTCCGGTATTCTCCGTAATTCCTCGGCTATTCGCTGCCCTGTTGCCTGTGACATATTACGCTGCCTTCCCAGGGCTAACGTCACAAGCGAAAGAATCATCAACTGTGATGTGAAAGCTTTGGTAGAAGCCACGGCAACTTCCGGTCCGGTACGAGTATAGACACCCGCGTCGGTATCTCTTGCCTGGCTGGAACCTACCACATTGGTTATTCCGAGAGTCAGGGCTCCACGTGATTTTGCTTCCTTGAGCGCGGCGAGAGTATCGGCTGTTTCTCCCGACTGCGATACCGCAATAACTACGGAACGCTTATCAAGCAGCATATCGCGGTATCTGAATTCCGAAGCTACATCGCTCTTGGTAAGAATCCCTGCATATTCTTCGAACATATACTCGCCGACGATCCCGGCGTGATTTGCAGTACCACAGGCAACTATGTAGGCCTTGTCTACCGCTCTCAGTCTTTTTTGTACCAGGTCAAGCCCGCCAAGTCTGGCGTTTCCTTCTTCGGGTATCAGACGTCCCTGTATTGCCTTCTCCAGGGTTTCCGGCTGTTCCATTATCTCCTTGAGCATAAAGTGGGGGTAATCACCTTTATCGAAATCACTCTGCGACCATTCGATTTCCAGAGGTTTCTTTTCTCTTATCAAAGAGAACTTATCCCTACCGAGAACGGCGACTTCTCCGTCATCAAGGTAGATAACCTTCTTTGTTCTGGCTATAACGGCTGAAGGATCTGAAGCCAGCAGATACTCATCATCGCCTATTCCGATCAGGAGGGGACTGGAAAGACGGGCGGCGACAATTTTATCGGGGTCGTCTTTCGCGATAACTGCCAGACCATAAGTCCCTTCTATGTGGCGTAACGCAGTCTTAACCGCATCTTCAAGGTTACCCATAAAGTATTTTTCAATAAGATGGGCTATTATCTCACTGTCCGTTTCGGATGAAAACCTGTGGCCTTCGCTCTCGAGTTGTCCTCTCAACTTCTGGAAATTCTCGACGATACCGTTGTGAACCACCCAGATATTCCGGTGACAATCGCAGTGAGGGTGAGCGTTTTCTTCGGTTACCTGGCCGTGCGTAGCCCATCGAGTATGAAGGATAATGGGATTAGCAGAAATGGAATTATTGAAGCCGAGCTTTTCTTCCAGGCTGGATATTTTACCGACTGCTTTCTGGCTGAAAATTTCCTGTTTTTCGGTATTCCAGAAAGCGAAGCCCGAGGAGTCGTATCCCCGGTATTCGAGTCGCTTCAACGCTTCTATCCCCAGATCAAGGGATTTGACAGTGATGTCTTTACCGATGTAACCGATGATCCCGCACATTCATTTTACCCCTTACTATTCACCGGAGAACAAAAGTTAACTTTCCAACGAAAATATATCATATAGAACGTATTGAAGTCAAAACAGACTATAGCTCAGTTGTTTTTCACACTTTAGCTGGATTGACAGGCGGTATAACGACAATTACAATCAACGCAGAATGAAATTGTTCGGTACTTCAGGAATAAGAAGGATCGCAGACGGCGGCCTGGTCGAACTGGCGCTTAGAGTTGGTATGGCTGCGGGAAAACTGTATGACAATATGGTGGTTGCCTGCGATCCCAGGACGTCCAGCGATGCCGTCAAATACGCATTCATTTCCGGTGCGTTAATCACCGGGGCGGACTGCATCGATATCGGACTTGCTCCGACACCCACGCTTGCTATAGCCGCTGAGAAATCTCGTGCCGGTGTAATGATAACGGCTTCTCACAACCCACCTGAGTACAACGGTCTGAAATTCATTAATCCGGACGGCTCGGCTTTTGACGATGCCCAGCAGTCGCAGATCGAGGAACTGATAACGACAGGTACGGATAATTCAGCCGGATGGGAGGCTATCGGGAATTTCAGTGCATCGGACGATGCTGTGAATAATCACATCGACCGGATACTGTCGAATGTTTCCGGGCATTATGGTGTCAAAATAGTCCTCGATTGTGGCGGCGGCGCGGCTTCGGTGATAACTCCGGTCCTGCTAAGGAAAATGGGCTGCGAGGTGATTGAGCTTAACTGTGTCCCCACCGGCAGATTTCCCCGGCCTTCCGAGCCAACCGAGGAAAACCTGCAGGAACTTATAAGGGTGACAGTTGAGACCGGAGCCGACCTGGGTATTGCGCATGACGGGGATGCCGACCGGATGATGGCGGTGGATGACAGGGGAAGGTTTATTCCGGGTGACAAGCTGCTGGTCCTGTTCGCACGGGAAAGCCAGGCAAAAAAGGTGGTTACGACTCTTGATGCATCGATGATTGCCGAAGAGACCGGATTGGAAATTGTCCGTACAAAAATAGGCGACAGTTTTGTATCGGTGGAGCTGAAAATGGGGGGTGAGTTCGGCGGCGAGCCTTCCGGAAGCTGGATGTTTCCTGAAAATTCCCTGTGCCCCGATGGAATTTATGCTGCTGCAAGGGTGGTAGCAATAGCCGGACGTTCAAAGATATCGAAACTTGTCGATGAAATACCACAATACCCGATAAAGAGAAGCAGCCTAACGGTAGGTGAACTGGATATCGGCGGGCTGATAGAGGAGTTGACATCCCTGAATCCCGTTTCAATAGATAACACCGACGGCATAAAGCTGGTATTCAAGGACAGCTGGGCGCTGATAAGACCTTCCGGCACCGAACCGAAACTGAGGCTTACCGTTGAAGGCAGAAACGAGGATATTCTGTATAACCTGCATGATGCCTGCTCGAAGATAATCGATGAGTATGTAAAGGAAGGGTAGAAGACTAATACCTTCGAAGAAGACATGCAAAAAGTTACTCTGGTAAATCCTCCCCAGTTCACAGGTTACCCCCAACCACCGATGGGCTTGATACTGCTGGCAGGCGTGCTGGAATCCCGGGGCTACCCGGTAAAGATTGTAGATGCTAATCTTTTAGGTCTCAAGCCCGAGGAGATTGTTCCACTGCTGGACGATACCGATGTCCTGGGGCTTACCGCGATGACACCGACCGTCAGCAGGGCTATCGATATAGCCCGTGAGGTAAAAGCTGCCAGGCCTGAGTTACCGGTAATAATGGGCGGTCCTCATGCGACTCTTCTTCCGGCAGAAACGATGGCTGCCGCGCCTGAAGTTGACATAATAGTTCGAGGAGAGGGTGAGGAATCGTTAGTCAACCTGCTTTCGGTGCTTGAAAATAATAAGTCGCTGGATAGTGTGTCAGGGATTACCTACCGAACGGACGGTATTATTGTAGATAATGCGCCGTCTCCCGAAATCACGGACCTGGATTCTCTTCCTTTCCTGGCATATCACCTGGTACCATTGAAATCTTACCGACCGCATCCCCCTCACGGACGGGCAAAACCGTTTGCCGTACTGATAACGAGTCGGGGCTGTCCGTATAATTGCGGTTACTGCTCGAAACCGGTATTCGGTAAAAGATTCAGGGGGCAGAGCCCGGAAAGAGTGGTCGATGAAATAGCCTATCTCCAGGAAAAGTACGGCGTCAGGGAAATTGCTTTTTATGACGATTCCTTCACGCTGGATATGGAAAGGGCCTACCGTATTTGCGAAGAAATCATTAGCAGAGGGTTGAAGATTATCTGGTCCTGCGAAACGAGGGTAAACCTGGTAGATAAAAGACTGTTGAAAAAGATGAAACAATCAGGATGTTACTCTATTTCATACGGCCTGGAATCCGGTTCACAGGAGATACTGGACGTAATCGATAAAGGTACCACCCTGGAGCAGGCGGAAGAAGCGGTGCGGCATACACGTGAAGCCGGTATTCACGCGGTCGGATATTTCATGATAGGCTCCCCCGGAGAGACTCCGGAAACAATAAATGAGACTATCAGGTTCGCTAAAAAACTGAAAGTGGACTTTGCCCAGTTTTCCATCACCACTCCTTTTCCCGGGACAAACCTGTACGACCTGTATCTCGAAGGCGGCGGCAGGCCTGATATCCCGTGGGAGGACTACGTGTACGCCGCTTCGAGTGAAGGCAGGGCGCCGGTTTTCGAAAGCGAGTCACTCAGCCGGGAAGATATTGTACGGTGGGAGAAAGAAGCTTATCGCGACTTTTACCTGCGCCCGTCGTATATCTGGCAGCGGCTGCTTTCCTGCACATCTATCGGCGATATCAAGGTTAACCTGAACGGACTGTCGATGCTCCTGAGCAGTATCAGACCTGCCGGGAAGAGGCAGCGATGAATATTCTGTTTATCCATGAAGTCGACTGGCTGAACAAAGTCGTTTTCGATATGCATACCCTGGCTGAATCGCTGTCGCTGCGCGGACATAAAGTCTACGCAATCGATTACGAGAATACCTGGAAGCGTAAAAATATCCTGGACCTCGGCACTTTACAAACGGTCGAGTACCATAATGTTTCAAGGGCTTTCGAAGGTTCTTCCGTGGAACTGATAAGACCGGGGTTCGTGAAAATTCCCGGCTTCAGCCGCATCACGGCAGCATTTACCCATCTGCTGGAAATCAGGAGAACAATCAGAGAAAAAGATATAGACGCCGTGGTGCTGTACAGTGTGCCAACCAACGGTCTTCAGACGTTGTCCGCCGCGCGAAAGGCCGGCATCCCCATATTATTCCGCTCGATAGATATACTTAATCAACTCGTGCCGGTCCCGCAACTTCGTTCAATTACCAGGTATCTTGAGAAGAAGGTCTACGCGGGTTCGGATATGATACTTTCGCTGACTCCCAGGCTGACCGATTACGTAGCAGGTCTGGGTGCGAACAGAGAGAAAATCAGGCTGCTGTTGATGCCCGTTGATATGAATATTTTCCATCCCGGTATAGAGACCGGTGAAGCCCGAAGTAAGTGGGGATTCGTACCGGATGACAGGATTGTCCTCTTTATGGGGACACAGTTCGAGTTCAGCGGACTGGATGATATAATCCCGCTTTTCAACAGGGTGACTGAAAAAATACCCTCGGCCAAACTGCTGCTGGTCGGCGACGGTCCGCAGCGTCCCTTGCTGGAGGATATGATTTTCAGGCATCATGCGGAAAGATACGTTAAGATAACCGGTTTCGAGCCCTATGCGATGATGCCCGAATATATAAACCTGGCCGATGTCTGCATCAATACGTTCCGGGTTACCGGGGCTACCAGGGATATATTCCCCGGAAAGACCGTTCAGTTTCTTGCCTGCGGCAAGCCGTTTATCGCCACCCCTCTGCCGGGTATGACGGCGGTAGTACAAGGAGAAGAGCAGGGAGTGGTCTACGCCGACAAACCCGACGATATGATTGCGAAAATCATTACTCTACTGGAATCACCTGAAAAAAGAGAAAGTCTGGGTCGGGCAGGGCTCGAATACGTGCAGCGTAATCACAGTTTCGATAGCATCGCCGGTCAACTTGAGGAATATATTGTCGAGGCTGTGGAGTATAAGAGGAAATAGTACGGCTGCTGCGAAGTATTTATATTAACTGTTCCTCGGGAGCCTTTTCTACCAGACCGGTTTTATATTAATTCAGGAAATACTTATAGCTGGTTACCGCATGCCTTCCAGCAGGTCATAGTATATCGCCGGGGCTTTACGCTCGACCAGAGTTTCGGCAACGAGGGCAAGGCGGAGCAGGGTTTTCTCATCCCAGGCTTTTCCCATTGCCTGCATCCCTACAGGAAGGCCTTTATCCGTATATCCCGCCGGGAACGATATTGCCGGTAGACCGGTCAGGTTGGCGGGAGTTGAGAATCGCATGATATCAAACACTGCCGTGAGATCCGACTCGCCCTGAGGAAGGGTTTTTTCCGGTATCGGAGGCGCCGGTATCCCGGCAGCAGGAGTGACTATTAAATCCACTTCACCGAGTACCTGGTTGAACTCTCTTATCGCCCTGGTACGAACCTGCTGGGATTTCAGGTAGTCGAAGGAAGTAAAAGTCCTGGCTATTGCCAGGTTTAGTCTCGCATCCAGTCCGTAATCGCGATGGTGTTCGGTACGAAACCGTTCCAGCGAATGGGCGATTTCAGCAGCGATGGTTATAGTAAGGGCAACCCTGGCGGCTTCAAGTTCCGGGACAGCAATTTCCCGTACAGTGATCCCCAGTCCTTCAAGTTTGCCGAGTAGGTTTTCACAGCTTGATACGGTTTCCGGGTCGGCATGCCTGAACCATTCCGGGTAGATTCCGAGTACCAGACCGTCCATATCAATATTATCCAACCCCGAAAGTTCGAGAGGTGGCTGCCCTGAAGACAGCGGGTCTTCAGGATCGGGACCTGCAATCACGGAGTAGACTACGGCAGCATCAGTTGCTGTGGCGGCAATCGGACCGGCGTGTTCGACACTCCAACATAACTGTGCATCGCCCTGCAGACTCACCCTCCCGTAAGTAGGCTTTAGCCCTACCAGTCCACAGAATGCGGAAGGTATGCGTATTGAGCCGCCTCCGTCCGCACCGATGGAAACGGGTCCGAATCCGGCAGCGACGGCCGCCGCCGAACCGCTGGAACTGCCGCCGGTGTGATGGCCGGGATTATACGGGTTTCTGGCTACCCCGTGATGAGGATTAATTCCGGTTACGCCGAGCCCCAGCTCGTGCATGTTTGTTTTTCCGGCAATAATGGCTCCCGAAGCGTGGAGTCTGGCGACCACTGTCGAGTCCTGCCCGGAGACTTTATTGCCCATAAAATTCGTGCCGGCAGTCGTGGGATATCCCTTTACGTCGAACTGGTCTTTTACCGGGATTGGAACGCCATCGAGGATACTCAGTGGCTTACCCTGCCTGTACCGTTCCGCCGATTCTTCAGCCTGTTTAAGAATGTCATTGCGGTCGATGGAGACGAATGCTCTCAGAGGTTTATCGCTTTTTTCGCTTTCATCTATGGCATTCAACAGCCGTCTGGCTACATCCACGGGGCTTATTTTACTTTCGGAATATGCCTGTGCGTAATCGATTATGGTATTAAAGTGAAAACCGGCTTCGGGAGTTTTTACCGGTGAAGGTGACAGGACAGGTTGTCCGGCTGGATTCTTGGTTGATTGGTCGCTGGTTTTGTACGAGGGGTAATATGTCGGAGGATCATTGTAGCTCTGCCTGCGGAACCAGCCGATTCCGGACTTATCCAGCAGGCTTGATTTCACTAGCCCTTGAAAGGGGCTTTCCATCAGCCCGGTGAGAAGTCTTAAAACAAATCCCGATAATTTCGGCAGTTTTACCGATGCAAGATCATATCCTGTCTTTGTGCCTGACTGTTT
Source organism: Dehalococcoidales bacterium (assembly GCA_034416335.1). GTDB lineage: Bacteria > Chloroflexota > Dehalococcoidia > Dehalococcoidales > UBA2162 > MGML01. Next base: position 209,370 of record DAOULV010000018.1, read on the forward strand.
ATTCATCTCATCACCTAACATCGTGTCTCGGAAATACCTTGAATAATCTGCTCATCCTTCGACAAGCTCAGGACGAGCGGTATCATGCTGCCCTGTCCGCTCATGGTGAGTTTATCGAACCATGCATGAGTCCGACAGAACCTATTCATCCTTCGACAAGCTCAGGACGAGCGGTATCATGCTGCCCTGTCCGCTCATGGTGAGTTTATCGAACCATGCATGAGTCCGACAGAACCTATTCATCCTTCAACAAGCTCAGGACGAGCGGTATCATGTTACCCTGTCCGCTCATGGTAAGTTTATCGAACCATGCATGAGTCCGACAGAACCTATTCATCCTTCAACAAGCTCAGGACGAGCGGTATTATGCTGCCCTGTCTGCTCATGGTGGGTTTATCGAACCATGAGCGAGTGATAGAAGCCATATGACTTATTCACCCTCACCTTAATCCTCTCCCCTCAAGGGAGAGGAAATAAAAATAATGTTATTCCGAAAAATTTAGCATTACCTGATACTGGCATATCGAACGGCAGGTCGAATATTCTGGTAGTTTTATTGAGACAGATGGATTTCCAGGTGTGAATTTTCTTTTATCAGGCGGTTCGTCTGAGGAGCTGCCGTACCAGGTGTTTCATACCTCCGGCTTTTGCCAGGGCTGCTCTCGCGGTCGGAACGAAATTCAGCACCATGATAATGATTATAGTGATTGAAAAGTACACAAGCAACCATTCTTTTTCCAGAAACCAGGATGATATGGGAAGAGAAAGGAGGGCGATGTTGAGTGACAGGACCGGATTTTTTGTAAGTAGAGAAAGTATGCCCATTATGCCGAAAACGATAAGGAGCGACCAAGGAATAATCATTGCCAGTGCACCGATTGTCGCAGCGAGCCCGTTTCCGCCGGTGAATTTAAGGTATATCGACCACATGTGCCCGGCGACTGCGGCTGCTCCGGCAAGGAGCACGTAGACGTTAACGTCATATAAAGGTACGTTGAGGAGCCAGCAGGCGATAGCAACGGCACCTGCTCCTTTGCCCAAATCGAAAATCACTACAGGGACGGCGGCCAGCAAGCCCACCGAGCGGAATACGTTGCGGCCACCGGCATTACCCCCGCCAAGTTTTCTTATATCTTCGCCTTTAACCAGACGGGTGACGATATAGGCGGAATTAACCGAGCCGAGAAGGTAGCCGATAATTATCGCAATAATGCCGGTAACAGGTTCGTTTATTATCAACACATATCCCTTTCAAGATAACCGGACTCAATCGCCGTAATAAGCCAGGGCGAGTGTACCTGTGCCTGTTGCATACCCCATAACCGGAGTAAATTCAGCAATCCAGAGCTCGGCGCAGTTGAATTCTTTTTCAATTCGTGCCTTCAGGTCTTCGCCTTCATCCGGTGTGTAGGCGTGCATTACCGCGATATGGGCGGGGCTGTCACCTACATTATCACGCATAATTTCCAGAATCTTGTTTATACCGCGTTCCCTGTTTTTAACGATTCCCTTGAAGCGGATGGCTCCATTGGCGTTGGTAAGTATCGGCTTAATGTTCAGCATCGAACCCACCTGGCTGGCTATCTTGGGGATACGTCCGGTGCGGTAAACGTGCTTTATCGTTTCCAGCAGTGCTACAAAGTTTACCTTTCCGCGTACTTCCTCGGCCACTTTTACCACTCCGTCGAGGTTCTCTCCTTTTTCAGCCGCCCTGGCGGCAGCGAGAGCAATGAAACCTTCGGCGGAAGTGACGTTCCTCGAGTCCATGACGCGGATATCGACTTCCGGCATTTCCGTTTTCGCCTGCTCCATAGCTATCCTTGCCATATCGAATCCCATGCTGAGTTTGGACGAAAGCGTGATACACAGGACACTTTTCGTGCGTTCACTTACTTTTTTATAGGCTTCCAGATAGTGTCCCGGAGATGACGGTGAGGTATTAAATCTCTCCGGGTCCTGCAGCAGCATCTCGTAGGCCTGGGTCGGGGTGATATCCACTGAGTCCCGGTATATTTCACCCTGGAAGGTGAGTCTGATAGGGACTATCTCTATACTGTGTTTTTCTACAAGCTCTTTTGGAAGACAGGAAATACTGTCAGTAATGATAGCGACCGATTCAGCCATATTCCAAAATACCTCGTATTTCTAGGTATAATAGGACAACAACCCTGCAGTGTCAAGAGAATTCCTTTTTGCGGTGGATATTGCCGGAACCTCACGCAGCGGGGAAGGAAATCCCTCCGTTTTTCCATCATCCAGATAGTAAGTATATAATGGATATAAACCGGAAAACGGAATGAATTAACCAAGGAGCTGTATATGAGTGCTGATGCGAACGGACAATATGAAGTATTGAGTCCCTGGGCTGTGGTGGACCCTATCCCGTTACGGGGTCCGGCACCTCGTCTGGATACCCTTGAAGGTAAGACGATAGGACTGTTTAAAAATTTCAAACGCGCCGCCAGACCGGTACTCGAGGTAGTCGAAAGAGAACTGCAAGAGAAATATCCTGCGGCTAAATTCAGCTGGTTTGACTCGAATGCAGCTAATGTCCTCGAAACGGAGACAGGAAATAAAGAAAAATTCGAGGAATGGGCGAAAGGAATCGATGCGGCGGTAACTGCTGTAGGCGATTGAGGGTCCTGTACCAAGTACCTTGCGTACAATACGGTAGCTATTGAAGATTACGGAAAACCGGTTGCTTTGCTAGCGAACTATGGGTTTGTAACGGATTCGTATTCAGCGGCATCCGGTAAAGGTCTGCCGGGAATCAGGTCGATATCAGAAAACGTGCCCTGCGAAAGCACGGTCGAAGCCGATATCGAAGCCGGTGTTAAGGAAGTTGTCGACCAGATAGTCGAAGCACTGACAAAACCGTTGACCGAACAGGAAAAGAATCCACCTCCGATGGATACCGGGGAGAAATCCAGGATTGTCTTTAAAGGCAGTCTTGAAGAAGTGAACCGGTTTTTCTACCGGCGGGGCTGGGGTGATGGTATGCCGGTAATCCCTCCCACAGAGGAAGCGGTAGCCGAAATGCTGACCGGTACCGACCTGCCGCCCGACCACGTGGTTAACAAGATTATCCCGAGGATGGGTAAAGCTACAGTAGAGAAGATAGCTATTAGTGCCGTTATGGCTGGTGCACTTCCCACGTATATGCCGATTCTTATAGCTGCCTGCCAGGCAATAATGGAGCCGAAGACGCGGTTCGATACCTTCGAAGTCAGTACCGGTTCCTGGGCGCCCTGCTATATCCTGAACGGCAAGATTCGTAAAGATATCAACCTGAACTGCAGTTCGGGAACACTAAGTCCCGGTGACATTGCCAATGCGGCTATCGGCAGGGCGATGGGGCTTATCGTGAAGAATGTCGGCGGTGCCAGGAAAGCAGTCGAGGACATGGGAGTGCTGGGTAATCCTGCCAAATACTCTCTGGTTATGGGTGAGAACGAGGAAGAATGTCCCTGGGAACCGCTGCATGTCAGCCGTGGTTTCAACAGTGAAGATAATGCTGTCACGGTCTTTTACCCCAACTCCTATAACCAGACCATTCCGATGCAGACAGATGACAGGGGCATACTTCAGGCAATGATAAATAACTCCAGAGGGGGCGGAATGGCGGGATTCCTGCTGAACCCACCTCATACGAAATACCTTGCCGCTGAAGGCTGGACACGCGAGAAAGCGATGGAATATATCGTGGAAAACGCCGTAACGAGTACGGGACCGGGCGTCCCTATCGGTGAAGGCTCCAATGCGGTCCGCAAAGTATTTTCCGATACTTCCTGTATTATCATAGTCTGCGTGGGCGGTCCCGGTGTCTTTACCGGAATTCTCACCACCGCCGGCGGCGGCGCGATGAGCGGATTCGGCAACGAATTTGTTACAAAGAAAATCGAATTACCGAAAAACTGGGACAAACTGGTAGCGAAATATAAGAATGTAGTACCTGCTTACGAGAGATATTAGTATCCTGACAGATTGAATACTCGACGAAAGGAAGCTGCTGAAAATGAGTGGAGATAACGCATTATTCGAGGTACTCAGTCCATGGGCGGAAGCTGACCCTGTTCCGATGGAAGGTCTTACCGCACCGAGGGTGCCCGATCTTAACGGCAAGAAAATAGGAATGTTCTGCAACATAAAGCAGGCGTCACACCGGATAATGCCAGTGGTTGAACGAAGGCTTAAGGAAAAATATCCTGATGCCGAATTCAGTTATTACCGCGGGCAGGCGTTCTCGGTATCCGAACTGGAACCTCAGAACATCGATAAATTCAATGCCTGGATAGATGAGGTCGACACGGTTATTCTTGCCGTAGGCGACTGAGGGTCGTGCATGAAGTACCTTGCGTACGACTCGATGTATGTTGAAAGAAGAAACAAACCTTCGGTAACACTTGTCTACAAGTATTTCCTTAACGATGCTAAATCGGCAACCTCCAGCCGGGGACTGCCCGCGGTGCGGTTTATACCGGAATCGATAATATCGGAATGCAGCGTCATGGGAGAGATTGAGGCAGGAGTAGATGAAGTATTCGATGATATCATTACCGGACTGACCTCACCGCTTTCCGAGCAGGAAAAGAATCCGGCAACACCGAAAAAGGAATCCGCTTCCAGAATCATCTTTAAAGGCACGATTGAAGAGGTGAACAGGTTCTTTTACCAACGGGGCTGGACGGACGGCTTGCCGGTGATACCTCCCACCGAGGAAGCAGTGGCAGAAATGCTGGAAGGTACCGATTTACCTCCCGACTACCTGGTTGCCGAACTGGAGCCGCGTAATGGTAAAGCCACGGTTGAAAAGATTGCAGTTGCCGCGGTTATGGCGGGAGCTTTACCTGCGTATATGCCGGTGCTCATTGCCGGGGTGAAAGCTCTGCGAAATGCACCGATGGCGGATGTCTGGGCAGTCAGTACCGGTTCGTGGGCTCCGCTCTGGATATTGAACGGACGGGTCAGGAAAGACCTGAACGTTAACGACGGTTTCGGAGCGTTAAGTCCGGGTGTGATTGCCAACGCAGCAATCGGGCGGGCTCTTGCCCTGATAACCAAGAACATACGGGGTGTACGCCGGGAAATTGAGGATATGGGGGTGATGGGGAACCCGATGAAATACTGCCTGGTTACCGGCGAGAACGAAGAAGACAGTCCCTGGGAACCTCTTCATGTCGAACGCGGTCTGACTGAGGAAGACAGCGCGATATCGCTCTGCTTCCCCAACCACTACCTGCAGCCTCATTCGTATTCAACCGATGATATCGGACTCCTGAAAACGATTATTTACAATATACCGCCCCGGGCGATGGGGACGTTGACGGTTATGATAACACCTCCCAATGCAAAGATACTTGCCGATAAGGGCTGGGACAAGGAAAAGATAAAGAACTACATAGTCGAGAACACAAAAACGGATTTGGAGCGGACACCACAGTATTATATGCCGGGTAATGAGGAAAAAGACCCGCGGGAACAGGTCCCGGTCATTATGACAAGACCCGGGCAGCCTGCGCCGGTGCAGATATTCGTTGCCGGAGGCTGGGGTTCCTGGACGGCGATTATGTCGGGCGGGATACCTCATACCGAGAAGATAGACCTGCCGGCTGACTGGGATAAGCTGGTTACGAAATATAAAAACGTCGTTCCGAATTATATCAGGTACTAGGCGTTCAGGCAGAGAAGAAGTGAGGTGAATGAGTGTTTGACTACGATGCTGTGATTATCGGCGGCGGCCCGGCAGGACTGACCGCGGGGCTGTATCTTTGCCGGGGAAACTGGCGGACGCTGCTGGTGGATAAGGAACCCCCCGGTGGATATATCAAGAATATAGAACTGATTGAGAACTATCCCGGCTTTTCCGAGGGAATTGCCGGTGCTCAGCTTGCCATGCAGATGCTGAAGCAGGCAACCGGTTACGGACTTAAATATGAGCAGGCTGAAGTATCCAGCGTGGAGATATTTTCAAGCAGCAAGTGGGTAGGCTGCATCGACGGTAAAGGATTCACGACGGGGGCGATTATTTTCACCGGAGGTTCGGTCCCAAAGAAGCTGGGAGTTCCCGGTGAAGAAGAGCTGAGGGATAAAGGCGTTATCGGCTGTGCTTTCTGTGACGGAGGTCAGTTTGCCGGTAGGACCATCGTTGTCTGCGGCGGCGGAGATTCTGGAGTTACGGAAGCCCTTTATCTTTCGAAGATAGCCGATAAAGTAATCGTCGTCGAAGCCATGCCGCAGCTGAATGCCACCGCCATATTGCAGGATAGATTGAAAGAAAATCCTAAGATGGAAGTCCATACCGAAGCGATAGTCAGGGAAATTCTTGGTAATGACCATGTGGAAGCGATCAGTATTACGAGAGATGGCGATGATAAGACCGAAACCATAAAAACCGATGGTGTCCTGGTTCATATCGGTCTCGACCCGAATACTGAATATCTGGACGGTGTTGTACCGCTGACGGAAAGCGGGCAGATAGAAGTGAACGGGTGGATGGAGACCGAACTGCCCGGTGTTTTTGCCGCCGGCGATATCAGAAGCAATTCACCGAGGCAGGTTTCCGCCGCAGTGGGCGACGGCGCTGCTGCCGGTATGGCTGCCCAGAGGTACCTGCAGAACCAGGGATAAATCACACGGTCATTATTAAAAACAGGCTGATATGATTCACTAATTGTCAGCTGTCATTCTGAATCCGCCGGAGGTGGATGAAGAATCCACAACGAATTTTGCGGCTTTCGTCCGGCAGATGGACAATGGCTGCATTGTCATTACCAACCAATACCTTTCCCCTTGAGGTGAGGGTGACAGAAATCTAATTTTCACCCTCACCTTAATCCTCTCCCGTCAAGGGAGAGGAAACAAAAAGCATGCTATCTCTAGAAATTTAGCGTTACCTGGAGCCAGTATTATTTGTATAGATTGCTACGTCCGCCTGCGGCGGACTCGCAATGACGATAAAAGGTTCGTCGGTTGACCTGTCCATACCAATGCTACGACAGGCAAACCGCTAGGTTCGCAATGACCTGATGATAATACTAATTACATTGGCTTGGTGGTCGTGATATCGTAGCTATCCCAGGCCTGGCGTTCGTCTTCGAAAGGCGCCGATTCGATCCGGGTGTTTACATCGAAGACCATCGTCATTCTGTCATTTCCGTATTCCGGCCACTTCCCGATGCTTTCGCATGACGGGTCGCCTGTATGAGCGAAGGCGGCACAGGAATCCTGCAGTTTGACCGCCAGACTCTGCTGTTCCGGTCCGTCTCCTGAGAACCGTGAGTCCAGAGCTCCGAACAGGAACGGATTATCCAATCCGTGCATCGCACCCAGCGCACCTCCCATAGCCGGTGATTTGTAAGCAAACAGGTAGTTATAAGACCTGGCACCGTTATCACGCTGGGCTTCGACCAGCTTTATCGTCGGTATCCTGAACATCAGATCAGTGTTGATACTGCCGAAAATATCCAGAGGCGTTGCAGCAGGGTTATCACGAACCAGTGATTCGCGGTATGACTGTACCAGCCCGGGGACCAGATCGGATGGAAGACTGGCTTTCAGACGCTCGATAACTCCGGCTTCATCCAGGTTTTTCATTGCCGGATTCATCGCGTAAGTCGACTTCAGTTCATCACGTGCATTGCCGGCCATATGGGTAATATTTTTTGCACTGCCGTTCTTTATGGCGACAATAGGCAGTTCCGGGAGTACCTGACCGTCGACAACCGGCTGGAAGGGAGTTATGCGGTTTTCCTGCGCGCGCAGCTTCTCACCGAGTTTCTGCTGCCCGTCGAGAAGCTGTTGGGTGGTAAGGTTTCTTAACCCGTCTATATCGCTGCCTTTCAGGCTGTACAATCCCAGATACTGTTCGGCTATGTCGACGGCGCTGTCCAGCGTGGAGATGATATTTGCTGCTCCGCTGCGGTTTATTGCCTTGTGAAAGGTACCTTTTGCCGCCGGCAGCGCCAGCAGCGTTCCGATACTCATTCCACCGGCGGAAAAACCGAAGATGGTCACGTTATCAGGGTCACCTCCGAAGACTGAGATATTTTCCTGCACCCATTCGAAGGCCGCGACCTGGTCGAGAATCCCCTCATTGCCAGTGGATGGTATTTTACCTCCGGTAACTTCATTCAGGTTCAGGAACCCCGGCGCGCCCAGCCGGTAATTGATGCTGACCAGGACGATATCTCCGCGTTTCGGTAATACACCAGTGTTCAGGAATGATTCCGAGCCTGCTCCGATTATGAATGCTCCGCCATGAATCCACACCATTACCGGACGTTTGGCGTCATCGAGACCCGGTGTCCAGATATTGAGAAAAAGGCAGTCTTCACTCTGCGCCACGTTGCCGAAGTTCGGTACTCCGGGAGAATCAGGCGGTGCTGCCATAGCAGCTTGAGGGGCCATAGCCCCGTACTCTTTTGCCGGTTTCACGCCATCCCACTTTGATGCCGGCTGCGGCGGCATCCATCGGAGTTTTCCTACCGGCGGTTCGGCATAGGGTACACCTTTGAAAACATAAAGCCCGTTCTGAAATTCACCCTCGAGCTTTCCACTCTTTGTGCTTACAACAGCCTGCTTTTCCGTACTCATAACAGCTCTCCTTAAGTTAAAGTAACAGAGATTATACCAGAGTGGATGCAAAATATCAGGTGGTTATTTTGTGTTTTAATACCCTCTCTTTTAAAGGAACCTGTAAAACAGGAGATTCTGTTTGCATCTGGTTGGTCGTGTTGTCATTGCGAGTCCTCGACGTAGTCAAGACGAAGCAATCTCCAGGTTCGATTATAGAGATTGCCACGTCTCCCGATTCACTTCGTTCACTCGGGATCCTCGCAATGACGGAGATGGATTCGTCCTTCGACAAGCTCAAGACGAACGGGAGAAAGCGGGATCTCGCAATGACGAAGGAGGAACGTATAGCCATAGGATTTGTCCCTTTCTCAAACTCTTCCCCCTCGAATAATGGAAACATTTCTGCTGGAGAAGGCAACTGTTTGAGGGGGATAAATGGGGTGAACCGAAAATCACAACCAGAACAAAATTACGCCAAACAGGAGACGGGTTTATATACAACTCTAATATTCTGTATAATTAATCTTGGGCTGCTGACGTTCATCTGGCCTGAACTCCCGGATGAATATACCGGACTCCAACTGACTTCTCATTACAGGAGGTATGAAATGGCTGGACCGCTCGATGGAGTCAAGGTGGTGGAACTGACGCAATTTCAACAGGGACCTGTTGCCGGTATGCGGCTGGGCGACCTAGGAGCCGAAGTTATCAAGATAGAGTCGAAGGAAGGTGACGCGGCGCGGGGTATGATGAGAATTGTCGGTGCCGATACCGGTCTCAAGGGCAGAAACTATTACTTCGAAAGTTGCAACCGCAATAAACGCAGCATCGTCCTCGATCTCAGTACGGACAGAGGTAAGGAAGTTTTCTTTGAACTTATCAAACGAGCGGATGTTTTTCTTACCAACCTGAGTATCAGCGCACCCGAACGGCTTGGGATAACCTATGACGTCCTCTCGAAGATAAATCCCCGGCTTATCTATACTCACGCTTCGGGCTGGGGAAGAGAAGGTCCGGATGCCAATGCACTCTCGTTCGACTATACGGGAATCGCCCGTTCCGGCACGATGATGATGTGCGGCGAGCGTGACGGACCCCCGGGAACGCTTATTCCCGGAATGGGTGACGAGCAGGGCGGTCTTATCTGCGCCTGGGCGGTCACCGCGGCTCTCTATGCCAGGGAGAAGACCGGAAAGGGGCAGCTTGTGGATACTTCCCTGATGGGGGCTTTAATTGCCCTGAACGGGGTTAATTTTGCGGCGCCGGGTGTGCTGGGACAGGATTTTCCGCGTCTAAAAAGATCGGTATCGGGATACCCGATATATAACCACTATAGGTGTAAAGACGGCAAGTGGATAGTAATCGCCCACCTCCAGCCGGACAAATACTGGCCCAGCGTCTGCAGAGCGATGAGGCTGGAAGAGCTGGAGAACGACCCGCGATTCAATACCATAGAAGCCAGACACGATAACGGCAAGGAACTGGTGGCTATTCTGGACGAGCGGTTCGCCACCAGGACCCGTGACGAGTGGATGGCGGTTTTCAAGGAAGCGGAGATTATATATACGCCGGTACAGTCACCATCCGAGGTTTTCCAGGACGAGCAGGCGAAGGCAAATAACTATGTTATCGACGTAAACCATCCTGTATGGGGACCGATAAAGATGATCGGTTTCCCGTGGGAATTCCATGATACACCGGCTTCGGTACGCCGTGAAGCACCGGAGCTGGGCCAGCAGACCGAAGAAATCCTGCTTGAATTAGGTTATACCTGGGAAGACATCGTTGCCCTTAAGGACGCGGAAGTTATTAACTGATATCCTGTTATGATGGAAGGTTGTGGTGGATGACCGATAAGAAGAACGGCAGTCTGGCACTTGTGGAAGAATATTACCGGGATTACGGCTGCCGCGCCCGTGAGTTGAAAGAGCAGGGCAGGCGGGTAATCGGTTACCTGTGCTCTTTTACGCCGGTGGAAATAATCACGGCGGCGGGACTTATTCCTTTCAGGACAAAAGGAGATGTCAACGAGCCGATAACCCGTGCCGATACCCAGATGGAGACTATCATCTGTCCTCTCGTCCGGAGTGCTTACGACGTGATGCTGAAGGGCAGGTACGATTTCCTGGACGGACTGATTATCCCCCATGCCTGCGACAGCATCAACCGCACCTATGATATATGGAAATTCAGCTTGGATGTTCCGTATTCGCACCTTGTAAACCTTCCGCACTCGATAGACGATTCCTCGCTGGAATTTTATAAAAACGAACTTAATACCTTCAGCAAAAGTCTCGGAAAATACGCCGGAAAAGAGATAACCGATACCGACTTGGCACGAGCAGTTGAACTCCATAATGAAGTCAGGGAAAAGGTTAAGGAACTTTACGAACTGCGCAAGCCCGACCCTCCGCTGCTGACCGGCAGTGAACTGATGAAAATACTGGTAGCGGTGATGGGTATACCGCCGGAGGAAGGAATCGAACTGCTGAAAGGTGTCATCGATGAAATAAATAACAGGGAAGATAAACCGGTAAAACAGCCGTCGCGGATAATGGTGATCGGCGCCGAGGTAAACGACACGGCACTTATCGATATTATCGAAGAATCCGGCGCCAGCGTGGTCGTTGACGACCTGTGTCCCGGTACGCGCGAATACTTCCCGATAGCGGAAGCCACCGCTGATCCGATGGACGGTATTGCCGAGAGATACCTGAGGAAAATAAAGTGCGCCCGGACCTACCGCGAAGTGAAAGGGACATATGAGGATTCGCTGGATGACAGGTTCGGGCATATCGCACGCTATATAAGTGAATACAATGTAAACGGGGTTATTCTATATATTTATAAGTACTGCGACCCGTACGGATTCGAGGTGCCGGCAATGAAGGGCTATATCGAATCGAAAGGGACGCCGGTGCTGTATATCGAGGACGAATACTCGATGTCGACCGTCGTACGGCTCAGGACAAGGGTGCAGGCTTTCCTGGAGATGATTTAAACCGGAGGGGCAGGTTATGACCGGAGAAAGAAAACAGAGGACTCACGCTACGGAAGCAGCCGGTAAAGCCGGAAGGCTGAGCCGGGAGTTAACAATAAAGGCACAGCAGGCGAAAGCAGAAGGCAAACCGGTGGCATACAGCTTCATCGTCTGTGCCTATGATGAGATAATCCGTGCCATGGACGTGGTTCCGGTCTGGACGGAAAACTACGCCGGGGTCTGCGCGGCCAAGCGCGACGCCCAGCGGTTCCTGGAGAAAGCTGAAACGGAGAACTTTTCACGTTCTCTATGCACTTACGCATTATGCGACCTGGGATTCGATATCTGGCGTGCCGAACTGGGTAAAATGCCACCGGACGCACCCTGGCGGGGACTGGTCAGGCCCGACATGATGCTGGGGAGCGGACAGCTTGTCTGCGACCCGCGAAACAAATGGTACCAGGCAGCCCAGCACTATATGCCGGATGTGCCGGTCTACGAAGTCGGCATGCCCTGGCCTGAGTATGAGTCGGACTACGATTACCGGGAAGTGCAGGACTACTACGTAAAGTACATCGTCGAACAGCTTCGCGGTCTGGTCGAGTTTATGGAGAAGCATACTGGACACAAAATGGACTGGGACAAACTTGCTGAAATGGTTGGCATAACAGACAAGACCTGGGACCTGATATCGGAAACCTATGACCTGCGTAAAGCCAAGCCCTGTCCGATGGATACCGGTGACGCGATGAACACGATGGTGCCTATCGCCTTTATGATGGGGACGCAGGAAGCGTATGATTTCTTCCTTGAACTGAATGCCGAACTGAAACAGAAGATAGCGAACGGCGAGGGCGTTATCCCGGATGAAAAATACCGCCTGCTGTGGGGCGGCGGCCTGCCATCGTGGTTCGCCCTTTCCGACTTTGATTACTTCAACGAAAAAGGCGCGGTATTTCCGGCAGAGACTACTTACCGGTCATTTGAAGATACACGTCAGTTCGACATCGACCTGACGAAGATAAATGATCCCCTCGAACATATCGCCTGGAGATGGATTAAGTACTGGACGTTCTGGTACGACGCCGCGAGGAAACGTCCCGGTTCCCACCCGGATGTGGAAAGACTTATCCGGTATATCGAAGATTATGATATCGACGGTGTGGTGATGCACGAGGCTTTTTCCTGCCGCACCTGGCACCCCGGCTTGATATGGCAGCTTAACCAGCTTAAAAAGGTATACCGGGATATTCCGTCGCTTATCCTTGAAAGCGATATCGTGGATATCAACTCCTACTCCGAGGTCGATACTCACGCCAGGATAGACGCTTTTATCGAGAGTCTGGAGTCCTACAGAAGAGGTTGAGGCATAGACAGCAAATATTACGCCGATGGCACGGCGGCTCTTGAAGACTTACTGGGCACACCTGTCCTTATTGCCGAGGAACCGCAAATAGTTCCTGCGCTGGGGGCAGCTCTGTTGGCCGGTGATACCAGCGTTGCCGATTGATGTATAAAGGGATTATTTTACGAGAATGTTCTTCCGGGTGATATTCTAGCCTTTACCGATCCTGAACATCTTGGTGCCGCATACGGGACATACGCCCTGGGTTGCTGGTTTTCCGTTCTTCATCGTTATGGCTTTCGAATCTTTCATCTCTCTTTTTGCCCGGCATTTCACACAGTACGCTTCCATTGGAGTACCTCCCTTTTTTGCTGGTGAACGGAGAATAAACCATCAGACTATGGCTTGTCAATAGGTTTTTAATTGATTTTCAAGGCATCATTCGGCTCTGTTTATTATTTACTCACCCCCTTAATCCCCCTCTCACGCAGTCCCCTGATTTACTAGAGATACTTCGTTTGCGTGAAAGGGGGAAATGTTACAAGAGGGAGCGGAAGCCCCCTCTTGTCTTAACTTCCCTCTTCATCCAGGAGAGACCAACAACAAATATCAATGGCTCTGGTTGAGAAGGAGACAGGAGTGAGGTGAATGTCAGTTACTGAAAGAAAAATTACTATTTTCCAGATTTTTTACCTGTCTTTTACCCAGGTGATATCTTCACGGGCTTTCCCCCATCCTACTTCAGCGCCGCGCTCCATTGGATTCGGACCGCCCTGTTGTTTTGCCATCTCTTCCCGGCGTTTCTTTTCCTGTTCCTCCATCTTCTTTATACCTTCCGGGGACGACAGGTTGATAACGCGCTCGAAATTATTCCTTAGCATCTGTTCGGGGTTATCGAACTGGAAGATGTAAAACTGATCGTTTTCGATGCCTTTTTTCAGTATCTTGGCAAGGTCTACCGGATCGATGCCGGTACTGTAGAAGGCGTCGTACTCGAACTGCATTGTTTCTTCCGTGACGTTGTATCCGGTTGCTTTCAGACGTTCCGGTCGGGTCAGCGTCGCCTCGTGAATATTAGAATTTATACCGACAGGACATAGACAGGAAACGCCGATACCATAAGGTTTCAGTCCCATATAGTAACTTTCCATCAGGTTGTTAACCGCTGCTTTTGCGCAGGCGTACGGGGCTGTGTTGGCAAATCCCATAAAACCTCCCCAGGAGGAAACCGTGGTGATATGGCCGCCCTTTCCCACCTGTATCATCCGCGGTACGAAAGTTATCATGCCGTTGAGAACGCCGCCGAGACAAACGCCCAGCACCCAGTCGAAGTCTTCGAAGGTGGACGCTTCGACCGGCCCGAAGGTATTAACACCGGCGGTGTTGAACAGGAGTTGCGGCGGCTCTCCGAAAACTTTTTCCACTTCGTCGGCGGCTTCCGCGTATGCCTTGCGGTCGGTGATGTCCAGTTGAATGGTATGGATCTCCGCGTTTTTGTCCTTGAAGTATGCCTTGGCTTCGTCGAGGTGGTCCTGCCGGATGTCGGCTATCACTATCTTACAGCCCGCTTCGGAAAATACCTTTGCCTGGCCGAGACCGGCGCCGGAAGCACCTCCGGTAATAAACGCGACTTTTCCTTTGAAATCTTTCATCAGCTCTTTCTCCTCACATATTTCCATAAGGATAATACAGGTGATGAGGATTCTTCAAATGCAACAATAGAAGATATTACATTTGTCATTGCGAGGAGTCCGCTGCAGGCGGACGACGTGGCAATCTCTAGTATTGATATAGATTGCTTCGGTTCGCCTGTTGACGGCGAAACTCGCAATGACGGTGGGGGACTAGCCTGTTAACCTACCTGCGAAAGGGCTGCGGCGGGTAAGCGGCGAAACTCGCAATGACAACCAGACCAGCCAGGAGTAAACAGAACCAAAAAAATCTATAACCTGAAACTCTCTTTGTAGCCGGCGTGTTTTTCCCGGAGTTTCGGTTTTTCTATCTTGCCGGTGGGATTACGGGGGACTTTGTCGAAGATGATTTTGCGGGGGCGCTTGTAGCGGGGGAGATTTTCCGTACAGAACTCTATTATCTCTTCTTCGGTTATCGTTTCACCGGGCTGGGGGTCTATTACGGCGGTGACTAATTCTCCCAGCCTTTCGTCGGGTATGCCGATGACGGCACAATCATATACTTTGGGAATCCGGAGGATGACGTTCTCGACCTCGACCGGGAAGATGTTCTCTCCTCCGGTGATGACGATGTCTTTTTTCCTGTCGACGAGGTAGATAAACCCGTCTTCATCGCATCTCGCCATATCGCCGGTGTGGAGCCATCCGTCGATAAGAGTCTCGGCTGTTTTTTCAGGATTCCTGTAATACTCTCTCATAACGCCGCCGCCCCTGACTATAAGCTCTCCTACCTCTCCATGCGCTATGTCATTGCCGTCCTCGTCGATTATCCTTGTCTGCCAGTTGTGACCGGCTTTGCCGATGGCGCCTACCTTATGTTCATTCTCCATCCCAAGGTGAACGCAGCCCGGCCCGGTCGACTCGCTTAGTCCGTAGGTGGTGTCGTACTCCATATCCGGGAAATATTCTTTCCAGTGTTTAACGACGCTGGGAGGTATCGGTTGCGCTCCCATATGGAGCAGTCGCCAGCAGCTGAGGTCGTAGTCTTCTATCTTCAGTTCACCCCTGTCCAGTGCGCCGAGTACGTCCTGCGCCCAGGGAACTAACAGAAAAACAACCGTTCCTCTTTCGCGGTGTACGGTCTCGAGAAGGTTTTTATTACTCATCTCCGGAAGCAGGGTGGCTTTACCTCCGACGATAAGACTGCCGAACCAGTGTATCTTGGCGCCGGTGTGGTACAGCGGCGGTATAAGAACGAAATTATCCTCGTGTTTAAGCTGATGATGCACATTCTCCGCTTCCGCGGCGGAAGCAAGGTTACTGTGGGTGAGAAGAATCGGTTTCGGAGAACCGGTGGTCCCCGACGTAAAGTACAGTCCGCAGGGGTCGTAATCACTCATTGGTATTGCCGGAGGTTTGGAAGATGCGTTCTCCAGAAACGTATCCAGGCTTTCCATTCCTTCCGGGACATTTTCCCCGACACAGATGTATTTATTAATAGTGGTCAGGTTCGGGCGTACTGCTTCGACTCTCTCGATAAATTCCTGACCGAGGAACATTACCTTAGCTTCGGCGATATCGGCGCAGTATCCCAGGTCAGCGCCGGTAAAGCGGAAATTCAGCGGGACAGCCCAGGCACCCGTCCGGAGGATGCCGAAATAAATCTCCAGCCACTCGATTGAGTTCATCATCCAGAGGATAACCTTATCGTCTTTTTTCACTCCTCCGGCGATAAGCGCGTTGGCTAGCCTGTTGGCCGATTCGTCGAACTCTTTCCAGGTTATCTCTTTGCGTATATTGCTGTCCGGTCTCAGTTCGATCAATGCCGTTTCATCCGGATATTTCGCGGCATTTCCGGTCAGCATGTCCGTAACTTTCATTACCCGTTTCCCTCTTTGTTTAGAGTCTGTCTTTCCTTCGAAACTGAGTGCTGTGTCATTCTGAGGGAGCTTGCGACCGAAGAATCCCCTTTGAATATTGGAGGAGATCCTTCGTCCTCCTTCGTCGTCCTCAGGATGACAGCCCATCAAGAGTGACAATTAAATAATTACGCCAGCGCTTTCTGTACCTCTTCATAACCGAGGTCGAATGCCCTGATATTAATCGGCGCTACTTTTTCATTGAAGCGTGCCGTTATTTCTTTCTTAACCGTCTCTATTTTAATCGGAAGCTGTCCCTGCCCGAACAGGGCTCCCAGCATAACCACGTTTGCCGACTGCGTGCTTCCGGCTTCCCCGGCGATACGGGTGGCGTTAAGCTGTATTATCTTATCGGTGGCAAGGTGAAGTTTTTCCAGAACGGTATCCAGTTCGGGGTAAACTGCCCCGAGTGCCGAGACGGTGAAAGGTACCACTTTTTCCATGTTTATTATCACCAGACTTTGTCCGGAGATATTGTTAATATTTCTCAATGTTTCTGCCGGTTCCATACCCACCAGCACATCGGCTTTACCTGTCGGTGCCAGCGGTGCCAGGGCTTCTTCACCCAGCCTGATTGTACTGGAGACCGAACCTCCTCTGACAGCCATACCGAGCACTTCCGACCCCCTGACGTTCAGACCGTCGGCGACGGCAGCATTTCCCAGCAGTTCCGACATCAGGATTACACCCTGTCCGCCAACTCCGGCAATTACGATGTTAAACTCATTAGTCATTCCTGCTTACTCCTGTGTTATTGCCTTGTACGGGCATATTCGGGCGCAGATCCCGCATCCGTTGCACAGCGTAATGTCTACCACGGTCTTGGTACCTTCTTTTATCAGTGCTGGGCAGCCGAGCAGTTCGATGCAGGCATTACACCTGTCATTGCATTTTTCCGGATTTACGCTGTAAGGGACTATCTTCTCACCCCGGGCGCGTTTCTGCCTCTGCTCAATCATTGCGCACAGTCTTCTCGAAACAACGACCGAAGGCCCCTCGAACCTGATAGCTCTTTCAAAAGTATCGGTAGCGTTTTTCAGGTCGAACGGGTCCACTACCTCGACGAACTTGACCCCGCAACCCCTGGCGACGTCCTCAATTTTTACGGTGGGAGCTTCTTCTCCGGTAGCCGTCTGACCTGTTCCGGGATGCGGCTGAAAGCCGGTCATCGCCGTAGCGGAGTTGTCCATAATAACCATTGTGATATTCGCCTTGTTATACACCGCGTTTACCATAGGGGCGATACCGCTGTGGAAAAAAGTAGAGTCTCCCATATGGGCTACTATGGGAACATCGACGATATGCGCCAGCCCGCCGGCAATACCGAAACTGGCTCCCATGCAGATGGTCGTATCGACCGCTTCCTGGGGAGGATTGTAGGCCAGGTTGTAGCAGCCGATATCACCGGGGTATATCGGGAGAACGTCTTTGCCGTAGTCCCTGGCTACCTTCTTTGCCGCAATATTTATAGCATAATGGGATGCCCGGTGCGGACAGCCGGAACAGAGTGCCGGCGGTCGCCACGGCAGGAGAGAAGCCGTGTCCCGGCTCAACTCGTCTATCCTGTTGAAATCGACCGGTTGTTTTTCGCCGGTTATCTCCGCAACGGCTTCACTGATTTTCCTGGTCGAAAGCTCGCCGATGCTTGGCAGCATGTCCTTGCCGTGTATTTTTACCTTTATATTATCTTCTCCGGCGATCGCTTTAACGTGAGTTTCGACAAACGGTTCCAGTTCTTCCGCTACCAGAATTTCGTCATGTGAATTAAGCATTTCCCTTACCAGTTTTTCCGGCAGGGGGTAGGGAGTGCCGATTTTCAGAACGGATACCTTGCCGGAAAGCCCCATCCAGTTAAGTACTTCCATCGTATAGCTGTAGGAAAGGCCGCAGGCGATTATGCCCAGCCTGGCGCCTTTAACTGTCTCCAGCCTGTTATAGGGCATGGTATCCGCGGCTTCCTTTATCTTTTCCAGTCTTTCCAGCATTTTCGGCTTGTTTAACCTTGCTTCGGCTGGAGTATAATTCAGCCACTGCCGGTCTTTCTCGAAATTGCCTTTTCTTCGCTCTTTATTTATCTCACCGAGGGTGACATCACTTCGGCCGTGGTTAATCCTGGTAACGGTGCGGAGGATGAAAAGGTGTTTGAATTCTTCGGAAAGACGGAAAGCATCAGCCATCATATCCTTGGCTTCCTGTATGGATGAAGGTTCAAGTACCGGAATGTGCGCCTGTTCGGCGATATAGCGGTTGTCCTGCTCGTTCTGCGAACTCCACATCCAAGGGTCTTCGGCGGAAAGAAGCACAAATCCTCCTTTGGCGCCGATGTAGCTGGCGGTCATTATCGGATCGTGGGCAACATTGACACCCACGTGTTTCATACATGCCAGTGAACGCAGACCGCAGATAGAAGCAGCCAGGACGCCTTCGAAGGCAACCTTCTCATTTACCGACCACTCCACGTACATATCCATTTCTTTAGCCAGTTCCGCCAGAGTTTCGGTCACCTCGCTCGAGGGTGTACCGGGATAGGCGGCGGCGAACTGGACGCCGGCTTCTATCGCACCCCTGGCTATTGCCTCATTACCGAGCATGAACATTTTCTTGCCGGGGGCATCGGAAGCAAAGGTTAAATCACTCAATGCTTACCTCCTTCAGTGTCGACGGTTTTCAAACCGGCTGATAGGCTGTGTTATTTCAATGAATACAAAAAATAGGCTGAAAGATACGTAAAAACGCTATCTCCCGCCAATCGTAGGATACCATCATTTCACGTGCTACGACAAGTTTACACGTTGTAATTGTGAGGATTCATATGAAATCTAAATAATACTTTTTCTAATATGTTAAAAGAAGTACGGAAATGAAATATAAACGCGTTTTATTTTGGTTACATTAAGCCTTGCTCAATGATTAAAGATTTGATAAAAAAGAAGAACTGATATCTCGGTAAGGAAAACAGCATTGACATCACAGGAAAGAGCGGACGGTAAAAAAATTTGGGGGCTGCACCCAAACGTATTTTTTATGGGAATAACCAGCCTGCTGACAGATATCAGCAGTGAGATGATCTTTACGCTGGTGCCGCTCTTTCTCACTAACGTGCTGGGAGCAGCCGGAGCTGTCGTCGGACTCGTCGGAGGACTGTCTGAAGGTGCCGATGCAATATTCAGAATATTCAGCGGCTGGTTGAGTGATAAACTCGGCAGGCGTAAGGGACTGGCCGCGCTGGGTTACAGTATATCAACCGTTGCCAAACCGTTTCTCTATCTGGCAAATTCCTGGGGGCTGGTCCTCGGTGTAAGGTTTACCGACAGGCTTGGCAAGGGTGTCCGTACATCTTCACGCGATGCCTTGATTGCAGACTCAGTGTCTGCCGATGAGAGAGGCAGGGCATTCGGATTGCACCGGGCGATGGATACTACCGGAGCTTTCCTTGGGCTGGTCATTGCCGCTTTTATCGTTTATCTCGTGGAAGGTAGCAACGCGATAAAAATAAACCTGAGCTGTTTCCGGTGGCTGATAATAGGCGGCATTATCCCAGCGGTGCTGGGTGTCCTGGTGCTGTGCTTATTTGTCCGCGAAAAAAAGAAGACACCGGCGGATGATACTGCTTCAGCGAACAGGTCTTCTTTCGCCGCGATCAAGGATAGCTTCGACAAACGTTTCTGGGTATTCCTTTCAATAATGTTTGTCTTCACACTGGGAAATTCCAGTGATTTCTTCGTCATCTTGAGGGCACAGAATATGGGGGCGCCGCTTTTACAGGTGGTCTTTATGCTTGTCCTGTTTAACGCAACCTATGCAGTTATTTCTTTGCCGATGGGGATGCTTTCCGACAAGCTTGGCAGGAGAAAAGTGATTATTCTGGGGTGGTTTATCTACGCTCTTGTTTACCTGGGATTTGCCATGGCATCGGCAATCTGGCACATCTACCTGCTTTTTACCCTCTATGGTGTCTATTACGGGATAGTCGAGGGAGTAGCGAAAGCTTTTGTGGCGGACCTGGCTCCGGCGGAAAAGAGGGGGACGGCTTACGGGCTGTACCAGGGCGTGGTCGGTCTAACACTGGTTGCGGCCAGCCTGATCGCCGGACTGCTCTGGGACAACGTAAGTACGGCGTCCCCGTTCTATCTGGGTGCCGGATTGGCATTTCTTGCTATGCTGGGGATAACGACGTTGATCAAAGAATAGACATTGATGCTGAAGTGAAGGTCTTTCATTGCAAGCTGGTTTTCGAGATAGACAACCTGTTTTTTCAGTTCCTCCAGAGTCATTATTCTCTCCTGTCAGGTATTAGTTATAACAATTTTGATATGAATTTGGCTGGATTACCAATAAGTAATTTATTACATTTGCCATTGCGAGGGCGAAGTCCGTGGCAATCTCTATAAAAGATAGGCTGTCATCCTGAGTCCCGTATGAACGTAGTGAATCGGGACTCAGGATCCCGTTCGATACCGGTGGATATTCCCCGTTTCATACATAATGATGTAACTTTTCCTTTTTAACCTCACCCCTGTTACGAATAATCCCCTCTGTAGTGGTCAAGTAAAAATGGACACATCAAGAAGAGGTACGAGACAAAGCTTCAAATTCACAGGGACTCAGGTAATTAATAGACGAGTGTAATCGTTGGCTGTTGTAAAACATCTCTATGTAGTCCACGATATCAGCTTTCACTTCAAAGAAACTTCTATCCTGCCAGTTTGTCAGGCATTCTGTTTTCAGGGAGCAGAAGAATCTCTCTGCAACCGCGTTATCCAGGCAATCCCCTGACCTGGACATACTGCTTATCATACCGTTGTTTTCAAGTAGTGTCCGGTATTGGTAACTGGCATACTGGACGCCTCTATCCGAATGATGGATCAATCCTGTTCCCGGTCTCCTCCGTCCTATCGCCATCACCAGCGCTCGCTCTACCAGTTCTGTCTTCAGATTTCTTGATAACGACCAGCCGACTATTCTGCGTGAGTAGAGATCCATCACGATAGCCAGGTACATCCATCCTCCTGTTATCTTGATGTACGTAATATCAGACACCCATACTTTGTTCGGTTCCGACGTGCTGAAACGTCTCTCGATGAGATTGGGTGATATCGGATAGATATGATTGCTCATCGTGGTTACTTTATACCTTCTCCGCTTCTTTACCTGTATTCCTCCAAGTCTCATCAGACGTCTCACCCGGTATCTGCCGATTCCCAGCCCGTCACGACGTAATTGACACATGATCCGCCGGCTTCCATAGCTCTTTCTCGACTTCCGATGTATCTCTCTGATTCGATGCAGCAGCTGTTCCTGCTGCATCAATTCTTCCGGTCTTTTCCTATAGGCATAATAACCACTGCAGCTTACCTCCAGCACCCGGCAGAGCACCCGGACCGGATATTCATGACGATAACGACTGACAAACCGGTACTTTACCCGGACTCCCTGGCAAAGTATGCTGCCGCTTTTTTTAGTATCTCCTTCTCCATTTTTAATCGTCGGTTTTCTTCCCGAAGCCGTTTCAGCTCTTCTTTCTCTGTTTCCTGATGCCCGGTACCCGGAAATGCATTCTCCCTATCTGCCAGATATTCCTGCCTCCACCGACTCAATAACGCCGGTCGTATTCCTAAACTCCGTGCTGCTTCGGCTATTTTGTATCCTTGTTCTTCTACCAGTTCGACTGCCTCTACCTTGAACTCTGCTGTGTATTTCCTTCTCTTCCTTTCTTCCATGACACCTCCAGATTTGTTTTATTTTATCCCTTCTTTCGGTGTCCGTTCTATTAGACCACTAGA
>DAOULV010000019.1:0-176795 GCA_034416335.1 Dehalococcoidales bacterium
TACTTCACTCGGAGGTCTGACACCCAGAGAGTATGCTGGAAATACCAGGGAAATTCTATCTGTAGTTGGCCTATAAAATGGGGTAGGGTCAAAACGGGGTCTGGTAGATTACCCATTTCTGCCAAAGCATAATAACCTAGAAGCGCGTCATATCTGTCTTTTAAAGATATTGGTGAGCTTAATTCTTCTACAATGCTTGGCCATTCCATATAAGCGTATTTAAGTACATCAGACAAATCATGCGCTAAACCTGATGCTAGTTCAGCTTGGTTTAACTTTGATGAGTTAAAAACAGGCACATTACTTGGTGATGTATGGGATAGTTCTTTCAGTTGTGTATTTAATTTTTGCCATCCATTCATTACGTTGATTATAACAGACCACTAATAAATACAAGAAACGTTTAACAGTTAGGGATACACTAAAAATCAAAGTATTGCTAATTGGTTCAACCTGGTAACATTATTACCGCTGAATCGAGCCTTAATAGAAAGCTACTGAGTTATTATGTGGAGAGTCCGAAGCTGAAAGGTGGTAATGATATTACCTTTTTGCATGATTTTGTATGGTGGGCGATACTGGATTTGAACCAGTGACCTCTGCGATGTCAACGCAGTGCTCTAACCAACTGAGCTAACCGCCCACGCGGCAGGAATATTCTATCAAATGTCCCTGTTACCGTCAATTCAACGAATATATGTTGCACCTGTTATAGTAATATATTCTTATTGTCCCAGTGTTTCCTCGTCATTCCAGCCCGTCGAAGGCGGATAAACTCCGGCTGGAATTCAGTAGGTCTGGATAAACAAATCCTGCAGTTTTTAATGTAGGATATGGCATATCATAAATTCCCTGGATTCCGTATCAAGTACGGAATGACAATAAATTAGTAATGTAAGACAGGATTAGTGATAACCTTCAATTCTTCCTTATCCTGATTTCCAAGAAACTTACGCTAAAAAGCAGCGCCGCACTGATACCAAGACTGATTACATCCAGGTATTTTATGTCAAACAACTTGCTGATTAAGGCTGCCGCGCCGCCGCCGATGATCGCCGCTATCGCACCTGCCGGCGTAACCTTAAGCTTCTCCCTGTAAAAACCTGCCAGCACCGGAATTATCACACCGCCGGTATATACTGTATAGGCGAAAAGTATCGCGTCTACAATATCCTGAAGGTACAGCGCCAGCAGCAATGCCGCCGCGCCCATCGCCACGATACTCCAGCGTGAAATTACCAGCAGCTTTTGCTTATCAAAGGAAGGTCTCAGTTTACCGACTATATCCACCGAAAGTATTGTTCCGGCGGTAATCAGCGTCGTATCGGCCGAAGACATAAAAGCGCAGAGAAGCGCCGCCAGGACTATCCCTCCCAGAACCGGCGGCAGTACTTCTCTGATTACCACGGGGAATGCCTGTCCGGGTGAAATATCCGGATAGAGAGCGGAAGCGCCCATACCTATCAGCACTATTCCCAGAGCTATCGGTATTATCAGTAAAGCGGTCCAGAACACCGACTTCCTGGCTGTTTTCACATCCCTGGCGCAGAATAATCGTGAATACATATCCGGTCCGACCACGTATGCCAGCCCGACCACCAGCAGCAGTTTTACCAGATCATAACCGCCGAAGCCGGGACTCAGGGGAAAACTGAACTGCCCTTCCGGCAGTGAGTTCCTGAGACCGCCGATTCCTCCCGCTTCGACCAGCACCATTACAGCTCCGATAATGATTCCGGCGAATATTATCAGTGTCTGGATGGAATCGGTACGTATAATTGCATACTGGCCGCCGATTATCGTATAGACAACGAACACGACGGCGAAGACGGCTATCCATATCTGGGTACTGCCGATTCCAAGGGCGTCCATTATAGTGCCGGCAGCGATGATTTGAGCCCCTATAACACCGATCCAGGCTATGACTATAAGAACCGACGCTGTAAAGCCTACACGTGCGTTGTACTGCGTCTCAATCAACTCTGGCAGGGTGTACAGGCCGAGTTTCCTGACTCTCCCGGCAAGAAATATACCCAGAACAACAAGTCCGACACTCCCCACCAGCAGCCACCAGATACCGGTCAGGCCCTGAATGAAACCCAGTTTACCGGTAACCATAATAGCCGAACCGCCGATTAT
The DNA here is from genome assembly GCA_034416335.1 of Dehalococcoidales bacterium. Classification (GTDB taxonomy): domain Bacteria; phylum Chloroflexota; class Dehalococcoidia; order Dehalococcoidales; family UBA2162; genus MGML01. The sequence continues at coordinate 2,140 of DAOULV010000019.1, forward strand.
TGTTGCCACAAGCGATCCGGTGATAAACAGGGTGGAGCCCTTCCTTCCGGCAACGAAGAAATCATCGGCTTCCTTCGCTCGTCTCCGGCTGAAAATCCCAACCGTTATCATCGCGACGAAATATACCGCTATAATTATCGTTTCCAGCATTGGTGAAATTTGAACTCCTTACCAGTGTTTCTGTAAAAACAAAACAGCCACTGATCTTTGGGTAAAAACCACAGTGGCTTATTATTAAAGTTATCGTGCGTTTACCGTTTACTGTCAGCGTGTCGGTCGCTGGGTACCCACAACGGATATTTCGATATTCTTACCGCAGTGGGGGCAGGAAATACTGAGAGTAACAAGCTGACTCATCACGCGCTCGGCAACGGCGGTGACCATGGAGTCGATATTATCAAGACGGTCATCCAGCATATCCAGGTGCTGTTGAAGACGCTGGATATCTTTTGCCATTTCGGAAACATCGGGTTCAGCCAAGAAATAATACCTCGTGAGTGTAAATCGGTTTAATTATATGCGAGTGAGTTAGGTATGTCAAAGAGGGGAAAACTTATAATTGATATAGTACTATTTACATTTTAGTTAGCCTGGTTGTCATTGCGAACCTCGGCGTCAATAGCCAAACCCTTCACCGTCATTGCGAGATTCGCCGTCAATCCGCCTGAGGCGGAAACCGAAGCAATCTATATCAATACTAGAGATTGCCACGTCGTCCGCCTAAGGCGGACTCCTCGCAATGACGAAGGAGGGAAAGGACTGCCACAGGCTTCGTCCCCGTAATGACGAAGGAGGAAAGGATTGCCAAGGGCTTCACCCTTGCAACGACAGATGTAATAGATTGCTTATTGGTAATCTAACCAGAACCGAATAATACCTATCACACTTACCCTTGATTTACGAATAGAGTTGGCATATACTGGCATACACCGGAAGACTAACCAGTATCTATTATGGTAGAGGAGGGATTAAGATGGCTGAAGTAGAGATAGGCAAAGTGTCCGATTTCTTCGCCAGGCCTGTCGTTGCCGGAATCGACCTTTCAGGAACCCTGAAAAAAGGCGATACTATCCACATCAAGGGCCATACTACGGACATGGTAATGACGGTCGAATCGATGCAGATAGACAATGCGAACGTAGAGGAAGCCAAAGCCGGTTCGCTGATCGGCGTGAAGGTTACCGACAGGGTAAGGAGAGGAGATACCGTCTACAAGGTTGATTAGTCCTTGTGGTATCTCCCGGAACTTCTCCTTTTCTAAAACTAACCGAGATTTTTCATCAGGTTAGCCATTTCGATGGCATCCACGGCGGCATCAAAGCCCCTGTTCCCGGCCTTGGTACCGGCACGTTCAATAGCCTGCTCCAGCGTATCCGCGGTGACAACTCCGTAAGTAACAGGCAGGCCCGTCTCAAGGCTGATTTTCGCAATACCTTTTGAAACTTCGGATGCAACGTATTCGAAGTGAGGTGTCGAACCCCGTACCACCGCCCCCAGGCAGATAACGGCATCGTATTTCTTGCTCTGTGCCAGTTTCCTGGCTACCACCGGAATCTCGAATGCTCCCGGTACCCAGGCAACTTCGACATCCTCATCGGCCACGTCATGACGCTTCAACGCATCCTGCGCGCCGGTAAGAAGCTTATTGGTAATAAATTCGTTGAAACGGGAAACGACAATCCCGAATTTCAGCCCTTTTCCTACCAGAGAGCCTTCGTATAATTTACCCATGTGTTCCTCCTTGCTGTGAGGTTATTATATTACTCTTCCAGACCGGGAATTTCCAGCAGATGCCCCATCTTGTTCTTCTTCGTTTCAAGGTAGCCGATATTGTACGGATTCGGAGAGACCACAATCGGTACCTGTTCGACCACCTTCAGCCCGTAGCCTTCGAAACCGATTATTTTCTTGGGATTATTTGTCAGGAACCTGATTTCATGCAGACCCAGGTCTACCAGTATCTGGGCGCCGATACCGTATTCACGCAGGTCGGGAGCAAACCCCAAGGCGATATTGGCCTCGACCGTATCGAGTCCGTTATCCTGCAAGGCATAAGCGCGAATCTTGTTATGGAACCCTATGCCTCTTCCCTCCTGTCTCATGTATAGAATAACTCCGCGCTCTTCGGTACTGATTCTCTGCATGGCAAGCTGAAGCTGTTCGCCGCAGTCGCAGCGGAGACTGCCCAGCACGTCGCCGGTAAGACATTCGCTGTGGACGCGGACAAGCACCGGTTCTTCGGTTGTGATATCGCCCATCACCAGGGCAACATGCTCATTGGGATCGATATCGCTCTTATAGGCGATGGCAGTGAATTCGCCGAATTTTGTCGGAAGTTTGGCTTCGGCCACCCTGTTGACAAGTTTTTCGTGGCGACGGCGGTAGGCGATAAGGTCGGCTACGCTGATTATCTTGACGCCGAGTTTCTCGGAGATGATTTCAAGCTCCGGCATCCTCGCCATCGTGCCGTCTTCATTCATTATCTCGCAGCAGACTCCCGCCGGGTACAACCCTGCCAGTCTTGCCAGATCCACAGTGGCTTCCGTCTGTCCGGCACGCGCCAGCACTCCACCTTCTTTTGCTCTCAATGGGAACATATGTCCCGGCATGAGTAAATCTTCTGGTTTCGTATTCGGGTCGACCAGCACCTGAACGGTCTTAGCCCTGTCCGCCGCCGAAATGCCGGTGGTGGTACCATCGCGCGCCTCCACCGCCACCGTAAACGCCGTGCCTAGCACAGCCGTGTTTCTTTCAACCATCATCGGTATCTTCAGTTCATTGAGTCGTTCGCCCGTCATCGGCATACATATCAGCCCCCTGCCGTGAACAGCCATAAAGTTTATAGACTCAGCGGTTACCTTCTCGGCAGCCATTATGAAGTCGCCTTCATTTTCCCTGTCCTCGTCATCGACCACGATAACGAACTTACCGTTTTTTACGTCTTCAATCGCTTCTTCTATTGTTGCCAGTGCCATAATAATCCCTCTTCCATATACCGAATCAGTTGACTAAAAATCCGTGTTCCTCCAGAAAATCGGTGGTAATTCCTTTGTCATGTGACTGTGTGAACTGTTCCACATATTTTGCTATGATATCTACCTCAAGGTTTACCGTATCGCCCACCTTACGGTCGCCCAGAATCGTGTTCTGTCGGGTGAATTCTACTATTGAGACCTGGAAAGCCATTTCGTCTCTTCCCGTCACGGTAAGACTTATACCATCGACACTGATAAAGCCTTTTTCCACCACATACCGCATAACCGAAGAAGGAGCTTCCACTCTTACAATCATGGCTTTACCCAGCCATTTCATCGATACTATCTTACCGGTTGCGTCGATATGCCCCTGGACAAGATGACCACCCAGAGGTCCGCCGAGGGCAAGGGGGGATTCGACATTAACCCTGTCGCCGACCTTAAGCAGTTCGATGTTGGACCTTTCCGATGTTTCGGGCATCACGTCGACGGAGAATGAATCGGCGGTCAGTGCGGTAACCGTCAGGCAGACGCCGTTCACGGCAATGCTGTCGCCCAGCTTCAGTCCCGGAGCGACTTTACCGGCTGAAACAGCCAGTTTACCGCTCCCGACAGATATTACTCTACCTACTTCTTCTACTATTCCGGTAAACATCCGGTCTCCTTATCCGGAGATGCCGACAGGTAATCTATTATACTTCAAAATGGAATAATCCTCATCTCCGGGAGCGGTCGGTTATCCCCACCTGCCCCCGACATACCCGCTCATCATAATGTCGTCACCGAATCTTTCGGTGGTAACACGCTCCAGCCTGACAGCATCGAGCATCTTTTCGACACCTTTACCAGCAACTGCCGCAGCGGCATCCTTTCCCCCGATAACGACCGGCGATATAAAAGCGATTACCTTGTCCACCAGCCCCTGGTCGAACAGCGAACCGAGAAGAATACCGCCCCCCTCAACCAGGACGCTGGTAATCTCCCGTTCTCCAAGACTCTCCATCAGCTTCCTGAGGTCCAGAATCCCGTCCTTTGATGTAAGTTCCAGCAACTCGACTCCAGCCCCTTTAAAAGCCGCTTTCTTCTCAGGGTCTACCTTTTTATCAATCACCAGAAGGGCTTTCCCCGATTCGTTGAATACCTGGGCTACTGCCGAGGTACGTCCCTTACCGTCAACTATAACCCGCAACGGCTGCTTCTTTGCTTCACCTCCCTTACCGGCGCACCTGCTGGTAAGGCGCGGATTGTCTTCAATCACGGTATTGGCTCCCGCCATTATGGCATCGGAAATATACCTCAAGTAGTGAACGTATTTCCTGGATTCTTCGCCGCTTATCCATTGCGAATCGCCGCTTTTCGTGGCTATCTTGCCGTCAAGACTGGCGGCGAACTTAGCGGTAACGAACGGCATACCCGTGGTTATAAATTTGATATGGGCTTCTATTATCTCACGGGCTTCTTCCTCCAGCTCGCCGACATATGTCTTGATACCCTCTTTCACAAGCTGCTCTTCCCCCCGCCCTGATACTTTCGGATTGGGGTCTATGGTAGCCATATGGACTTCCGATACTCCGCTCTCTATAATCGCCCTTGTACAGGGAGGAGTTTTACCCTGGTGACTGCATGGTTCCAGGGTAACATACATCACGGCGTTGCGGGCTTTTTCACCCGCCTGGTTGAGCGCCATTATTTCCGCATGTGCGGAGCCGGACGGCTGCGTGTAGCCCTGTCCGACAATTTCACCGTCCCTGACAATGACAGCACCGACCGCCGGGTTAGGACTTGCCTGCCCCAGCGCCAGTTTTGCCAGTGATAGCGCCTGCTGCATGTACTCCATACTACGGCCATTCTAACACTACGTGAAAAATATGTGCAACAAAAAACACAGGTGAACCAGTAGTCTCGGTATTTATAACCGATTATCCCGCATATTTGCCCTTCTATAGTATTATTCGGCTTGTACTATATAAATACTTTAAATTTACTCTTAACATTCGCCGGTTGTAATATTCCCATCTGACTGTTGTCCATTTTTTATTGATAAAAGGGGAAATCCTTTGGTTCTGTTTGCATTTGGCTGTTTATACACACCTTACCCCCTGCCCCCTTTCCGGCCAGAACCATCGATGGCAACCGTAAGACTCTCCTGGCTAGAAAGGGGAGTATGAAAGAGAGAGGGGCTTCGCCCCTCTCTCAAACTCTTTCCCCCTCAAACAATCGAAATATTTCTGCTGAATACGGCAACTGTTTGAGGGGGATAAAGGGGATGAACCAAAAATCCCAACCAACGCCGAATATCGCCAATCCTTTCAATACTTGTCAATGGTTACTGCAGGAAAGGAGAAAAAGGGAATAGTCTCTGTTATTAGCCGCGTGCAGATAGAACCTTCTATATATCCATCTGGTAAGAGTGGGGGAGATAAAGTATAATAAGTGCCAGCGTAAACATGGAAGAAGAACAACAGAATCCTCACCAGATGAAATCTTTCATCCGCGAAATTATCACGGTTCTGGTAGTAGCGGCAGTAATAATTCTGGGACTGCAGGCCGTCATCCAGAAATTCGTAGTGGATGGACCGAGTATGAATTTCACCCTGCATAACGGTCAACAGGTACTCGTAAACAAGATTGTCTATGTATTTCATGAGCCTGAACGCGGTGATATAATCGTCTTCCATCCTCCTCCGGAAATCGACGAAGACGATTATATCAAACGTATTATCGGACTGCCGGGTGAAAAAGTTGTTCTTCACAACGGTAAGGTCGCCATTCATAAAGCTGACGGTTCATTAATCGAGCTCGACGAACCTTACGTTACCAGACCATCCATGAAAGATTATGAAGGGAATATAATACCGGAAGGTGAATACTTCGTGATGGGTGACAATCGGGTTAACAGCAGCGATTCAAGAACCGGCTGGACTCTCAGGGAAGAAGATATTATCGGCAAAGCCTGGTTGTCTATCTGGCCCCCCGAAGACTGGGGAGTCATCGCCGACAACGAATACGAGCAGGAAAAAGGGTAACACCGCGGTGTTACCCTTAATGTATTTATCAATTGAATTCCTGTCAGGTATACCGTTTATTCTTCCTTCTTCAAAGGTTTTTTAGGAACCACACCTCTGTTGATTACGTTTCGAGGCCAGTACCCTTTCAGTACTCTGGCTACTTCACGCGCCGGGTTAAGCGGCTGGGTATCCAGGGCAGTATCCGAATATGAAGCCGAATGGGGGATCGCTATAACATTATCCATTTTTAATAGTGGATTATCCGGGTCTATGGGTTCTTTCTCGAATACATCCAGCCCGGCACCGGCAATCCGCTTCTCCTGGAGTGCCTTTATCAGGTATTTTTCATCCGTCACCGGACCGCGGGCAGTATTGATATAATAGGCAGTCGGTTTCATCAGGCTGAATTCCTTTTCGCTGACCAGGTGACGGGTTTCATCTGTCAGCGGAGTATGAACGGATATATAGTCGGAATTTTTCATCACCGCCGACAGGTCTGCCAGTTCGATGTTATACTCGTCGGCAACCGATTTATCAAGGTACGGGTCGAACCCGATTACTTTCAGGCCGAAGCACTGGGCTTTCCTGGCCACCATTCGGGCGATTGCCCCGCAGCCTACTAGACCCAGGACTTCATCATTAATACCGCCCATCGGCGGCAGCGCCTGTTTGGCCTCAACCCATTTACCCTGCTTGACCAGTGTATCCTGAATAACCAGTTTCTTGGCGCAGGCAAGAATCAATGCTATCGCCTGGTTGGAAACCTCTTCCACGCACCATTCGGAGGCGGGATTGTTACAGATAATCAGGTGGTTATCCGTAGCAGCTTCAATGTCAATTCCGTCGTATCCGACCGAGTAAGTAGCAACCACCTGGCACTTCGGTAAAGCCTCGATAACGCTGCGGTTAAACATGTGGCCGCCCAGAATGGCATCGGCATCCCTGGCTTTCTCAATAAATTCATTTCTATCGGTAATTCTCAGTTCTGTAATTTCCACGTCCACACCGGCTTTCTTAAATTCACCGATCTCGGGATCCACCGAACCGGGTTTGAGTTTAGCGAATCCAACAACTTTATACTCTGCCATCGAAATACCTCCTTTAAGACTTTTTTAGCTACAGATCGTATTCCACGCCCATCTCGCCGGCTATTTCCTCGAGTGATTTGATAACAGCCGGATGCAGCGGAATGCCCTCCGCTTTCCTCTTTTTCTCTATTTCCTGTTCAACCTCGCCCGACACATATATCCTCTCGATACCCGGAGCTTTCGGCAGCGCCCGGTATTCCTGTATCATACCATCCATTGCATTCTTGAATTTGTCGGCAGGCATGAATCCGTCGATTTTCAATGCTCCGAAGAAATGGCTGCCGCCGAACTGCTGGTCAGGCAGCGCACCGGAAAGAATCCGGCACAGGATATCCACGGCTACCGCCAGGCCAAATCCCTTGTAACTTCCGGTCTGAGGACTGCCGCCGATGGGAAGCAGAGCGCCTTCCTCGTAGAATTTCTTCGGATCCGTTATCGGTTTACCTTCTCTATCCACTGCCCAGCCTTCAGGCAACGGCTTCCCTTCCCGCGCCGCGATTTCTACCTTACCGGCAGCCACCACGGTAGTTGCCATGTCCAGAACGAAAGGAGCTTCCCGGTTCGATGGTGCGGCTACGCTTAACACGTTGATAGTTACATCCTGGCCTACAGCACCGGGTGCGACCATTCCCTTTCCGCCAATCGTCATCGAGATGCCTATCATATCCATCGGCAGCGCCATCATTGCATAATTGCCGCCGGCGCCGAAGTGGGAGGAGTTACGCACGCTGACGAAACCGGCGCCGGTTTCACCTGCTCTCCGTATCGCTTCCGACATCGCCCGGTGACCTACCACCAGGCCGAATCCGCGATCGCCGTCCATAATCGCCGTAGCTGCGGCGTTACTGATGATTTCAGTCTTCGGATTAGGATTGATCCGTCCCGCTTTCAGGCCCCTGGCATACATTGCCAGGTGACCGACACCGTGTGAATCGATGCCGCGCAGGTCGGTAGCCACCAGTATCCTGGCAGCTATACCGGCGTCATCTTTCGGAAGACCTGCTTTACAGAGAATCCTGATGGTAAAATCTGTCAGCTTTTCGGGATTTATACCTTTTCTTCCTGAAGTCATAAGCCCTCCCTGACTGCCGGATTGGTGAAGAAAAGAGGTTTTACGGCACTGAATATCATCGGAACACCGTGTCTGGAGTATACTAAAACAGACCCGCTATTTCAACTATTCGGAAGTATTATATCTGTATGAATATCGATATTGTTCGCCACCTCTTTTGCCTTTCATCCAGTATACGAGCAACGCAAAAAAGGAATGCAGGAAACGAAAGAAGATGAGATAAATACTGATACAGGAGACACTGATAATAGTGGCGGATTCGTTTTGCCCGAGTGTTAACTCTGAACCACGTCCGGTTCAACGGGACCTGTTTCAAACTGGCTGTTATAAAGTGAAGCATAGAAACCTTCGGCAGCCAGTAAATCATTGTGATTACCCTGTTCGACGATATCTCCGTCTCTCATCACGAAGATAATATCGGCATCACGGATTGTGGACAATCGATGAGCAATAACGAAACTGGTGCGCCCTTTCATAAGGTCTTCCATGGCTTTTTGTATCAGGACCTCGGTCCTGGTATCCACCGAACTGGTTGCTTCGTCCAGTATCAGTATCCTGGGATCGGCGAGAAATGCCCGTGCAATTGTCAGAAGCTGTTTCTGCCCTTCCGAGATGTTGCTGGTTTCTTCGTTAATTTCCATATCGTAACCGTGCGGCAGCGTCCGTATAAAGTGGTCGGCGTTCGCCAGCCTTGCCGCTTCGATTACCTGATCATCGGTCGCTTCGAGGTTGCCGTATCTGATATTCTCCCGGATAGTACCGTTGAAAAGCCAGGTATCCTGCAGTACCATCCCGAACATATCCCGCAATTCCTGTCGCCTGAGTCGTTTGATATCTATCCCGTCGACTGATATTACTCCCGAATCTATATCATAGAAACGCATCAAAAGTTTTACGATGGTCGTTTTACCGGCGCCGGTAGGTCCGACGATAGCCACTTTCTGGCCCGGATTAACTTCGGCAGAGAAATTATGAATGATAACTTCTTCCGGGTCATAGCCGAAACGGACATTCTCGAACGAAACGTTTCCATTGACTGCTGCTAACTTAACCGCATCGGCGGTATCCGGGATTTCTTCTTCTTCCTCGAGGAATTCGAATACCCGTTCGGCTGCGGCAGCCGTCGCCTGTAATATGTTGGCGATATTCGCCACCTGAGCAATTGGCTGGGTAAAATTCCTGACGTACGCGATAAATGCCAGTATATCACCGACTCCGATCGTACCCCGTACCGCCAGGTATCCGCCGAGAATGCTTACCACAACATAGGACAGATTTCCTATGAAGGTCATAATCGGCATCATCATTCCCGAGAGGAACTGTGATTTCCACCCGGCTTTGTAGAGTTCATCGTTCAGGTGGTCGAATTTACTGATAGATTTCTCTTCACCATTAAACGCCTTCATTATGATGTGGCCGCCGTACATCTCCTCTACATGCCCGTTTACATGTCCCAGGTATGCCTGCTGGCTTCGGAAATAACGCTGGGATTTTCTGACCACAATACTCACCAGTCCCGCTGAAAGGGGAAGGATTACCAGGGCGACCAGAGTCATCAGCCAGCTTATCGTCAGCATCATGACGAGGATTCCGACGATTGTCGTTACCGAGGTAACTATCTGAGTCATATTCTGTGTCAACGTCATACTGACCGTATCCACATCATTGGCTACACGACTCTGTACTTCGCCGTGAGTTTTGGTATCGAAATATTTCAGGGGCAGCCGTTTTATCTTTTCGGCAATATTTCTCCGGAACATATATGTTATCTTCATGGCGATGCCGGACATTATCCAGCCCTGAATGTAATTAAAGATGGCACTGGCTACATAGAGACCGACCAGTAAAACGGCAATACGACCGATATACTCGAAATCTATTGCCGCCCCGGGAACGTGCATTGCCTTGGCAACAACACCCTCGAACAACCTGGTAGTAGCGTTTCCAAGTAATTTCGGCCCGATAATAGCAAAGACGGTGCTGGCAATAGCGAACAGGAGTACTATAGCCAGTGAAAAACGGTACGGTTTTAAATATTTCAGCAGGGTCCTGAAGGTGTTCTTGAAACTCTTTGGTTTGTCACCGGACATCATCCCGGCAGCCATCGGGCCTCCGCCCATCGGCCCACCGCCCATAGGTCTTCCACCCATCGAACCGCCGCCGGGTCCACGCATCGGCATGGAACCCGTCGACCCCTCGCGTGGAGGACTGCCGCCCATCGGTCCGTTACCTCTCTGCATCATAGAGATAACTCCTCCACGGAAAGCTGTGACAGCGCAATCTCCTGGTAAACGCTGCAGTTCTCCAGCAGTTCCCTGTGCGTACCGATACCCGCCACCACCCCGTTATCAAGCACCATAATCTGGTCAGCACCCATGATGGTACTGACCCGCTGTGTAACGATTAGAACGGTCGCGTCACCGGTTTCTTTCCTTAGAGCTCTTCTTACGGCCTTATCGGTCTTATAGTCCAGGGCGGAGAGACTGTCATCGAAAATATATATCTCCGGCTTTTTAGCTATGGCACGGGCAATAGCCAGTCGCTGTTTTTGCCCGCCCGAGAGGTTTGTCCCTCCCTGGGCTATCGTTACTTTATTACCATTCCCTTTTTCCTTGATAAAGTCTTGTGCCTGGGCGATTTTTATGTATTGAGCCACTTCTTCATCGGTAGCATCTTCATTGGCATATCTGATATTGCTGTCTATTGTCCCGGAGAACAATACTGCTCTCTGTGACACGTATCCGATTTTCTCCCGGAGGTCATGCTGCGTTACGTCTTTTACATCAATACCGTCAACCATAACCCTGCCGTTGGAAACGTCATAAAAACGTGGTATCAGGTTTACCAGCGTGGACTTGCCGCTGCCCGTACTTCCGATAAACGCCGTTGTCTGACCCGGTTTTGCCGTAAAACTGATATTCTTCAGTACGTCATCCTCGGCTCCGGGATAACGGAATGATACGTCCTTAAATTCAACTGTTCCCCTTGTGCCAGTATCGTATTTCCGCGGTTCCACCGGGTCGTTTACCACCGGTTCGGTTTCGAGTACCTCGCTTACCCTCACGGTAGACACAATCGCCCTGGGCAGCATCACGAACACGATCGATACCATAAGGAAAGCCATGATAATCTGCATTGCATATTGCATGAATGCCATCATGTCTCCGACCTGCATCGAACCCATATCAATCTGATGCGAGCCGACCCACACGATTAGCAGCATAACGCCGTTCATTATCAACATCATGGCCGGCATGAGAAACACCAGGACGCGGTTGATAAACAGGCTGGTTTTAGTCAGGTCGATATTCGCCAGGTCGAATCGTTTTTCTTCGTGTTCCTGAGTGTTGAATGCCCGGATAACCATGAGACCGGATAGAATCTCGCGCGTCACCAGGTTCAGCTTGTCGACAAGGTTTTGTATCGATTTGAATTTAGGAATGGCAACTGCAACCACTATGATTATCAGTGTCAATACCAGTCCCACCGCCGCAGCGATAATCCAGAGCATTGATCTATCAGCCCCAATGACCTTTACGACTCCTCCGACACCAAGGATAGGAGCGTAAAATACTATCCTGAAAAGCATTACCATCAGCATCTGTATCTGCGTGATATCATTCGTCGACCGCGTAATCAGCGAAGCCGTGGAGAATTTATCGAACTCGGCACTCGAGAAGCTTTCGACTCTCTCGAACAACTGTTTACGCATGTTTCGACCGAGTCCTGCGGCAACTCTGGCTGCTATAAAACCCACCGTTACCGAACATACCGCGCTGCCGAGAGTGATAAGGAGCATCAGCAAGCCGATCCTCAGCATGTAACCGGTCTGCATTCCCCCGGTATCTACCCCCAGAGCTTCGTACTGGGCTGAAATATAAGCTGTGGAATACTGTGTCAGCATATCCCCGGGCAGTGAATTAATCTGTGCTTCCGCCGCATCAAGCATTGCCGAAAGTTGTTCGGGCGATAACTCCGATATCACCGTGAAAGGGTCTACGCCTTCGGGAATCTGAACGGCACCTCCGGAATATGCGGAAAACCCATTGTTTTCGATGCCGTAAACTATCGGAATGGACTTACTAAAGATATTATTTAGTTGCTCAATTTCGGCACTTTTTTCTGTATCAAGTATGTATATCGACGTAGTCTCTAATCCCGGATACGTTTCCAGATATTCCTTATATTCTTCTTCTGAAAGAGACTGCTTTTCGAGCAGGATATAGTCTGAAATAACCAACGATTTTTCATCTTCACTCATAAAGTAGGTGAGTTTGTTAAATTCCTCTGAACTGATAGCCTGCGGTACGGCATTTTCAACGCCGTTCTGCTGAATACCGATATTCACGATATCGGCCATATAGCCCGGCAACGACAGATCAGCCATTGCCTGGACATAGAGCAGGCCAAATATAATAACTATCCATATCGTAAATGGTTTCAGATGTTTGATAAGTTTAAGCATCTATCAATATGTATCCCTTGCATCCGCACGCGCACACACGCGACGGCAGAAAAAACTATGATTGATTTCCGGTGCTGTCTTCAGGTTAAAGTTTCTCGCCTATCTCTCTGAGTGTTTCCAGTGCATCCGACATGTCTGAAAGTTCTTCCGGTGTCAGACATGATAGTTTCTCTTTAATGTTCTGTTTTACTTTGTTTCTTACGTCTTCCAGTAAAGTGCCACCGTATTTCGTCAGTACTATATTGATAACTCGCCTGTCTTTTTCATCAGGGTGCCTTTCCACCACCCCCAGCTCGACCAGTTTATCGATCAGGGACGTTATCTGCGACTTGCTTATCGACGTTATCCTGGCAATCTCGGAAACCGTCATACTCTGATGGCTGACTATCTCCATGATTGAGAAATGAAGGCGGGTAAGATCGCCGGTAACACCCCCGAGGTCCATCCTGAGTAAATTCCTGTGAAAAACAGGAAGAACCTTCGCCATACTGCTTAAAATATTGTCTATACTTCCGTTTTCCATCTTCAGTCCTGGACCTGAAATCGGTACCGATTATAATATATCATTGACTGAACTGTTCACTTAATGAACTATTATAACCCATCAGGCATTAATAATCAACACTTTGTATTGTGGTAAATAAAAAAGTTACCATTCGGTTCTGATTGTGATTTTCGGTTCACCCCCTTAATCCCCCTCAAACAGTTGCCGTATTCAGCAGAAGTATTCCGATCGTTTGATGGGGAAAGAGTTTGAGAGAGGGGCTTCGCCCCTCTCTCTTATTTACTCCCCTTTCTGGCCAGGAAAGTCGTTCGGTCACCATCAATGGTGCTGGCCGGAAAGGGGGCAGGGGGTAAGGTGAGGATAAACAACCAGATGTAAACGGAATTGATAAAATGTCGGTTGATAATAATTACAGCGTTCAGTTTATTAACTGTTTCTCTCTGTTTCCTGTCACATCGTACGATACTTAACATTTTACCTTCTCCTATGTATACTTTAGCCATATGAATGAGTCCGGAATTGTTAAGAACAGGGACGAACTGGCAACCAGTGAGGAGCGAATACTCGCTCTGGACATCATCGAAGCCGGGATATCCCGCGTTCTTCCGTCAAACATTATGAAATCGGCGGTAAGATACGATAAAAACACCGGTACCCTGACGATAAACCGTGATTCATATTCTCTTTCTGGAGGAAAGATATTCGTTATCGGCGGCGGCAAGGCCTCCAGACAGATGGCTGAAACCCTGGAGACTATAATCCCGCCGGGAAAAATCACCGCCGGTGTTGTCAACTGCAAGACCAACAGCAGCGTTTTCGATACTCAAAAAATCGAACCTATCGAAGCCGGACATCCCGTGCCGGACAGCCGCGGGATGAGTGGTGTGCGGAAAATGCTTGCTCTCAAGGAAACTTACGACATCAGTGAAGGCGACCTGGTAATCTGTCTGATTTCAGGTGGAGGTTCGGCTCTTATGCCCTGCCCTGTCGATGGAGTAACACTTGAAGACAAGCAGGCAGTTACCTCCCTGCTGCTTGAATGCGGAGCCGATATCCACGAGATAAACACGGTCCGTAAGCACCTTTCAAAGACCAAGGGCGGCGGTCTGGGGAAATACTTCGAACCTGCAACGGTCGTCTCCCTTATTATCTCCGATGTTACGGGAAACGACCTGGATGTAATAGCGTCTGGACCGACTGCACCGGACCTGTCTACGTTCGACGAAGCGTTCGTAGTACTTGAAAAATATAAGCTGGTATCGAGGACTCCGCCGGGTGTCCTGGACTACCTGGAACGGGGCAGGCAGAGCAAAGTTCCGGAAACGCCGAAAACGCTGGTTAATTGCCGGAATTACATCATAGGCAACAACAGGCTCGCACTCGAAGCGATGGAAGGAAAAGCAAAAGAACTCGGCCTTAAGTCACATATCGTCACTTCGGAACAGAAAGGAAATACCGCTGCCACGGCGCAGCTCAGGACGGAAGAAATCATCGAAGGGAAATATGCCGGCTACGACGTAATAATACTCGGCGGTGAAACAACTCCCGCATTACCGGAAAATCACGGTAAGGGCGGCAGAAATCAGCACTATGCCGCGGTATCGATGCAGGCTATGAAGGACTACTCCGGTGAGTGGACGCTTGCCAGCGTCGGCAGCGACGGTTCGGATTACCTGCCTGACGCAGCCGGGGCTATCGTAGACAACCATTCGCTGGAGAACGCTGTAAATAAAGGGATCGACGTACCCCGATACATAGACAGGTTCGACAGCAACACCCTGTTTTCAGAAACGGGAAACTCTCTTATCGTTACCGGCAGCACCGGCACCAATGTAGGCGATGTCATCGTCTATATACTGAAATAAACGTACACTGTCACTGCGAGCCCCGATTTCATCGGGACGTGGCATTCTTTTTTTGGACACACGGATTGCTTCGTCATTTCACTCCTCGCAATGACACATATCTTTAGTCATCCAGCACCCATCCTGTTATTCCCATAACCCTTCTGTCATTCCAGCGAAGGCCGGAATCCATCACCCGGCACACTGAACATCCCGGTAGTCGGTACTAACCCGAACTATGAAATACGGAAAATAATAGTCCGTGCCTGAACAGGCACGGACTAGATATAAACAATAATTCTATCTTACTGGTAAAGTGAAAAGGCAGGTTCTTCCGCAGTAATAATCTCAAGAAGCGCAGCCTGTCCACCGTCAACCTTTTCTTTTGCTCTCTTTATCGCGGGGATAACATCCTCCGGTTTTTCTACTTTCTCGCCGTAGCCGCCCAGGCTCTTGGCTACTCCGGCGTACTCGCCCGACTGCTTGTTGAGGTTGAATTTCTCGGAAGCGGATGCATGCATCCGGCTGTAGCCGCCGAGGACCGAGTTGTTGATAACAACTACGAGTATGGGGATATTCTCCCTGACGGCCGTTTCGAAGTCCATTCCCACCATACCGAAAGCAGCGTTGCCCATAAAGGCGACTGTCGTCTTGTCCGGCCTGGCAAGTTTCGCTCCCATTGCAAAGCCCAGCGAGCCACCAAGGGTAGTCGATTTACCCCACCCTATATATCCGCCCGGAATCAGCGTCTCCCAGAACGGGACCAGCTGGTCGCGGGGATTGCCGGAATCGTGGGTGATTATGGTTTCATTCCTGTCCAGCGCCTGCATCAGGTCGAATATAACCCGGTACGGGTTGATGGGTACTTCATCGGAGGTAAGTTTCGGCAGCCACTCTTCCAGCCAGTCGTCTTTTACCCTGGCTATATCGGCGGCAATATCGTCTTCTACTTTCTTACCGCCCTGCGCTTTTATCTCATCGATAAGCTGACGCAAAACCAGCTTGGCATCGCCGATGATAGCATTTTCGACGTTATAGTCCTTGTTGATATCCTTGTCGTCTATCGTCGATTGAATAACTCTCTTGTCATCGGGTATCGGCGTAGTGAAACCTTCCTTGGTACAACTCGAACCTATGGCAAATACAAGGTCGGCTTTATTAAGAAACTGGATAACCATCTTCGGCCGCGTTCTGCCACCGGCGCCGAGAGAAAGCGGATGATTTTCCGGGAAAGCACTCTTGCCGCACATCGTGGTAAAGACCGGTATCTGGATCAGTTCGGCCAGTTCCACCAGTTCGTCGGAGGCGTTGGCAAAAAGCACTCCCTGCCCGGCCCGGATAACGGGACTTTTAGCTTCTATCAGAGCCTTAGCCACTTCTTTGACCGCAGTGGGGTCACCGCTCGACTTGAATCCCTTCACCGGAGTGTACTTAAACTGTGCATCGTCGAATTCTTCGAAGTTGACGTCCATCGGTATCTCCAGCAGTACAGGCCCCGGCCGCCCGGTCCTGAGGTAAGTAAAAGCTCGCCTCATCATTTCCTGGACCTGGTCGGCGAAAAGCACGGTATCCGCCCACTTGGTTATCGGTCCGTAGCTCTTCGGGGCAATGAAATTCGGCGGGACCATCCGTCTTCTGGGACTTCCGCTGGGCAATACAAGAATCGGTACCGACTCGCTGTATGCCTGGGCAACGCCTGAAAAAGCATTCTCGACACCGGGCCCGTTCTGCATGGCGCAGACACCGTTTTTTTGACCGAGTGAAGCCCGGGTATAGCCATCTGCTATTCCGACCCCCACCCTTTCAGTCCTCGGGATAATGGTCCTGATACCTTCTTGCGCGGCTGCGTCGAACAGGAAATTCTGCGGAAATCCGCTGACAAATTCCACTCCCTCCGCTTTCAGAATTTTGGCTACGGCATTAATACCCTGCATGTTTTAATCTCCTTTCTCCGGGAATCGGAACGGCAGGTTGATATTCGGTGCTAAAAAAGCATATCGCAGCAGAAATGGCATGTCAACTTCTTTAATTCCCGGTGCTGTTTACATTTCACTGTCAATATTCACCTCACCCCTTACCCCTCTCCAGTCGGAACCATTGATAATTATTGTTAGTCCTTACCGACTGGAGAGGGGGAGCAAGGGGGTGAGTATAAATACAAGCAATGCCGAATAAAGTCTATTTGGTTCCAGCATTAGACTCCGGTCAGGAAGAAATTATCTCCACCGTATCACCATCGGCAAGTTTATACTCCAGGCCTGCCGACTGTACATCGGGAATCGAAGCATCGTTATGGCTTATTTTTACCCTCTTAAACCTCTTTAAAAGTCGTTTATCAAGGCTGTTAATGAAATCATACACCGTTACTTCCTGTTCGGCGGGAAACACCTGCGGTTTTTCCTGGACTTCCCCATTAAGTAACAGGTAAATGCTCTGCAGATTAAACAGTTCGAAAATACATTTCGAGACAGAACCGATATCATTGATATCCACGACGGTCAGATTCTCCACTTCAGTATCCGGTTTCCATCCGGCCACAACCGCCGGTTTCTCTATAATATCCTCACTGGATGTATTCTTTATCTTTTCGACTGATAAAGGTTCATTCACCATCAAGACAGAATTTTCCGCCAGCTGTCGCACTGCGGAATCGTAGTCTTTACCGGTTTTCACGCATAAACACACGACATCCGCGTTCCGGATGAACCTGTACTTGGCTGTATCTGTATCACCGGGAAACAATGCCGGTACTTCGATCGCCTGTATCGATACGCCGTGATAGTTCATCATCTGTACTTCAGGCTTATGTGTCGTATAAGGAGAATCCTTGACTTCGGCATCGCCGCCGGCCAGCCGGTTGAGCAATGTGCTCTTCCCCGTGTTCGCCACACCTATAATCGCAACCTGTCTTTTATAGTGAATACCGTCGTAAGGAGACATCACCACCCGCTTTTTAGATGCCTTTTTCAGTCGCAGGGTTTCCATTTCATCCCTGTACCTTCTTCTTAAAGCCAGGTTCCTCGGATTTCTAGGTTGTAGAGACACCAGACGTTCAAGCAAAGCGATTTTCTCTTCTATATTTCCGGTATTTTTCAGCTTCTTCCTTAATACCGTAAATTCAATATCATGGTGGATCTTTTTCATTTATTTCCCCCCTTTCCGTGGTAATAAAAAACCCGGGAGCTTTACTTCCCGGGTCCGGTATCTTTCCTGTTTCTATCTGTATTCTTACATTATGTAAAATTAATGGAAATACACCAACCCCCTGGCTTCTGCAGTTACCGGCAGAATCACTATTATCAGATTATGATTTCTCCAGTGTACCACCCGTATCTCCATTACCTGTCGGTTACAGAAACGGATTATATAGATTGTTTATTAAAGTGTCAATAGTAATATGTATAATTTGATCTTACTTCACCCCTGCCCCCTCTCCAGCCGGAACCATTGATAATTATTGTTAGTCTTTACAGGCTGGAGAGGGGAGTATATACACACCAGCACTCAACTACAATCAAGTATTCATATAATATATAATCAAGAGAAGAGAAAAATGGATAAAATCGACGAAGTAGCCGTGATAATAAATCAGTCGAAAAAGATAGTGGTTTTTACCGGTGCCGGCATCAGCACCGAATCGGGCATCCCCGATTTCCGCAGTCCCGGCGGCATCTGGGACCAGTACGACCCCAATGAACTCACCTACCAGAAATTCCTGACTGTACAAGCAAGCCGGGAAAAGTACTGGGAAAGGCAGAGACACCTATGGCCGCTGATATCGAAGGCAGAACCAAACGCCGGTCACCACGCTATAGACGAACTGCACCGGATGGGAAAACTCGACTGTATAATCACACAGGACGGTGACAGCCTGCACCAGAAATCAGGCATCCCCGATGAAATGGTAATCGAACTGCACGGCACCTGGACGCGGGCTTTATGCCTGGAATGCGGCAGCAGGTATCCGATGGATGATATATATCTCAGACTTGAAGCCGGAGAAAAAGTACCCCTGTGCGAAAAATGCGGTGGGATAATGAAACCCGATGTCATCCAGTTCGGCCAGGCACTCCCGGAAAGAGAAATACGCGAAGCCCAGAGAAGGGCTGCCGAATGTGACCTGTTGATGGCCTGCGGTTCGTCGCTGGTGGTCTACCCTGCTGCCGAGATGCCGCTGATGGCAAAAGAACGCGGGGCGAAACTCGTGATTATCAACCTGATGCCGACACCCCATGACAGGTATGCCGACGTAGTGATAAACGAAAAACTAGGTGTGACACTTACCGCGATAATCGATAAAGTAAAATCGACGCAGTGATTCAAGAGCCGAATGCAGCCTTGACTCTCCTGGAAAAGAGAATGAACAGCGCCAGGAGAATAACGCCGCAAATCATCGAGGAATCTGCCACGTTAAAAGTAGGCCACGGACCTATATCTATAAAGTCGGTGACGTAGCCGCGTGACAACCTGTCGATAAGATTACCCGCCGTACCACCTAGAATCAGTCCGAGAGTGAATTTACTGAACCATGTATCCAGCAGAGGATAACGGAAGGTAATGAGTACGGCGAAGCCCAGGACAAGCACTATACCGGTTATCGCGACAATGGTCAGGATGAAATTATGGTCCTGGAAAAGCCCGAAAGAAGAGCCGGTATTATGGACATCGATTATACGGAATATTCCCGCCTTAAAGATAGGAAATTCACCGGTGTAGGTTCTTATCCAGTTTTTAGTCAACTGGTCGGCGGTAATAATTACAGCAGCGGTAAGGACAAAGACAACACTCCACCACCAACGTATGCTAGACCCTTCCCTTTTCATTCTTTGCCTTGCAGTCTATGCACAAACTCGCCTGCGGCAGCGCTTCCAGCCGGTTTTCTGCTATCGGTTTACCGCAGCTGTCACACATACCGTAGGTACCGTCTTCTATCTTCTGTAAAGCATGCTCAAAGTCAACAAGCTGTTCCCTTAACTGCTTTTCCAGAGCAAGCCGTTTTTCGAGTTCCAGGCTTTCCGTAGCCTCCTCTTCCCTCTTACCGAACGGACTCCCCTCGCGCCTTACATCATTCGACTGGGAGTCAATGCCTAACTGCGTTATTTCATCCTCAATACGTTTCTTTTCACCCTCCAGAAAAGTGCGGGCTTGTTCGGTTTTTTTACTCACTTCATCTTCCTCCTGCTTATCTGCCAGCCCGGATTCTTTTCACGTACAAACAGGTATCAGCAGGTAAGCTATTATCGTTGAGTGCAATCCCGGAAAATTGCCAGTGCGGTTTCAGTCCAGTCCGGTCTTACGCGAAACAAATTGACGGCACCGACCACCTGTTCGTCTTGCAGGCTGTTATTGAAAACAGCCGGTGCGTCGTCTTCCGGTATAAGGAGTACATCCCGGAGAGTATCGAAAGAATTGTGTTTCGCTGGACCATAAATTAGTCTGCCTTACTATTACTATAATATGCCGGCGTATTTCCGGCATATTATGCGAGAGAAAGAAGTATATCACAATCGTTAAATCAAAGCAATATATGATATTTACTCTTTTATATCTGTTTTGTCAAACTTTCAATGCTTTTTATTAGTCAAATCAATCCGTAAAAGGTATGATGAAATAGAGCAATGATTACTCGCAAGAGGCAATAATGATGAAAGATTCAGTGATAGCGGAAATAAAGGTGTACCCTTTCGGCTCCGGGACAGCCAGTGTAAGTCACATCGTCGCAACCTGCGTCAGTGTTCTCGAAAAAGCTTCCGACATCAAATACCAGGTAACACCGATGGCAACGATTATCGAAGGTCCGCTGGAAAGGATACTCGAACTCGTAAAGGAGATGCACGAACTCCCCTTCTCACAGGGCATCAATCGCGTTGTAACCAGCATCAGCATAGACGACCGCCGCGACAAGCAGATAACTATGGACGGCAAGGTTAAAGCCGTAAGGGATAAGGTAAAGAGTTAACGAGGAGGATCAGCCTTTCTTCAGGCCAGATACGATTACTATCTCCGGCACACTCTCAGTATCGTTATTTAGTTTATGGTCCCCATAAGACTTGACTGAGTCAAAACCGCAGTAAGACATCAGCAGGCGTACTTCGTCTTCAAAGAATATCCTCAGGTCCTCTTCGGCAAACACGGTCTTCACCTGTCCGTTATGCTCATCTATCAGGTACTGAAATTCCACGTGTTTTACACGCCTTTTCCTGTCCAGGGTCGCCTGCTCAGACAAAAATATCGTCGCATCATCGAATTTGTAGGTGGCTTTATCCTTGTGCCACTCATCGGATATCGACCACCCGTTGATAAAGTCAACGATAAAAACTCCCCCGGGCGCCAGCATCCTGTTTACTGCGTTCAGAAAATTTATAGCCTTCTGATGTGTAGTCATATACAGGAACGTATATCCCAGGCAGTAAGCTGCCTCGAACTTATCAGGCGGTTCAAAACTATTAACGTCCCCGCATATAAAATCGATTGACAGGCCTGCTTTACCGGCCTTATCAGCAGCAATAGCAAGCATATCCTCCGACAAATCGATTCCGGTAATATCATAACCGAGCCCGGTCATTTTAATAGCATGTTCACCGGTACCACAGCACAAATCCAGCACCCGTTTCGTCCCGGGACTGCATTTCTTTATCAGAGTATCAGCGAACCTGGCTTCCTTACCGTAATCACGGAACTGCCTCATGGCGTCGTAATACTTAGCCAGTTCCCTGGTAAACATCGTATCGCTGTACACTCTCATTAATCCCTCACGGGTAAAGATACTACCGATAGATTGCCAATATCTTGTTGATTATACATTTATGAAAAAGCTGAGTCCATCCAAATTTCCCTCCCTCGACTCCCTTATTCACTCAAGCAACTGCTCCGTGCCATTTAATAGGTGATTTTTGAAAGAAAACGGTCCTATTTTCGAAAATCACCTCTCTTTTTAAGGAGAGGGGATTATTCGTAACAGGGGTGAGGTAAAAAAAGATAATAGTATCAGTTTAAAATACCGGAATTTTGCCTTATGCAAAAAACAGATCCCCGCCTGCGCGGGGATGACAGAGAATATTACTTGACATTTTTACACATTTTTACTATCCTAATTGAAAACTATTTTCATTTATAGCTATGAAACTTTCAGAGAAGAAAATCAACTCAATTCTAAAACAGCACGGCTACAAACTCACTCCCCAGCGCCGGGCCGTTATCCGGGTGGTCACCTCCACCAACGACCACCTGACCCCCACGGACATCCATGAGAAGATACGGGACGTATACCCGGGCACCGGTCTTGTGACCATTTACCGCACCCTGGAGATACTCTCCGAACTCGGCCTTATCTGCGAGGTTCATTCCGGGGGAAGCTGCCGCAGCTACACCATGGGCTCCCGGCAGCACCACCATCATCTGATATGCTCTGGCTGCGGGACGGTCGTGGACTTCACCGGACACTATCTCGATAACCTGGAGAAAAATCTCTCGGACGAAAGCGGTTTCAGGATAGACGGGCACCTCCTGGAATTCATCGGTCTCTGCCGTAACTGCCAGAATTTTTCATAGTTGTGACAAATCAGCCAGCCCGTTCATAACCGGAGATTGGAATGTTTAAAAACATCATCAGAGAACTGAAGGAACACGTCCCTTTTACCGCTATAGGAGCGGTTACGGGGATCATCATAATGGTGATAGTCGTCGTGACCGACCTCCCGTCCATTGTTTCTAACGACGTATTCCATATCCTGCACCCCCTCCACGTTATTCTCAGCGCCCTGACTACTACGGCAATGTACCGTAAATACGGGCATAAATCTATCTGGAAAGCCGTACTGATAGGATATTGCGGCTCAATCGGTATTGCCAGTATCAGTGACGCCTTTATCCCCTACCTGGGCGGCGTCCTGCTCGATATTAATATAGAATTTCATATACCTTTTATCGAAACGGAGGAAATGCACCTTCTAGGAATACCCACCTGGATGGTGATCAACGGGGCCGCTTTCATTGGAATTGCTATCGGCTATATCAAACCAACCACCAAGTTCCCGCACCTGGGTCACATGTTTCTCAGCACCTGGGCATCACTCTTCTACTTTATCGCCTACAGTATTGCGGAGTGGCTGCCCCTTCTTCCGCTTATCTTCGTCTTCCTGTTCGTGGCCGTCTGGCTGCCCTGCTGTGTCAGCGATATTATCTTCCCGCTGCTTTTCTCCGGGAAAAAGGAAATAGTTCCTCATCACCAGCACTAGCGATTGAATTCACCAGTCAGGAGGGAAAAAGTGACTGTAAAAATAACCACCCTCAGTGAAAATACCGCGGCTTTTGCCGGTCTCCTCGCCGAACACGGTCTGAGCGTACTGATAGAGACCGAAGAAGCGAACGTCCTGCTCGATACGGGACTGAGCATCTCTGTCCCTCATAACGTCGAAGCTCTGGGAGTCGACCTCAAAACGGTCGATAAGATAGTAATAAGTCACGGCCACCACGACCACACCGGGGGGTTGCGTGACGTGCTGCGAAAAATGCGAAAAAAGGTAGATATCATCGGTCATCCGGATATAATGGCTTCCAAATACGCCAAGCGTGAGGGACATCCGGCAGGATATATAGGAATACCTTTCGACCTGCGTGAACTCGAAAACCTCGGCGCCGATTTCGTTCTTACCCCCGAACCGGTACAGATATCGGAGAATATCACGACTTCCGGAGAAATCCCGATGAAGACCGATTACGAGGATATCGACCCCTTCCTCAAGGAAATGAAAGGGACCGAACTTGTACCGGACAAGCTCCTGGACGACCGTGCCCTGTTCATCAGAACGGATAAAGGTCTCGTCGTAATACTGGGCTGTGCCCACCGTGGGATTATCAACACCCTCTATCATGCGCAGGAACTGACCGGAGAACAGCGGATTGAGATGGTTATCGGCGGCTGTCACCTGATGAATTCGGAAGAAGAACGCGTCTGGCGGACCATCGCCGCCCTGAAAGAACTCGAAGTTAAGAAGATAGGTGTTTCCCACTGTACCAGTTTGCCGGCGGCAGCTATGATGGCGCACGAGTTCGGTGAAGACTTTTTCTTCAACAACACCGGCACCCGTATTGAACTGGAGTGACGATAAGTCGTATCATTGGGAGAACGAACATAAATTCCTGAAAAGGAGTGAATGTGGATCTTTCCGTCCGGATAGCGCCGAACAATCCCCGGGGACTTATCCTGAAAAACCCTGTAATGACTGCTTCGGGGACCTTCGGCTATGGCACCGAGAACAGCCACCTCTTCGACATTCAGAAGCTGGGAGCGATAGTCTGTAAGGGGACATTTCTCGAATCCAGAAATGGCAATCCGCAACCGAGAATCACCGAGACGCCTTCCGGTATGCTCAACGCCATCGGGATGGAAGGCATAGGAGTCGAAGCCCTGATAAAGGAGAAAGCTCCAGTATGGTCCGGCTGGGACGTTCCTGTCATCGTAAACATCGCCGGTGAAACCGTGGAAGAGTACTCTGAAATTGCCACGCGACTGGATAAAGTCGATGGTGTCAGCGGAATCGAAGTCAATATTAGCTGTCCCAATATTCAGGCCGGCGGCGCAGAATTCGGCATCAGTCCCGATATGGCCGCAGCCGTTATCGCGGCCGTGAGAAAAGCCACCTCTCTTCCCGTCCTGGTAAAACTCACTCCCAACACGTCCGAAATAACAGCCGTCGCCGAAGCCGCTGCCGGAGAAGGAGCCGACGCCCTGACGCTGATTAATACGCTCAAGGGGATGGCGATAGATATATACTCGCGTAAGCCTGTCCTCGGCAACGTAACCGGCGGACTGTCCGGTCCGGCGATAAAGCCGGTGGCCCTCTACATGGTCTATGAAACCTCACGGGTTGTCGACATACCGGTTATCGGCTGCGGGGGAATATCGAATGCTGCCGACGCGCTGGAATTCATCATGGCGGGAGCCACCGCCGTCCAGGTCGGTACGGCCGGTTTCAGTAACCCCCTGTCCCCGCTGGAAATCCTCGAAAGTATCGAGGATTTCATGACGAAAAAACAGATAAACAGTATCGACGAAATTACCGGTGCTGCAAGGCAGTAACCCACTCAGTCATTGCGAGTCCGCCGCAGGCGGATGAAGCAATCCGTATTCTGCCTGCTCTCCGAAGCTTTAGCACAGGAGGGTCGGTGCCCCTTTTTGTCATCTCGTGCTCCTTTCTGTCATCCCGTGCTTGACACGGGATCCAGTAAACTCACGACAAGCAGGATTTTCCTGTCTGAGCAGAAGTTTATAACATCGCATTAAACTCTGGATACCGACTTCCGCCGGTATGGTATACAAATTGGAATGTCATTGCGAGGAGTCCCGATGAAATCGGGGCGACGTGGTAATCTCCATTAATCATCAACATTTACTCTACGCTATTGACTAACCGCCAGTTAAAGGCTACAATCCTGTTCAAATGGACACAAATGTACTATATTACGGCGATAACCTCGATATACTCAGGAATCACATTCCCGACGAGTCAGTTGACCTGATTTACCTCGACCCTCCCTTCAACAGCAACGCTACCTACAACGTGCTTTTCAAGGAACCCGGCGGCGAGTCGTCGGAAGCCCAGATATCCGCTTTCGAGGACACCTGGCACTGGGGGCTTGAATCCGAACGCGCCCTCCAGGAGATAGGCCAGTCCGAAATCACTTCCGCCGAGGTCAAGGAATTTATGTCGGTCCTGCCGAAACTGGTCGGCAAACGTACCGATATGGCCGCTTACCTGACGATGATGTGCGTCCGCCTGCTGGAATTACGCAGAGTGCTGAAAGACGCCGGCTCTATCTACCTGCACTGCGATCCAACTGCAAGTCACTACCTCAAACTGCTGATGGATACTATTTTCGGTGTGAAGAATTTTAGAAACGAGATAACCTGGCGGAGAACTAACGCTAAAGGACTAGCTTTCACAAGACTATCATCAAACCACGACACGATTTTATGCTATACCAAATCCGATAATTGGATTTGGAACCCACAATACAAGGAACATAATGTAGAATATGTTCAAAAATTTTATCGTTTTATTGAATCTGATACGGGGCGTAGGTATCAATTAGCTGACTTAACAAACCCTAATAGAAACCGTCCAAACTTAACGTACGAATTCTTAGGGGTTACTCGTGTATGGCGATGGACAAAAGAAAGAATGCAAGAAGCGTATGAAAAAGGTCTCGTTGTTCAAAACAAACCCGGATCTGTTCCTCGTTTAAAACGTTACCTTGACGAGCAAGAAGGATCACCTCTTGATGATTTATGGGAAGATATACCACCAATTCAATCACAAGCACAAGAACGCCTCGGATACCCTACCCAGAAACCGGAAGCGTTGCTTGAGCGTATCATCAACGCCAGTTCAAATGAGGGTGATGTTGTACTCGATCCCTTCTGCGGCTGCGGTACGGCGATAGTCGCCGCCCAGAAGCTAAACCGGAAGTGGATTGGAATAGACGTCACCTATCTTGCTATAGGCTTAATGGAATGGCGGCTGAAAAATCTTACTCCGCCGCCTAAGTACGAGGTAATCGGAGAACCGGTCGACCTTACCGGCGCTCGTGCCCTGGCTGAAAAGGACAAGTACCAGTTCCAGTGGTGGGCAGTTACTCGCACCGGAGGTCAGCCCTACGGCGAGAAGAAGAAAGGCGCTGACACCGGCATAGACGGCTATATATACTACATGGATGAAAAGAACAAGATAAAGAAAGCCATCGTCTCGGTAAAAGGCGGTAAGACAGTGGGAGTAAGCATGATACGCGATTTGGGGCATGTTATTGAACGTGAAAAATCAGATATTGGAGTGTTTATCACGCTTGAACATCCGACTAAACCAATGGAGGAAGAAGCTGCGAAGAAAGGATTCTATCACTCACCATTGGGAAAGGACTATCCCCGCCTGCAGATACTGACTATAGAAGAAATACTACACGGGAAAACGCCCGATATTCCGCCCTGGATCGCCCCTATCACAGCTCCATCCTCAAATAAAAAACGTAAAATGGACTCACCCAGACTGTTATAGAATACCTATTTCCCAGAACTTTCTTTATTATCACCCTTTTCTTTCTCATTCACCAGACCCGACGTCTGTAGCGGCACTCTGCCGGCTGATACGACAACCCTTATCGCTTCATCCACGCTGATATTCGTCTTAATCAGTTCTTTTTCCCTGACTATTTCCATAAACCCCGACGTAGGATTGGGTGATGTCGGAATGAAAACGGTATAAATCTTCTCTTCCGATTCGTCACGCAGCTCGTTGGTGATGAAGCCGATCGAATGTATGCCTTTCCTGGGATACTCAACGAACACAACCTGCATGAAACCGGTCTGACGGGGCTCCGAAAAACTCTGGATAATCTGCCTGATACCTCTGTACAACTGCCCGAACAGAGGCAGCCTGTCAAGCAGACTCTCAATCCCCGAGATTATTCTCCGCCCCAGGATACTGCTGGCAATGATACCGGCGATATAGGCAAGTACTATAACGATAGCAAATCCTATCCCCGGGAACCTTATACCCCAGGTCGACCGGATTATTGGTTGCAGGATGTTGTCAATACTGTTAAAAGCCCAGACCAATATCAATACAGTTGCGATTAAAGGTACCAGCACCAGAATACCCAGTAATAATTTGTTCCTCAGGTGTCTGATGGTGGCAAAAACCGGTGATAATAAATTGCGGCCCATTTTCCTGCTCCCCCTAGTGGAGATGTAATTTATATATCTTTGTATAGATATGTTACACTAAAAACAGCAACAATTCCCACTCGAACAGCCACTGCTCTCCCGATAACATAAAAGAAAATCTTTTCTCAACCGGGGAATAAGGGGAATTTATCTGGTCGTGTTTAGTCTGCTTAAAGAGGATATTCGGACTATCTTCGCCAAAGACCCGGCGGCAAGAAGTGTGCTTGAGGTCATTTTCTGTTATCCCGGCCTGCACGCTCTCAGGTTTCACCGCGCGTCCCACTTTCTCTGGAATCACCGGATGAAGTTTCTTGCCCGACTTTTATCGCATATCGCACGTTTCCTTACGGCGATTGAAATCCATCCCGGTGCAATAATCGGCAGGCGCTTTTTTATCGACCACGGAGCCGGAGTAGTCATCGGCGAAACCGCAGAAGTGGGAAACGACGTGCTGATGTACCAGAGTGTCGTTCTCGGGGGTACCTCGCTTAAAAAGGGGAAACGCCACCCGACGATAGGCAATAATGTGGTAATCGGTACCGGAGCTGTTATACTCGGTGCCATAACCGTTGGTGACAATGCCCGGATAGGAGCGGGGTCGGTAGTGGTTAAATCCGTCCCTCCCGATTCAACGGTGGTAGGCATACCTGGAAGGGTAGTAGAGGATAAACACGAGCAGATAATAGACCTTGAACACGGGAAACTCCCCGACCCTATTGCCGAAGCGATAAGGGCAGTCCTCAGACAGCAGGAAAAACTTTCGGCACGACTTAACAAATTGGAAGGCTCGGTGACCGATTCCTACGTCACCGAAATAGAGGAAGAAATAAGCGAACTATCCAGGGACTTCGACGGCGGATAGTCCGCTTATATTACCTGTTATTTAATTAACCAGTACCAGTGTCAGAGGTGACCCTTCCCCGGGTGTCTCAGGCATATACAGCAGCCCGTCCGAAGCCGCCCTGATAAAGGCGTAAATTCCGTAATACCACAGGTCGAGATACGTTAAAAAGTCCACATATCCCCGGTTAATCTTCGGCATATTCTCAATGTGCATCCCGGAAATAACACCGGCCAGTTCATCTATCCCGGAAGAGATACCTTCGAGCAGCGGTCTGAAGACTTCATCCTGAAGCTTCATCAACTGTTTCTCCTTAAAGATAAGAAACTGTGGTTTGTATACTCCGTTTTCTTTCGACACAAATTTCTTTTGAACGGCGACTGTCAGCATCTCCTTTTCGTCCTCGGTCAGCCTGTCGATATCGAATCCAGGATCGGTGAGTCCGCAATACAGCCTGTGCCAGGCTTTCCTAACGTATGTGCTGCCGTTGATGATATCGGGATGATATTCCTGTGCCGTGAAGTTGTAAAGTCCCAGCCAGTAGTAGGAATCGTATTCGCCTTCCCCGGCACAGCTGCCGGATACTATACCGTAAAAGTCCTTCCACTCTTTCGGCCTGAAATACCCGTCGGGGTCTACATCCTGACCGTCGGAAAGATCGTTACCGATAACGTAGTATTTTCCTCCGTCGGGGCGAATTTCCCGGCTATCGCGTTTCTTCAACCGTACCGCCATCTCGCTATTCCGGCTGAAATAGCTTAGGAAGAGCATCATTACCGGCCATAACAGCCTGTCCGTTGAGAAATCAGAACCATAGAAGCCAATACTCCGAATCTCACTCTCCTTTTCACACAGTCCCTTAATCACCCTCTCTATCAGTTCTATCCCCTTCCCGTCAGTGTACAGCTCGCCGATTTTCTGCCGGTGTTTCAGCCCTATCACCGGGATAATTGTGGCATATTTCTTCGCTTCGCGTGCAAGAAACTCTCGCTTCGTCAGCCATTCGAGTTCCGATTCAAGGTATGGTTTCGGTATACCTGTGAGTTCAGCCAGTTCGTCGATGTTCCTGGGTGCCGTGTTACACAGCAGCAGGATATTCTGCCTGATAAGGTTATCGTTTATTCTGGCTGTATCGGGCTCCTCGGGGGGCAGCCCCGAAATTCCGAGTACCAGTCTGCCCGGTCTGTAGACGTATGAAGTATCCGTTTTCATTTCATCCAGCTCCCTTTTCAGTCGATTCCGAGCTTCGAACAGGTGTTTCTTAACGGCGCTTTCCGTTATTGCCAGTTTTTCGGCGACTTGCCTGACAGATAATCCGTCCAGGTAATGGAGGATCATTGCTTCTCTCCGGGTTTTACTCAGGTCGCCGATTCGCCTCCTCATCCGGGAAATTTCGGACTGCAGAAAGTCGTTTTCAGCCAGTTCGTCGATAACGCTGCGGTTGGCGGCCAGATTCTCATCCAGAGGTATAAGCTCATTTACCTGTTTGAGTTTTCTCAGGTAGTTGCACCAGCAATGATGGGCTACTTTCCAGATAAAGTTGTCCGTCTTCCGGATCTCGTTTCCCTTCGAAAGGTAAACAAAAACCTGTAGAAGCACTTCCTGGGCAAGGTCTTCGCCGTCCTGGCGGCTGCCCGTTTTCTTCACCGCCCACCTGAGAAGTATGCCGGCGTACTTCTCTGTCAGTGAGTTATAGATATCCGTACCATCCGCCTGTTTCACCTGTTCGACCCTCATAACCTGATAGTAACGGGAGTTTCCATTCGGTTACTTTTTCGGCTGTTCGTATTGAAAAACTTCCTCGAGAGGTACACCGAACGCTCCGGCGATTTTGAAAGCCAGCTCAATAGACGGCACATATTTCCCCTGTTCCAGAGCGATGATGGTCTGCCTGGTGCAGCCGGCACGGTTCGCCAGTTCCTCCTGGGTCATCTCATCGTTATCGAAACGAAGCCGCCTGATGCGATTTTTTACGCTAGCCATTGCGGTTCATACTCCAGTATCCCAGAATAATACCGAGAGACTGTGCAAGAGGACTGATTATCAATATAGACATGAAAATCAGGTTCAGGTATTCGACCGGAATCTGACCCTGGCCCTGATTGGCTTCTGTCAATCCGATAGTCCAGGCAGCCAGCGAAAATATCACGATAAGCCACTGGATGTTTCTCGACCTTTCAATTATTAGTTTATCTCTCTCGTCTATCTGGGTCGGCTTTCTGAGAGAGATGTTGACCAGGATTAGATATATGAGTGGAGCGCCCACAACCGCTGCGTACATAATCATTCTGGAACCAAGGCTATCATAAAACGCGGTTACGTCTCCCTGAATCAGCAGAACAATGACGACAGCCGCCGCCAGCGCTATCCCCACAGCCAGGCTGTACAACGCTCTTTTCTGTAATGGTGCCATTTCCCCACCTCCATAGTAATCAGTAACAGACATATTGTATGATATTTTTTACCTAATGTCAAGTACTCTTTACATTAGTTCTGTTTGCATACGGTTGGTCTTGTTGTCATTGCGAGTCATCGACGTAGTCGAGACGAAGCAATCCCCAGATTCGATTATAGAGATTGCCACGTCTCCCGATTCACTTCGTTTATTCGGGATCCTCGCAATGACGGAGGAGGAACGTATAGCCAGGGACTTTGCCTCTCTCTCAAACTCTTTCCCCATCAAACAATCGAAACATTTCTGCTGAATACGGCAACTGTTTGAGGGGGATAAAGGGGGTGAGAATCTTACGTACCTGTTTCATAACAAATTATATAAAACCTCTTGACAATAGAACATAAGTTCTATTATAATCGTATCACTGTCTTTTTTTGAGGCTCAAGATTGAAAATACTCCATATCCTGATGCTACATTTCCCGCTGAGACGCGAGACGGCGAGAACGCCGGAACTGGTAGAAGTGGATGAAGCCTCCTCCTTCAGCCTGCCGTTCGCGGTATGGACACCGCGGCGGCAGGCTGTTGTAAACATCGAAGACAGTGGAGGATAGATGACGAGTGGTGGCGACAAACATCCTAGAACAAAGGAGTAAGAATGATGAGCGAAGTGATAATCGATACGAGGTGCGGTCTCAGCTGTGCTGTCTGCACCTACAGGGAGAGCACGGGATGCGGCGGCTGCATCGCAACGAACGGACATCCGTTTCACGGTGAATGCCGGCTGGCCATATGCTGCCAGGATAAAGGTCACCTTCACTGCGGTGAATGTCCTGATTTTCCCTGCCAGCTTTTGAAGGACTTCTCCTCGGACCCGGAGCATGGGGATAATCCACCCGGGGCGAGGATTGAGCAATGCCGGATATGGGCGGAACGGGGGAAATAGAACGTCATTTACTGACGAGTAGCCTTTGCGTACCTGTCATTGCGAGTCACGATGAAATCGGGACGTAGCAATCCATACAAATCTTAGAGATTACCACGCATCCCGACGTAATCGGGATACTCGTAATGACAGAAGATGACTATTAAGCTGAAAACCTGTCCCGCCCGAAAAATAATACTAAGGGTCTATTTTGCCGTCTGTACCGCCTGCCTGATCCTTTCCGCCCACTCCTTATTTCTGTCCGTTGTCAGTACTATCCGGCTGTAATTCCACCCTTCCGTATCCAGTACAAGATAAGGTTTTCCAATAGTAGTCGACCAGAACTCCCTTCCGCTGCTGACGAGGAATGTCCCCATTTTCACCAGGAAAGGAATATGTATACCGGGAGCGCGGGCTCCCCATTTCCAGCCCGGTTTATCCGTCGAAACGTCTGAAATCCGTTCCAGCGGAATATTCAATGAACCGCGGAAAGAAAGTATCGTCTCCAGAAGATTCAATTTTACAGTCAATACTTCGTTATCTATATCTAATTTCACACAGGCACTCCTCTCATTACGGTTAAGAATTTTCGGTCAGCCAGTTGATTATTATGTCAAGAGTATCCGTGTCCAGTATGGTATCGGGGCCGTTATAATTCGGCGCAGCCAGGTTTATTTCATTTTTAGGCTTTTCTTCGTGTTTCAATACGTGATTGGCATTTTCAGGAAACGAAAAAGTAATATTATCCTTGCCTTCGGCGGCCGCCTGCAGTTTTACGCCGTCGTATTCCCAGTTTATTTGTATGTCTTTCTTACCTATTATCACCAGTACCGGAACATCGATTTCTTTCAGGTCCGGTGCGATATCCTTTTTCCACAGCTCCAGCGTAAAGGGCATATTTACCGGATTTGCCAGGCTCTGGAGAAACATTTTTATGCCTGCAGGCAATGAATCATCCGGTTCTATTGTCCCCGTTGCCAGGAAACCTTCGACCGCTTCATCGTACATCTTCATTATCTCTTCGGCACCCGGCATTCCCGCAAGCTGGGCTTCTATCTGCGTCCTCGCCAGGTCACCCATTGACTGTCCGGGAGGAGCGGCCAGGATTATACCCGCAAATTTTTTATCGGTGGCTTGAAGCTGGTAGTTAACGGCATGAATGCATCCCTCGCTGTTGGCCAGAGCGAATATCCTGTCCCGGTCTACATCCGCTCTTTCGAGCAGGACATTCACCGCACCCCGCAGTTCCTCCTGGTGGCTCTCCATGCTGATTTTACCGATAAGCAGCGGCGTATTCTCGGCGGCATGTTCTCCGGCAAAACGTTTATCGTATCTGATAGTGACATACCCCCGCGAAGCCAGTTCCTCGGCAAGCAGGGCTGCGCTGCCGTTCTTACCCGGAAGCAGCGGTGAATTCCAGTCACGGTCTGTCGGGCCGCTTCCTGGAATAAAGACTACCGCCGGAAGATTTTCACCTGAATCCGGTCGCGTAATCGTTGCATAAACGGTCGTGTCCCCTATCGGCCAGCTTATTTCCTCCGAAACAACCTCGGTTGAAGCTGGTGCGGTATTACCGCATCCCGGAAATATTCCTGCAAACAGCATTAGCAGTCCCCCGATAAGTAGTATTTCCTTTTTCATTAATCCACTCCTTGAATGGTCTTATTCCTGTTTTATTCCGGTTCCGGCAGAATGGGCATCCGGGTCTCTTTTCCATACCAGGTATGAATATACGAACAGGAAAACGACAGATGCAGCTCCGATGCCGATCAGTATGTAGAACGCGATTTTCTCCTGGAAGGGGGCTGCTATCACCATTCCCAGCCCGATTATCACGAACAGCCACCCGCCGAGACGGTGCGTCTTATTCCAGGACTCCTCGCTGGATAGCGTCCATGGAGACCTTATGCCGACGAACCAGGTAGGCCGCAGTTTTCCCATATAGTTGCCGATTATTATCAGTAAAAAGCCGACAATCATAAACACGGCGATATTCATATTGACGTTTATTCCCATTATCCACAGGAATGTAATAGTTTTTATTGCTGTCAGCACCATGATTATGGCTGTCCGTATAAACAGGTATCTGTTCCAGAACCTCGGGTAATTTTCCCTCCTCGGGTCCAGTCGCGGCAGCACCAGGAATAGAATATACACCCCGAGCGCTATAAGCGGCGCGGCAAACAGTCCGACGAACTTACCGGCATAATTATCGGGTTCGCCGGAAATTCCCCAGTGTATCGGAATACTCTCGGGTGCATGCGGCCAGGCAATAACAGCCAGGGTGAACATAGCTGCCATACAGGCAACAGGCAGAATTTCGGTCCTCCAGTTGAGCTTCATCTCTTCCCCCTTTTCCCAGTACCCGATTGGTCGATATCGAACAGGTTCATAACCGCCGCGGTCACTTCCTCGATTACCGAAAGGTTCAGGCTGTAATAGACGGTGGTACCGTTTTTCTCTTCCTGTATGAGGTCGGCTTTTTTAAGGATGTTAAAGTGGCTGGACAAAGTCGATTTCGCAATGGTGAAATGTGAAGCCACTTCCCCGGCACTCATGGTTCTTCTCCCGAGCAGCCGCAGTATCTCACGTCTGTTGGGATCGGCCAGTGCCTTGAATATGCTCTCACTCATTGCTAATCATTATTTCGATGAATATCGAAATAATGATACACCCGGAAACCGGAGGTGTCAATAATTGGACGTAATACAATTGGAATAAGCCGTATGGTGTTATTTCACGGACGACTCTTAGATGATGTTATATATGGGGAAAACATGTCTTCAAAGAAAGGATATAACTAAATTTTTACCGGCTCTCCGGTCCCGTCCGGCCTGTCTTTACGCCGAACTGACCTCAGGATAAGGAAAGCCAGAATTCCCAGAGACACGGCAAGAACACCTATACCTACCAGCTGGGCCTGCTGCAGCCCGCCGGCAAACTGGTTTTCCAGCCTGACGAAAGTAAGCAGGAATCTGCCCAGTGAGTAGATTGAAAAGTAGCTGGCGAACAAAATCCCGCTGGTATGAAACTTTTTTCTGAGTTTAAGCAGGACGAACAAGGTCGCTAAATTCCAGAGCATTTCGTATACGGGATAGGGATGGGTCGGCAGCCCTCTTAACTCTTGCGGTATTACGGCATTCGGATGAGTGTAAATGAATCCCCAGGGCAGTCCCGTTATTCCGCCGTAAGCGTCACCGTTGATAATACAGCCTATTCTTCCAATAATCTGCCCTGCCAGGAGAGCCGGCACCAGCGCATCCAGTACTGCACCTAAAGGTATCTTTTTAATGTACGAATGGATGACGATTGCCAGACCGCCTCCTAATAAAGCCCCCCATATTGCCAGACCGCCTTGCTGTATCTGAATTATTCTTGACGGATTTTCAATATAGAACTGCCAGTGGTCGACTACGTGAAACAGTCTTGCCCCGATAACACCGGCTCCAAACATCCAGGGGAGAAGTGACGTCAGTGCCGATGGAGGTAGTCCCTTTCTTTTATACTCACGGAAGGCAATATAGACCGCAGTAATCACTGCCGTGATTATCGCCAGCGTATACCACCTGAATTCGAACGAACCAATACTGAAAATTACCGGATCTATATTTATTACGATTCCGTTCAAATGAAAATCCACTCCTCAGCTTAATATAACCTCACTCGTCCGTAAAATAAGTGACTAAAATCGCAATGCAGGGAGCGGGAATCGTTGGAACTGGAAAAATACTCGTCGATAGCAGGTTTTTTGTTTTGCTATTCCAGCGTTTTCAGATAATCTATCAGGTCGTCGAGGTCCCGTTCATCCATTCTCCAGCGCGGCATTTCCTCGTCGAGAGGTTCTCCGGCGGGATTTAGTCCTTTCGTTATTGCCTGTCTCACTGTCTCTTCCGTGTATGGAGGATGCTCTTCATGCTCCTCGTCACCGTTTCCTTCTTCGTGGTGCTCCTCGGATGTAAGGTGTTCCCAGGTGATGTCGGGAGTATTAAAACTCCACATCATCATGTTCACCCTGCCTCCCCTGCCGTCATCCCCATGGCAGTTGGCGCAGGCGATCGGGTGCATCATACTGATACTGCCGGTATAGGAAATAGGACTGCCTGACGAACTCTCAGCAGTGAAATAAATCCTCTCTCCGTTGGATTCGTATGATCTGCTGCATCCCGCCAGTATTAACAATATGCCTGATAAAATTATTACCGGAATCAAGATATTTCGAAACCGTCTTTCCATCGATATCCTCCTGGTTATAGCTGTCATCCGTCTTTTTCCACCTTCAGGAATCTGGCATTTATCGCAACGATTATCGTACTGAGCGCCATTAATGCAGCTCCGACCGCAGGGTCCAGAATTATACCGACACTGTAAGCGACACCTGCCGCCAGCGGGATAGCTATGACGTTGTATCCCGTTGCCCAGATTAAATTCTGTATCATCTTTTTATAGGTAGCCCGTGACAGGCTGATAATTGAAGTAACATCCTGGGGATTGCTCCTTACCAGGACCACATCTGCTGTCGCGACCGCGACATCGGTACCGGCCCCAATGGCAATACCCACGTCAGCCTGCGCCAGCGCAGGAGCGTCATTGACGCCGTCGCCGGTCATTGCTACGACCAGTCCACGGGCCTGTACTTCTTTCACCTTTTCAGCTTTCTTGTCGGGTAACACTTCGGCAAAATATTCATCCAGTCCCGTTTCCTCGGCTACCCACTTTGCGACAGGCTCGTTATCGCCGGTTATCATCATACACCGAACGCCCATCTCTTTTAGTCGGCTTATCGCCTCCCTGGATTCCTCCCTGATGATATCGGCCAGGGCAATCGCACCGGACAGTTCTCCATCGATTAATACGAATATTACCGTCTTCCCCTGTGAGATAAGGCTGTTTATCCTGTCGTCATTGACCTCTATCCCGTTTTCCTGGAGATATCCCGGGCTGACCGCCTTTACATCCTTCCCGTTTACCTTGCCCCGGGTGCCTTTACCCGGTATCGACATAAACTCTTCTACCCTGAAGGTTTCATCGGCGGAAGATACGATACCTTTTGCTATCGGGTGTTCGGAATGTGTTTCCACGGAGGCTGCATATTTGAGGATTTCTTTATCGTCGAGTTTATCGTTCAGGGCAATAATATCGGTTACCCCGAATTCCCCCTTTGTAAGCGTACCGGTTTTATCGAACAGTACGGCCTGGACTTTTCTGGCCTGCTCGAAACCGTCGCGGTTCTTTATCAGGAGACCGGCTTTCGCGGAAACCGAGGTGGAAACGGATACCACCAGTGGGATAGCTAAACCGAGGGCGTGAGGGCAGGTAATGACCATTACCGTCACCATCCTTGATAGAGCGAAGACAAATTCTCTCCGGGCGACTCCCAGCCATACCACCAGAGTTATCAGTCCCACGCTTATTGCAATGATGGTCAACCAGAGCGCTGCCCGGTCCGCCAGGCCCTGAGTTCTCGATTTACTTTCCTGCGCCTGGCGTACTAATTCAGTCATCTGGGAAAGATAAGAGTCTTCCCCGGTCTTTTTAACCTCGACGGTTATGGAACCTTCGCCATTTACCGAACCGCCGATTACACTTGCCCCCTGCCGTTTTTGAACCGGCACGGACTCGCCGGTCAACATCGCCTCGTTTACCGACGTATCTCCTTCGACAACGTCTCCGTCGACGGGTATCTTTTCACCCGGTTTTACCAGTACGATGTCTCCGATTCTTAGTTCATTGAGAGGAACTTCCATCGTATTACCGTCCGGCATCACTTTATGCGCTTCGGAAGGCATCAGTCTGGCCAGTTCTTCCAGAGCGGATGAAGCGGCCATTATGGACCTCATCTCCAGCCAGTGCCCCAGCAGCATCACATCGATAAGGGTGGCCAACTCCCAGAAAAATACGCTGCCGCTCAATCCAAATGTAACAGCGCTGCTGTATACGTAAGCTACCGTTACGGCCAGTGCTATCAGCGTCATCATCCCGGGAGCTTTCGACTTTATTTCATCATAAAAACCCTTGAGGAAAGGATAGCCTCCGTAAAAGAAAATAGCTGAGGAAAGAGCGAATAAAACATACTCATCACCGGTAAAACTGATGATTCCTTCCAGGTTGAGAAATCGCTGGATCAGCGGAGAAAGGAGTAAAACCGGGATAGTGATAATGAGTGATATCCAGAACCGTTTCTTAAAATCAGCTACCATCATCGCGTGATGACTGCCATGCCCGCTGTGATCACCGTGCCCTGTCATCCCTTCATGTCCCGAATGGCCGCTCATATCATGCATATGTTCATGCCCGGTCGTCTCGCCTGCCTGTCCGTTATTATGGTGCTGCATATGTTCGTCCATCAGTCTTTACCTTCTTAATCCTTTATACATCCGTCTTTCTAGCCTCGATGAGCTTGAATATTCCGGCTGCGAGGTCCGTAATATGTTCTATTTTCAGCCCGCTGCGCGTGACATTTTCAACGGTGCGCCGGTTAATGTTCGGCCCCATAGTGCGTACGACTATCGGATTTACCAGGTTCATCAACCCGGCAATAATCCGGTTGGCACTCAGAACGTGCTCAAGCAGTACCACCTTGCCGCCGGTTTTTACGACACGCCGGACCTCCTGCAGTCCCCGTACCGGATCGGGTACCGAACAGAAGACGAATGAACCCGCGACCGTATCGAAGGTATTATCCTCAAACTCCATGTTCTGCACATCCATCTGGAGTAAATCGACATTTACCTTATCTCTGGCGGCCTTCCTCCCGGCACGCTCAAGCATCTTCTCGCTGAAATCTACTGCCGTAATCTTTACGTCCTGCGGATAATATGGAAAATTCTTCCCTGTACCGGCTCCGATTTCAAGTATGGTATCTCCCTCGACCTTATTCCAGAGCAGGTTTCGCCAGCTGCTGTACGCGGAGCGTTCGATAATCCCTTCCAGCAGGTCGTAAATTACTGCCAACCTATCGTATCGTTTTCTGGCATCGGAGTTTACTTTAATATCAACCGGCATTTGTCATCCCTGATTTATCATTTTATCTGTTATTTATATTTATCCCGCTCTGTTTCCTGTCTCGATAATGCCTCTATCAGTTCATTATACAATGAGAAAGTATCATATAAGAAAAAATTGATACTAATATCCTGTCTCACAAGTTCGCTGATAAGTCATATGGGTTCTGCCGGACTCGCTCATGGTTCGACAAACTCACCATGAGCGGACAGAACAGCATGATACCGCTCGTCCTGAGCCTGTCGAAGGACGAGCAGATTATTCAATGTATTTCTGAGACAGATATTAAATGATAATTGACAAAGTGATGAGTTGCGAGTTCCAGACCTAATAATATTTTTCTATCCCGCCGAAACCGATCAATTTATTCTGTTCCGATTTCTTAATAAAGTTGTCCAGCCGCCTCCTGAATTCGTCGGGCCGGTTGCGGGCGCCTTCGATATACGCCACCCGGATTCTCTTATATGACGGAGAGAAATTTTGATAGTTCTCCCAGGCTTTTTTGTTATTCTTGATTGTTCGGAGAATATCCGGTGGAAATATAAACTCTTCCTTCAGAACGTTCTCGACAGATTCAAGTATGGACGGATGGACCCTTCCTTCTTCGACCAACCGGGCCAGTCTCTCCCTGTTGGATTGAGAATATCCGGAACCGGGTTTCCTCGGAGAAAATCGCTGGGCGGTCGAGTGTTCATCGACCCGTTTAACGGTACTATCTATCCAGCCGAATGACAAAGCCTCCTCGACGGCGTCATTATAAGGAATACGTGTTTTACCGGACCCTCTGGACGGATAAATCAACCATATTTCCTTCTCGGTATCGAAGTTGGCCTCAAGCCAGTCATGCCATTCTTTACTGTTACCGACGTAGAGCGTTTTTCCGATATCCATAATTATCTATAGTATTCTTGTTGTTTACCCTATATTGCAAGCCCGGATGACATCCTGAAAAACAGAAAATCCACATCCCTTCCACATAATTTCTCCACATTCTCCTTTCATAATACACATAAAGGCCGGAAAAACTGACCGGTCAATAAAGAGAAAGGAGAAATCAAGATGAAGAAAAGGACCAAAATCCTGGGCATAGCACTGGTACTGGCAGCAATACTGACATTAACTCTGGGGAGTACGGTGTTTGCCGACGCGCCGGACGACGCCGATACATCTGCATACTGCGGCGGTCAGGGCTGGCATGGATTTATGGGGAATGGAGGAGCCTGTTCGGAGGCCGTCAGCGACCTGCTCGGGTTAACTCAGGAGGAACTGCACGAACTTCGACTGGAAGGCAATTCTCTTGCCGACATCGCTGCCGCGAACGGTATCACCGAGGATGAACTGGTGGCGACAATCACGGCGGAGAAGACCGAAGCGGTAGAAGCAAGAGTCGCCGACGGAACCCTTACCCGTGAACAGGCCGACCTGATGATCCAGCGAATGACCGAGCGGACTATCGAAGCCGTCAACAGGACATCAAACGGTCCGGCGGAATGGCACGGAGGTGGAATGAACGGCAATGGTGAATGTGCCGGTTATGCGAATCACCAGGGCGGTCAAGATTGCGACAATGCCGGGAACAGCTTCGGTTACGGAATGCACGGCTCCGGTTTTGGTGGTGGAATGCACGGTATGGGCAGACACTAATACGCCGTAACATCAAAACTACCCGAAGCTAAGCCTGCACCAGTCCCTTCCCCCTTGACGGGGAAGGTCAGGATGAGGGTGAATCCTCTCCCGTCAAGGGGAGGAAATAAAAAGAATTTTGTTCCGGGTACGGCAAAAAAGGGGAGGTTCTCTCCCCTTTTTTGCCGGTTGAAAATATAATGGTACAATCAGATAATCACGACAGAGAAAATACGATGGCAAAGAAAATTCTGGTCGTCGACGACGAGAAACAGATTGTCGATATCCTGAGAGCTTACCTGGAAAAGGAAGGATACGGCGTTATCACCGCCTATGACGGGCGGGAAGCGCTGGACTCGGCACGGAGAGACCTGCCCGACCTGATAATTCTGGACCTGATGCTTCCCGAAATCTCGGGCTGGGATGTCTGCCGTGAGCTGCGTAAAGAGTCCAACGTCCCGGTAATAATGCTTACCGCACGCGACGATACCACCGATAAGATTATCGGCCTCGAACTCGGAGCCGACGATTACGTTACCAAGCCGTTCGACCCCAAGGAAATAGTGTCCAGGGTAAGGGCCGTCCTGCGCCGTTCCGATGGTATATCTCAGCCGAAATCGATACTTAAAGTGGGCGATATCGTTGTCGATCCGGATAAACACTCGGTCCACCGGGGCGATAAAAATAT
This sequence comes from Dehalococcoidales bacterium, assembly GCA_034416335.1. Classification (GTDB taxonomy): domain Bacteria; phylum Chloroflexota; class Dehalococcoidia; order Dehalococcoidales; family UBA2162; genus MGML01. The sequence continues at coordinate 43,290 of DAOULV010000019.1, forward strand.
CGAACTTACCGCTATCGAGTTCGAGATTTACCGGGCGCTGGCGGAGAATCCCGGCAGAGTTTACAGCCGCGCTCAGCTCCTCGACCAGGTCCAGGGTGATGCTTACGAGGGCTATGAACGCACCATCGATACCCACATCAAGAACCTGCGTAAAAAACTGGATATCCACCGGGAACATCCCGGATACATTGTCACCGTTTACGGAGTGGGGTATAAACTTGGAGAGGTTTAACGTGCGGAGTCTAAACTGGAAGCTGAGCGGGGCACTGCTGCTCATCGTCATCGTATCAGTCGGATTGATGGCGTACCTGACCAATCTCAGCACGACCAGTGAATTCCGGCAGTATGTTTCATCCGGCAATATGATGTATACCCGGTCGCTGGCTGAAAATCTCGGCGAATTCTATGCGGAACAGGGGTCATGGGAAGGACTGCAGGAGATGCTCGAAAATCTCCCTGTGCCTGGTTCTCAGAGTATTGTCGTGGTCGACAGCAGCGGAACGATTATCGGAGACTCTGCCGATGAACTGCTGGACAAAGAAGCGGCAGACATCGGTCTGAGCGGCGGCACCGCGATAACCGTATCGGGCAGTAATATCGCGGCTCTGTACCTGCTTACTTCGAGACAAACGATGGGCATGGGTGGTATGGGCGGCATGGGCAGGCAGAACAGCCGGACAATGATGACGACAGCGGAAACCACCGAGGAAGATTTCCTCGACAGGGTCAATAATTCACTCTGGAAAGTCGGACTCATCGCCGCGGCGGCAGCCCTGGTTATCGGACTTATACTAACCCGCCAGATAACCCGTCCGGTGAAGGCGCTTATCACGGGCGTACGTCACCTGTCCGGAGGTGAACTGAGCTACCGGGTGAAAACGAAGTCGAATGATGAAATCGGCGAACTGGCGGACTCGTTTAATACGATGGCATCGACGCTTGAAAAAGTCGAGCAGTCGCGGCGGCAGCTAACCGCCGATATAGCCCACGAGCTTCGTACTCCCCTGACCATCATCGAAGGTACCGTGGACGGTATCATAGACGGGGTATTCGAAGCGGACGGCGAACACCTTAACTCGATTAAAGAACAGACGGCGCTCCTGACCCACCTGATAAGCGACCTGCGCGATATATCCCTGGCCGAATCGGGCCAGTTGAAACTGAATCTGGTAACGACCGATATAATCGACCTCATAAAACGTTCGATATCGGGATACGAACTCAACGCAGGTGAAAAGAATATCCGGCTGGAACTGGATACAGCGGTCGAGTCGGTCGGGATGGAAATCGACTCCGTCAGGATAGAGCAGGTTATCTCCAATCTCCTGGTAAACGCGATTCGCCACACTCCACCGGAAGGCCGTATCACCGTCGGTATCGGGAAAGACGAGAGCGGTATCAGGATATCGGTCGCCGATACCGGCGAGGGGATATCGCCGGAAGACTTACCCCACGTATTCGAGAGGTTTTACCGCTCCGGTACTTCACGCGCTCGAAAAGAAGGCGGCACGGGGCTCGGCCTTGCTATAGTGAAACAGATGGTCGAAGCCCACGGCGGTAACGTCACCGCCGAAAGTGAGGAAGGCAAGGGGACCACCTTCCGGATATTCCTGCCTTTCAAATCTTAATCAGGCTATTCCCGTATTGCGGACGTACATTCAGAAATATATATTAAGGAATCTATATAACAGTTGTTTTTATCGATTAACTAAAATCGAGATTAATCCCAGACATATTCACCTTTTTATACAAGTAAAGGTATAAGCATCTTTCGAGTAACTAATCAAAGGTTAACTCAGTTGTGGCTAGTGTCTACGTTTACTTCTTCTTTATCACTCTCAGCTAAATACGTCCGATTCATGAGTAAATAATAGAAGTTCACAAACTTGAAGTAATCATCTGTCAGAATATCATACTTCTTTGCAGTTAAGTACATTTTTGTTAGGCTTTTTACATTCTCAGTATCAGCTTTGTTTCTTATGATCAAACGATTAATTTGATAATCAATGTCTGCAAAATTAGTTAGAGTGTTTGCTAGTTCTTTCTTAGCTGTTAACGAACTAAAATAACTAGAGATTATGGCTATTGCTATGAACTGCAATAGTAAAACAAGCACCAAAAGTAATGTCTTATTGTTAATAGGTAAAAATAATGAACGTGTTGCGATTAGAGACCAAATAGGAAGAAATATAATTCGGGATTGTATACTTGACACAAGGTTGAGTTAGTGCTATACTATAGGAAATGAAGCTAAGTTTTGTCTTTTTCGGTGATAACTTCCTTAACTTTTTCTACTACTTTTTTAGGAAAAAGTTTCTTGATAGTTTCATCGGTTGTTTTCTCGGTTAGCTTCTGTTTCTTATCCAAAGGGGGATACCTCCATGAGTAGCACTAAATCAGATATAAACCTCGTTAGTCTCATTGAACGCTTCAACAGTGAAGACAGGTGTATCGAATACCTTGAAGAACTCAGATGGGATGGTAACGTTACCTGTCCTCGCTGTGGTTCGACCAGCGTTTCTACTATTAAAGAACGACATCAATACGATTGTAACACGTGCCGTTATCAGTTTTCCGTAACTGCGGGTACTATCTTTCACGATACCCACCTTCCACTCTGGAAATGGTTTCTCGCTGTATACATGATGTGCGAAGCTAAAAAGGGCGTGTCCGCTAATCAGATAAAACGCACGATTAACGTATCCTATAAGACAGCCTGGTATCTCTGCCATCGTATCAGAAACGCCATGACAGAATCCAAACCACGCCCTCTTAGCGGTATCGTAGAAGTTGACGAGACGTGGATTGGGGGTAAGACAGTCGGCAAGGGACACGGATACAAGGGAAACAAGGTTGCTATCGCCGGAGTGATTGAACGTGGTGGCGATGTCCGTACTCAGGTTATCAGTGCGCGGGATCGTAAAACGCTTCACGCTTTTATCGACAAGTTCACCGCCGATGATACCGAAGCTATCTATACCGATGACTGGCCTGCCTATAACGGTATCGAGGACGAGAACACGAGACATGAGAGCGTCAACCACAGTAAAGAGGAATGGGTTAGGGGAGACGTTCACACTAACAACGTTGAGAACATCTGGAGTCTCTTTAAGCGGTCTGTTATAGGTTCGTATCATAAAGTCTCTCATAAACATCTTGACGCTTACCTTGATGAACTGGAATGGCGGTTCAACAACCGTAACAATCCTTATCTATTCCGCGATACCCTCCGTAAACTTATTGATTCTGAGAATCTTGAGTATAAGGAGTTGACTCAGAAAGATACTTTTTAGTAATAGTTACCATTCCGATATTAGTAAACACGATTTGTTTAGCAAAAGCATCAACTGCTTCTTTTGATAAATTTGTATCTATTGGCAAAATCTGCTCTATTAAATTCTTGTCATCTAGAGGCCATTTTATACTTTCATAAGATGTGTTTTTCCCTGCAAGAAATAGTCTTAACTCGTTGATAAGATTATCCTGCTCGGTATTAGTTAAGCCACTTGAGTTAATATCATTAACTAAATCCTTTGGTAGTGTCATATGGAATATCAGTACATCACCATTCTTTTTACTTCTTCTCACTGATACTCTATGCTGTTGCTTATTTTCAATAACAAAGGCAAAATGGTTATCTTTGTACTTATTACCCTCAAGAATGTATATTCCCCAACCTCTACTAATTAGCCATTTTTTCAATAGTAGCTTAAGGAAAAGATGCTGTTTAAGATAAATCTCATAAAAACCATGTAGGATTAATAATCCGCCTATCCCCACTAATAGCCAATTAACAACATTATTCTGTAAAACTCCAAAACCACCCATCGCACTCACCACAAACCCCGAGCCAATTTCAATAGTTGGTAGTTTTGCCATACTCCCTCACACAGACATGATATAATTTGGTTACACATTATACCACCATCCCTGTATGAAGTATATAAGCCCGTAAATATTAATACCGTGAAGGTAATCGCATAAATTACTCCGATCGCTTTTATTAGAGAGGAAACATTGGCAAAAAACCACTCAAATCCAATATTAGTTTTTTCCTTTCCAAGTTTTTGAAGAGAATCAGAAGTTTTCTCTAAATCACTTACTTTTGGTCTTTTTGCTCTGAAAAAGGAATATAAGCCCCAAAGGTACATAAGTAAGAATGAACTAGATACCCAATATGTAAGTATCTCAAAAAGAACAGATACACCGAGAGCAACCACCACGGCTATAATTGAGCTAATTAGTAAGTTTAACTGACTAGATTCTATACTCTGTAGTTGTCTGTGAGTATGTCCAGCACTATTTTCAACTAACTCACTTAATTGTCTTAGCTTCTCCATTGATTCTGATAACATATCTGACTTCTCAACAATCTTATCTTTATGTTTAATCCTCCTCACCACTTTCTAACTGATACGTTAATGAAAGTGATTCTATCTGAGGCAAAGATGTTCCAGCTATAGCTTCAAGATCACCATACATCCCGAATGTTCCTTTTTCAACAAGCTGCAACTGTTTCTCCTGACGACTCCAGATTCTTTCCATAGCTGCTCTTTCTTGAGCTAGTTGTTTTCTCATTTTCGTAAATGCCCCGACTATACCTTCAATCCTCTGCTTGAACTGTGGACCTGTTAAGTAATCATAAAGTATCTCCATTTTTTGATCTTTGGCTTGATTAGCTACCTTGCTTCTATAGAGTTCGGTAAGTACCATTCTCATTGCACTAGCAACTTGAGTTGCTAAAGGCCAGTGGGTTACCCATACACCGTCAATATTATCAAAGTGCTTGATGTTCTCTGGTAGAACAGCTGTAGCTATAATAGCAATGTCGGCCTTTTCTTCTTGTTGGTTCTCTTTTAACTTGTCAATCCACTGCTTGTTCCAACTTCTAGTGTTCTTGGATTCCCAAATAATTGTCCCGCAACATGTTCCTAAATTACCATTAACCTTCTGAATCAAATCAGCACCTCTAACACCTTTAGGAACTGGCACTATCTGATCTTCAGGAAAGTATTGTTTAAGTAATTCCTCTAGGGTAATTTCCAAAACTTCTCCCTGGGCTTGTTGAGAACCAATTTCAATCTTTTTCTGAAGCTCATCAATCTTCTTGGATAAGCCTTCAATCATTTGATCTTTCTCAGCAACTTTTAATTTATTCTTCTCCTCATACTCTGTTTTGAATTGATCTATTCCACGTTGAATTTTTAAGTCAAGTTGCTCTTTTTCCTCTTCCCACTTCCTTCTTTCTCTTCTAAATGCTGTTTCCTTATCTCTTAATTCTTTCAATTCTTTCTCGGATTCTTGCACTTGTTCGTTAAGATCAGAGATATCTTTGGAAGCTTTTTCTTCTGCCTTATTTTGTGCTATTCTTTCAATCTCACTTCTTTCCTTTTCAATCCGAGTCTGGTACTGTTCTTCTAACTCTGTAGTAATCTGTGATCGTAGCGGACCTAAAATCACGTCAGTAATCGGAAAATAATAACCACATTTTGGGCACTGTACTTTATTCTCAATAGCCTCTGACATTACTAACCTCCTCCACTTCGAGTGTCCTTTCATTATTGTCATCTATGAACTTTTGTCAAGTTTTATACGGAACAGAGCGTACTGTTAAAACGAAATATTCATTCTATAGCTTTGCTCAAGAGACGCGTTACAATATTGAAAGAAAAGAAGGTTAATAATTAACAGTGGGGTATTAGAACTGTCACTTACCTGCGACTTACCGCCCAGGTTCGTTCACTGGTGGGGAAGGAGGGACTCGAACCCTCACGCATTGCTGCACCAGATCCTAAGTCTGGCCCGTCTGCCAGTTCCGGCACTCCCCCGCGATGTGTAGAAAAATGTTACCAGATACAGGCTGAAGTGTCTACGGCGTCCGGTCGATCCTTCACCTTTCCCGGGGGTTAGGTTCCTTCCAGATTTCACCATTCCACGCCCTGAGATAGACCGCGTCGTCTTCCCGCCTGACTATCGTCTCCGGGTTCATCGGGATTTTCCCGTAGGGCGTATCCAGCAGGTAGACCGGTACGGCGAGGCCGGAGGTAAATCCCCTCAGGGACTGTATTATTTCTATGCCCTTTTCTATCGGGGTGATGAAGTGGGAAGTACCTTTCAATGTCTGCGCCTGGTAGATGTAATAAGGCCTGACCCTGAACCGCAGCAGTCCCCGCACCAGTTCCTTCATTACTTCGGGGTCGTCGTTTATCCCCCTGAGCAGTACCGACTGGTTGCCGAGGGGAATTCCGGCGTCCGCCAGCCTGGCGCAGGCGGCAAAAGCTTCATCGGTTAACTCGACCGGATGATTAAACTGTGTATTAAAGTACAGGGGATGGTACTTGCTCAGAATCCGGCACAGGTCGTCGGTGATTCTCTGGGGCATCGTACAGGGAGTGCGGGAACCGATTCTGACTATCTCAACATGTTTTATCTCGCGCAGTCTTCCAAGTATTTCGTCTATCAGCTCGTCGGAGTGCATCAGGGGGTCCCCGCCGGTTATCAGCACGTCCCTTATCTCCGGCGTGCGTGAAATATAGTCCAGGGCTTCGTTCATCGCCTCCCGTGAAAAATTAAAGTCCTCGTGCCCCACCATCCGCTTCCTCAGGCAGTGGCGGCAGAGCACCGGGCAGGTGTTGGAAACCGTCCAGGCTATCCTGTCGGGGTAGACCTTGATAACATAAGGAGCGGGGTCATGCTTCTCTTCGTCGAGGGGGTCTATCATCCCGGTATCGTCGTGGAGTTCGATTTCCTGCGGGACAGCCTGCATCCTTATCGGACAGTCACTGTCCTCCCTGTCCATCAGACCCGCGTAATAAGGGGTGATATGCCAGCTGAACTCCTCTTCCGCCCGGCGTATTCCTTCTTTTTCGTCATCATCCAGCGATATGTAGTCGCCGAGCTTTTCGACCGAGTGAATCATATTCCTGACCTGCCACTTCCAGCTATTCGTATCATCCATAATAGCTCTCCACCAACCTGTATTTATTTCCTCGCCAGTGCGTTCTGCACCAGAATTTCAATTATTTTTTCAGGCTTAATTCCGCCTGCTTCCGCCTGTATGGTAAATATACTGTAATAAGGGGAAAGTCCCGGCAGTGGATTGATTTCCAGGAAATAAGGAATACCGTCCTGTCCCAGCCTGAAATCTACCCTGGCGAAGTCGCGGCACCCCAGCGCGTGAAAAACAGCGACGGCGTATTCTTCCAGGATCCGTAACATATCCGGAGAAATATCAACCGGACATATGACTTCTTTACGGTGAGTACTCTTCAGGTCGAACGAATAGAAAGCGTCCGGATCGCCGTCTTCGAGCCGCAGCTCGGCAGCGGGAAGGCATTTCAGACCGCCGTCCTCAAGCAGGCCCACGCAGAACTCTCTGCCGCTGATAAATTTCTCTATCAATACCGAATCGCTGCAGTTTTCAAGTATCCACTCGGATTCAGCTTTGAGCGAGTCCGGGGATTCCACCTTCGCCGTTCGCCTGATACCCTGGCTGGAACCGCCCGTAACCGGTTTTACGAAAAGCGGATAGCCGATATTCTCTATTTCACCAGTCTTTTTATTGATTTCAGAGATATTGTCTATCCTGAGGAACGGAGGAGTAGGGATGCCTTCATATGAGGCGATTACTTTCGACAGGTATTTATCGAGCGACAGCCCCAGTCCGACTGCGTCCGTGCCGGTGTATGGAATTCCGAGGGCTTCCGCTATAGCGGGTACCAGGGATTCACGGTTGCGGCCTTCCGCCGCTTCGGTGATATTGAAAATGACATCCGGCTGCGCTTCTATAATTAGAGACAGGATATCCTTACTCCAGGGCAGTCTGACAACATCGCCGAGACGTGAGAGACATTGGTAGATCCAGTCTACTGTTCTCGAGTCTTCGTATTCGCAGGAGACGGACCCGGCGGTATCGGAACCGTCATCGACCGGGATATCATAAGCAAAGCCTATCTCAGGCTTATCAGAAATTTTTACCACAGCTCTATATATTTCTCCGGCTAGTCGATGACTTTTTCCTTTACCAGACGATCGAACTCATCGTCGGCGACCCCGAGCAGTTCCTTGAATACATACTCGTTATGCTCGCCCAGAAGCGGAGACCGTTTTATTTCCGGATCGTATTTGGACATTTTAAAGTGATATCCTGTTTGACTTCTGTATATACCCTGGTCGGGATGTTCGATCTCCCTAAAAGTATTTCTGTGCTTTAACTGGGGGTCTTTATCCATCAAGTCTTCACCGGTCTCTACGATTCCCGCCGCTACGCCTGCCTTCTGCATCAGGTCCATTACCTCTTCAGCGGTGCGTATCGAAGTCCACTCATTGACTATGGCATCCAGTTCTTCCTCGTTTTCTTTCCTGGCCGCAAACGAAGCGTATTTCGGATCGTTTTTCATTTCAGGTTTCCCGATTACTTCGCAGAAACTTCCCCATTCGTCTTCGGTAAATACCGCGACAGCGCACCACCTGTCTTTACCCTGGCATCGGTAGGCGTTATGAGGTGCAGCGTAATCACTCTTGTTCCCCATGCGGTCCTCTATCCGGTTGTTGACCGTGTAATCGAGAATCGTGGGCGCCATAAACTGGAGACCGCCTTCATACTGCGACATATCCAGGTACTGTCCCTTACCGGTACGTCTGCGGTACTCGAGGGCAGCCATAATCGCGAGTATGTTATATCGAGGGGCGATAAAATCGGTATATGCGCCTATCCAGCCCGGCCCCCTGTCGGGCCAGCCGAGTATGTGGTTGAATCCCACCAGGGCCGTCAGCTTGTGCCCGGAGCCCGGGTGCTTGGCATATGGACCGGTCTGTCCCTGCATGCAGGAGCTGCACATTATAATATCGGGCTTGATTTCCTTTACCACATCGTATCCCAACCCCATTCTCTCTATCGCGCCGCCGGCAAAATTCTCGACCATGACATCGCAGAGCGCTATCAGCCGTTTGCACAGGTCGAGCCCTTCGGGTGTTGCCAGGTTAAGCGTTATTGCCTTTTTACCGGTACAGTACTGGCCGAAACTGCCGAGATGCTGTCCCATGCGCTGAATATCCATTCTTCTCCGGCTTTCGACCCTGATTACCTCTGCTCCCAGGTCCGAAAGGTGCTTGGTGGTAAGCGGTCCCGTGAGGTGCCAGGTAAAATCGATAACTCTTATTCCTTCAAGCAATTGTTTATTCATCTATCTCAAACCTCTCCGTTTCCTATATAGTCCCGGTCCGGGCGAGTTCATCCAGTTCTTCTCCGGTAATACCGAGTTCTTCATACACTTCTTTGTTGTGCTCACCGATAAGCGGGGCACGGCGATAAAGCCTGGGAGGCGCCACTTCCGTGCCGGAAAAAGAGCCGGGATAGGTGATTGTGTCGTTCAACTCTGGATGTTCCAGCTCGACCCAGAAGTTACGGGCTTCAAGCTGCGGACTCGAAATCATGTCCGCCGGAGTGGAGACCGGGTATAACTGGACGCCGTATTTAAGCGCGCCGGCAAACAGTTCGGCTTTGGTACGGGAGAGGAAGAATTTAGCCGTGGGCTCTTCGATCCGTGCCAGAACTTCGGGGTCTACATTCATCATCCCGAAATTCGCCCAGTCGTAATTCAAGAGAAATTCATCAGCTTCGCCTTCTGCTTCCATCCATTTAACCATCGGCACGTTGGTCCGCAGCGACATCACGCCGCCCCAGTAAAACCATGATACGTGCCCGTCTTTACAGGGCCATATCTGCGTCAGTCGTTTTCCCTTTTCATTGGTCGGCATAACCCTTTCCTGGATCCGGTGTCCCTGGTCCCAGCCCGAGGTTATGTGCTCGGTACACTGAACGATGGCTTCCTGGGTGGAAACATCGACCTGCTGCCCTTCGCCGGTTTCATGACGATAATACAGGGCGGTAAGTGCGCCCTGGGCGCCGTCGCAGCCGGCATTCAGATAAGCCTGCGAGTGGTGGCTGAAGTGATATGGAGGACGGTCCGCGTCGCCGTATCCCGCCATGTTTCCTCCCGTCGCCCAGGCGACTATATCTGAGGTCTTATAGTCACGGTACGGCCCCGTCTGGCCGAAGGGACTGATAGAGACCATGATTATCCCCGGATTTATTTTCTCAAGGTCTGAATAACCCAGTCCAAGGCTGTCCATGTAACCCGGTGGAAAGGACTCTATGACGAAATCGGTTGTCTTGACCAGCTTTCTGAATATATTCCGCCCTTCTTCCTTCTCGATATCGAGGGTAATCCCCCTCTTGCTGGTGTTCAGGGCGAACCAGAAGAGGCTCTTTTCCAGGTCGACTTCATCGTGATAAAAAGGTCCCAGGTTACGGGCAGCATCACCGCCCGGTTTTTCTATCTTGATAACATCCGCTCCGAGATCTCCGAGTATCTTACCGCACAACAGCCCTTTTTCATCGGCCAGGTCCAGGACCCGGTAAGGTCCCAGAACACTGTCTGTATTATCCTGCATACGCTGACTCCTTTCACAGTTGACCGGTAAACCCTGTCGAAACAAAAGAATACAGAATACCCTGTCTGATGTCAAACCGGATTAATGCAGGTTTTGTTTGTATCTGGTTGGTCTTGTTGTCATTGCGAGGAGTTCGCCGAAGGCGAATGGCAATCTCTATAATCGGACCTGGGGATTGCTTCGTCTCGACTACGTCTAGGACTCGCAATGACAACAGGATACAAACAGAATTTTAATATATAGAAATACTCAAACAGGCATAAAAGTGCTAAAATAATCTGTCATACCGGAATGCGGAAGGAAACGGAATATGCACACCACCGGAGTAGATATAATAGAGATTTCGCGTATTACCAGAATGGTAGAACGCTGGGGAAACCGTTTCCTGTACAGAATATACACCGAATCGGAACTCAGCCTATGCCGTGAAAGACCGGAAAGACTGGCCTCCAGGTTTGCCGGAAAAGAAGCGGTAATGAAAGCCTTGGGGACCGGGGTAAGAGGTATAAGCTGGAGGGAGATTGAGATAATTTCGGAAACCAGCGGCAAACCGGTAGTCAAATTGTATGGAAAAGCCCGGGCAAAAGCCGAAAGCCTGGGTCTCGAAGACCTGGCGATAAGTCTCTCAGACTCGAAAGAGCACTCCGTAGCTTTCGTGGTAGGCGAAATTAAGCCGAACTAGATTCTCCCGTAAACACGATAATTGTCTACTTCCAGCAGCCCCGCAAAAACCTTTTATCGATGGTAATGATTCTATCCGCCACTTCTCTCAAGGGGCGTGATGTTTTCTCCTTGCCGAAGAGCGCGACTTCGATGTTCTTGCCGTTATCTTTAACCGCCTGGAGAGCTCCTACATAATCGCTGTCGCCAGCGACCAGTACACCTACGTCGTAATTATTCTTAAAACTGTGGGTAAGAAGATCGGTTGTCAGCTGGATATCGACTCCTTTTTCATAAGGCGGAGAATTCGGCCAGTTCTGATAGACCAGCCTGCCGAGACGCAGCTCGCAGTACGGAATAGCACTGACGCTGGCAAAAAACGCCTGCTGGTGGCGATAGCGTTCCGGTTCTTCTCTGCGCCCTACGCTGGCATTATAATAATAAATTCTTACCAGGCGCTTTTTCTCTATGATCTTTTTAACGAATTTTCCGATATCGACATCGGTCCTGTTGAAGTGTCCTTTCAGAGAATGGTACAGGTTGCTTCCGTCTATAAACACCATCACTCTTTCTGATTGAGTCGTCATTAGAATACCTGCTTTATAATAATCATTAATTCCCGTTATTTATTATATATCCAAAGTGATAATTGTGCGAGTTTTATGGAATAATTCGTACGTATTCAGGCAGTAAAAAGCTTCATCTTATACCATATTTTTTTATACATTCCACCTGCACACCGTTGCACAAACTGACTCAATATCATCCCAGCCTAAACCTTGACATCGGGTCTTTTTCTTTACTAAAATAATATAAGGAGCTACATGCTACCACTCGAATTTGCTTCGGGAGGTGTCCCATGAGGCTTCATGCTCTACTCGGAGTATGGCAGGTTGATTTTTAATGCCCTGCCTGAGGGCAGGGCGGCCGGAAATCGAGCTTGACTCGTTCGAGTAAGTTGAGGACCGGTATCGATTTCGATGGTCCATTGCGGTTCTATTTACCGCAGGTGAGTTGAGTTCGAGAGAATTGACTGGAATGGAGGGCATTTAACCGTGCCCTCCATTATTTATACACCTGTCTTTTTTCCTGAATTTGAACACACTCGCACCTACCCGGTATAATTTAATTATCCGGACATTCCCTGATAAGAGCTGTATGATTATGTACGAAAATTTATATGACGATTTCCTCACCAGCAACCACACCCTCAGAGTATATGAAGACGGCAGCCTGCTGTTTTCATCCGAAAAAGACGGACTGCTTCCGCTTGTCGAATACCTTAAATCAGGCAGCCGTCCCGAAAGGATAGTTATCTTCGATAATGTAACCGGCAACGCTGCCGCGCTTCTGTCAGCTCTCGCCGGCTGTACCGAGGTATTCAGCCCGCTGGGAAGCGAGTTAGCTGTCAAAACACTGGAAAAACACTCAATTAATTACCATATCAGCGAAACAGTAGCCTATATTCAAAAACCGAACAGTGAAGAAATGTGCCCCATGGAGAAACTTTCTCTTGAAAAAGAGCCGGATGAATTTTATAAAGCACTTATGGAGATCTTAAGTTAGGAGGATGGATTTGGAAAAGTTAAGACTGGGTAAGACAGAGCTTATGGTAACAAAGGTAGGATTCGGGGGAATTCCTATTCAGAGACTGACCGAAGACGGAGCGGTCGAAGTGGTACGAAGGTGCATCGATCTCGGTATCAACTACCTAGATACTGCCAACGGTTATACCACCAGCGAGGAAAGAATAGGCAAAGCTGTCAAGGGGCAGCGGGAAAATCTGATAATCGCCACGAAAACAGGCGCCCGCGACCGTAAAGGAGCAGAAGAGCACCTGGAACTGAGTCTGAAGAGGTTACAGACGGATTATATAGACCTTTATCAATTCCATGGCGTCAGTACTGCCGATCATCTGAAAAAGGTGCTGGAAGATGGACCTTATGCAGTTGCGGAAGAAGCGAAGAAAGCCGGGAAAATCAGGCATATCGCCATTACATCACACTCCAGGGAAATCGCCATGGAAGCGGTAAAAACGGATATGTTCGAATCGTGTATGTTCCCCTTCAACTTCATCGTGAATGAACCGCTGGACGACCTTATACCGCTGTGCCGCGAGCACGACGTTGGATTTATCGCGATGAAACCGATGGCCGGAGGAATGCTGGAAAATGCGACCATCGCCTTCAAGTATCTGTTTACCATCCCGGATATTGTGCCGCTTGTCGGTATCGAGAAGGTCGAAGAGATAGAAGAAATCGTCGGACTGGTCGAAGGGCCACAGGAGATGACGGAAGCCGAGAAAGCCGATATGCAGAGACTTATCGATGAACTCGGGACCAGGTTCTGCCGTCGTTGCGATTACTGCCAGCCCTGTACCGTGGGAATTCCGATTTCACTGGTAATGACAAGTCGCAGTTTCTTCAAGCGAATGCCGCCGGAGAGATTCTTCGGGGGTATGGTGGACGGCGCCATGGAAAAAGCTTCCGAATGTACCGAATGCGGCGAGTGCGAAACACGATGCCCGTACAATCTGCCCATCAGGGAAATGCTTGCCGAACACGTAAAATGGTTCTTCGACGAGAAAGAAAAATACGAAACACAGGCAGCAGCATAGAGAAATAATCCTGTCGTCCGTGATACAATACGCTTTCCAGACCCGATACTTAGAGGTATGAAAGGAGTCCTGATATGCAGAAGGTTACCGATAATGTATACGTGGAAACCGGGTTCGGCGGCAGCAACAATACCTTCGTCGTGACCGGTGAAGGTATTGTTATGATAGACACTCCCCAGTCGCCCGACGACGCTGCGAAGTGGCAGGAAGAAATAGCCAAACATGGCACGGTAAAATACATCATAAACTCGGAACCGCACGGCGACCATTTTACCGGTAATTACTTCTTCGAAGGCACCGTGGTAGGCCACGAGGGCGTAAGAAAAGCGGTACTGGCTGCCGATCCCGACCAGCTCAGACAGCAGATGAAGCAGATGGCGCCCGATGCGGCTCCTATACCGGATGACTTCTGCTATAGACCTCCGGAAATAACCTTTTCGCAGAAACTTTCCCTTCATCTCGGTAACCACACCTTCGAACTCACCAACCTGCCGGGACATACTCCCTACCAGACAGCAGTCTACATACCTGAGGAAAAGGTTGTCTGCACATCCGATAACGTTGTCAACAACGTGCAGCCTTTCCTTCACCAGGCGGTGCCGTATGACTGGCTGGAATCGCTGAAGCGTTATCAGGAATACGATGCCAACTATCTGGTACCCGGGCACGGCGAAGTCTGCACGCCGGATTACCTGCCGGAAATGAGTAAAATGGTTCAGGCATGGATAGACGCCGCGAAAGAAGCCATCGAAAAGGGAATGACCGTCGAGCAGGTCCAGGAAGACACCTCTTTACTGGAAAAACACGGTATCAGTGTAGGAAACGAACCGTTTGCCAGACGTGTAGTGGGCATCAGTATGACGCGGCTGCTTGAAGTACTGAAATAAAAACTTTAAGCCGGAACAGGCCATTCATTCCGTTTCGATGGTGAATTTCAGGAAATCAAGCAGTATATAACCATTTAAAAAGATAATTACGGGTTGAAAATCCCGGCGAAGAATCCCGCTACAATACCGCCGACCTCTTCCTCATATCCGAAGAGAGTGTGGTCTCCGCCGGCTATAATACGGTACTGTCCCGGACCGGACCCTTTCTCCATCTGCTTCCTGAACAGGTCCATCGGTACCATATCGTCGTTTTCCCCGACAACTACCAGGTGAGGTTTTTCGTACCTGCCCAGCCTTTCCCAGTTGTCTCCGGACAGCGGCGCCGATGCCAGTGCCAGGCAGCGGACACGCTCTTCCCTGAGTGCGACAGGTACCGACATCATAGCGCCGAACGAATACCCCGCCAGACCGACTCTGGCTGTATCGATACCATCGGTCGAGAAGGCCAGTTCAACGGCTGCTTTTACGTCGTCTCTCTCGCCGATACCGTCGTTAAAACTGCCTTCACTCTGCCCCACTCCCCTGAAATTGAACCTCAGGGCGGCTATACCTTTAGAAGCCAGCGCCTGCCATATCGCGGTAACGATGCTGTTTTGCATCGTCCCGCCCATCGGAGGAAAAGGATGAGCGACAACCACGGCCGGGAAAGGTTTTTCGACGTCGGGAATAAGCCACTCCCCTTCCAGGGTAATATCGCCGCAGGAAAATTTAGCCGGGGTTTGTATCATTCTTTTGTTTGCTTTCCGTATCGGACTGTCTTTTCGGGAGGTTAAATCTCGTCTTCGACTGCCACCAGTTCTTCAAACGGGCGACAACCTGTTTCTCATAGCCCTGTTCGCCCGGAGAGTAGTACTGCGTGCCCTGGAGAGAATCCGGCAGGTTCTGCTGTTCGACAAAGTTATCCGGATAATCGTGGGCATACTTGTACCCTTCACCGTAGCCCATTTGTTTCATCAGCGGAGTAACGGCGTTGCGGAGATGCATAGGTACTGCTTCCAGCGCGCCTTTCTTGATTTCTTCCTGGACACGACTGTAGGCTTCATAAAGAGAGTTACTCTTGGGAGCCGTCGCCAGGTACACGGTAGCCTCGGCAAGAGCAAGATTTCCCTCCGGCATACCGATAAAGTGTACCGCCTGCTGGGCGGCCATGGCGATTACCAGTGCCTGCGGGTCTGCCATCCCCACGTCCTCGGAGGCAAATCGGACCAGCCGCCTTGCCACGTACAAAGGGTCCTCTCCGGCTTCCAGCATCCTTCCCAGCCAGTAAAGGGAAGCATCCGGGTCGGAACCACGCATCGATTTATGCAGCGCGCTTATCAGGTCGTAGTGCTGGTCACCTTTTTTATCGTAACGCAGGACGGGATGCTGCGCCGCGTCCTCTATCGTAGCCAGGGGAACTTTGCGCCTGCCTTCCTCGTCGGGAGGAGTACTCATAACCGCCAGTTCAAGGGCGTTCAGAGCAACCCGTGCGTCGCCCTTGGCCATGTTAATGAGATGGTCTATCGCTTCCGGTGCGATTACGACTTTTATTGAACCGAGTCCCTTCAACCTGTCCTTCAACGCCCGCATTATAATAACACGGATTTCGTCCTCGACGAGGGGGTTAAGAGTTAGTACCTGGGCGCGGGAAAGAAGGGGTGAAGTAACCTCGAAAGACGGGTTTTCGGTGGTTGCCCCGATTAACGTTACGGTTCCGTCTTCCACGAAAGGAAGGATTGCGTCCTGCTGCGTCTTGTTAAAACGGTGAATCTCATCGATAAACAGTATCGTATGCTGTCCGGAACTCCGGCGGCGTTCCCTGGCCTCTTCGATAACACGGCGTAACTCGGCCACACCGGCGCTTACGGCGCTGACCATGGCAAAATAGGCGTCGGTAACGTTGGCGATAACGTTAGCCAGCGTGGTCTTGCCGCTTCCCGGGGGGCCCCACAGGACGATGGAAGGTATTCTTCCAGCTTCTATCGCCTTCCTGAGAACCCTCCCTTCGCCTATAATGTGTTCCTGGCCTACGAATTCATTGAAAGTAGTCGGTCTCATGCGGGTAGCAAGCGGTGCCTGCTGCCCCCTCTGTTCCTCTATCTGGCGTTCGAACATATCCATTGCTGCACACCCCCTGACTGAGCCACACCATATAATAGCACCGGGATGAAGGATTATCTACCTATATTTTATCCTATTTACCCGGACTTTTCAGGAACGAACGGCTTTATTCAACCTATTATTATCTCGCTTAGCGGTCGTTTCGGCACATGGTGAACTCCGTTTTCGTCCCTGTAGTAGGCTATATCACCACCGGGCGCGGCGTTCTCAATCACTACTTCTTCTTTTGGCTTCCCCAGAGATATCACCAGGAGTATTTCATAACGCGACGGGATGCCGAATAGTTCCATTACGGCTTCTTTCTTCACTCCTCCGTGCATGCAGCCTGCCAGGCCTGCTTCCCGGGCGCCAAGCAGTATGCTCTGTGCTGCGATACCGTGATCGCACCACGGATTCTTGCTTATCTCCGTGTCCAGCAGAATGATAATATATGCCGCCGGTCTTTCACCCTCGACCGGGCCCGGCCAGTTTGTCAACCTTCCGGCAAATCCCAATTGAGGGAACATCGCGGCGTTCTTTTCCGGGTCATTACACAGCATGTATTTCAGAGGCTGGTTGTTCGCAGCGGATGCGGAACACCTCGCCAGGTCAACCAGCTCTTCGAGTGTTTTTCGCTCTATCGGCACGTCCTGATAAAATCTCCTGCAGGTCCTGTTCTGTACTATCAGCTCTTTAATCATTTCTCTTCTCCAATATTTTAACCCGATGTGTCTTTGTATTATATATGAACCGCGAATTTAAGAGAAATCCCGTTCCCTATTGCGAATGACAGATGAGAGAGTCATTGCGAGTCTGCCGCAGGCGGACGAAGCAATCCCCAGGTTCGATAATAGAGATTACCACGCCGTCCCGATTTCATCGGAACTCCTCGTAATGACAAAGATGGAAGTCATTGCGGGTTTCGCCACCAACCCGCCTGAAGTTCGCCGAGGCAAATGGCAATTGATACAAATCTACCTTATCACTTCCCCCGGCTTCCTTTCCTCATTGGTAGAAGAATATAGTAAAATTCATTGATTCTCTAAAGGAATCTGTGTATATAATATAGGGGCTCAAATTTCAATCCCTGCAGAATTCTCCCGCGTGGAAAGGAAGTGAAAACGGCTGATGGATGCAATCACAATTACTATCGACGGCAGAGAAATAAAGACCACCGCAGGCACCACCGTTTTACGTGCCGCCCAGGAAGCCGGGATATATATCCCGGCCCTTTGTGCCCATCCGGACCTGGTACCGGGCGGATACTGCGGCTTATGCGTTGTAGAAATAGGTGAAGAAGGCGACCTACAGGCCTGTAAAACGGAAGTTCGCGAGGGTATGGTGATAACCACCGAGACGCTGACCGTTCGAAAAGCCCGCGAGGAAGCGCTGGAGAAAATCCTGACCGAACACCCCCATTCCTGCCTCGACTGCTGGCGTAAAGAAAGATGCAATCCCTTCGATATATGCCTCCGTAGCGAGTCGGTAAGCCAGCACTGTGTTACCTGCCCCAAAAACACCCACTGCGAACTCCAGCGGGTGGTCGATTACATCGGCATATCACCAGATATTCCCTATCAGCCGAAAGAATATCCGGTCGAGACGGATAATCCGTTCTTCCTACGAGATTACAACCTCTGTATCGTCTGCGGTCGGTGCGTCCGCGTCTGCCGCGATGTAAGGGGCGTGGGAGTATATGCCTTCGATGACGAAGAAAATCCGACAAAAATAATCACTGTAAAAGATGATTCGACAGTCGAGTCTGGCTGCCGGTTCTGCTTCGCCTGTGTGGAGGTGTGCCCTACCGGTGCGCTTATAGAGAGGGATGCCGAAAAACTTCACGAAGACAAGGAAGCTTACATCGTACCCTGCAGCAACGCCTGTCCGGCACATATAAATATTCCCCGCTATATCGAGTATGTCCGACAGGAAAAATATACAGAAGCCCTCGCCGTTATCAGGGAGAAAGTGCCCTTCCCCGGCTCTCTCGGAAGAGTATGTTTCCATCCCTGCGAGCAGGCATGCCGGCGTAACACTATAAACGACCCAATCTCCGTGAAGGAATTAAAGCGTGTCGCCGCTGATAACGGCGCCGATAAATGGAAAGAGAATTCGGCAATCAAGCAGTCCACCGGTAAAAAAGTAGCTGTCGTCGGTGCCGGACCGGCCGGTCTTACCGGAGCTTTTTACCTGGCGAAAGCCGGCCACGTCGTAACGGTGTTCGAAGAACTCCCCGAACCCGGCGGCATGATGAGATACGGCATACCCGAATACCGTCTTCCCAGAGATATACTCTCCGGAGAAGTCCAGTCCATAAAGGACACCGGAGTGGAAATCCTGACCAATACGAAGGTAGACTCTATCGATTCTCTCAAGGATAAAGGATACGCCGCCATACTGCTGGCGATAGGCGCCCATCAGGGCACCAGACTCGGAGTGGAAGGCGAGGACCTGCCCGGTGTAATGGACGGCGCTTCTTTCCTCAGGGACGTTAATCTTGGCAAAAAAGTGAACCTTGGAGAAAAGGTGGCTGTACTCGGTGGTGGAAACTCCGCGGTGGACAGCGCCCGTGTAGCCCTGCGCTGCGGAGCAAAGAGCGTCACCATGATTTACCGACGCACCAGGGCGGAAATGCCGGCGGCTGAAGAAGAGATTGAAGACGCCCTCCAGGAAGGTATCGAGATAAACTTCCTCCAGAATCCCACGAAATTTACGAAAAGCGGTGACGGCCTCGACGTCGAATGCATCCGTATGCAGCTTGGCGAGCCGGATGCCAGCGGCAGACGCAGGCCGGAACCGATTCCCGACAGCGAATTCGTTGTGCATTATGATGCCGTAATCGGGGCACTCGGACAGTCGCCCAGGGTACCGGAAGACTTCAATATAAAGATAGGCCGCAGCAATACCTTACAGGTAGACACGCAGACTCTACAGACCAGCATGGAAGGCGTGTATGCCGCCGGCGATGCCACCACCGGACCAGCTTCCGTTATCGCGGCGATATCCGCCGGAAGGCTGGCTGCCGAATCCATAGACAGATATCTCGGCGGCAGCGGTATCATCGACGAAGAGCTTGCCCCTGCCGAGGATATGGGCAAGGAACTCGGTAAGGACGAGGGATTCGCCGACAAAACGAGGCTGGAACCCGACCTGATACCGGTTGAGAAAAGGCTTGCCGGATACGCCGAGGTAAAGAACGCCCTCGGTAAGGATGTCGCCTGCAAAGAAGCCGGACGCTGTTTCAGGTGCGACCTCCGTCTGACAATAACCCCGGCTATGCAGCCGCCGGTGCGCAAGAAAGAGTCCGTGGCAGTAGAGTAACCAGAGAGGGAAGCATACCGTACCGGCATTTAAGAAACCCAGGTCAATTCCTGACGTATGGTATCTTTTTGTCTTATTTCATAGATGATTAAATCATGAAACGAAAACCAGAATACGGCAACTGGATAAGAAAAAGGGCAATCCTGATACTCGGTTTGATTACTCTATCATTGTTTGCGCTTGGATTCATTCCCTGGCACATTGCCTACAGGATAACGATGTTCGGGCTGTCCGGACTGGCATTACTCACGACAATATTTATAGTCGGCTTGTACTGGTCCTTCTCGCCCGTGGGCGGTAATTATCAAAGTAAAATTCATAGTCTGATAATTAAAAACTTGAATTGGGATGGTAATGGTACAGTTCTGGACATAGGAGCCAGCAACGGAGCTTTGATAATAAGTATTGCCGGGAAACACCCCGGTGCAGATTGTATCGGTCTGGACTACTGGGGAAAAGACTGGGAGTATTCCCGGAAGGTATGTGAAAAAAACGCAGAAATAGAAGGAGTACAGGAGAGGGTAACTTTTGTAAAAGGCAGCGCTGCCGCGTTACCGTACGAAAACGAGCATTTTGATGCGGTTGTCAGCAATCTCACCTTTCATGAAGTCAGGGATGTAAAGAATAAAGCCATTCTCATTAATGAAGCGGTCAGGGTTTTAAAACCGGGCGGACATTTTTCTTTTATTGATCCGTTTTTTAATACGGACCATTACGGCAGTATAGAATCGTTGAGCGAAAACCTGGACAACCTGGGACTGTCGAACTACACACTGATAAGCTTAAGTAAAGTTATCAGACTAACCCTGATACTCAAGCACCGGAAGGTACTCGGTCTGGCAGGTGTACTTTACGGGACAAAATAGACATACAAGATATCCAATGCAATCTATACTCAGCAAGGATACCACATACAACCAAACTGGACTCTACTTCAGGTGTGACCTCCGCCTGACGATCACCCCGGCAATGCAGCCGCCGGTTCGCAGGAAAGCAACCGTAACGGTAGAGCAGGCTCTACAAAAGATTCCTGCTATCGGAGAGTCTGTAGGGTAGGAACATCGTAGCGAAATCCACCAGTAACCACACGGGCAGAAGCTGATATCCGGGAAACTCCTTTCTCTAAAAAACCTGTTCCGGATGCCGGTTATCGGTACACATCTTTACGATGTCCTATTTTAACTATCCAGACGGATGGTTCCCTGTCCTGGACTGAATACACAATCCGGTAATTCCCCTGGCGCAGGCGATATCTGTTCTGCCCGGTCAACTTTTCAACCCCTGGTGGTCGGGGATCCGAAGCTAATAATTCTATGCGGTGGAGGATTTTAACAATATCTTTTCGGGGGATTGTCCTGAAATCTTTTTCAACCGATTCTCTAAAGTAAACTTTATATTCGGCCATTTTTCTTCAGTTTTTTTACCATTTCATCATAACTGATCAATGGTTCTTGTATCCTGTCATCGAAAGCCGTTATATCCTCGGCATCCTCGGCAAGACATTCTCTTACCGCATCGTTGACAAGATCCGATACTGAGCGGGAATTTTCAATAGCCTTCAAGCGTAACGCTTTATGTAAATCGGCATCCAGATATATTGTGGTTCGCCTGCTTTGAGTAGACATGACAATACCTCCAGATATCAATATAGCACTATAACGCTAAAACGTCAAAACGCCACATATACAAACAAGGCTTCGGGAACTGTCTTTGGTAGAACAAACTGTACAATAGAAAGAACTTTTAGGTTAGAATTCGCGTTACCTTATTAGCTTAATAAGTCAAATGATTTAACATTCTATTACTTCAATGCATTCGATTATGGTCTTGTCATACCATCAAAAATGCGTTTATCTGATGTATTAATGATATAATGTGCTAGCAGCGGAGAATAAGGACAACTGAGATGGAAAACAAGCCTCAAAGCTGGTTCGAGATGCCGGAAATAAGGAAACGGTTTTTTGATAAAAGCGTTTGGATTCCGCTTAAAGAGCGATGTGTACTGCTTAGAAAAGGCAATTTCGGTTATCTTGGCTATATAGAAGAATATTTAGGCGTAAGTTCAATAGCCGTTCCATTAACCAAAAGAACAGAAGCAGAAAAACTCGGATGGACTGATATTGGGACAAGAGGTTCAAACAGAGGCTATGTTGAAAATGGTGAATATTTAGCATCACACATATATCAAGGCTATGATAAAACGTTAAAAGCAGAATACCTTGTGCTTGAACGCGGTGGCAACCGTATAGAAGCTTCAGAATGGGATCTTAACCAAGACATAACATGTACTCTCACACTTAAAAGAGAAGGTGATCAATGGCTAGCAATTTCATATGGCTATGAAGAAGTGGCAAAATTAGAACGAGACGCAGACGGTCAAGCAGTAGTAATTTCTATAAAGGCTTCCTATTTAAAGGATTACCTTTGTGCCAGAAATATGGCTCTTTATATGACCTCATATCGTTCAAGAAGGCAGATAGTTAAAGATAGCAGTCATATACAATGGGATAGTCCAGCAGCTGAAGAGACTGAATTTGATAAATGGGAAGGTCAAGTTATCGAAATTAGCGAAGGCGGGGATCCGTTCGGTTCAGGCTACTTGGTTACGCACATTTCACGCACTGATGTAGATTACGACGATGATATCCCAGAGCCTGGAATGCCGACTGATGATAATACCGAATACAAATCTTGGGAAGGCATATTTCAAGGAAAGAAGTTGTTTTATATCGATGGAGAACTTTGGCATAATGAATGGATAGAACCATCACTAAAGAGTCATCTTATCTGCGACGAAGAGTTAGACCCAACAGTTTTCTTTATTACTGACAATGCTGGAAAATCCGAAAATCGGATAACTTTGGTCGATGGTATTCGTTGGTTGTGGTTTAGTCCTTCTGTAATTGAAGCAATATTGAACATCCGTGGAAGCTCCTTAGGTTGGTATACTAAAGATACTGGTGTTATTGAGTGTTCACCAGGATATCCTTTACATTTCGGCATAAATAGTATTGGATTAGTTAACGTATTTGCCAAAGATATTGCTTTGTTGCCGGATTGGCAACAAAAAGTTTGGGCTGGATATAATGTCGCTCCAGATGGAAAGGTATCTACGGAACTATTAATGTCCCAAATGGAAGCAAAGCCTGCTTCTTCCCAAGCCCCAGAAGAATATCTTCCCCTCGGATTTGAACTATTGAACAAACTAATCAAAGACAACTTTGGAGTATCCGCATTCAAAGAGCATGCTGATGCAAATAAAATTCTTATAAGAATCCATAGATTTCGAGCAGTAACCAAGCAAGGATTATTTGAATTAGCAAAAGATATTTACAGATTTGTAGGTGAGAGAATAAATACTGAAGAAATAAAAAAAGTAGTTAATCCTAGAAAAGATGAAAAATGGGGTCAACTGAAATCTCTAGAAAAGTTACTTGCTTTAAAAGTTGGAGTAGAATCAGCGTATACTCTTATGAGTCCTCTTTGGGGGATATATTCTTTAAGAATTGCAGACTCTCATTTACCTTCGGCCGATACTCGTGAGGCATATACTCTATGTCGAATAGATACCGAACAACCTAATATAGTTCAAGGTTACCAATTGATAGCTACGTGCGTCAGTTGTATCTTTGACATTTGTAAAGCACTCAAGTAAAGAGCACATGCCACAATTTGCTCAAGTGTTATTTCCACACGAAACGAGAGGGTTTCGGATTTTATCTACCTATAGGTAAGATGCGTTCGTAAAATGTTGACAAGAGTTCAATAAAAGTTCAAAAGAAAGTAGCCCAAACTGGATTCGAACTTGTAAATATTGGACAATATCAGTATTCCCTCTCCCGCCCTACTTATACCTCTTGACCTCGAACCGGTAAAGTTTGACCGGTTCGTCCGGGTGAATTCCCGCCTTCTGGCGGCAGATATCTATCTGCTGTTGAACGGAAGTGACTCCTTCCAGGTCAGGAAGCAGCAGCCCCCGGCGGTACCCCGCTTCCACGATAATACCGTATTTCTCGGGGTCGAGTTCGTCTTCATCCTCGACCGTTTCGGGTTCGGTAAGCACGTCCACGCTGTAATCCAGTAAATCCAGTTCCTCAGGGTCGACGGGAGAAAACCTGGGGTCCCTCGTCGCGGAGCTGATGGCATTAATGATGATTTCACGGGCAACATTTTCCTCGGACGGCTCGAATGTACCGATGCAGCCGCGTAATGCACCTTTCTTATGAATGGAGACGAAGACCCCTGCCTTATTCTGCATCTCCGGTGTGAGCGCAGCCGGAGGTTCGATGATCTCACCTCTCGTCGTATAGGCTTCGACTGTATCTTTCGCCAGCTTTACCAGCGGAGACATCCCCGTAATAATCACCCCGGCATATCCCACTACGCTTTCATAATCACCGGTGGTATCGCCGCTGGTGCGGTACATTACCAGTTCACCGTTCGAAGCTCCGAGTTCCTTAACGGCTGTAATCATACTCATCGCCGGGGCGACTCCGCACATTGTTATGTTAAATTCACGCACACGTGATATTAATTCATCCGCATCCAGGTCGAGCACAGCCTCGATAGCCCGGCTGTCCTTATCCTTATTCGTCGCCTGGGACTCATAATGGTTCATATCGCTCGAAACCATAATAACCGCTTCACGCCCGGTCCTCTTCAGCGCCCTGGCTATACTTTTACCGATTCCCTTATAGTCCTCTGCACTGCCATAACCGAGGACAATTGGAACGATTTTCACGTCGGGTTTGAAATACTGGAGGAATGGTATCTGGACCTCAATCGAGTGTTCGAAATTATGGGCACGCCGGTCATCCTCAAGTTTCTTGCTTTCGTCCAGAATGGCTCTAGCGAGTTCGGTATCCACTTCTACTTCTCCAAGGGGTGTCTCCCAGAGTCCCTCTGTCATAATGCTGAGAGATTTTCCCAGTCCGGTATGGCTCGGTCCTATGATAATAAAGGTATCGGTGAACTCTATCCGTGACAGTGTAGCACCTACAACCTGTCCTGAATATATGTATCCGGCGTGAGGAACTACTACCCCCAGGGCTTTCTTTTTATCCGCTTCCTCTTCCACCATCTCTTGTATCATCGAAGTAAGCTCTTCCGGTGTTCCGGGGTAGAACTGTCCGGCTACTACAGCATTCCTGGTTTCCATCTTCACCCCCTGTGATTCTGAATCAGTAATACAGCCTTAAACTTTGTTCGGATTACGGCTCCCGGCTCTGATATTAAGTTCCGCACCGCAGAAACGGCAGTGAGAGTCCTCGATCCCGGTTATATCCGTCCGGTAGCCGAATCTTTCTATTACGGTTTCCCCGCATGAATAACAGACTGTGTTTTCATTCCGGTGACCCGGAGCGTTTCCCACGTATATAAACTTCAGCCCTGCTTTCTCTCCTATTTCGCAGGCACGGTCGAGAGTTGAAAGAGGAGTCGGCGGAATATTCGTCAGGTTATAAGCGGGATGGAATCTCGTTACATGCCAGGGAGTCAATTCTCCAAGTTCGTCGCGAATCCACGCGGCTATCCCGCCAAGCTGTTCATCATCGTCGTTAAGAGTAGGGATAATATTGGTAACCACCTCGATATGCATATCCCACCCCGTTTTCGCCCGGATGGCTGTTTCCAGTATTCCCCTCCAGCGAGGTATACCGGCAACATTTCTGTAAAAAGAATCCGAAAAACCTTTGATATCCACGCGGTAGGCATCCATATACGGTCCCATAGCATCGATGGCAGCCGCTGAAGAATACCCGTTGGTCACAAGGACCGTATACAGCCCGTTTTCTTTCGCCAGTCCGGCAGTATCGATTATATATTCCAGCCAGATACCCGGTTCGTTATAGGTCCAGGCAATGCCGCTGCAGCCGTTGTCTGTCGCCAGCTTGACGGCCGTTCCCGGCTGTATCTCCCGGCAGTCCTGTCTTCCAGTGACGATATCCGTCCTGGAAATCTGCCAGTTCTGGCAGTGCTTGCAGTGGAAATTACAGCCCAATGAGCCCATCGAAAACACGGATGAGCCGGGGTAAAAATGGAAAAGCGGTTTTTTTTCGATAGGGTCGACAGCCAGTGAAGATGCCATCCCATAGTCGAGTGTGTACAATACGCCGTCTGTGTTCTGGTAAGCACCACAGACTCCGTATTTCTCGACATTTATCCGGCAGTGCCACTGGCAGGTGTGGCATTGTACCCTGGAATCAGGAAGCTTTTCATATAGAAGCGCTTCTCTCATTATAGGCAACTCAAGCTAATTATAACATAAGGGCAGGTTGAAACTTCTTTGAGTATCCTACCGGGTAATATTCCTGGATACCTCATCCAGTTTCTTCATCTCATCGGCGGTCAATACAAGATTCATCGAGTTTACATTCTGAGATATGTGTTCCGCTTTCGACGCGCCGGGAATTGCCGTGACCGTATCTCCGGCGTAGTTAATGACCCAGCTCAATGCTACCTCGGAAGGAGTACAGCTGTATGAAGTCGCAATTTCTTCGAGTAAATTCACCAGTTGACGACTACTTTCCAGCATACGCTGCGTAGCCGATTTCCGAAGAATAGGAAGTTTCTTCACCAGAGTGGGGTCGTTGTGGAACTTCCCCGTAAGAAGTCCCTGTGCCAGCGGAGAGTAGGCTATGATAGTGATTCCCATCTCTTTTGCGGCGTCCAGCACTCCCTGCAGTTCGATACTGCGGTCAATCAGGTTGAACCTGACCTGGTTCGATGCCAGCGGTAAGTCGTGTTCTGCCAGAGCTTTGTATGCCTGCTTCATCTGCTCTACCGAGAAGTTACTGACTCCCACCGAACGTACCTTTCCCTGCTTAACCAGGCTCGCCATTGCGTTCATTTGAGCTTCGATAGAAGAAAATGAGAATGGCAAATGAATCTGGTAAAGATCGATATCGAAAGGAGAGAGAAATTTCTGACGATTGCCGATAGTCCTGATAATGTTTTTCGCCCGGCGTAAAAAGGGACGCCATTTGGTGGCAATTACCACATCTCCATTTCCTACACCGGCATTCTGCAGCGCCGTTGATAAGGCTTTCTCGGAACGACCTCCTCCGTACATCTCGGCGGTGTCGAACCAGTTGATTCCGCCGTCAAGCGCTATTTTTACTATATTATTTACTTCATCCTGGGGAGGTGAATTCCAGAACATACCCCCGAATCCTCCACCGCAGAATTGCCAGCAGCCGAGACCGATCGGCGTTATCTCGATACCCGTTTTCCCGAGAATCCTTTTTTCAGCAGCCATACTTTGTACCTCCGTCCGTATGAGAGATTCTAATTTAATCACCGTGCTAGCGAAAGGTCAAGGATGACAGGATGTAAAAAGAAAAGGGGCTATAAAGCCCCTTCCAGGTTGCGTTATTGTTTTTATTATCAGGAACTCAGCAGCTCCGTCACAATTTCGTTAATCTCTTTACCGTCCGCCTGACCTTTCAGACTGGCAATAATCTTCGGCATCACCTTGCCTTTATCACCCGGACCTTGAGCACCGGCTTCTTCTATCGCTTTTTTAGCTTCGGCGATTATTTCTTCACGGGTCAACTGCTTGGGGAGATACTCCTCAAGAATTACCAGCTCGGCCTGTTCTTTTTCCATCAGGTCGGCACGGTTGCCGTCTTTATAGGCCTGGATACTCTCCTGGTGCTGTTTTACTTCCTTGGATAAAATACCGAGTACATCTCCGTCGGATAACTCTCCACGTCTGGCAATCTCGGCATTTTTTACGGATGCAAGGACCATCCGCAGCACACTGCGTCTCAGCGTATCCTTATCCTTCATCGCCTGTCTGAATTCCTCGTTCAGCTTCTCTTTCAACTCACTAGCCAATTTTCTCTTCCACCTTATTTATTTTTACCTGGATCTGCCTGCTGATGCCTTGGCAGATTTACGCTTCTTCGCTGCTTCTTTCCGTTTACGCTTTACGCTGGGTTTCTCGAAGTATTCACCGTGGCGGATTTCGGATAGAATACCTGCCTGCTGCACTCTCTTGTTGAACCGCTTTAACAGGCTTTCGAAGTTTTCGTTATCACCTGCGGTAACACCGGTCACCTGACATCAACTCCTTTAACCACCCTTTTTATCTCTTGTCAGCTCCGGGTGGTAAAATAATCACAAATATTGTAGTCAGCCCATAATACTCTGTCAAGAACACTTTTAAAAGGTACTATTCGGTATTGGTAGGATTACCGATAAGCAATCTATTACATTGATCATTGCAAGGATGAAGCCTGTGGCAATCCTTTCCCCCTTCGTCATTGCGAGGAGTCCGCCTCAGGCGGACGACGTGGCAATCTCTAACATTTATATAGATTACGAGCCTCGGCGTCAATAGCCGAGGCTCGTAATGACAATTAGACCAACCAAAAGCAAACGAATCCGTTCGAAAGGTTACACTTACACTCAAACGTCAAGATTTATCAACCTCCTTTCCTACCTTTTCCAGCTAATAGATGTTGACCTTTTGATAATAGGCTAATTATAATGCCGTTATACCGATTAGAGAATTGTTATGACGCAGAATAATCAAAGCCTGCACCTTGCGGACGCAATAATGCACGAACTCAAGACTTCTCTTACCGCAATAATCGTCTCGGCGGAGCTTCTTGCCAATGAGCTGAATCCGGAAGAAAAAGGCGTCCTTGACAGGCTCATCCAGAGTATTATCAGGAACGCCCGCAGTATCGATAGCCGACTCTCCATACTATCGGAAGCGGAGGGACTTCTCCTCGATAATTCCAAGTTTCAGCCGGAACCGGTCAACGTCCCGGAGATAATACAGAACGTTATAACACAGCTTTATCCAGAGATACAGAGCAGAAATCACACGATAACCCTGGATATTCCGGATAAACTTCCTGCGGCACGTGCTGACGGCCAGTACCTTGAACAGATACTGCTTACTTTAGTAGGAAATGCCGTCAAGTTTACCGGTGATGAAGGGACGATTAACCTGAACGCCCGTAAAGAAGGTATGTCGATTATCCTTAAAGTAAGCGATACCGGAATCGGCATACCGGAAAAGGAGCAGGAGCTTGTATTTCAGCCCTACTACCAGGTCAACCTGAGTAAAGGGAAAGTGCCTAGGGGCAAAACCGGCAACGAAGGGAAAATGCACAGCGGACAGGGTCTGGGTCTGGCAATCGCCAGGCTCCTTGTCGAACTCCACGGCGGCAGGATATGGCTGGAAAGTAAACCCGGGCAGGGTTCCGCCTTCTATTTCACCCTGCCGGTGGCGGTGACAATTGAAAGTAGTAGTAGTTGACGATTCTCCCGAAATAATCGAAGTGGTATCTCTTTGTTTTCAGCTTCGCTGGAGCGATGCCAGCCTGGTATCGGCTCCGACCGGCGCGGCGGGACTCGAATTGATAGAAACCGAAAGCCCCGATATCGTTATCCTGGATATCGGCCTGCCGGATATGGAGGGTTTTGAGGTCCTTCGTGAAATAAGGCGTTTTTCTCAGGTCCCGGTGATTATGTTGACGGTAAGAGGAGAAGATATCGATATCGCCCGCGGGCTCGAAATGGGAGCCGACGACTATATCACGAAACCTTTCAGCCATATAGAACTGGTTGCGCGGGTACAGGCGGTACTTCGCCGAACGCAGGGAACGGCAGTAAGCAGCGAAGAACGTCCCTTCAGCAGCGGTAAGCTGTTCGTTGACTTTACAGGCAATGAAGTGAAAGTAGACGGAAAACCGGTCAAACTTACCTCTACCGAGCTTAAATTACTCTATCTGCTGATAAGAAACGAAGGGCGTCTGGTTACTCATGAAGGACTGCTGTCCAAGATCTGGGGAGAAACATACGCCGATGCCAGAGACCTGCTGAGGGTACATATCCAGCACCTGAGGCAGAAACTAGGTGACAGCGTCGAATCACCGGGTATCATCGTTACCGAGCATGGAATGGGGTATAAATTCGTCCGACCGAGCTAGCGGTTTTACTGCGTATAAACGCCTGTTACGACAGCTTCTTTGGAGTTGAATTCATCGAAGAATACTATGACCAGGTTTCTTCCTGAAACCATTTCCGCAGATGGTATATTCCGGGCTACCGGCACCTCATCCAGGTAGACCTTATCACTTCCGGATATTTGAACTGTTGCGGTGTAATTACCCGAATTAAAACTTTTCAGTATTCCCTTTACTGCATTCATTCGTTCCTTCGCCTTTTCCTTCACCGGCTGCCGCCTGTTACAAAGCTCCCAGCACCAGGTTTTGCCTGTATTCACCTCTATGGGGGTTATAAACAAGGGTCAATCCTACTACGCGTTTCTTTTCACCGGTCAAACCGGTGCGTTCATCGGTAATATCGATGACGTCGAATAACTGCTGACCGCAGTTTACCGGAACTGCGATCGTCCCGTTCTGCGATTCGGTTTCGGCATTTCTCAGATATGCTTCGCCCCTGTTTTCCGCTTCTCCCACCGTACTTATATTCCGGTCGATTAGTCTCGTAGACCTCGTAAACTGACTGGATATCTGTGCCCAGGCAAAACTGTCTTTCACGATTTTTTCTCCGGCTGCACCATCATATCCCTCCACCGTGACCCGGTTTAGCTTCCAGGAAGCAGTATGATACCTGCCCTGTGCCACGGCATGTTCCTGACCATAGGAATACACGGAACTGTCGGAAGAAAGCGGGTTCAACAGGTAAGCGGTGTCACCTTCGACAAACACGACGTCGGGAACGAATGATAGCAGTTTTCTAACATTCGTACCCCCGCCGCTTCCCGAATGAATGGTGAAATCGGGATAGAAGTTCGTTATCACCGATGACTCCGATATCACGTTTAGCTTGATACCGACCCTGGCCAGGACAAACTCGAGTATCTCTTTTACATTCATTTCATCCGAGGATTTATTGAACCTGAACTGGCTCTCGGAAGTCCATCCGCTTATCCTGCTCCATCCTCCGTATGCATACAGAAACAGGGTAGACTTTCCTCCCTCGCTGATATATTCATAACCTTCGAGTACGTATGATTGACCGTCGCTTACTTCATTTCCCTGCGAAGTAACGTATCCGGGACTTATATCCAGCCGGCAGCCCGTACCGAGTGGCGAAGGTAGCGAGCCGTACCTGCCGTCATCATTCCGCAATTCTATCGTTAATACATCGCTGCCCGGTTCGGTTTCCTGACGTATGGAAAGGATGTCAGGAGTCAAATCAACGCTGCTTTCATTTAGCTCAGATCTCCAGACACCCGATGGAGTCGACAGCCAGCAATAATTACCCTGGTGTGCAGCTGCAATTCCGTACTCGCATGAAAGGTCGAAAGGTACCGGTTCCCGCCACAGGTTCTTCGAATAGGCAACTCCGTCCAGTGAATGAGACCAGAAGGGGCGATTATAAGAATCGGTACCGGTAAATTTTTCCGTGTAGAAACACCTGTAAACATCAGGCTTGTCCATAAAAACACAGCGAAATTCATAATCGCCATCGGAGGGCGCCGAAGCGAATTCCACCAGTGCCGACCACTCACCCTCTTCAACCTCGCCGCCATCTCCGTATACCAGGCTCCATATCCTGTAATTTCCAGCCGTATCCTGGCCGCAAAGTGCAATATTCCAGTCGGAATCATAATAAGCGGCAACACCCGATAAATCTCCCGTACTCTTGTCCCACATTGTTTTGGACTGCCAGTTACCGCCGGTATGCTTTTTCACGTAAAGGCCATCCTCGTCGGTGAAGAACACTGCAATATCACCACCGGGTTTGTATACCACGGCAAGACCGCCGACGGAACTTGAAGGAGTGTAGTCTATCATTACCGGATTATTCCAGTTAACTCCGTAATCATTGCTTTTAATATAGTTCAATTCCTGACTGGTATTTACCCAGAAAATGAAGACTTCCGCACCCAGCGAAGCAGTGGCAACCGCAATACAGTTGCTGTGACCCGTATTCGTCCAGGAACTGAAGTCCGAACCGGGTCCGGGATTCCCTACTCTTTGCCGGTACAGCTTCCGGTTGTCACCGGGGAGACTTATTCTGACCCGTACCAGCGAACCGTCACCGGGAATAGTCAGCGAATGAAAATAGTCGTCTTCACTGCCTTCATACAGGCGCTGCCAGTCCGGTTTCACAATGCCTGAAATTTTGTTGCTGGCTTCTACCTTTACGTATGGTATGCCGACGGCTTGTTTCTGCGCTGTCAGCAGTGTTGATGTAAGTTCTCTCATTTTTCCCTTTCACTACGGACCGAAATCGGTGGATTGTGATACCGGTGGAGAGTAAGGTTTGTACAGGGAACTAATTCTCACTCTGTTTTTACTTCCGATTTTTCTCAATTCCCGCCTGAAATAACTTAACTTCTTTCTTCCCCAGTTTAAGAAATCCTCCGATGTCCCCAACCCACCGGTATTAACCCGATTTACCGCATATATCGCCCATTCTACAGCGGCATAGCCGCAGGCTCCGGAAGCAACCAGGTCTTCATACATCGCAGGAACCGTAGAAGAGGAAGAATTGAGAGTATGGAGTTTTCCGTAATAAATATACGCGTCCGAACCGTCGGGTACTTCATCGCCGAGAAGAGTCAGCACATCTCCCCACAGGCTGAAACGATGGTATTTTACAGGGTAATTACCGGCGGGGTATTCCACGGCTACAACTGATACCCGATCCGTAATCGTTGAAATATCGACGTCCCTTGAACCGGCAGAAGTAGCTTTAACAGCCTTCTGCTCATACGGGAAAGCTGCGGAAAATTCTTTAAGAGAACGGGTAATATGTCTTTCGATTTCATCATCGGTCCAGCGGTAATTCTCGGAATCTTCATCGCGAAGTTCCCGCCTGACAATCGTTTTCATATCGGCTAAATTCATATATAGCTCCTCCCCTGGAAATTAATGGTATGAGAGGGCATAAGCCCTCTCATACTCCTCTACCCGCATCAGGAACCGGAATAGACTACCCGTATATAGCTTGAGTTCTTGGTCCTGGCAACCGCGTTCTCGCCGCCGGCTGAACCCGACTTCACCACCAGCCTGATATCGAAGGGGATAGAACCAAAGTCCGCCACTGGATTAAAGCGTCCGCTGCAAGTATATTCCTTGTACTCCGATGCATCGTCTGGATATTCTATCTCATCCGTAAGGTCGACCCATGTTCCGCCCTTATTTCTCGCCTGCCATTTAAAGAGCACCGACTCCGTATCGCCGCTGGACTTCACCGCACAGGTAAGACCGAACTCGAATTCGATGACCGCTCCCAGTGCGGGTGGATTAACGGTAACCTCTTCGACCGTCTCATAATCATCGGTCGTGGTAGTTTTCTCATCACTCCACTGCACGCCGTTGAGAGTTAACAGCCCCCTGGCGAAAGGATGCTCGATGTGTTCATTAACCGCATTAGCCATTATTTTTCTCCTTCGGGGAGGACACGACTGATCCTCCCCGTATCGTTACTAATTCTGGACGCCGATTAAAGCGGCTGCTTTAATCTCGGAAAACAGCGCCATCGAGCAGTACCATTTAATTCTGGTACGGGTGGCATCCTTCGTCTCGAGAGCGCCTACCGGTTCCACCGTGAGATGACCCGGCGAGGTCAATCCGCATAACGCTCCTTCTCCGAATTGAACGGCATAGATTACGGAACAGTCGCCGCCGGTAGTCGCTGTTTCCAGGCTATCTTCGACGACATGAGTATCCAGTATCCAGTCGTTTATTCCGATAAGGATACCGTCCCAGTACTGGACGAAGTTCCCCCATTTGTCCCGGTCGGTCTCCATCATCCCGCCGGACGCACGGACGAGCGCATTTATCTTCCTTCTCGAACGCCGGTTCATCAGCAGCATATCCGGCTTACCACCTTTTACGGCATCGATCAGCTCATCCAGCATTCCCAGTGTCAGGGAAGCGCCGGAAGCCCCGGCGGCTATTACCTGGCTCCCGGAAGTCTCCGTATCGATAATCTTTCTCAGTCCATCGAACTGCTTGGTATTAACCGAGGAATCACCGTAAATAAAGGTTTCCTCGAATTTATTCGTCAGTGCTTTGGCTTTCAGTTCGACTACGGCTGCTTCCAGGTCCTGTATGTTCGACCGGGTGGCTTTCAGGAAGTTATCCACATCGGCGTCTCCGCCCATAATTTTCAGATTTGCCGTGACCTGCGTGAAGGTAGGCGTGGATTCATCCCAGGTATCGCCGACATCATAAAAATCTATGTCGGGCAGGGCATTTTCGCGGTTATAGGTCAGCCCGTTCCCCGTAATCTCTATAAAAGGCATGTATTGCAGTACCGGGGAGTCCTTTACTATGGTCTCCACCACTCCCTGCAGGAGTATATCGTTGGATAGTTTGCTTGCTTCTGTCAGACTCAGTGCCATTATTCATTACCTCCGAATGCATATCTTATCTTTTCGCCCGGAGAGAGAGCCGATAAATCCGGCGATGTTCTTTCCGGCGCTCCTGCCGGTACCTTCACCTTTGAAATCTCAGCTTCCACTCCCTGTCTTACCCTGCTGACCAGGGCTTTCGCTTTTTCCAGCGATTCGTTGATCGATTCAATGGTATCCCCGCTTATCAGGTCATCGACGATATCGGGATTCGACTTTAATACCAGTGCTTTATAGCCGGTTACCGCTTCGGTGAAAGTTTTTTCAAGTGATTTGTACTTTTCCTCCAGCTCCTCGCCGGTCTGTTTTAGCCCGGCTATCTCGGTATCTTTTTCGGAAAGCACCTGCTCCAGTTCGGCGATACGGGTTCTCATCTTTTCCGTTTCGTCTTCCGCCGATTCAGGGGCTTCCTGCTCCGGTTGCGTTTCCTGGTTTTTCAGTTCATCTTCCAATTTTCCTCTCCCTTGCTATCAGTATCAGGGGGTAATTTCAGTGGTTTCCGGCCGCGACCCGTTTACTCTCACTCTCGCTCCGTTCCCGGCAGTCCCCGCATTCAATTCCCTGTTCATACTCAGAATCGCCCTACGTTCTTCCAGCCACCGGCTGAATTCCATCTCAGGGTCGTTTACTCCCATCTCGTCCATCGCCCTGCGCCTGGAATGAATTCCGTTCTGTACCAGGACCTGCTCGTTACTCACCATCCTGGATATGTCCTGCGGCAATACCGGCCCCCAGACAACCCTTAACTGGTGGTCGCCGAAGTCTTCGTTCCGGTACTTCTCGAGCAGCTTTAAAATAAGCCGGTTCCTGCGATTGTATGCGGCAGTCCGTATAATTCTTTTCCGTCGCACTTTCTGCAGCAGCGGCTGCAGTTCGATTTCAAGAGCTACACCCGACAGGTCTCTTTCCGTTCCGCCGAAAGCAGCCCGGGGAGATTCCGAAAGGTCATGCAGAATTCTGTACAGCAGGTTTATATAGTCGATATGCAGCCTGGCGCCGCCGCCCTGGAGGAGGTCGAGAAGATATGCCTTGGCATCTTCCGGTATATTCCAGACCGCACCGGGACTGACGGCGATATCCTCCGATTCTTCTACGTTCTCCAGCACAGCGATGGGATTGCCCGACAGTTCGAGTATCCGCGAAAGCTGGGAAGTAGCCCGGTTCAATTCCCGCTGCGGACCTATTATCTGCGACAGGTCCGATATTCCCCAGAACTTCTTCGGCTCTCTCAGGTTAGGGTAAATGACAAAAGGTATGAATCCGCAGGGATTGGGCTTTTTTTCAACCAGCGCCCCTTCGATCCACAGCTCGAATTCGTTCTCCGTCCACAATTCGATAACCCCGGATGTTTTGTCCTTGACCTTAATTCCATAAAGGTTACGCACTACATCCCGCGCCAGACTGTAGCGTGAAGCAATCCTCCATACCTGCGATATATCATCACCCGTCCACCAGGCGTATATTCCCTGTATATCCGGAGCAGTGACGGACACCGCTTTTTTCTCCGGGTCCCAGACAACCTTATAGCAGGCATCACCGAGGATAGCGCAGTCGATTTCGGTCTCGAAATCAAGCTGCTCGAGACCGTTCTGTTCGTAAACACGGTTCAGAGCCGTTTCGGTTTTTATTGCTCCCGCTCTGGATTTATCGCTGTTGTCGGATGGTTCGACGGTAAAGTGGATGCCGGACATCAGGTATGAAGCGACTTTATCTATAAAGACCTTGGCATAGTTGAACGTCAAACGCTTATCGCCTCGTCTCGCCCTGCCCTCCCAGTGCAGCCCGTGATAAAAATCCAGCAGTTCGCGGTATCTCTTGAACCTCTCCGAGTCGCGTTTCTTAAGCTCGGCCGGATTAAATTCTTCGGTCATTTATATTACTCCTGTTTCTTTCGTTTGTTTGCCGGGGCTGATTTTAACGCTCTTTGCACGGTCCTCTTACTTACACCGAACATCTCGGCCAGCTCGTTAATAGTCTTTCCTTCTTCGGTAAAAAGTCTTACCATTTCAGCGGCGCGTTCCTTCTGTTTCCAGCGTCGTTTTCCGCCGGGCTTATCGTATATGCACTCATCGAAAGGGCAATCCAGACAGGAACCGGCTAATTCACAACCTTCATCCCTGTAGTGGAGTTGTTCGGGAAGTAAATCCTTTACTGCATCGCTTTCTTCGGGTAACTCATCTATCTCTGTTCGCTCGGCTTCTTCGCCCATATCAAACTTCATAGCCCGTTCCTGAATTGTTGTTATACGAGCATAAATTAGCACATTTGTTCTATTACGTCAATAGGGTCTTGTCATATAAAATAAGAAAAAAGGAGAGATTATGAAAAAGCCTGCCGGCATTATCTTCGACCTTGGCGATACGATATTACAGACAATATCGTACGACTGGATACCTGTTAATAAAAAGCTGCTTGAATTCGTTGAAAATGATACTGATCTCACACCCGAAGCATTACAGGAGATTGCATCCGCGATAAATAACGATTTCGAGCAGGCGAAAATCGATTCGATGCTCGAACAGGATATCGTAAGTTTTTACCGGACCCTTTTCGAAACAGCAGGATTATCTCTCTCCATCAGCTACGAGGAAGCTGCAAGAGTATGCTGGGACTGCGCCGTCACATTAACCCCGGAAGAAGGTATTTACGAAGTCCTGGATACTCTGGAAAAACACGAGATAAGGACCGGAATTTTAAGTAATGGTTCCTTTCCGGCTTTGTTCCTCGAAGAAAACCTGGCAAAATACGACCTCGCCCATAGATTCTCTTTCATCATGTCCAGCGCCGACTACGGAATCAGGAAACCCCATCCCCGTTTCTTTAATATCGCTGCCAGAAAGATGGGACTCTCTCCGGAGGATATCTGGTTTATCGGAGACAAGCCCCAGTTCGATGTAAAAGGAGCGTTAGCTTCCGGGATGTACCCCGTCTGGTATAATCCCCGGAATGGGCAAGTGTATCCGGAATACGAATGCCTTGAAATCAATCACTGGCAGGAGTTCATTAGACTGATAGAGTCTCTTCGTTAAGACTTATAAATAATATACATATCCCGTATTTCTACACTCAATGATTTTTATAAATTAACAATTTTTTCGTTAATTTTCTCCGATTTTGTGTTATAATTAATAGTCCTATGTCGCAGAGGAAAATATTAATAGCTGTTATCGGTGCCCGTGAACCTTCACCTGAAGAAGCCGGGCTGGCTGAGGAAACAGGCAGGGAAATCGCCAGACAGGGCGCCTCCCTTGTCTGTGGTGGGCTTGGCGGAGTTATGGAAGCCGCCTGCCGCGGCGCCGCCGGCGAAGGCGGCACTACCGTAGGTATTCTCCCCGGAGACAACCCCGATGCAGCCAATCCATATGTACAGATTCCCATAGCCACCGGTATCGGCTATGCCCGTAACGTTGCCGTGGTACGCTCGGCCGGCGCGGTAATCGCCATAGGCGGCAGCTACGGCACTCTCTCCGAGATAGCCTATGCCCTCGCGGGAAATACTCCGGTTATAGGGTTGAATACCTGGTCCATATCCAGAAACGGTAAACAGGACGATTCGATATTGTATGTACGAAGCCCCGGCGAAGCGGTAAAGAAAGCCTTCGAACTGGCTGTGAAAAGATAGGAAAATAATATGGCCGATATTAAGAGTATAGCAGGTAGAGAGATACTGGACTCCCGGGGCAATCCTACTGTAGCAGTGGAGTTAACCCTTTCCGATGGTACAACGGGCAACGCGGCTGTTCCGTCGGGTGCCAGTACCGGCAGGTATGAAGCCGTAGAACTGCGTGACGGCGGTTCCCGCTTTAACGGACTCGGCGTGCTGAAAGCCGTGGAAAATATAAACGGGGATATAGCCGGAGCGCTGGCAGGGATGCCGGCTGGCAACCAGGAAACCATCGACAACAGGCTCATAGACCTGGACGGTACTGAAAATAAAGCCCGGCTCGGTGCTAATGCTATTCTCGGAGTATCGCTGGCGGTCGCCCGCGCCGCGGCGAAATCCGCAGGCATCCCCCTGTACCGCAGCTTGAGCCGGGTGGATAAATACGTGCTGCCGGTCCCGATGATGAATATTCTCAACGGCGGCAGGCACGCCGCCGATTCTACCGATTTCCAGGAATTTATGGTTGCTCCGGTCGGTGCCGATACTTTCAGCCAGGCTCTACAGATGGGGACCGAAGTCTACCATTCCCTGAAAAAAGTACTGAGAGACAGAGGGCTGAACACAAATGTCGGAGATGAAGGAGGATTCGCTCCTTCCCTGCCCTCGAATAAAGAAGCCATAGAAGCTATACTTTCCGCTATCGAAAAAGCCGGTTACCGGCCGGGCAGCGACTGCTGTATCGCCCTCGACCCGGCCGCCAGTGAATTTTATGCGGCCGGTAAATATGTGCTGGTTAAAGAAGGGGTTTCTCTTTCATCGGCTGAGATGGTCGATTATTATGTCAATTGGGTAGCGGAATACCCCATTATCAGTCTTGAAGACGGAATGGCGGAGGATGACTGGGAAGGCTGGTGTCTTCTTACCCGAAAGCTGGGTGATAAAATACAGCTTGTTGGCGATGACCTTTACACCACTAACGTTAAGCGCCTGAAGAAAGGCATAGAACTCAAGGCTTCGAACTCTATCCTTATCAAACTGAATCAGATAGGGACTCTTACCGAAACGGTCGATGCAATCAAAATGGCTTATGATGCAGGATGGACGGCAATGGTAAGTCATCGCTCCGGAGAGACGGAAGATACCACTATCGCGGACCTCTCCGTCGCAATGAACTCGGGGCAGATTAAGACAGGCGCCCCCTGCCGCTCGGAACGTACTGCCAAATATAATCGCCTTCTAAGAATTGAAGAAGAGTTGGGAAGCAATGGCAAATACGGTGGAACGGAATTATTCAAGAGAGCGTAATATTACAAAGAGACAGGAACGACGAAAAGAAAGAATGATTGAAATAATACCGGGCATTTTCCAGCTTCAGATACCCATCCATGATAATCCTCTTGGACATACCAATACCTACCTTATCCGAGACCACCACGGGTACCTGCTGATAGATGCAGGCTGGGACAGCGAAGAAGCCCTGCAGGCAATGAAAGACCAGCTCGCTGAAATCGGGACGGACCTGAGCGCTATCACCAGAATAATAGTTACTCATGTGCACGGCGACCACTACGGTCTGGTTCATACCCTGAAAAACCACACCGATGCTGAAATCATAATACACTCCCGTGAAAAAGAAGTGCTATTGTACAGGTATACAACCGTCTATGAGACTTTAAGCGACATAGAAGAATCATGGGCGAGAAACGGTGCTCCTCGGGACGAACTGCCGATGCCCGGCCTTCCGGCTCGGGACACCCGGAGACTCCAGACGCCCGTAATACCGGACAGTACGGTGGAAGGAGGTGAAATAATATCCGCTGGAGACTACAAACTGCGGGTCATCTGGACTCCTGGACATGCCCCCGGACACATATGTCTGTACGAACCCGCTAAGAAGATACTGTTCGGCGGTGACCATGTCCTGCCCGTAATAACACCCAACATCAGCCTGCTTCCCTATGCGGGGGACAATCCTCTCGGCGAATTTATGGACTCTCTGAAGACGCTGGATGAACTGGACGTAGAAATGGTCCTTCCCGCACACGAGAACATCTATCACGACCTGCATAAGAGAATTGCAGAAATCACCCACCATCACCGCCAGAGAAACCTGGAGATTCTGGAAACCCTGGAAGAAGGACCGAAGAATGCCTATCAGGTATCATCGGTGATAACCTGGATTCCTGAATCCGGCGGTATCAGCTACGAAGACCTGCCGCCGATGCACAAACGAATGGCGGTATTGGAAACACTCGCCCATCTCAAGGCAATGCTTATTGACGGAGAGGTTAGGAGCTATACGGAGGATGGTACTGACTATTATATGATTTCTCAATAGCCAGTTACCGGAAAAACAAAGTCATTAGAATTATAGAGGGGGAGAATGACAGTTAAAGTTGGCATCAATGGTTTCGGGCGTATCGGTAAACTAACCTTAAGAACTATCA
Source organism: Dehalococcoidales bacterium (assembly GCA_034416335.1). Taxonomy (GTDB): domain Bacteria; phylum Chloroflexota; class Dehalococcoidia; order Dehalococcoidales; family UBA2162; genus MGML01. The sequence goes on from DAOULV010000019.1 coordinate 83,710, forward strand.
ATAAATATTACAGAGACAAACTTGAAATAGTTGCGGTAAACAACTGGTCAAGTCCCAAAACAAACGCCCATCTAATCAAGCGGGACACCGTCTATGGACCGTATCCCGGTCAGGTGGAATACGATAATGACTCGGTAATTGTCGACGGGAAACGGATAAAAGTCTTCAATGAACCCAGACCCGAAGACGTGAACTGGCTGGAGTACGGAGTTGAGATTGTTCTCGAGTCCAGCGGGCAATTTACCGACGCCAATATGTCCGCAATTCTCATAGAGCAGGGTGTCAAGAAGGTATTGATATCCGCTCCGGCGAAAAACGAAGATATCATGCTCGTGTACGGAGTAAACGAACACCTTTACCAGCCGGATAAACACCACCTGCTATCCAATGCCTCCTGCACTACGAACTGCGTTGCCCCGGTAGCCAAGGTGCTGCATGATTCATTCGGCATCGAAAAAGCTTTGATGACCACCGTGCATGCCGTTACCAGCGACCAGAGGCTGCTGGACGGAAGACACCAGGACCTCAGGCGCGCCAGAGCAGCCGGAAATAACATAATCCCTACTACTACCGGCGCCGCCAAGGCCGTAACCAGGATAATCCCCGAACTGGAAGGGAAAATTGATGGGATTTCTTTCAGAGTGCCCGTACCGACCGTATCGGTGATAGACCTGGTAGCGACCCTGAAGACGAACGTAACGCTGGAAAACATTAATCAGGCGTTAAAAGACGCGGCTGAAGGTCCGATGTCGAAAATAATGGAATATTGCGAAGAAGAGCTCGTCAGCACGGATTTCTCAGGGAATCCTGCAAGTGTCATAATCGACGCGCCGGGTACCATGGTTATCGCCGACAATATGGTCAAGGTGATGGCGTGGTATGACAACGAGTGGGGGTACAGTTGCCGTATGGCCGACCTCACTATGTATATTTCCGAACAAGGTTTTTAGCCGAATGTCACTTGCGCGGTAAAACAAAAACCTGTTATTGTATTTATTGTACTAAAGAGGTTATACTTTCTCGATACCCATAAACCATACAGGTGAAAGATGAAACTGATCGTTGTAGGGCTTGGACAGTGCGGCGGTAGAATTGCCGACGAATTTGCCCGGTTGAACAGCAAAGCCCGGGGCCAGCGTGGTATCGAAATAGTTATCGATGCTTTTGCTGTAAACACAGATATCGCTGATTTAAGCGGTCTGAAGCGAGTAAAGCCTGACTATGAACACCGCATCCTTATCGGAGGCAGAAAGACTGGTGGTCACGGAGTCGGTAAGATAAACGAACTCGGTGCTGAGGTTGCCAAGGAAGATGCGGATAAAGTACTAGATTCTGTCCGGAATACAAAAAGGCTGACTGAAGCGGATGCTTTCCTGCTTATAGCAGGCTCCGCCGGTGGGACCGGTTCGGGCTCGATACCGATAATGACCCAGTATATCAAGGAGCGGTTCATAGACAAGCCTGTATATAATATGACAGTCCTTCCGTTCGAACACGAAGAGCTTACCGAAGAAAGAACGATATACAACGCAGCAACAAGTCTGAAATCATGTTACCTTGTTGCCGATGCGATATTCCTTATCGACAACCAGAGGTATATCAGGAAAGACGCGTCGCTTCTCAATAATCTTTCGAAAATCAACTCCATAATAGCTGAGCCCTTCTATAATCTGCTGTGCGCGGGAGAAGAAAAGAAACCCAAGTACATAGGAGCAAAAGTTCTCGACGCCGGAGATATCATTCAGACCCTGGTAGGCTGGACTATTATCGGTCACAGCAGATCGCACCTGTCGTTCCTCAGGTCATTGTTCGAAAGGACACGCGATTTTAGAAAGAAGGTTGATGAAAACCAGAAAGGCGTCCAGGCTATGGATGAAGCTATCAGCCGATTATCCGTTCACGGTAATCCGATGGACTCCAGGAGAGCTCTTTACCTTGTCTCCGCTCCCGCAAAAGAAATGAACATGGACATGATTAAGGAACTCGGCATGCACCTGAAAACAATCGCTCCGGACTCAATCATCCGGAGCGGCGATTACCCCCGGGATGGGGGATCTCTTGATGTATCTATCGTTCTGTCGGAACTCAGCGATATCGCAAAAATCAGGGAATACTTCACCAGGACAATCAGCTTGATATCAACGCTGCAGAAAAGGCAGGACGGGGTTGAATACGATACCGCTTTAGATGGCACACTGAAAGATATACCATCACTGTTATAGTCCGCAGGATCGGTTTTCTTCTCTTACCCTTCTTTTTACTACCGACAGTTATCTGACTACTTTGGAATATATGTCCCAGGCTTGAGCGACCGTGTCTTCCCTGAGTTCCCAGGCTTTAGCCAGTTCTTCCTCGCGGGCTTTCAAAGCTTCGGATATAGTTTCTTCGGCTTTTGCTTCTGCCTGCTCCATAGCCCTCTGGTACGTTTCCCTGGCTCGTTTCTCAGCCTGCTCGCGGGTTTTATTCGCCTGCTTTATCGCTGATTCACAGACTTCATTTGCCTGCTGAACTACCCGCAGATAAGCTTCTCCTACCTGAACCTCATTCTCGCGATAAATTCTGGAAACCTCGCGAGTAGCATCCATATAGGCAGAATAAGCTTTCTGTGCCTGGCCGAGAACCTCATCAAGCGGGTTGGTTGCTGCCTGTACTGATTCAGCCGGTGTTTCTTCGACGACTTGTTCTTCTTTTACCTCTTCAGCCTTTTTTGCCTGCCCCTTAGGATTTGCCACAGGACACCTCCTTCTAATGCGGTATTCCCTGTTTGTATTTTTTGGAAACCTTCCTTATATTTCCATTTTCGGCGATTTGGGATTATCGATTATTCTTTCGGTTTTTCCTTCTCTTCGCCAGGTTCCTCTGCTGGCGGTGCGTTCTTACGCTGTTCATACATTTTTGCCAGGAATTCCAGGCGGGATTCTATCTTATTCTTGGTATCGTCAGATTTCACTTCATTAACAATCTTGCCGGTCCCGGTAGATTCAGCTTTATTGGCTGCACCGGCTTCAACTTTTCCAACTGGCTTCGGCTTCTCTTCTTTCTTCGCTCCCGGCTGTACCTTTTCAGACTTCACCGGTTTTTCTTCTTTCTCCTCATCTCCGATGATTACATCTTCGAAGGCTTTTAATGATAATTCAGTCGATTCCTTTGTCAGCTTTTCGGTTGCTTCGACTCTACCGATTGCTTCTTCGAATGATTTCACCGAAGCTTCTGCAGCCTCTTTGGCAATTCTGGTAGAATCTTCGGCTGCTTTCTGAGCCGCTTTTATAGATATCTCGGCTGTCTTCCTGGCTTCTCTCATCAGTGCATCGGTCGTTTCCTTGGTCGCTTTTGCCGACGCTTTCGTGGAAGCTTCCAGCGCCTTGGTAGATTTTTCGGCGGTCTCTCTGGCTGATTTGCTGATTTCTTCAGCCCTGGCAATCGCTTCCTGGGAAGCTGTAATCGCGGTTTCAATTGCTCGACTAGCTGAGTTTATAGCTACGTCTACAGCTTCCTTTGCCGCCTTAGCCATTTCTTCAGCTCTCTCTTTTACAGACTGAGTAGTTTTTTCCGCCCTGGTAATTGCCTCTTCAAATGCCTTGGCCAGGGATTCTGCCATCTCCTGAGCCTGTCTTCCGGTTTCTTCAGCCCGGACGATAGCATCCTGTGTAGCTGTCACCGTCTCTTCAACCGCTTCTCTGGCAGCTTTGGCTGATGCTTCGGTTACTTCCTTGGCAGTCTTACTGATCTCTTCAGCCCTGGCTACGGCTTCCCGGGCAACCTCGGCTGACGCCTCGGCTATCTCTCTGGCTTGCTGGCTCATCTCCAGAGCCTGTTCCAGCCCTGCCTGTGACGATTTGAGAATGCCCTCCGCCAATTCTCTGGCTTCTCTGCCTAATACCTCTGCCTTGGCTACAGCCTCCTGGGCCGCAGCAGCCGATGTTTCCGCTGTCTCTCTGGCTTCCTTGCTTATATCTTCGGCACGGACAGCTGCTTCCTGAGCATCTTTTGAAGATGCTTCCACCGCTTCCCGGGTCGCGATACTAATTTTCTCCGCTTTGTCAATAGCTTCCTGAGATACCCTGACGGCTATTGCTGCGGCTTCTTCTGCATCCTTGTTTGCCTTGTCTGCCTTTGTTGCAGCCTCTTTTGCCGTCCTGGTAGCAAGGTCCATCGCTTCTTTACTTGCTTTTTCACTCCTGTTAGCTGCTTCCCTTGCCACTTGAGCTGATTCTTCGGCGGCTTTTTTCGCCGCTTTGCCCATCTCTTCAGCCTTGGTTGTTGCTTCACGTGAAGTTCTGATTGATATTTCGGCTCGCTCTTTGGCAGCTCTACCGGCTTCTTCAGCCCGGGTAAGTCCTTCCTGGGAAGTCTTTAAGGCTACCTCGGACAATTCCTGGGCTTCCTTGCTGATTTCTTCGGTACGGCTTATGGCATCTTCGAATTCTTTTATAATCGTCTTGGCGGCCTCCGTAGGTGCTTTTGCAGAGTCTTCGGCTTTAGCAATCGCCTCCTGAGCAGCCTTAACCGAAGCCTCGGCATTCTCGCGGGCTTCTTTACTTATCTTTTCAGCCTTGGCTATAGCCTCCTGAGCTGCCTTGACGGATATCTGGGCTGCTTCCTGTGTCTCCTTGCTTATCTTCTCAGCCCGTTCAAGAGCATCCTGGGATGTCCTCGTGGATACCTCAGCCGCTTCCCTTGCCATTTTCCCGAGCTTTTCCGCTCTGGCTACAGCTTCCTCGAACACTCCTATAGCGCCGTTTTTAAAACTGTCAAGATTTTCCGGAGGTCCTTCATCCGCCATCCTGCTACACCTCAAATGCCATTTTAGTATACAATTCCTAGTTTTTCAATAGTAGTATCCACGTGGAAACTAGGCTTAACATACGAGTATAAGGATTAACACTATACCATACTTCAACCTCTTTTTCACGCCGATTTCAACTATCTGGATCGACCTCATCCTGATACGTATGGATAACGTTCGTTATCGGATGTATAAACAGGTATTATACGTTTGACACTTTAAGCGTGGGTTTGATAATATTTGCTTAGATAGCAAGCACACAGAGGAGGTAATTTTGGAAAATAAAAACGAGACTACTATGCACAGTCTTATCAAGACCAGAAGCATGGGCTCGGTAAGGTGCCTGCAGTGTTATGAGAGAATTTCGTTCCCCGCGAAAGCGGAAACCGCTGCCTGCCCGAACTGCGGATTCGAGTGGCGCCTTTCCTGGCATATGGGAGACAACTTCCCCAGAATTCGCGGGCCGGTCTGGGAAACAAACAGTAAGCTTATCGAAGAGGCAAATAGAAAGTCCAAGGAGGAGGGGAAGTAGATGGCTCTTAATAGAAAGGTAGCATATATCGATCTTACCAGCGGTAAAATCGAGACCAGCCCGATATCCGTAGAAATGAGAAAGAAATATATCGGCAGCAGAGGTCTCGATGCGTATTTACTGTACAACCACCTGAAACCCGGAGTAGATGCCCTCGGACCCGATAACGTCGCCATTGTAAGCGCAGGTCTGCTTGTCGGTACGCCGGCGTCGGCATCATGCCGCGTTCATGTATGTGCCAAGTCACCTCTGACCAACTATTACGGCAGCTGCAACGGCGGTGGTTTCTTTACTCCTGAACTCAGGTGGGCAGGATTCGACCACCTGGTCATTAAAGGTAAAGCGCCGAAACCGGTATACCTCTGGGTACATAATGGAGAAATCGAGATAAAGGACGCCGAGAATGTCTGGGGTAAATACGTGGCGGATGCACAGCAGGCTATCCGTGATGAACTCGGTGACAGGGATATCAAGGTACTAACCATCGGCCCCGGCGGTGAAAAAATGGTACGCTTCGCCAATGTAATGACAGGCCCCAAGAATTCGGGCGGCAGGACAGGAATGGGAGCCGTACTCGGCTCGAAGAACCTGAAGGCGGTAGCCGCCAGGGGAACGATGGACATAACCCTGGCACATCCCCGCGAAGCCCTGGATTATAACCGTGAGTTTATGTCCCAGATTACCTCATCCAAGGTAAGTCAGACTCAGGGGAGATTGGGTACGCCGTTTATTTTCGGCGCCACCAATACACAGGGTCTTGTAAACGCTCATAACAACCTTCTCAACCAGCTTGTCAACTCCGATCCTGTTGAGGCGGAGGCAATCGACGAATACATCCAGGGAATGGCTGCCTGTTTCGGCTGCGGCGTTCACTGCAGGGGTAAATTCGTTATACCTGAAGGTCCGCTGGCCGGTACATACGATGAAGGTCCCGAATATACCCACCAGGTATCATTCGGCTCTATTGTCGGCTGCCGCGACACGGTTGGAATCCTCGAAGGAACTCACCTGACTAACAGATACGGAATCGATGTCCTCGAGGTTGGCAATATCATCGCCTGGACGATTGAACTCTACGAAGCAGGCGTAATTAATAAAGAAGATACCGGCGGACTGGAATTAACCTGGGGCAACATCGACGCGGTCCTTGAACTCACTCGCCAGATAGGTGAACGTGAAGGATTCGGGGATATTCTGGCCGAAGGCGGACACCGTGCCGCGGAGAAAATCGGGAGAAACTCCATTGACCACTGGGTCGGTATTAAAGGAATGGGGCAGATGAACTCGGATGAAAGAGCCACCCCGGCCCTGGCACTGAACATCGCCACCGCATCACGCGGTAACGATCACCTCAGAAGTCGCCCTGCAATCGACCTTTACCACCTGCCGGAACCGGTGCTCCGGAAGATATACAGTCAGCCCGTTCCTTACGACGGACCGCTAACTTCCGACTTCCGGGATTACGAGGGTAAACCCTGGCAGGTATTCTGGCACGAGAACTGCTACATGGCTGTAGACAGTCTGGGTATCTGCAAGTATCACACCACATTCCTCGGCGCTACCCATCCCAATTTCGAGGAATGGTCCAAACTGATTTATCTTATTACCGGACTGGAAATGAGTCCTCTGGATATATGGACAGCCGCCGAGAGAGCGAATAACCTTGAAAGGATGTTCAATCTCAGGGAAGGCCTGCAGCGGAAGGATGACTGGCTGGTAGACCGCTACTTCGATTTGCCTAATCCCCTCGGAATGCCTTCAATCCGTGGACTGAGTATTGATAGAGAAAAATTCACCAAGATGATAGACGAATTCTACCAGCACCACGGGTGGGATGAAAACGGCGTTCCTACTGAGGAGACTCTGAAGAGACTCGAAATCGATAAAGAGCCTTCACACATGCTGTAATATTGAAAGAGGAGAATATCAGTGGCGAAAGTACTAATACTGGATTATCAGAAATGCACCGGCTGCCGCGAATGCGAATTGGTATGTCCCATACAGCATGAAGGCGTCAGCAACCCGGCACGGAGCCGGATAAAAGTAATAAAGAGAGAATGGGAAGGAATATACATTCCCGTTACCTGTCAGCAGTGCGAAACGGCACCCTGTCTGACGGTGTGCCCGGTAAGAGCAATATCACGTGATCAGGAACTGAACAGGGTCATTGTTGATTACAATATCTGTATCGGATGCCGTACCTGTGTAACCGCCTGCCCCTTCGGAGCAATGGCTTTCAACCCGCTAACCCGGAAGGTAATGAAATGTGATTTCTGCGACGGTGATCCGCAGTGCGCGCGGTTCTGCGAAACGAAAGCAATCCGATACGCCGATGCTTCCGAACAGAGTATTGATAAACAGGTAGCCATTGCGGATAAATTCGTAGCATTCGTTCAGAATGCGGCTGCGGGAATAAATGCCTGATAATGGCGAACCAGCCCGTTAAAGTCGAGAATTACTTTCGGGCTGGTTTGAAACCGTGTAACCGATGAGTGTTAAGTTACACCTTCATCCGTATTTAATTCACCTGGCGGAGAATAAAGACATCCACGAGGTGAATGGTGCTACCGTGGGCGAATGCCTTGAACAGCTTATCGCAAGATATCCGGAACTCGATGAATGGCTGTTCACCAAAGACAGGAGCCTTAATAACATGTTTGATGTGTTTGTTAACATGCAGAGTACCCTGTCTGAAGGACTGGAAACTAAGGTGACGGACGGGGATGATATAAACCTGGTTATAGTCATCGCCGGAGGTTAATTGACCTTCGTTTTTGTGTTCTCGAACCAGAGGGAGAGTATATGAGTATTAAGGTTAATATCCATCCCTCCTTACAGTATGTTGCAGATAATAAAGAATCGGTCGATGTGGATGGAAATACCGTCGGTGAATGCTTCAAGAACCTTGTCGCCGAATATCCGGGACTTAATGAATGGCTGTTCGAAGGTGAAAAACTCAGTAAATATATCGATATTTTCGTAAATGACGAAAGTGCCTATCCCGAGGAACTGGCAAAACCGGTTAAAGACGGCGATGAAATACATCTGCTGATGCAGATTGCCGGTGGATAGACCTTCATCGTTATGTTTTTAAAATAAACCGTAGATGGTGAAGAAATAAACAATATTATTAATATCGACCAGTTTTTAAAATCCAGAGATATTCAAACCCAGCACCAGTGGGGCTGGCAGGTAGCAGTCTATCTGTATCTGGCAGGAATCGGGTCCGGCTCAATGGCTGTCGGTCTGCTAATGGACTGGATGGGTTATATTCCGGACGGACTTAGACCGATTATACTCTGGGGGCCTGTATTCGTTGCTGTCGGCGCCCTGTTCCTCGTCCTGAAACTGGGTGTAAAAAGAAGGTTCCTGAACACTATTCTGAATCCTATGACTTCCTGGCTGTCCCGGGGTTTTTATATTCTCTCCGTCTGTATAGTTATCGGAGGAATTGTTTTTATCATATCACTTCTCCCGTATTTCAATGTTAATATAGAATTCTGGCCGTGGTTTCTTAAAGCTCTTGATATTATTGCTTTCATATTCGCCCTCGCTACGGCTGTCTATACCGGAATCCTTATAATGTCAGTAAAGTATGTCCCCTTCTGGGATACATGGCTGCTTCCCGCATTGTACACCGTGTCGGCTCTTTCCACAGGAGCGATAGCGGTAATGATATTGACAACAGCGTATAACATTTTCACTTCATCCGCCGGGTTTCCCGACCAGATGGCATCCACCCTTACCGGGATAGAACAGGTGATTATTATTATAGAAGCGATAGTCCTGGCTCTATACCTCTTTACAAGGTACAGGTTGAAAGAATACGCGATGTACTCAGTACTACTCATATTGTCCGGTAACCTGAGATATGTTTTCTGGCTGGGAATAGTTGTTTCCGGATTCCTGTTCCCGATTATTATTGAAGGAATATATTCACGCTTTCATGACCAGCATTTCCTGCTGTTCCTGGCAGGTACTTTCCTGCTCCTGGGCGGCTTCTTTATCAGGTATGCGACTATCTATGCCGGTATAAAGGAACAACCGCCTATGCAGCGGCTGTTTGAAAGTCAAAGATACCTTGAAATTCTTAAATATAACTATTGATATGCGGGCATACAGAAGGGAGTTATATATATGCAGGGTAAAGTATTATACATAGACAATGAAAAATGTACCGGGTGCCGGGAATGCGAACTGGCATGCTCAGTTTTCCATACCGGAGCCAGCAATCCGAGCCGCGCCCGGATTAAAGTCTATAAATGGGAGTGGGAAGGTATATATCTCCCGATGACATGCCAGAACTGTGAAAAACCCTTCTGCGTTGAAGTATGCCCCACCAAAGCCTGCCATATAGATACGGAACTTAACCGGGTGGTTATAGATAAGAACAAGTGCATCGGCTGCAAGACCTGCATTATTGCCTGCCCGTTCGGAGCGCCTTCCTTCGATAGTACCGAAGGTATTAGCGTAAAATGTGACTACTGCGACGGCGACCCGCAATGCGTAAGGTTCTGTGAGACCAAGGCTATCCGGTATGTCGATGCTTCCGAAGTAAACACCACTAAACAATATGCAGCGGCAGAGAAAATGCTTGAGGTGATGCCTAAGCCTGGAAAATCGTAGCACTTATAAATATATGCTTAAAATAAAAAGCTGTGCAGCTAATGCTGCACAGCTTTAAATATTTGTTCTACTGCCGCTTACACTTTCTGTATTCTACACAACAGCGCCTTCATCTCCGTATATCCGGTTATCGGATCACGGACATCAGCCGATGTAAGCAGATTGGCATTAGCCTCCGTCCATCCGTGCGGTATACTGACGACATCAGTAGCAAGCTCCTCGATCAAATGGACTTTCATCGCGATCTTTCCCTTGGTCGTTTCTATGGACATCATATCACCGTCGGATATTCCGTATTTCTTGGCTGTCGCCGGATTAATTTCAGCAATCGGTTCCGGTGCATCTTTTTTCAGTGAAGGCAATGTCCTGTACTGAGTATGAGTATACTGTGGAATCCGGGAGCCGGTAGTCAGAATTACCGGGTACTTCTCGGCAAGTTCAGGAGAACTTACCGGACTCTGGGTCGGCTCGATATGACGGGGTATGGGATCATAACCATTCTCTTCCAGTGTCTCTGAGTAGATTTCAATTTTCTCTGACGGAGTCCTGTATTTGGGTATTATGTATTTGTTACTCTCATCGACGTAATACATACCCTCAGGATGCTCTTTATCAAGCTGTTCTCTCGTTACACCACTCGGTTCGAGGAAGAAATCTACAACTTCTTCATCGGAATTCCAGGGGAAGAACTCGTCGTAGCCCATTTTCCTGCCCAGTTCAGTCCATATTTTCCAGTCAGGCCAGCTTTCACCTACAGGTTCTATCACTTTTTTGCGCAGCAGAGCGTAAGGTTCACCTAAGGTAACTCCATAAACGTAGCCTACACCACTCTTTTCGAGGAAGGAACAGGCTGGAAGGACAATGTCTGCCAGTTTGGCGGTATCCGTCATAAACAGGTCCGTCACTACCAGGAATTCGAGTTTCTCCATCGCTTCGTGGATCCGGGCTGAATCGGGCAGTGTAAGTACCGGATTACCTCCGTTTACTATCATAGCCTTGATGGCATAGGGCTTACCTTCCAGCACGGATTCGGCAAAGAGATTCTGCTGACCGTAGGGTGACGTCCTGCCCCAGAAACGTCTGAAAAGGGGATGTGCTTCCGCCCCGATTGGTTCGTCAACTTCCGGTAACCTGAGGTCGCCCAGGCGGATAAATGGTATCGTTATCCAGCTTCCCGGAACATTCAAATTACCGGTAATGACCTGGAGTAAATTCATGGCGCGGTTACCCTGAAAACCATTAATGTGCTGATCAATAGGTGCCGTACCGGCGACGTTACATGCGGGCTTGTTGGTAGCAAAGATACGGGCAATTTTCCTGATATCCTCGGCAGGTACCCAGGTAATCTTTTCCACCTTCTCCGGAGGGTATTCCTTTACATGCTCGACAAGTTTATCAAAACCGATTGTGTACTCGTCGATAAATTCTTTGTCGTACAACTTTTCTTCGATGATGACATTCATCATCCCCAGCATAAGGGCTGTATCAGTCCCCGGACGTATCTGGATATAAGTCCCTCTGGCAGCCATCGGGATACGCTTGGGATCGACAATAATCAGGTGCTCCAGAGTACCTTCATCCAGTGCTCTGTATATTTTCTCTGCAACCAGCCCGCCGGAGTTATCCATGTTCCGCCCCCAGACGATGGTGCACTTGGATTTCCCGGGTTCTTCTATAAACTGAGTTCCGAAAGTCATTTGCCGTGCCATGATTCTCGAACGGAAGCAGTTGCCTTCAACGGTAAGTAGATTAGGGGTTCCATATGCCCCGCGGAATCTCTGGCCGAAACCGGCAAGCTCGATATTTTCGGTGCCTATTGAGCCATTATATACGGCAAGCGCTTTAGCCCCATACTTTTCTTTTATTTCCTTCAGTTTGTCAGCGATGGTGTCCAGAGCTTCATCCCAGGTGATCCTCTCCCACTCGCCATTTACTTTCTTCAAAGGATGCAGGACTCTGTCGGGAGCATAAACATATTCCACCAGGGCTTCTCCTCGCGGGCAGATATAACCCTCACTGATCTTATGTTCGGGCATACCCTCTACCTTTACCAGTTTACCGTCTTCAACATAAGCATTTATGCCGCAGCTGTTGATACACATAATACAATCGGTTTTAATAACTTTCTGTGCCATATATACCTCCTCTCTTATGTCCGACAATATATTCGACGCAACCCGGAAGAGCCGGGATGTTATTCGTTTTTCCAGACTGGTTCTCTCTTCTCCAGGTAAGCTTTAAGACCTTCCTGTCCGTCATGAGTTTTCCAGCTGTTTATACCGAGTCCCACCGCATTTTTAAGGGCTTCATCAAGGTTGGCCGTTTCGGCGCTCTTATAAAATGCTTCCCTGACCAGCTTGACACTCAGTCCGCTCATCTTGATGAATTTCCGGGCCATTTCTTCAGCGGCTGAATCAAGTTCTTCGGTCGGTACGACCTTATTGACCAGCCCGAACCTTTCCGCATCCGCCGCATTCATACTTTCACCGAGAAGAAGCATTTCAAATGCCTTCTTTTCACCCATAACCCTGGGAAGCAGCGGTGCCGCTGCCGGCGCCAGACCACCGAGAATTATTTCAGGCTGCCCGAGTTTGGCTTTTTCACTGGCGACAGCCAGGTCGCACCCGAGGACAAGCTCGCAGCCGCCGCCGAGGGCGATTCCGTTGACTACAGCGATACTGGGCTTGCCCAGGTTCCTCAGAAGCGTGAAAAGCCTGCCGAATTCCTTCATCATTACCGGCATTTTTTCGCCGATATGGTCACCGACTTCAACTCCGGCGCAAAAAGCTTTCTCCCCTTCACCGCGGATAAGCAGCACCCTGGTCTCGTCGTCTTTGGCAAGTTCCTCCAGAGCAGTGCAGATTTCGTCCAGTGTTTCCTGGTCCATTACATTAACAGGAGGACGGTTGATGGTAAGTTTCGTTATCCCGTCTTTTTTATCGAGAACGATATTTTTATATGCCATAACTCCCCCTCACCGGGTTTTTTATTCAGGCGATATCTAGTGTATTTACCCTGAAGATAATGCTTAAAAATCGGTGTTCGTGCAGATAATACAATACTAGACTTTCAGTCGTCTTTTGTCAAACACTAAACGGATAACCCGCCTCGATTTTGTCAGGGCGGGTTATCGCTGTTTTATTTGTTATTGTCGATTATTCTTCTTTCGGTTTGGCCAGTACCTGCTCAGCCAGGTCTTCATTATATTCATGTCCTTCGGCGATGAGCTGTCGGTACTTGATGTAATCGATATTACGCTGCCCGGTGATAGCCTGAGTATTAAAAGCGTTGAAACCGAGATACGCTTCCGTATTCATATTGGCTGCCAGCCAGTACATCGACCCTATCTTGGCATCGTCCCAGAACGAGCGTTTCTTGACCCTTATCTGTTCGACGGTCATCATCAAACAGAGAGGCATCAGGTTGGCAATCGTCCAGACCATGTTATCGATGTGGGCATCGAGTCTCGACCAATCCGTATCCAGGGTCTTCAGCAAATCGGTACCTGCTTTAAAGTCAGCACCTTTTTTGAATTCACCGTAGACAATCTCACCATCATCGACGTATTTGTCTGTGATAACCCTCGGGTCTCTCACCCAGTTTCCGTCGGCATCTTTCTTTATCGGGATAGCCTTGGTGATAAAGCCGAGCCTCTCCATCTTGTAGGCACTCCACATTTCATTGGAGAAGCAGTTCCACATTGCTAATTCTGTGGTGGGTAACTGCCACGGAAGGAAGTCGGTAGAACCGCCGGTGGGTGTGGAACCATGTGCCGTTCCCGCCTGGCCGAATTGAGCTGTATCTGCGGCAACCGTAAGGTCGCAGGCCTGACCGATTTCCTGGCCGCCGGCTACCCTCATTCCGTTCGCCCGGCAGATTACCGGAACACGGGCTTTCAAAATACTATCCACCATGCCGTTGAAAAGGTCGATATAATCAGCGTATTCCTTGGGTCTCTTCGTATAATATTCGGCGTATTCCTTGGTATTACCGCCGGTACACCATGCCCGGTCACCCATGCTGGTGAATATGATAGCGACAACGCTTCTGTCCATCGAAGCCTTGTGCATACCGGCCTGAACGCCCTTTACCATTTCCGTGGTATAGGAACCGTACTGGGCAGGATTGTTGAGAGTAATCCACGCTGTATAAAGTCCGTCTACTTTTTCGCCGGTTGCAGGATTTACAAGCGGTTTCTTCTCGAACATCGTGCACGGCGCTTCCGTACCGAAATGTTCGTCACCGAAAATCTGGTGACTTTTCAGATTATTATCCCTGATCAACCAATCTAAAGCCATTGATCTCCTCCGTAATTATAATTATTTCTACGCCTAAAAATCAGGCAGTAGTACGATCCTCTTGTCCAGTCCGCCCTTGTGAACGTCATCGAAAGCCTGTTGAATCTGGCTCATCGGACGGGTTTCAATGAAAGGCTCTATCGCTACTTTCCCGTCCTGCACCATCTTGAGAACGGTTGGATAATGCTTCGGCAAACAACCCCAGGTACCGATTATCTCGGCATCGAATCCCATCAATCTGGAGAGCTGGTATTCGTTCTTCTGCATACCGTAACCGGCAATCACCAGTCTACCGACAAATGAAAGCAATTCCAGGCCGATTGCCTGTCCGGCATCCGTGCCGGTCCACTCGAATATTTTCCATCCGAAATTGGGGAGTTTGTTTTCCTTGCAGTAAGCCCTGTACTCGTCCCGCACATCTCTCGGGCTCTTGTCTACCGTGCTTATGGTGTGTGTCGCTCCGTACTTCATCGCCCTTTCCAGCTTCTGGGGATTTCGGGCAATGACTATTACTTCCTTCGCTCCCATCGCGGCCAGGATTTGAGTTGCGTATACGCCCAGTCCCCCGGTTCCGCCGAGTACAATCGTGTAATCGCCCGGTTTGACCTCTGCTTTTACGGCCGCCTGATAAGGTGAAGTGACAGCGTCGGCGATAACTGCGAACTGCTCCAGCGGTCTGCCTTTTTTATCATCGATGACACACAGGTCCCCGGACGGTACTACTATGTGGCTGGAATATCCTCCGTATATACCATAGCTGTTTCCGGGCATCTTCTGGGCAAGGCACCTGTTACCCCTGCCGGAAGCGCAGATAGGACAGTTATTGCACGGCATTACCGCCGGTATAATTACATCTTTTCCTATCATATTTTCAACACCGGCAATCACTGTACCGCTGATTTCATGACCTAATGTTAACGGGGACTGCGTAACAGTAGGCACGCCATCATAGAAATATCCCAGGTCTGTATGACATACACCGCAGCCGGCAATCTCTACCAGTACCTCGCCTTCCTGTATCGCAGGCATATCTAGACTTACTCTGGCAAGTTTACCCGGCTCCGTCATTTGCCAGGTTTCGATTTTATCCGGTATGTTCGCCATATTTACCTCCTTATATAAATAGGAATAACAATTAAATTCTGCACTACGTATCCATACCTCACCCCCTGCATATATGACCTGTATCACAGAAAATAATTAGCGCAAACAGTGCGATTGTATCAATTATGACGATATGTTGTCAATTAAACGCTGCGTGTTTTTTGTGACACTTCGCCGACGATTATGCGGATATAATGTATAATGAAAACACTTATGAGTGACGCCAATTCTTCTATATATGAAATCATCGTAGAGCAACAGGGAGCCCGGGTGGATAAGTATGTCAGCGAACACTGTCCCGGGCTTTCCCGCACCCGTGCCCAAAAACTCATCGATGACGGATATGTCAGGGTAAACGGTGATATCGTCAGGGCTGGTCATAAACTGGAAACCGGAGATAACATCACGGTCGAGATACCTCCCTTACCTCCGACTTCCCTCAAGCCGGAGGACATCCCCCTGGATATTATCTATGAAGACAACGATCTCCTGGTAATTGATAAACCGGCAGGTCTGACGGTCCATCCCGCACCCGGTCATTCGTCTCATACCCTGGTAAACGCCCTCCTTTCACACCTCTCCGAACTACCTGAATCCGGTACAGAAAGACCTGGAATCGTTCACCGGCTGGATAAAGACACCTCCGGCGTTATGGTTGTGGCAAAGAATACGCTGGCCCGAGAAGACCTGATGGACCAGTTCAAAGCCCGTACCGTGACAAAACGTTACAGGGTACTGGTCAAAGGACATCTTACTCCCGAAGAAGGCGTAATCGAAGCCCCGGTAGGCCGCGACCCGCGCCACCGCCAGCAGATGGCTGTCGTTCCCGAAAGCCGGGGGCGGGAAGCAACAACCGAGTATAAAGTTATCAGGTATATCGGCGGCTACACCCTCCTTGAAGTCCGGCCTGTCTCGGGCCGTACCCACCAGATAAGGGTGCACCTGAAAGTTATCGGTTACCCCGTAGCCGGAGATAAGGTTTACGGAGTAAAGGCACCACCCCTGAAACGACAGTTCGTCCATGCCGCCGTCCTGGGATTCGTTCTCACCTCGACCGGTGAATACCGGGAATTCACCTCTCCCCTTCCCGAAGACCTGGACTATGCCCTTAAAACTATAGAACATTCTTAATTTCTGGTAATCGGTCTCCCTTGTATTGCATCCCCGAATTCTCTATGATACGTACAAAGTTACAGGAGCAGGAATATGAAAAAAGAAGACTTTCTGAAATATGTAGACCACTTCAACAATAAGCGATACGATGACATCGTCGGCTACTTCGCCCCGGATATCACCGTCGAATACTATGACAACGCCCTTGACCCGACCAGTCCCGCCCGCACCCTTCACGGGCCGCAGGAATTCATCGAGAACTATAAGAAGCTTCACGAAAATGTCGTCGAAGTCCTTGAAATCAGGGACTATATATCCGACGACGAATACCTGTTCGTCGAACTGTGGACCGAGTTCCACGCCTTCAACGATATGACGGCATCTCCCGCCAGGCCGGCCCTCAAGGCGGGGGAAACGATGATAATGACCAATTTCATCCTTTATAATCTCGAAGGCGGCAAGATGAAACGCATCCGAATAGCCCACTGGAGGAACCATCCGTCCGGAGAAGCCAAGTATAAGGCTTAACTCAAAAGAAAAGAGCGAGTGATTCACCGGGACACACTAACATATCACTCGCTTTTTCACTCTTCGTCTTAATCCGCATCACGGCGGATACCTAAGACAGGTCAAATAATCTGTGGTTTACTCCTGCGCTTGTTCTTTTTTATCAGTTTCTCTAACTGAAACCACAGAAAACTGAATAACCTTCCGATTAATAAGAATGTTCAAATCATGCACAGCCCCTCCTCTATCCCCGTGATGACCGATACTGGCTTGTTTATTTAATAATAATAATTACCCCGGTCGGTTCACGTCAAACGAATATGTCTCTAACACTGGTGTCCGGACTCGTATGTATATGAGAACATTGCTGTTTCCTGTTATAATCGTAATGTAATGCGAAAGGATAGAAAATGACCGACCCTGTAAGAGTACGTTTCGCCCCCAGCCCCACCGGATACTTGCATGTCGGCAGCCTTAAGACAGCAATGTATGACTGGCTGCTGGCAAGGAACACCGGCGGGTCTTTCATCCTCCGCGTCGAGGACACTGATATGACCCGCAGGGTCGAAGGAGCAATCGGTGTTATCTACGAAAGCCTGAAATGGATGGGGCTTGACTGGGACGAAGGACCGGATGTCGGTGGAGACTACGGCCCTTATATACAGTCAGAGCGGCTTGACCTTTACAGGGAAGCAGCCGAGAGACTGGTAGCTCAGGGAGACGCATATCGCTGTTACTGTTCTGCAGAACGGCTTGAAGAAATGCGTAGAGAACAAATGGCGCGAAAACAGCCGCCGGGATACGACGGTCATTGCCGCAACCTCACGCCGGAACAGCGTGCCGAATACGAAAAACAAGGTATCAAATCTGTCGTCCGTTTCAAGACACCCCCCGAAGGACTTGTAAAATTCAACGACCTTATTTACGGGGATGTATCTTTCGATTACAGCACCATCAACGACTTCGTAATGCTTAAATCGGACGGGTATCCCACCTATCACCTGGCTAATGTTGTCGACGATACGGCGATGAAGATAACTCATATCATCAGGGGGGACGAGTGGATATCCAGTGTTCCCATGCACCTCCTGATCTATAATGCTCTCGGTCTGGAAGTACCGTTGTATGTACATCACCCGATGATACTCGGACCGAACCGCGCCAAGCTCAGTAAGAGACACGGCGACGTCGCGGTAATGCAGTACAAAGACAAAGGATATCTCCCCGAAGCGCTTTTCAACTTCCTGGCGCTTATCGGCTGGTCGCTGGACGATAAGACAGAGATTATGTCCCGACAGGAGCTGGTCGATAATTTCTCGCTTGAGAGAATAAGTAAAACGGGAGCGCTGTTCAACCGCGAGAAACTGGACTGGATGAACGGCTTCTATATCCGAAATCTCAGCCTGGATGAATTCACCGAAAGAGCCATACCTTTCCTTGAGAGAGATCTTCCGGATACGGTCAAGCGTCCGTTCGATATAGACCATCTTAAGAGAGTGTTAGCCCTCGCCCAGGAACGCGCCAAGACATTGGCGGAAGTACCCGGACTGGTCAGTTTCTTCTTTGTCGAGGAATCGGAATATGAACCCGATTTACTCATCGGTAAGAAGATGACTGAAGAGGATGCAGTAAGAGCCCTTAAAGTTTCACTGGAACGACTCGTCTCTCTGGATAATTTCGATACCGATGCGATGGAGAACCTGCTGAGACCCCTTGCCGAGGAGCTGGGACTGAAAACCGGGCAGCTATTCGGCACTCTCAGGGTAGCCACCACGGGGCGAACAGCGGCGCCGCCGCTGTTTCAGACGATGGAAGTGCTGGGTAAAGACGTGTGTCTGGGCCGGATTGAAGAAGCATTGAAAAAGCTTAAGAGCTAGAAGGAGTTCGTCTGATGCCCGATTTCGATCATTCCAGCATTTCCGGTGATGACCTCAGAGAAATAGCCGCCAGGACGTATTACACGATTGACGGACTCTGGTTTCTGACGGTTGAAGAGAAATACGGATTCGATGTCGCCTTCGAAATGAACCAGGCAGTCTGGCGGAAAGCCAGCCCTATCATTGGCAAAAGACTGCTGAAATACCTGGATACAGAGGGCAAACCCCCACTTCAATTGCTTGTGGAACTGCTGTTCACCGACCCACTGATGTACGTCCATAAACCGGCGGTAATCGAACTGACTGCTGCCAGGGTCGTTTTACGCTGCACAGAATGTCCGATACAGGTGGCAAGAATAAGAGACGGCAAGGGCGTCTATAACGGAATACCGGGCTGTACCCTCCTCTTTCAGTCCTATGCCGAACTGGTTGACCCGCGGATTACAGTCCGGTGTAACGCCTGCGCTTCAAATCCGGATTCACCGGAATACTGGTGCGAGTGGGTGTTTGAAGTCCCGTCATAGCCGTATTAATTAAAAAACTATCTTCATATACTGATTAAGGTAAATAAACATGATTATCAGACTTGCGATGCCAGACGACCTCCCGGCAATAACCGAAATATATAACGAAGCAATCCTGACAACCGACGCCACTTTCGACACCGAGACAAAAACAATCGAAAGTCAAAAAGAATGGTTCGATGGTCACGATTCAAGAAACCCGATTCTTGTCTCAGAATCGGATAATAAAGTTGTCGGCTGGGCATCGTTGAGTAAATGGTCCGACAGGTGCGCATACGCGGATACGGCTGAATTATCGGTTTACGTAAAGGACGGCTTTCGGGGTAAAGGCATCGGCAGAAAGCTGATTGGAGAAATTCTTGGAAAAGGCGAAGAAGGCGGACTTCACACTGTAATCTCAAGGATAGTCGCCGGTAACCATGAAAGCATCCATCTTCACGAAGAATTCGGCTTCGAACATATCGGCGTGATGAAAGAAGTCGGGCACAAGTTCGGCAGGCTGCTCGACGTCCACCTTATGCAGAAAATCTATTCCTCGAAACCGGAGACATAAGAGGTTATTCTGGATAATCATACTGACAATAATCCCGGGTATCTTGATTTATACGCCTCCGGCGAACTGGTAAAAAGAGTTGAACGACTTGAATCCAGACTTGAATCCTGCGATATCTGTCCCCGTGAATGCGGAGTAAACCGCCTTAACGGAGAACGGGGGTTCTGCAACTCGGCCTATCTTCCGGCTGTCTCCTCGACCGTCGCCCACCATGGCGAGGAACCGGTTCTTTCCGGCACCCGCGGTTCCGGTACTATATTCTTCGGCAACTGTAATCTGCGGTGTGTTTTCTGCCAGAATTACCAGATAAGCCAGTCACCCGATATTCAGCGAAATAACGAAATAGAGAGCCGTTCGCTGGCAGAGAAGATGATTTACCTCCAGGATGAACTGGGATGTCACAACATCAACCTTGTTTCCCCTACTCATTACGTCCCGCAGATAGTACGGGCCGTGCTGGAAGCGGTGCCGATGGGGCTGCACCTTCCTCTGGTCTACAATACCGGCAGCTACGATTCACTGGAGACGATAGAAACACTGGACGGTATTATCAGTATATATCTGCCCGACCTGAAATATTCATCCGATGAAAACAGCGATAAACTGTCGCGTACTAAAGATTATGTAAAGCATTCCCGCGCCGCGATTAAGGAAATGTTCCGCCAGGTCGGCAACATCGTGACCGATGAAAACGGTATCGCGCTGAAAGGGATGATAGTACGCCACCTGATTCTGCCTGACAGACTGGCAGGAAGCGATGAATCGTTAAGATGGTTGGCTGAAGAAATTTCTCCGTCGGTCACGGTAAGTATAATGTCGCAGTATCACCCTACCGTCAACGCCGGTAAGATACGCCAGCTTTCCAGGTCGATAACCGTTTCCGAATACGAAGAAGTGGTGAAACTGGCAGAGGAACTGGGACTGGAGAACGGATGGGTACAGGAAATGGAATCCAAAGAGTACTATCTGCCGGATTTCTCGGACCGGGAAAACCCTTTTAATCCTTAATAAGGTCTATTCCGGAATTCCTTGCAACAAACCAGCCGCTGAGGCATTCCAGCCTGTATCGCATACAGTTGTTATATACTTATCCGTTCTTTCGTTTTCGCTTTGCGAAACCGAACTTGACCTTCTTACCGTTGAGTTTATCTTTCTTATTTACGTTTTCCACGAACTCCTGAAGGTCCGGAAGTTGTTTTTCAGCCATTACTATGTACTACTCCAAATATTTCTGATATCAAGCTATTCTAGCATATACGTCTGCTCATCATAAAGTTGAAAAAAGCATACGTGAAAAAGCATACTTTACGCTTAATAACGTTCCTGAAAATAACCGGATAAAAAGCAGCCCTGCGGAAAAACCGTATATATTGTGAGCTAAAATGAGTATCCGTTGACTAGCCGGCCTTCTTCCGTTTCTTGAGCTTCCTGGTAAGATCGTCTAAACCGGCATGGGCGTTTTTTCTGACCGTATTAATGGTTTTCGTCATACTGTTCAAACTGCGTTCACTCATTGATCCCATCACCTGATTTGCTATGTCCCTGGCAACGGGTAACGCCTGTTCGAGTTTTTCGTATCCTTTGTCTGTGAGTATGATGTTGATCGATCTCCTGTCAGTGGCGCTTGGTTCTACCCGGACAAGTCCATCTCTCTTCATTCTGCTGACCAGGGTAGTTACGTTGTGCCTTTCTCTCAGTATCCATCGTGCAATTTCTGAAGGCGTCATTGTACCTTCCCTGATGGACAGTATCTGCAGTACGGCAAACTTGCTTGTTGAAAGACCTGATCTCCTGTAAAAGGTAGAATCGGCATATTTCTGGACTGCATCTGCCGTCTGCGTGAACAGATGGAATGCGTTAAAAACCGGATTACCTACTTCGACGTTTATCAAATGCCCTCCTCCTTAAAAAAGTTACATTATAGTATAACACGAAGTGTGAAAATTATAAACACCTCTGAGCAATTTTCACACAACACAGTTACGTATTTCAATTAGTAAAGACGTATAATATAATGTTTCATATGGATAACATCAACGAGATGCATGAAGCAAACAGAAAATGGTGGGATGTTAAATCTCAGGATTGGCGGAAACAGGACGAGGACGTCTGGAACAGATGCCGGGAACAGATGTCTTTCGCCCTCGACAGAAGGATGCAGGAGATCGTAGACGAATTCATCGGTAATCCTCAAGGCAAGAAAGCCTGCGTCATCTCCAGCGGTGATAATTTCGCTGTATTTGCCCTCGCTGCAATGGGAATGAAGGTTACTTCGACGGATATTTCGGAACTCAGACTTAACATAGCCAGAGAGCGCGCCGGTATACTTGGACTGGAT
Organism: Dehalococcoidales bacterium; assembly: GCA_034416335.1. Taxonomy (GTDB): domain Bacteria; phylum Chloroflexota; class Dehalococcoidia; order Dehalococcoidales; family UBA2162; genus MGML01. The sequence continues at coordinate 105,968 of DAOULV010000019.1, forward strand.
ATCGAATTTTTCCGGTGCGACTCGTCGAATTTATCACCCGTTCAGGATGCTGGTTACGACCTTGCAGTTTCTACTCCGGGAACTTATGTCTGGATGTCAGACCTTAAAAAAGTATATTCGGAGGTATATCGGATTCTGAAACCGGGCAGATACTTCATCTTCCATGAAATACACCCTTTCACACGGCCCTGGAAGGATCAGCCTGAATTTGAAATAGCGCAGCCTTACTTTGAGACAGGCCCGTATACACATGAAGGCGTGGATGGAATCGATGTAACTACTCATAACTTCTACTGGATGATGAGTGATTTTATCAACGCCCTGACAGACAGCGGATTAATAATACGCCGGATAGCTGAAGAACCTGCCATGAATCCTGCTTACTGGGAAGGACGGTCCTACGGTGAAGGCGGCGATGAAAGTTTGCTGGACTGGCGTGTAAATCCGCGAGCCGCTTTACCCCAGTGGATGGTGATTGCCGCACAGAAGCCGGTTGGTTAACCGAACTGCCATCCGTCACCTGCATTTTTCGATGCCAGCGCACCGGTCGGGCACGCATCGACACATTCCCCGCAGTTCGTACAGTCTATCTCGCCTAAAGGCATATTCCTGAACGGAGCGACCACTCTTTCAAATCCGCGTTGAGCAAAACCAAGCGCCCCGCTGCCGTTTTTACGGCATATCCAGATACACCTGCCGCAGAGGACGCACTTGTTAGGGTCGTGGATATAATCGGGGTGGCTTTCATCTATCGGTAAATCATGCAGTAATTTGGTGAATCGTTTCGTATTTATCTTTATTTTGAGGTGGGATGCGATTTTCTGAAGTTCGCAGTTCCCGTTAGCCAGACAGTGGGCACAGTTGACCGGGTGCGAAGCCATCAGCAGTTCGAAACCGGTCGCCGCCAGTTTCAGGGATTCTTGTCCTCTGGTATTTACGACCATACCTTCCCGAACCGACTCGGTACAGGCCGTAACCGGTCTTTGATAACCTTCTATCTCCACGAAGCACAGCCGGCAGGAAGCTGATGGTACTTCTTTCTCTCTTATTGCACACAGGTTCGGAATATAAATGCCGTTATCCAGAGCCACCCATAACAGGTTGGCGCCTTCGGTAGCCTTTATCTGCCTGCCGTCTATCGTCAGCGATACCTTCTTCATCGTTTCTTTTCCAGTTCCTCCACTACACTCGGCGGCGAAACCTTAATAATCGCGTTATATTGCGGAGGGCAGCTTGTCACGCAGGTACCGCATTTCACGCACTTTTCCTGGTCGATAACCTTTATCCTGTATTTGTCGGGAGAGATAGCCTCGACTGTACAGGTGCCGATACAGGCATCGCAGGAACGTTCGCACTTATCCCGGAGAATGTAAAAAGCAATCAGTTCCGGGCACATCAGTGACGGACACCGCTTCTCATTGATATGGGCTTCATATTCGTCCATAAAATAGCGGAGGGTAGTCAGTACCGGATTCGGAGCTGTCTTTCCCAGGTTACACAGCGAACCCGCCTTTACGTCACGTGCCAGGTCAGCAAGCGTATCTATATCTTCCGGTTCTCCCTGACCTTTTGTAATCCTGTTCAGGATTTCCAGCATCTGCTTCGTCCCCAGGCGGCAGAAAGTACACTTTCCGCAGGATTCCCTCTGGGTAAATTCCTGTAAGTAACGGGCGATTTCCACCATGCAGTCATCTTCGCTGAGAACGACCATTCCTCCGGAACCCATCATCGCCCCGGCTTCTCTCAGAGAATCGAAATCCACAGGTAAATCGAGGACCGACTCCGGCAGACATCCGCCGGAAGGACCTCCTATCTGTACCGCTTTGAATTTTCTTCCGCCCGGCACGCCGCTTCCGACATCGAATATAACGTTTCTCAACAGTGTACCCATCGGCACTTCCACCAGTCCGGTATTGACTACCTCACCGGCAAGAGCAAAGACAGCCGTGCCCTTGCTCTGTTCGGTACCGGTACTTCGGAACCACTCCGCGCCCTTGCCGATGATATGCCTTATCGCAGCAAGGGTTTTTACATTATTAATTACCGTTGGTTTACCGTTAAGACCCGAAGTAGCCGGATATGGCGGCCTGTATCTCGGCATTCCGGATTCCCCTTCCATGGAAGCTATCAGAGCGGATTCCTCGCCGCAGACAAAAGCCCCCGAACCCTGGAAAATTCGTATATCGAAGCTGTAACCGCTGTTCAGTATGTGCCTGCCCAGCAGTCCCTTTTTCCTGGCCTGTTTGACGGCTGTCCCGATACGCTGGACGGCAAGCGGATATTCGGCGCGTACGTATATATACCCGTTTCGGACGCCGACGGCATAACCGGCGATTACCATACCCTCGATTACCGAGTGAGGGTCACTTTCAAGGATATCCCGGTCCATAAAAGCTCCCGGGTCGCCCTCGTCGCCGTTGCAGATGATATACTTCGTCCTGCCTTTCGCATTCCGGCAGGTTTCCCATTTTTGACCGGTTGAAAATCCGGCGCCCCCCCTGCCTCTCAAGCCTGACTTTTTCATCTCCTCTATTATCTCGTCGGGTTCACCGGTCAGGGCTTCAACAAGGGACGAATAACCTCCGACAGCAATATAGTGGTCTATTTCCTCCGGGTCGATTTTACCGCAGTTTTCGAGAAGAATCTTCTGCTCGAATTCAGCCCTGGGAAAATCATCGAAACTCGGAACCAGATCATTCTTTTCCATCGCGCCCAGGACAAATTCCAGGCACGGATCATCGCCTATCAGATAATCCCTTACCAGTTTTTCGGCTATCACCGGATTAACCTGGCTGTAACATATAGGCGGATTTCCCGGTTTGCTGATAATCACGAGAGGTTCGGCGTAACAGTGTCCCATGCAACCGACTTCGATAACCGGGCAGTCGAGCCCGTGTTTCCTTACCTCTTTCCTGAGAACATCCCGTACTTCCAGGGCGCCGGCTGCCCTGCCGCAGGTGGCGGCACCCACAAGTACCACGGGGGTTTTACCATCCTGAAGTTTATTCCAGCGTGATAGCGCACTCTCTTTTATATCCTGGAAAGTAGAGGTTATTGCGGCTGTATCCCTGTTCTTCATTTATCTTTCTTCGCCTGTTTTTCTCTTTCCAGCTCAAAGGAGAGAAGGATACCGTCGACCTTCGTAGGTTCGACATTACCCTCCGGTTTATCATCGACCACCGTAACCGGGGCCATAACGCAGCAGCCGACACAGGCAACGCTGTCAAGATCGAACTCCCTGTCGGGCGTGGTCTGCCGCACATCGATGCCAAGTCTTCTCTTCCAGGCATCCATGGTGATATAACCGCCCTTCATATGGCAGGCGGTTCCGAGGCATACCCGGATAGAATGTTTGCCCGGCGGATTCAGCCGGAACTGGTTGTAAAAGGTTACTACCTCGTATACTTCTACTTCCGGTATTCCCAGGTAACCGGCTACCTCTTCCATTGCTTCCGGGGGAATATAACCCAGCTTTCCCTGCACCTTTTGTAAAATGGGAATCAGGTTCCCTCTTTTCCTGCCGAACTTTTTAATTACCTGTCGGGTTCTCTCTCTGTTTTCTGTTTCTTCAGCAGTCAATTAGCTACCTCGTTTCGCTACATAGTGCCGGTTCCGACGCTGTCCCGGAGATCAACGAACAATTTTTCATCGACATCGAGCGCTTTATCTATCAGTTCCAGCACTGTCTCTTTCTCTTCCGGAAATTTATACCCGTTATAGTCCTGTTTCATCAGGGGAACGACCATATTTCCCCGCCGGTATGAGGTGTTAAGGTTATGGTCGAAGCACACTCCCGAATCAACCTCCAGGTTCTCTATCATCAGCCTGACTTCCCTCAGTATTTCATGAGGTGACAGCATTTCGAAGTCACCGTTCCGGTATGATTCGAGCATCGGTGTATCAGCACTGGGAACGAACGGCCTTAACCTGATAAAGTTCGGGTTAATCTCATTCAGTACCCGGGCGGTATTTTCGGCATGCTGCTTCCACATCTTCCTGCCCCCCAACCCCGGCATGACATACTCGGAGAGTTCGAAACCTGCGGCAAGAGCTTTCTTACCGGCGGTGATATGTTCTTCGGCCATTACACCCTTATCGATGAGTTTCAGCAGTTCGTCATCGCCTGTCTCCAGCCCTACATGCAGCCTGGTAAGTCCGGCTTCGTTCAAAGCCTTCAGTTCTTCCGGTGTTTTGTGTGAAATTGACTTCGACCGGGCATAAGTAGTAATCCTGGTTATTTCAGGGAACAGCTCTTTCAGATATTTCAAAATCTCGATAAGCTGGGAAGCCTTGATAATTAGAGTATCGGCATCCTGAAGGAAGACCGTCCTGCCGCCGGCGACAAGCCAGTTATACGTATTGACCACACTCTGGATATTGAGATAATCATGCTCGGTCAGCGCGTACCTGTCTCTTCCCTCGATCAAACCCGCTTGAATAATTGCTCCGATCGGCTCGAGCTTTCCTGCATGCCCCAGCTTCCATGAAATAGCGGTAAGCTCATCGGCAATTCCTTTTACTGCGTCGATATCGGCTTTAACTTCCTCAACCGGTCTCAGCCTGAATTTTTCCCGGCCGTAAAACCTGCCGTAGCAGAAAGTGCACCGACTCCAGGGACAGTTGCCGGTTACCCGCAGCAGCAGGGAAAAGCTGCCGCCTTCACTGGGCGGACGGATAGGACCGATTTCATAGGAATATGATTTCAGTTTTGAAAAATCTATATCATTCCCGGTTTCGGGCTGGTCTGTCATACGGTTAGTCTCCCCTATTCGATTATAGTCCAGCCCCGTAAACAGGGGCAAGCGTAACAGCTGATAGGTGCATCCACATCCGGTTGGTAATGCCGTAACCTCTCATCCTGTATTTTATTGAATAAAATCTTGATGAAATCTATAATATCACTAGCTAATATTAAGGTGTTCGTAAAAGAATATGAATAAAGAATATATTCTTAAGGAAATTGACCGAACTGCCAGAGAGAATAATGGCATTCCTTTGGGAAAACAAAAATTTGAAAAAGAAACGGGTATTAAATTTGCAGATTGGTATGGAAAGTACTGGACGAAGTGGGGTGACGCCCTTATCGAAGCCGGATATACACCAAACAAGCTTCAGACTGCTTATGATGAAAAGGTATTGATAGAACAGGTTATTTCTTTTATCAGAGAAATAAGTAAATTCCCTACCGTAGGAGAATTCCGATTAAAGGCTCACAACAGTAGTGGTTTCCCCTCCCATACCACAATACATACTCGTCTGGGTAAACAATCTGAACTACCCGATAAATTACTCATTTATTGTGAAGGTAAGCCTGAATATTCGGACGTAGCTACCATCTGCAGGGAAGCGGCTAATATATCAAGAACAGATTCTGAACGCTATACCAAAGAACAAAGTACGGAGTTCGGCTACGTATATCTAATGAAGTCAGGAAAGTTCTATAAAATTGGTAATAGTAAAAATGTTGAAAGACGCAACTATGAAATAGGGATAAAACTTCCTGAAGAATTAACAACAATACACAAAATAAGAACTGATGACCCAATTGGAATAGAGAATTATTGGCATAATAGATTTAAAAATAAAAGAAAACAAGGAGAATGGTTCGACCTTTCAAATGAAGATATATCAGCATTTAAACGGAGAAAATTCATGTAATAACAAAACATGCCCGCTTTCATTGTCTATTAAGATATACTATTCATAAAAGTCAAATCATAAAGTCAAAAAAGGGAGTTCAAGAGGGGCTTCGTCCCCTCTTTTTCACTGAGTGCAGATGGGAAAAGTCTACCTGTATTTATGTCATTACCGCCATTCCGGACTCTGATAACCCCGCCGTGTCAGTTCCAGTGACATCTCGGAAAGATGATGCTGGATATGCCTGGCGACGTAAATTGTTCTACCCAGTATCAACGAGCCTGTCCACGGGAATAATGTTTCTGCCGCCAGCAGGTCGGCTTTCTTGAACCACTGCTGCATTTTATCTTCCATTTCGTCCAGATAGCCAATGATTTCCCCCTGGCCGGGCAGGCGTTCCGAATCTTTCTCTTCCCAGTCCACGCCGAACCGGCTTCCCCAGCCGAATTTATCCGGCGGCTGATCTCCGAAATAGAAATCGAGGGTTTCGACCACATGGTAAGCAATCCCCGCGGGGCGAAGATAGTCGATTTCACCCTTCTTCCATTCATCGGCAGGAAACGCCGTAATTGCATCTCTAAACATTCCGAGAGCGCGCTGGCATTGTTCGTATGCTACTTTTGAAATATCTCCATCACTCATTCTGCTTTCCCTCCTGCTAGAGCTATGTTTTTAACTGTGTTATCACGGTAAAAATAGTGTAATAACCCGGAAATGTGTATTAAATATGAGTAACCTTCCGTGCGATATCTTCACCTTTTTTCTCAAGTGTAATTATTTCATCGAACAGGTCCGCCTGCCGGTGTCTGAGTTCATTGTTCCACGCTTTTCGCATTTTCTTCGAATCTATGGCGTCATTCCGGAGACCGGTATCCAAGGACGGGAGTTCCGGCAGTAAAACGGACAGCCGGTCACTGATATTCTCGTATATTCCTGCCATATCTTTTATCAGATTATTGTCGATCAGGTCGACTGAAGACTGCAGGTAATGGAAAGCTGACTGACGGGCATCGCATAAAGCCAGGAAACAGAAATAATTGACATCGAGCCGCCTTCTGAAATGCTCATCATCGGCACGTTCATACCAGTCATCGTCGCGTAGACCGGCCTGCCAGGTTCGGTAGGCATCATACCCGAGTGAGTATCCTCTCTTCCCTTTCGCGTTCATTGACTCGACCATAACCTTCAACGAGTTGAGTAAATTCAGATGATCGGTCGGTACAATTCCTTTTTGACTGAAATGTATGATAATGAACGGCCAGTTATCGACGTACAGGTATTTCTCCGCCGTGCCGGGTCCGTTATCGAACTCAGGGCTGCCGATAACTTGATTATCATAATAGGTGCGACAGAGTAACTGGTTACCATCGTCCAGATATCCGCAGATTACCCCCCACTCGTGGGCAACACGCAGATTAATTCCCAGAACAGGCCGCCCCTGCTTGATGCTGTCGACAATTTTGTTTCTCTCGACAGCCCGGAATTCTTTATCCACTCTGTCGGCAAACACCGGTGTGTAGCCGAAGGCACGGTATCCCGGACCGGCATAATCGTACACGATAAGAGCGTCGACCGAAGAGTAGTCCCAGTTCGGACTTAAAAAAGCGATACGCCAGCAGGCCCCCGATACTCCCATAACCTTTACGTATGAAACGGTTTCACCCATAGCTCCGAGGGCAACGGTTAACGCTCCCGCCCACGTGCAGTCCATACCTTTCCCGAATCCGGGTAGCTGGTCGACATTGTGAATTATCGATGAATCCGATGAACCGGCGGTTTCGCGGGAGAAAGCTGTATTATCTTCACTCAATTTTAAAGTTTCGTCCTCGGCGCAGGTAGCCATGTGAATACCGTGCCTGTTCAGATAGACGATTGTCAGGTATTCAGGACTATCGATTCCGGGAGTGCTTGGAAAATAAGTATGATTGGCCTGGTATCCCTTCATATCGAAAACATTCAGGTGTCGTATCCTGTGCATAACATCGTTGGACGCAATCTCGTTACCGTAGCTGGCGGCAATTATTTCAAGTTTTGATGATGGCAGCCTTTTTGAGGTTGACGTGCTGTTGATTATCAATTCTTCATTGTCAGCGGTAACGCAGTATGACACGCCGCCATCGTTCTGATATTTCACCAGCAGATACCGTTTCCTGCTCCTGGCTGCGTTACTCGCCATTGACAGATAATTGACTGTAACATTCAACCTGCTATCCTCGACAAGCCGGTTAAGACGCTTGGTTACGTTTTCATTTTCCAGCCCGTCTCCGTATACTGCATCCAGTATTTGCAGGCTGTTCAGCATTAATATATTATCTATCGAACAGTCCAGTACCCTCGCCAGTCCCGGCAGCAAAGCAGTCTCCGGTAAAGAATGTCCGTTTTCCCATTTGCTTACTGCCTGGGGACTTACGGACAGCTCCTCGGCAAGTATTTCCTGCGTTAGTCCGCGCTCCTTACGCAGTAATGCAATATGCTTGCCGATTTCTCTATTATTCATATCTATACCCTGTTTTATATTCTTTACTATATATAAAACACGACCGGAATTGTTTTACCATACACGATTTTTTATATTGTATCAAGTGCAAACTCAACCTGTGGTTGAGTTTATAATGAATGTGCCCAATTGACCTCCGTACACAGGCTGTGATATTCTCAAAAATTAAGGGAGAAAGCAGTTTGGACTCATTCGAACGACAGTGGCAGCGCTGGTTTCCTGAAGACCAGGATAAAAAACCGGGAGGTACTGCTGCCGGCAGGACAACCTCAAGAGTACTCTGGATACTCGGTATCCTGCTTGGTCTGTTTATATTATTAAGTGTCGGCAAAGGCTTTTACACAGACTGGCTCTGGTTCAGCGACCTTGGCTATGGTTCGGTTTTCACAACCGTGCTCTCGACGCGGGTCATCATCTTCTTTATCGCAGCGATAATTTTCGGTGTCCTCTTTTCGGGAAACCTCATTCTGGCAACGCGCCTTGTTCCCAAGACCAACAACAGTCTCTGGCCCTGGGCCCTGGTAAAACGCCTTCAGCCTGCAATCAGGGTGGGTGCTATCCTCGTTACTTTGTTCCTCAGCCTGATATTCGGTCTAATTGCCCAGAGCAACTGGGAACTCATTCTCCGGGCATTCAACTCGCAGCCGTTCGGCGTTATGGACCCGGTCTTCCAGAAGGAAGTCAGCTTCTATGTATTTTCCCTGCCGTTCCTGAACCTGCTGCGGGGATGGCTGACGGGTGCGTTCATCGTAACTCTTATCGGCAGCGCCGGTGTGTATGCGGTAAGTTACGGAATACAGAGGTTAAAGTTCGATTACGCAAGACCGGTAATGACACACGTCGGCGGGCTCTTTATCATCATTCTCGGATTTTTCGCCTGGGGCTACTGGCTCGGAATCTGGGACCTTGTATATTCGAGTCGCGGCGTTGTTTTCGGGGCAAGCTACGCCGATATGCATTCCAAGTTGCCGGCTCAATGGATTCTCCTGGTGGTGGTAGCACTCTTTATAATTCTGGTATTAATATCGATATTCCGGCGTAATTACCGGTTGATTCTCTACGGCATCGGTGCCTGGATAATTGCCGCCGTTCTGGTCGGTACCGTTTACCCTGCCATAATACAGCGTTTCCAGGTTCAGCCGAACGAACTTGCCCGTGAAACACCCTATATCGAATATAACATTGAATTTACCAGGGAAGCATTCGGGCTGAATGACATAGAGGAAAAACCGTTTCCTGCAATTGGCGCACCCAGCCCCCAGGATATAGCTTCAAACCAGGTAACCATCAGTAACGTACGATTATGGGACCACCGCCCCCTGAAAGATACCTTCAACCATATCCAGTCATTAAGGCCTTATTACGATTTTAATGACGTCGATGTCGACCGCTATACCATCGACGGCGATTATCGGCAGGTAATGCTCTCGGCGCGTGAACTCTCCGCGGAAAAGCTTCCTGAAGAAGCACAGACCTGGATCAACCGCCGCCTCCTTTATACTCACGGGTATGGACTCACGCTCAGCCCGGTCAATGAGATAGGTACCCAGGGCCTGCCGGTTCTCCTGGTAAAGGATATACCTCCTGTCGGAGAAATCAATATCGAACAACCGGGCATCTACTACGGTGAAAAGACAAATGACTATGTCATAGTTGACACCGAAACGCAGGAGTTCGACTATCCTGCCGGGGAGGAAAACGTCTACGGAACCTATGAAGGTACCACCGGCATCAGCCTTAACGGATTCTTCCGGAGGCTGATTTATGCCTGGGAAATGGGCGATTTTAACATATTAATCAGCGGTGAGTTGACTCCCGAAAGCAAGCTACTTTACTACCGGAATGTCCAGCAGAGAGTGAATCAACTGGCTCCCTTCCTGGTGCTTGACAGAGATCCGTACATAGTAGTAATTGACGATAACCTGTACTGGATACAGGATGCCTACACCGTCAGTGAGAGGTACCCCTATTCAACACCCCTCGCCAACGGCCTGAATTATATACGCAACAGTGTTAAAGTAGTGACAGACGCATATAACGGTGACGTCACTCTGTATGTCGCTGATCCCGATGACGCCCTCATTCGTACCTACAGTAAAATATTCCCTGACCTCTTCGTTCCAATGGAACAGATGCCTGATGAATTTAAATCGCACCTTCGTTATCCAGAAGATATGTTCAACATTCAGGCACAGACATATACCACTTACCATATGAAAGACGTCAGGGTATTCTATAACAAGGAAGACCTGTGGGAAGTGCCGAGAGAAGTCTATTTCGGCGGCGAGCAGCAGATGGAGCCCTACTATATCATTATGCGGCTGCCGGAAGAAGAACAGGAAGAATTCCTGCTGATGCTTCCCTTCACTCCCGCAAACAAGAAAAACACTATCGGCTGGCTGGCTGCTCGCTGCGACGGTGACAACTATGGAAAACTGCTTGCCTACAGCTTCCCCAAGGAAGAATGGGTTGACGGTCCGAGCCAGATTGAGAACCGCATCGGGCAGGACACCGTGATAACCGAGCAGCTTGCCCTGTGGGGTCGTGGAGGTTCTACGGTCATCCGGGGAAACCTGCTCCTGATACCCATCGGCGAATCGATACTCTATGTAGAACCGGTTTTCCTCCAGGCGGAAGGCGGCGGTTTACCTGAACTGAAACGGGTTATCGTAGCCGCCGGCGAGAAAATCGCTATGATGCCCAGCCTCGGCGAAAGCCTTTCGGTTATCTTCGGTGAGGAGACTCCCATATCTATAATAGAAGAACCGGGAACAGCACCTCCTGCCACCACCGAACCTGAAACTCCTGTGAGTGGTAATATTGCCGGTCTTATCGAACAGGCACAGGAACACTATGAAAAAGCTAGGGAATACGTTAAAGAAGGTGACTGGGCTGGATTCGGAGACGAATGGGATGCTCTACAAAAAGTTCTCGAGAAACTGGCGGAGCTTGTTGCCGAATAATTACTTCATGTCACTGGTTGGTACTATTCGGTTCTGGTTGTGATTTTTAATAACACACTCTTTTTGTTTCCTCTCCCTTGAGGGGAGAGGATTAAGGTGAGGGTGAAAATTGGATTTATGTCACCCTCATCCTGTCCTTCTCCCATCAAGGGGGAAGGGACTAGTCGTAGTGGTTCGCCTGTAGACATCAGGGACTCGCAATGACAACCAGACAAACCAGACGCAAACAGAACCCTCCGGTTTGACATTCTCCGAGATGGTAATATATACTCTATATGCTTGTTTAAATCCACAGTACTTTAAATATTAATTACATAGTTTCCGAGTTGCCGCTCCTAAAGGCAAAAGCCTATGGAGAGCAACCGATAGGGTACAGGGGGAAACGCCTGCGCCTCCCGTTTTGGAAAGGAGACAGCACGATGGCTTGGCTTTTGTCGAGTAGAGCACCTCCTTGAGGTGCTTTTTTTATGGATGGAACTAATAAACTAAAGAGGTAGAAAGTGAAAAAGATTTTATACCTGTTTTCGACTATATTAATCCTTGCCGGTACGTTATTTAGCATCGTCGGCTGTTCAAGTGATACCGATACAGCCACGAAAACCGAAGATACGACCGTAAAAGAAGTTGATACTTCTTCTCCGCTGCAGGCCGTGAAAAGACTGAGAGTAGCAACCACTACAAGCCTCTACGATACCGGTCTCTGGGGCTACCTTGAACCGATGTTCGAGGAAGAGAACGGCGTCGAGGTAGATGTTATGTATGCCGGGACCGGCAAGGCTATCGAGTACGGCCAGAGAGGTGATGTCGACGTAATTACCGTTCATTCCAAGTCACGCGAAATCGCCTTTGTCGAAGAAGGCTACGGCATCGAGCGTATTCCGTTCGCTTATAACTATTTCCTCATTGTTGGACCCGAATCCGACCCCGCCGGTATCAAGGGAATGCTTCCTGAGGAAGCTTTCAAAAAGCTGATGAGTTCCGGCAGCGGCTCTTTTGTATCACGCGGCGATGACTCCGGAACACACGGAAAAGAAAAAGCTATCTGGGCGGCTGCTGGCTACGATTACGCCGATGTCCAGGCAGCCGGTGACTGGTATATAGAAGCCGGCACCGGGATGGGGCCTACTCTAACGATGGCTAGTGAGAAACAGGCTTATACCTTATCCGATATGGGCACGTATCTCGCCTATAAAGGCAAGATAGACCTGGTACCTATCGTTGACAAGGGCAGCATACTGCTGAATGTTTATTCTGTTCTGGTCGTCAATCCAGACAAAGTTAATGTCAACAATGCAGAAATGGCGCAGAAACTTGCCGATTTCCTCACTTCACCAAGAATACAGGACATCATCGATAACTACGGATTTAAAGAGTACGGGCTTCACCTGTTCAATGCCTGCGCAGGCGCCGAGCCGACGGAATAGAATTATTTAAAGTATAATAATCACATCATCGTTTACTGATTCGCCCTCTCCTGTGTACGAGAGGGCGAATTCGGATAAATAAACCAGCATAGGAATAACCATTTGGAATCATTGTGGCAGGGCTTTGTAAAAGCCGTTGAACTTATTATAAACCTTGACCCGGAGGTAATGGAGATAGCCGGGAGATCGCTCAGGATCGCGATCACTTCCTCCATCATTGCATCTCTGATAAGTATACCTCTGGCAAGTGTTATCCATTTCAACAATTTCCGCGGCAAAAGAGTGCTTGTTAATCTTATACAGACGCTGTATTTTATACCCACTGTTGCCGTCGGTCTTTTTGTCTTTGTGTTCCTGTCAAGGGCGGGCCCCCTCGGAGGGTTGGGCTTGCTGTTTACACCGTCCGCCATTATCATCGGACAGGTAATCCTGATTTCGCCTATAATACTCGGCCTGACTATATCCGCCCTGAGCGGCATCGACAGAACCCTGATAGATACTGCCCGATCTCTCGGCGCCAGCGGTTTCCAGATAACTATTCTTATCCTGAAAGAAGCCAGGTTTGCCGTAATGGCGGCGGTTATTATGGGGTTCGGTCGGGCTATTTCAGAAGTCGGAATCTCCCTGATGATAGGGGGAAACATCAGGGGTTTTACCAGGGTGATAACCACGGCGATTTCGCTTGAAACATCCAAGGGAGACATCGAGCTGTCGATAGCACTTGGGCTTATCCTGATATTCCTTGCCCTTGTAGCAAATATATTGCTTAACAGAATACAGCAGAGGTAAGCGTATGCCGTTACTGGAAACAGTCAATCTATATCAGATACTGAACGAGCAGGAAATCCTGAAAAATATCAACCTCAAGGTTGAGAGAGGAGAAGTCTTTGCCATTATCGGTCCGACCGGCGCCGGCAAGACTACTCTCCTCCGGCTTCTGAACACGCTCGATATTCCTGCATCGGGGAAAGTATTGATAGACGGCACCGACATTACCGAATCACCGAAATCAAGACTCGCACTGCGACGTATGATGGCCTTCGTACTCCAGAAGCCTGTAGTTTTCAATATGAGCGTTTTTGATAACATAGCCATTGGCTTGAAATGGCGGGGTGCTGATAAATCCGCGATCAAGGAGAAAACCGGTGAAATGCTCGAAGCCATAGGACTTGCCGATTACGCGAACCGTAATGCAAAGACACTCTCGGGAGGTGAAACACAGAGAGTCGCGATAGCCAGGGCTGTAATCAGTGAACCGGAAATACTCCTGCTCGATGAACCTTCCGCTAACCTCGACCCCGTATCGTCGAATAAAATCGAAGAATTTATTATGGAGACGATAAGACGCTATCGGATAACTACTGTTATGGCTACCCACGATCTGGCACAGGGGCAGAGGATGGCGGATAACGTCGCAGTAATGCTTAACGGGGAAATTCTCCAGACCGGAGACTGGCATCGGGTATTCAACTCCCCCGGCAGCAAGGACGTGGCATACTTCGTAGGGGTAGAAAATATCATCGACGGTGAAATTATCTCGACACAGGAAGGGCACGCGACCATACAGGCGGGTGGTAACCTGATAGAAGCGATTACCGACTATCCTGTTGGAGAAAAAGTAAATGTTTGCATAAGACCGGAGGATATCACCCTGTCCACGACAAGGACCTCAACTAGCGCCAGGAACTCATTTGCTGGTAAAATAATAAATACGGTTTCCTTCGGCGCTCTCGCCCGTGTGACTATAAACTGTGGTTTTACCCTGGTCGTACTCGTTACCTCCAGGTCGGCTGGCGAACTTAATCTCGAAAAAGACAGGGAAGTTTATGCCAGTTTCAAAGCCACCGCCATACACGTTATCAAGGGAACCTGAACGCCCGTGTTAAAGGTGAACTATGCTTGAGGTAAAAAATTTAAACGTTCAGGCGGGAAAATTCTTCCTGAAGAATGTCAATCTCGAAGTGAATGACGGTGAATATTTTGTTCTCCTGGGACCGACCGGTTCCGGTAAAAGCGTTCTCCTTGAATCTATTGCCGGCCTGAACTCCGTGACCAGCGGAGAGGTGTGGATTAACGGGAAAAACGTTACCGACCTGAACCTGGCAAACAGGAAAATAGGTTTTGCTTTCCAGGACTATGCGCTCTATCGCCATCTTTCAGTGCGTGATAACATCTCCTTCGGTCTGATGTGGAAAAACCAGAAAAAGAAGGATATTGACAAGGCGGTGGATAAAGCCGTCGAACTGCTGCACCTCGAAAACCTCCTCGAAAAGAGGTCCTGGACTCTCAGCGGCGGCGAAAGCCAGAAGATTGCCCTGGCGAGGGCAGTTGCCATTAAACCTGACCTGCTGATACTCGATGAACCTCTCAGCGCCGTGGATTCGGAAACAAAAGAAGACTATGAAAGAGAACTGAAAGAGCTGCACCGGCGTCTGGAACTCACCACCATACACGTGACCCACAGCTTCGAGGAAGCGGTAGCTCTCGGTGACAGAATAGCCGTCATTATGAATGGAGAGATACTCCAGGTAGGGACGCCGGAAGAGATATTCCTCCACCCGCAGTCCGAAAAACTGGCCCGTTTCCTGATGACGCGCAATGTATTCGGAGGAGAAATCTCCGCCGGTCCGAACGGCAATAAAATTTTCTCCATCGATGGCACGGATATTACCGTAAACACCAAACTCGAAGGTAAAGCATGTATTTCCATCCGGCCGGAAAATATTCTGCTGTCCAGAGAATCGGTCGACACGGAAGATAATAACTGCCTCGAAGGTACGGTATTGAACATTATCGACCGTGGAACGATTACTCACATTAAAGTTGACGTACCACCCGAATTCACCTGCCTTGCTCTTCGCCGGTCGTTGAAAGAATTGAATCTTACCGAAAGCGACAGGATATTCTTAATCTTCGGGATATCCGATGTTAATGTTTTCAAACAGGAATAGTTATGAGTAAAACCCGGAAATCACAGGAAAACGCCCTGAAAAAAAGAATAAAGTCGGGCCTGTATGATTCCTGGCACCGCCAGATAAATTACCTGAGAATATCGGTTACGGATCACTGTAATCTTAACTGTATCTACTGCTCGGTCAGCAGCATGGTTCCCCTGAAACACGAGGATGTCCTTTCATACGAGGAAATAGAAACTCTGGTCAGGGTTGCCGCGGATATGGGAATAAACAAGGTACGTCTTACCGGCGGCGAACCACTGATGAGACCTGGTTTCACTACCCTTGTAGGTATGATTGCCGGAATAGACGGAATAGACGATATCTCTCTGACTACAAATGGTATCCTGCTGGCGAGGTATGCGGAAGAACTTAAAAAAGCCGGGCTAAGACGGGTAAACGTCAGTCTGGATACACTCAGAGCCGATAGATTCAAGCGAATAACGGGGCACGACAGGCTGAAGGATGTGCTCGCCGGGATAGAAGCCGCCGCCAGAGCAGGCCTGCAGCCGGTCAAGATAAACATGGTGCCCCTGAAAGGTATAAACGACGACGAGATATCAGACTTTGCGAAAAAGACCATCGACGAGGGATGGAATGTCAGGTATATCGAATTTATGCCTATCGGTACCCCGAACGGAGAAATCTCGGAAATGGTAACAACAGGAGAGATAAGAGAACGATTGCGGTCGCTGGGTCAACTGGAACCGCATACCGGTCTCGAAGGTAATGGTCCTGCAAGGTACTATAGCTTTCCCGGCGCTAAAGGGACTATCGGCTTTATTACCCCGATGACCGAGCATTTCTGTAATACCTGCAACCGTCTGCGGGTTACGTCGGACGGTTACCTTCGTCCCTGCCTCCTTGCCAGAGAGGAAATCAACGTTAAAGACGCTTTAAGAAGCGGAGTTAGTACGGACGAACTGAAAAAACTCATCCAGCAGGCGGTAAATCTCAAGAGAGAACAGCATAATCTTGATGGGAAAGTGGCGCCTGACACTAACGAACGTCCCATGTGTCAGATAGGTGGTTGAACAGAGTGGTATAATATTGGCATGTGAAGTTGATGGTACGGTGTAGTATAAGAGGGGTTTGGCCCCTCTTACGTTTCCTTAAGGAGTGAATGGAAGGAACGTATCTTATCGGGGAGAAGGGAAAATGAATGATAAGTTAACCCACCTTAACTCCGACGGCGAAGCCAGGATGGTCAATGTTGGTGATAAGGATGTAACTGTTCGGGAAGCCGTTGCCAGCGGCAGGGTAATAATGAAACCCGAGACCCTCGAACAGATCAGGTCGGCCAGCCTGAAAAAAGGCGACGCAATCGCCGCAGCCAGGATTGCCGGAATTATGGCCGCCAAGAAAACTCCGGAACTCATTCCCCTCTGCCATCCCATACTGATAGATGAAGTAACCGTCGACTTTGATCTCTCCGGTAATGACCATATAGAAATAACCGCGACCGCCCGGTGCAGCGGCAGGACGGGAATCGAAATGGAAGTAATGACCGCAGTGTCGGTCGCTGCCCTGACTATCTATGATATGGCAAAATCCATCGACCGCGGAATGACAATAACGGACATCTGTCTTGAAACTAAAACAGGCGGTAAAAGCGGGACGTATCGTAGAGAGTCGAACCTCTCAAGGTAGAAAGTGCTTTAATGGAAATCATAGAAGCTGCGGAAAAACATATCCCTGAAATCACTAAACTCTGGATGGAGTTTATGTATTTCAACTCTGAAATCGAACCGTATGACACCAACGGTGAAAACGTCCTGACACAGGTGGAGACCCACCTTAAGAATATGATAGATTCGGAAGATTCGCTGCTTCTTGTAGCAATCGAAGATGAATGCGTAGTAGGTTACTCGATTTCCTCGGTCACACTGCGTCCTTCACTTTTCAAAGGCAGGGATATCGGGCATATCTACGACATTGCGATAACGACTGCCCACAGGGGTAAAGGTATTGGCAGGAGAATGCTGGACAGGATAAAAACCTGGTTCGAATCAAAGAATGTCGATAGAATCGAATTGAGTGATATTACGCGGAAAACCGTGCCGGATTCATTCTGGAAAGAACAGGGATTCAAAGAGGCACTGGTGTACTATCTTGAAAATTAGTCTTACCTCTCATCGGTAAACGTACGCCGCGGAGTTTTAAACCTTTCATCATCTTTATACGGCCTCTTGTCTATATAATATGCAAGATGCTGGTTCTTTCTCTCGAATCCGATAGATTCGTAGAAATTCTCTTCGTAGTTTTCCACGATGGATTGAGCCTCTATAAAATCCGCTCCCATCCCGAATAACTCGTTTATCAGCGTATCGCCTATCTTTTTCCCCAGCCCGGACTCGTCTTTCCCGATAAGAGAACCGTTTTCGTATTCGAGATTCTTCCCCTGGTACTCCAGCTCCAGGCAGAATTCCATGATAACACCGGCCATACCGTCAAACATCGCCCGGGCGATGCCAATCAGCCTGTTGCCTTCGAACGCACCGACTATCAGGCTGCTTTTTCTCAGATACGGGTACTCGATCCTGCCGTAACCTTCTTCGCAGATATGATTACGCTGGTAAAATTCGAATAACTGCTCGTCGGATATTCGGGGATTGACCTCTATCCTGATATTATCATTACCGGTCATGTAGACACCTAAAAGATGGTTACGGTGACCTCTTCACCTTTTTCAACCGACCCGTTGGCTTCTATCTTGAAATAGCCGTCAGCTCTGGCTATGCTTGTTATCGCTCCTGATTGGGTGAATACCGGTACTGCTTCATCGCCTTCGAGTTTCACGGTCATAAACTGAGGTCTATCTTTAGCCCCTTTAGTTGTTTTACTAAGCTTTGCTTTTACTTTCTCTACCCTTTTTCGTGGCAATCTGGCCATTTTTCTCAGAGCAGGTGCCAGGAAAAGATATGAATTGACCAGTGATGACGCTGGATGCCCCGGCATACCGAAGACCGGCTTGTCAGTAACAATGGCAAACATTGTCGGTTTTCCCGGTTTTATCTCAACTCCATGAAATACGATGATACCCATTTCAGCCACTACCGACGATAATAGATCCTTCTCGCCTGCCGATGAACCCCCGGAAAATACCAGGAAGTCGCTTTCTTTAAGCGCTTCTGTAAGTTTCGTCCTGATATCTTCAACGGTATCACCGATAATTCCCGGTCTAACAGGTATCCCACCGTTTTCATTTACCACGGATAAAATGGTATATGAATTGATATCATACAATTGTCCTGGTTTGAGTTCCTTGCCAAGTTCCACCACTTCTTCACCGGACGGCATAACGGCAACCCTAGGTTTTATGTAAACTTTTACTTTCTCAAGCCCCTGGGAAGCAAGTACACCTACCTTTCCGGCATCAAGGTAGGCACCGGTATTCAATACTGTTTCACCGGCCTTAATATCTTCTCCCTTTATTCCCACATCTAAAAGAGGTGTGATCTCTTTATATATCGAAACTGTACTGCCAGCTATACTTGTTTCTTCCACCTTCACTACGGCATTGGCTCCTTCCGGTATCATTGCTCCTGTAGCAATCTGCATACACTGTCCGGTACCCACGCTTCTGTTGGGTACATCCCCCGCATGGATTACCCCAACCATTTCCAGTAACGCCGGATTAGCATCGCTTGCACCTCTTGTATCTTCAGCAATAACCGCATATCCGTCCATAGCACTGCGGTCGAATGGCGGGGTATTCTGAGTAGATATGATATCCTCCGCTAAAACTCTCCCCACCGCGTTTTCGATCGGTATTACTTCCGTTTCATTAATCGGGTGGATATTCTTTTCAACAACTTCCAGTGCTTCTTCAAAAGGTAATAATGATACCAAAGGTTTCATCTCGTAGCCTCCCTGACCATATGCCCGATTTCAGGCAGTATTATTTTATCTATTGCCAGCTTTACCGCGCCAAGAGAACCGGGGATGCATATGATAATTTTCCCTTCCTTTACCCCGGCTGCTGCCCGACTCATAATACTCGCCGTCCCTATTTCCATATAAGACAGAGTACGGAAAAGCTCGCCGAATCCGTCAAGCGTTTTATCAAGCATCGGGGTAACCGTCTCTATGGTGACATCGCGGTGGCTGACGCCAGTACCGCCGCTGGTAATAATTACCTGAGATTCTTCCTGCGTCAGCAGCTCCTCCAGTTTTCCCTTTATAGCAACGGTATCGTTCTTCAATATGGCATAATCGACTACATTATGTCCGTTGCTTTTGAGTTTCTCCATCAGCAGTTTGCCCGATTCATCGGTGGCTTCAGTCCTGCTGTCGGAAATAATCAGCACGGCACAGGATACAACCTGCGGCGATAATTCTTTGTGCTCGATATGGCTCATCATCAGTGCCTTTCTGAAGGTATGTTCATTTAATTATAGGTTCTTAAAAGACCTGAACGCAATTACTGTCTGCCTGTGCCGGGTATTGAGACACATTTAGTCTTTTCGAATCCCGTCCCCGATTATCCGGTATATCTGATTCATATCGAGGCTGCTGCGTACCAGGTCGGCAAGTTTGTCATATTCTTTTTCTTTTTGCTCGATGTTGTGAACGGCGTTCATCGGCAGACGATGATACTTACGCAGTGAATTCAGAAAACCCGCCCTGAAACTATCGCTGTTGAATATCCCGTGAATGTACGTGCCCAGTATGGTACCTTCGCTGTTAATTGCACCATCGGGATAATCGGATTTAGCGTCCGGTGTTTCCACTATTCTAAAAGGGCTTTCTTCATTACTCTCAACGGTTTCGCCCATATGAATCTCATAACCCGTGATTTCTCTCCCGCCGGCTTCGGACAGTATTCCCCTGCCGCTGCTTACAATCCCTTTCGCCTGGGTTGTAGTTTTTCCCCGGTTAAAAACAGTCGTTATATCCAGCAGATTTAACCCCTCTGTCGAACCCGTTGACGACTCAACTCCATACGGGTCTGTTAACTCCCTGCCCAGCATCTGGTACCCTCCGCATATGCCCATTACCGGAGTCCCGTTTTCAGCCCTGTTTATTACTTCATCCGCCAGGCCGTTGTCTCGCAGAAATTCCAAGTCGGCTATGGTGCTTTTACTTCCCGGGATAATAATCAGTTCCGGCTTCCCCAGTTGCCTCCGGTTCGTGACGTAACGCACACTGCAGCCTTCCCGTTCCAGAGGATCGAAGTCGTCATAATTAGAGAGATGCGGCAGCCTGATTATGGCTATATCAAGATTTCCGGTTCCGCCATTCTCCTGTCTTTCATCCAAGTATACTGAGTCTTCCTGGGCTATCGCAATATCACGAAAATACGGGACTACCCCGATACACGGTATCCCTGTCTTTTCCTCGATGAATTTTATTCCCGACTCAAAAAGAGAAACGTCTCCCCTGAATTTATTGATTACCAGACCTTTTACCAGTCTCCGTTCTTCCGGTTCGAGTAAGTCAATAGTGCCGATAAGAGAAGCGAATATCCCGCCCCTGTCTATGTCACCGACCAGCAGGACCGGCGAATTTGCCAGCTTTGCTATCCTCATGTTCACGATTTCGCGGTCTTTCAGGTTTATTTCGGCGGCGCTGCCGGCTCCCTCGATAACCACGACATCATACTCGGACCTGAGACGGTCCAGGGCTTCCGACACTATCTGGAGTAAATCGGATTTATGCTCGTAATATTTTCTTGCCTGCAGGGTGTCCATTACCTTCCCCATAACTATAACCTGCGATTTGCTGTCCGCTTCCGGTTTAAGGAGTATCGGATTCATATCGACGGTAGGTTCGATTCCCGCTGCCTCGGCCTGAACTACCTGTGCCCGTCCTATCTCGCCGCCTTCTCTGGTAACGTATGAGTTCAGCGACATATTCTGCGACTTGAAAGGCGCGACTTTATATCCGTCCTGTTTAAAAATCCGGCATAACGCGGTAACGAGAATGCTTTTCCCGGCCGATGATGCTGTGCCCTGTACCATCAATACTTTCGCTTTTCCGTCCGGATTACTCATCGGGAAATACCTTTATTACGCATAAAAATCTCACGGTTGTTTCCTGGGGTTCCTTTAACGGTGAAGCATCATCGGATGAGATAAGAATAGACTGCCGGAATCGATTATTTTTTCGATACTTCACGCAGTTCGTAGTTTATTCGTTCCTGTTCCAGCCTCGATATAAGCTTGGACGCTTCATTCTCGACACATACCACAAGCGGTCTGAGTCCGCATTTCGCCGCCTCGATTGCCGCTTCGACAGCCCCGAACTGGTAAAATTTCGCGCCTGTTTTATTCAGAGCCGCATAGGATTCAAGGCCCATTGAGACGACAAACTGGCTTCTCTCGATATGTTTATTCAGAGCATCGTAGTTAACCTTACCGGAACCGCCTTTTTCAATTCCGGGAACAATGGCGATGACCACTTTACCTATTTCCAGTGAAACGATTCCTCTGATATCCGATATCCCGATATCTTCCCCCGCCTTTGCGGAAGCGGTGGTTCTACCTGTCGCACCGGTTTCTATATCGGAGGTAGCAAACAGCAATCCGTCTCTCATCCTGAGTCCCACCTGCTGGTCTTTCTTCAGATCGTCGGCCGCAATTGCCGCACAGACCGATATACTGTTTACCGCCCTCTGGATGGAAATGCTGTAATTGTTCAGCTCCTTGAGTTCCTTGATCACCCAGTTGATACCTTCATTGGTAACTTTATAACTCGAACGTCCTCTCGATATAAGCATATCTTCCTTGATAAGCTGGGCAATGTAGTCGGATACTGCCTGGGGCGTAATATCGAGTTTCCTGGCTATCTCTCTTTGCTGGATTTCAGGGCCTCTGTCAGCTATTTCGGCCAGGATCTGGAATTTGGTCGTCAGGTTTTTATTACGTAAAACTTCGATCATAATTCACCACGCTTGATTGAACTACAAGTCCGGTAGATTTCCCTCTATTATATCAATTGTAATTTGAAAGCAACAGCCGTGGTAAAGGCTTTTATACAGGCAGGTATAACGTCGATGTCACCCCTTACCTTCCCCTCCCGATTTCTCGAGAGGGGAAGAGAGGTGAAAGGAATGAGTGAACGCAAATTATAATGTATAGACTACCGGTACATCTGTAATACGATATTATGATTGTCTATTGTACTGGTATATAATCAAGTATACTTGATTATATACCGTAAAAATCTGCCTGTCAATACCCTATATTCACTGTACTATCTAGCTCTTGTTGTGATTTTCGGTTCACCCACTTTATCCCCCTCAAACAGTTGCCGTATCCAGCAGAAATATTTCGATTGTTTGAGGGGGAAAGAGTTTGAGAGAGGGGCTTCACCCCTCTCTCTTATTGACTCCCCTTTCTGGCCAGGAAAATCTTCTGGTCATCAAATGGTTCTGGCCGGAAAGGGGATAAAGGGGATAGGTATATATAAACAGCCAAATACAGATAGAATCCTATTTACTTATTTAGTGAAAATACTTCACAGCCCCGGAAACTACAGATACGCGTTCCTGTTACTCATCGCTTCGAGCCTGTGCCATTTCTGCACTAAATCCGTTTTTGCCCAGAGTCTTTCGTTGTCAGCCCTGCCGTACTTTTCAGCGAAGTAACTGACCGGAATCTCATAATTCATCTTCATCCCGGGATTATTTCGGCTAATGAAATTATCTATAACTGTACCGATTCCGTTCTTCTTAACGTTACCCAGGCACCACCATTCAGCTAACTCCCCGAAGTTAGGATATACATTAAAATGAGGATCCACCATAAAAGCGAGGATTTCCGACTCTTCGTTAAGAGGGGAATCATCCTTGAGAAGTTCGGGTAGCAGTTCCGCTTCCGTTTTCACGAGTGATTCCATACTCTCCCTCTTATAATGTTTCAATGTCTTCTCTATAAAATACCCGGGAAGTTTCCAGAGATCACTTCTTCTCAGCCTGATATCTTCGAGATTGAATCCCTCTCCCATCGGGGTCGTGGTATTAATGAAACAGGTAAATTCCTTTCCGAGACTATTTACACGCTCCTCCAGCCGGATATCAAGCAGAATCTGGTACAGTCGGTTAATATCATCAATTGTAGTTGAAAAAGGAAAAATCTGGACTCTCGGTGCGATTCCATTCTCCAGCATAATATCGAAAGCCCTGAGATGTTCCTGGTATGCTCCTTTACGACCCCTGAAATAGTCCGTATTCTCTTCGGTACCGAACAGGGTAACCTGAACACGGTCTACTCCCAGCTCTTTCAGCCACGGGGTATAATCCTTATCTCTAACCATCCGCCAGATACTGGCGAGTTCGAATCTCGGGACTTCACCCGTACTCAGTTGATTTTCCAGTTCCCACAGTTCTTTGTAATTATCAGGATAATCCGGTTCCCGGTACCATGTCATGAATATCAGTTCTTCAAAGAATGGTTTCCCGTCTTTCTTATAACTCTTGAACTGTTCGGCAAGCCAGATAAACTCCTCGACCGGTGTATCCGCATTTCTATCGTGCCTCAACCAGCAATGTCGGCACCGGTTCGGGCAGCCGTACATGTCCATAATTACCGCAGTTTTCATAATATCTCCAGATATAGAGCAATAACAGGATGTTTAAAAAAAAGCACCCAATAGATTACTGTGAAATACGATGAAGGTCAAGAAGAGTGATGACTCTATCGGTCAGCTTTGCTGTTTTTCATTCATTGCCGCAGACCAGATTTCAAGGAATTGGGTAATAATCCGGGCGGTAGCGCCCCAGATTATCCTGCTATCGTAGTAATAGAAATACCCTTCGCTGGTGCCGTCGTTTGCCGGATCGTCTTCCTGTTTCAGGGTGTCCTTGTCCATAAGAGCGGAAACTGGAACCGTAAAAATCTCATCTACCTCCATGGGGTCCTTATTCAGTTCGCAGGGCCAGGGTATTACTCCGACATAGGGTGTAATCAGGTAATTCGTATGCATGGTGGGCTTGTCGTCGAGCGCCCCCAGAATCTCGACTATCTCCGAACAAAGGTCTATTTCTTCATCACATTCCCTTAGAGCCGTATCCAGTAGTGTAGGGTCGTACTTTTCCCGGGTACCTCCCGGAAATGATATTTGTCCTTTGTGGTCACGCAAAGTATCCGTCCGCTTGGTGAAAAGCAGATGGTACTCACCGTCCTTATGCAGCAGCGGAATCAGAACGGCAGCCGGAATACGGGAGCTGTCTTCTATACGTACTCTATCCCTTTCGGCAAGTATTTTCTTCAGTCTCTGTATCATAGTCACTTTCATAGTATCACCACTCTGTCAGCCAACACAATCATATTCGTTACCGACCGTTAAGTGAGAGGACATGGAGTTCATAAGAAAGGATATATTAATGTATAATTCTATAAGAGACTTATTCCGTGACCAGAGGGGAATATGCCAACAAATCTGCCGCCGCATTATTTCGATGCTGAAAAACGCTACCGCCAGGCGAAAACCGCGCCTGAAAAAATAGCCGCACTCGAAGAAATGCTGGCAATTATGCCCAAGCATAAGGGTACCGACCACCTTAAGGCAGACCTCAGGCGGAGAATTGCGAAACTCTCTCAGTCCGGAGATAAAAAAGCGGCTGCTCAGAGAGCTTCGATGACCGTCCAGAAAGAAGGTGCCGCCCAGGTCCCGGTCATCGGCACGCCGAATTCAGGTAAATCTCAACTGGTCGATGTCCTGACTAACGCTTCCCCCACTGTAGCGGAATACCCGTTTACCACCTACACAGTTACACCGGGCATGATGGAATATGAAAATATTCAGATACAGCTGCTGGATACTCCGCCGCTGGTAACCGCTTCGACCCTGGCTCTCCTGCCGCCCAATCTTGTTCGGGCCGATGCCCTGATGATAGTAATCGACCTCTCGGAAGACCCTCTTTCCCAGATGGAAATTATTACTGCCGAGTTAGAGAATATGCGTATCGGCATCGACCATACGGATGACAGCAACGAAGAAGAAGTCATCAGATACGCCAAAAAGGCGTTGATAATCGGTAATAAGATTGACATCGATGGAGCGACTGAAAATTACGAGGTCCTCGAAGATTTATACCGAGATGAATTCCCGGTTCTGGCAGTTTCTACGACAAAGGGAACCGGTCTTGAAGAACTCAAACTTGCTATATTCCGGCTCCTCGAAATTATCCGCGTTTACACCAAGACACCAGGGCAGAGACCGGATATGAACGACCCTATCGTACTCCCGACAGGCAGCACACTTGCCGACGCCGCTACCGAAGTCCACAAGGATTTCGCCGCGAACCTGAAGTTCGCCCGTATCTGGGGCTCCGGTAAGCACGATGGAGTAATGGCAAAGAGAGAACATATACTTCAGGATGGCGATATCATCGAACTGCATATGTAGGAATATAATCGCGACAATAACGATTAGTGTTATAATAAATCAATAATACGTCAGGAGGATGCTATGCCCGGACGTCCCGGATGGCATGACGAATACTGGGACCAGATGGACAAAGAAACGGCCAGGAAAATCCGCTCGACCTGCCCTCGCTGTGGAAGCTCGAACACCTACTACAACAAGCAGTATGGAACGTGGCGCTGCGGAAAATGTGAACATACATTCGTTATCCGGGGATTCGATGATAAAAAGCCCTGGTGGAAAAGGCTTTTCAAGAGATAATGCCTGTGAATATGAAACGATTTATCGCTAAAAAACCGATGAAAATCGTTCTTACTGGACTCATCATAGTATCGGCACTGCCGCTGATTTACATAGCATTCACCCCTCCGGAATCGACGAAAGCTGCCTGAGCAGGCAGTACGTACAGTCTGACCGTGGATGTCAGCACCGGCGGCGGCAATGTAAAGGTGGATCTCGAGGAGCCACCGGAATTACCTTTTACCGGCACTTACGATGCCGGAACAATAGTGTCCCTTGAAGCAGTCCCGTCTTTCGGGTACGTGTTTAAAGGTTGGGAAAAACACATCGACAGCACGGAGAACCCCGAATACATCGTTATGGACTGCAACAAATACATAACCGCCAGCTTTGCAGTTAACTGGCGGCTGGTTGGAACGTATATAGGCAGTCTTGTCCTGGTGATATTCCTGATAGCAGTGCTGATTATCCGTCGCAGAAGTCCGAATAAACACGCCGCCTAGAAATCGGTTAAGTGCTGTTATTCAGCCGATTTTAGTCCCTCTTCAATTTCTTCATTCATTACATAGCCTGATATATTCATCAGGGGTTCGCGCCCTTGTCTATCTCGTCCTGCTGCATCGATGCCAGACAGGGAAACTGATGCGCTATCAGTCCTGCTTTGGGTACCGCTTCCGCTGCCGCCATACCGGTTAGCTTCCCGGCAACATGATACGTGGAACCGCACGGGGCTCCACGCATAACCTCGACACCCGCAATCATAGTTCCATCATCATCCAGTGTAATCTTAACTTTCGGCTGGCCGAAAAACTCTGCAAATGAAGAAATCAACTCATTAGTATATGTGACAGCATTACTTTTATATCCTGTGCTGTTCTCGCACAGTGTACAGAAGGTCCTGGGGAATATTGAATACACCCCTGTATCCGCCATTTCCTGCTCTATCTGGTTCTGCAGCCCCATCGGCAGCCAGGCAGGATTGTCTACCGGCACAATTGCCGCCTTTACTCCGCTGAGGCGGGCAAGTGCGGGAATAAGCTGTGCAGCCCCGTCGGACTCTATCAGCCCCAGTAAAAGGTCTGCTGAAGGAATTTCGGACGGTAAAAACTCTTCAGGTTCATCGACCAGCATCGGTAAAGCCCGCGGCATCTCAATCACATCCAGAGTCCAGTCGTCCGGCATATGTTTCTTAACATTTTCCGCGATACGCTTGCCGTATTCTCCCTGTACCGCCGCCAGTATATGCATATTTCTTCCGTTAACTTCGATAATTTGTTCGCTTAATTTATGGTTACAGGATATATCTGCGTACCGCTTCGGCAACCCCCTGGTTCGCGACATCCAGCGTAACGTGGTCGGCAATAGCCTTCACCTCGTCGGGAGCATTTCCCATTGCTATTGCCAGCCCGGCCGAAGACAGCAGCGGAATGTCGTTCATTCCGTCTCCGATAGCTGCTACCTCGTTCATCGATATTCCCATAAATGAAGTAAGAGCTCTCAGCGCTTTACCTTTTGATACGTCGTTGGCGATTATATTGATAAAATCCACGTCTGGATAAGCGGGGGTTTTCGTCCAGGAAAAATTCAGTTTATCGGCGAAGTGATCGACAAAGTCCCTGGCTTTCCGTTTATCCTCGGCGGACGAAACAACCAGAGTCCCTTTGATGAATCTTTCCGTATTTTGAATTTGTCTGAAATCGACTATCGTAGCATCCAGTTTAAAGAAATCCCGCCTGATATCGGTAGCCCATGTTTCTTTCTCGGCAAAAAACTGCGTAATCGAATACAGGTCGAAATCCAGCCCAATCTTGCGCGAATAGTCAATCATCTCACCGATAATGTCAGCACCAATCGGGTCTACATAGACCTCATTGTCCGTTTCCGGACTGTATACAAGGGCGCCGTCGAAAAACATGTGGTAGCCGTTAAGTTCAAGCTGTTCCAGGAACCTCTTAGCTGCCTGCACTACCCTGCCCGTTGAAAGCGACACGGGAATTCCCGAATTTACAACGTCGCCAAGTGCTTCTTTATCAGTATCGGAAATTCTGTTATTAATATCGAGGATGGTTCCGTCGATATCCACTACCAGAAGTTTGTATTTATTCAAACAATTCTCTCCCGCATTGTCGCTGCACTTATCTTAAAATGTTATACTGTCTTAGAACAATGACAGCCGTCTTATCCGCAGGCGATATTCGTAAACTGATCGAGCAGAATCCACCCCTTATCGAAGGCTATATGGACCTTGAAATGCAGGTCCAGCCTAACGGATTCGATATTACTTTACGTGGCATATCGCTCATGGAAACTCCGGGACAGGTTGCCGTCAATAATGCTGAAAGAATAGTATCGGAACTCAGCCCGCTCGAATTCGACGGCAAAGGTTTCATTAACCTTGAACCCGGTATCTATTCCATTACCTATAACGAAATAGTCCACCTGCCTAACAATGTTATGGCATTGGCCAGACCCAGGTCAAGCCTGTACCGCTGCGGCGTGTCGGTCGGCACTGCGGTCTGGGATGCCGGATATTCCGGGCGCTCCGAATCACTTCTCAATGTATACCACCCCAACGGTTTCAGAGTGCAGAAAAACGCAAGAGTTGTGCAGCTCATTTTCTTCAGACTGACAGGGGAAACGGACGGATACAGCGGAACTTACCAGAACGAGAATATCGACTGATTTGTCTCTTTAAACGACCACGCTTAAAGCCGAAGGTATCAACCGGAACGATGCCGGACCTTCACCCAGGAGTTCCCCGTCCGCGTGGACAAGAACCTTTTCCGAGGTATCGATGGATACTCTGGTAGCTTTTTCGATATTAACCTTGGGGTGGCTGCCGTGAGTTCCCTTGTATATCATCGGCAGTGATTTAAGCAGGTCGAATTTACCGACGTCACCGATAGTGACCACATCCAGGAGCGTATCGTCCATGACGGCATCGGGTGCAACATGCATACCTCCACCGAGGTAATTTCCGTTAGCAATTATTACGCTGAGTATTTTTGCTGATTCATTCCTGTCGTCTATATCCATCACAACGGCTTTGTTCCTGTAGCTGATTAATGTTCGCAGGAGTCCGGCAAGATAAGGAATAGTTCCGCCGAAATACTTCGGCATTTTTTCAGTAGATTCTACCGCAGCCGCATCGAATCCGATACCCGCCGCATTAACGAAGAAACGCTGGGTCTTTTCACCGTTTTTATGATATTCAACGATTCCTGCGTCTATAACCAGTCTGTTCGGACTGGTAAGACATGAACAGGCGCTGGCATAGTCCCTCGGTATACCCGCTGAACGTGCGAAATCGCTTCCGGTACCCGTACTCACCACGCCGATCGATATCTCGCCTGAGTCACCGGTATGAAGAATGCCGTTGGCTACCTCGTTAACCGTACCATCACCGCCAACGGCAACCAGATATCGATAACCGTTTGAAGCAGCTTCCCTGGCAAGTTCGATCGCATGGCCCGAGCCCTCCGTATAATCGTGGTCGAAAGACAATCCGATGTGATTGAGGATACGGTTCAACTGAGGCCATTTCTTGTATGTTTTATTGGCTCCGGCCGCCGGATTGATAATTACTTTTGCGTGCGGTACAGACATAGACTTCATCCAGTTACCGAATTATACATCTAAGCTAACTGGCGTCTCCTGCTTATCCATATACTCAGGGCTAAACAAATCACCATATACCCGGCCATCGAGTATGCAATATGCCCGATATCGGGTAACTTGAAATCGAGGAAGCTATTCATACCACCCATCCCGCCAGCGCCGGCAGGTATCATACCCTCGAACAGGTCCATCCCGCCGTAGACCAGTGCGATGCTGTCACCACCGGCGGACGGGAGGAAAAAGTAAGGTTTCCCGGCCATCACCAGGACACTTTCAACTATTCCCGAAATAACCATTATCAGGACCAGCGTGATTACCGTTGCACCCATCGCACCCTTTGATACGGAACTGAAAAAGAAAGTAATCGACAGGACGGCGCCTCCGTATAGCAGGCACAGCCCGAATGAATTGAATGTTTCGGTCGGGATTTCTCCATATATGACCAGGAGCGTGATGTCTGTAATAATGTACCCGAAGATTACCAGCAGAATAACTGCGGCACAGCTTGCCAGGTACTTTCCCATCACCAGTGTTGACCTTTTTACCGGATTGGTAAAAAGTATAAAGCCGGTCTTTCCCTCGAACTCACCGGCTATGGCGTCTCCGGCAAAAAAGACCGCTCCGATTGTGGCAAGGCTGGGACCTACTGTAAGCGTGGCAGCCATTGTCATTACATTGTCGGGATACTTGCCGTCCATAAGCAGCGGAAGAAGGATGATAACCGCGAGTTCCGAAATAAGCGTTAGTCCCAGGATTACATACAGCCGTTTCCGGCGAATATGCTTTAGAAATTCATATGCAGCCACTATCCTGAGTTTCTCAAACTCCATCAAGATTCACCCCCGGTCAACTGGAGATAAGCCTCCTCGAGTGATCCGTATTTTTTCTCAAGCTCCGGTATGCTGTCATAGGCGAACAGCTTACCGTGATCGATAATCGCCACATCCCTGCATATCTGGGAAACTTCGGTCAGCTGGTGCGAAGCGAAGAATATCGTTTTTTCCTTGCCTACCTCTTCTATTATCTCTCTGAATTCCACCACACCTCTCGGATCCAGCCCCAGGCCGGGCTCATCCAGCACCAGTACCGGCGGGTCGTGCAGTAACGCCTGGGCAAGACCAAGACGCTGCTTCATCCCGCGGGAAAACTTCTCCACCCTCTCTCTGGTCCATTGCTCGAGTCTTACCAGTCCGATAACTTCCTCTATCCTTTGCTTCAGGTAGCTTCCTTTCATACCCCGGATTTTACCGAGGTAGCTGAGAATTTCTGTAGGTGTCAGGTAGGAATAAAACTCCGGGGTCTCGATAATAGCACCGATGTTGTACAGAGCCTGTTCGGGTTTTTCTTCTACGTTTATGCCCTGAATATAAACGCTCCCGGATGACGCGCGTATCAGTCCGCAGAGAATCTTGAGGGTGGTACTCTTTCCGGCACCGTTAGGCCCCAGCAGCCCGATGTTAGCGTTTTCTTCCACTCGGAGAGAGAGCCCGTTAAGAGCAAGAAATTTACCGTAGTATTTTGTAACTTCTTCGATTATGATCGATTCAGCCATATGTTACCTGCGCTGTTTCTTAATTTTAACACCAGTGTCAAGTCAACATTCCGGAGTCGGAACCGTGGGTCATAGTACAATAACTTCGATAATTGCAGTCTATTCAGGATTTGTCACGCACCTAGTCCAGGTAGCTAATTTCAGAGGGAGGCCTGTCCTTTATATCGATCTCTATACCGGCTTCTCTGAACAGTTCTAAAAACCTGTCGTCACTGTATTTACTGAAACTGACAAACCGCTTTATTTTGGCATTCACCAGCATCTTGGCACATA
Organism: Dehalococcoidales bacterium; assembly: GCA_034416335.1. Taxonomy (GTDB): domain Bacteria; phylum Chloroflexota; class Dehalococcoidia; order Dehalococcoidales; family UBA2162; genus MGML01. Next base: position 137,497 of record DAOULV010000019.1, read on the forward strand.
GTACGCAGGGAGTATGAGTACAGTAAATAGTACTCCCTTCCAGGCTTATACCGTGGAGTGCAGCCTGAATTATCACATTTTGCTCGGCATGAATAGCCCGGCAGGTTTCCTGTTTTTCACCGGAAGCAATATTCATTTCGTCGCGTAAACAGCCGAGTTCCAGGCAGTCCTTTTGCCCGGCGGGGGCACCGTTATACCCGGTAGTCAGAATATGTTTGTCCCGCACGGCTACCGCCCCCATATGATGACGGCGGCAGGTCGAGCGCTCGGCTACCACCGAAGCTATCTTCAGAATATATTCATCGAAATCTGGCCTGGTTATATCCCTCATTCCTTTACCCTCGAAATAATCCTGTCTGTTGCACCAATAAGATATTCCATCGTGGACTCATTAATGATGGTGAAATTCGCCATTGCGATAGGTCCGCCCTTATTTACGTTTTCTATTTCCGCTTTATCCCGGCTGGCGGATTCTTCCTCTGTCAGGCCTCTTATATGCCTCGCGGCAAGCCTTTTATACCTGGTTTCAGGAGATGACCAGACTGCGATAACGCTGAAATCGTCACCATAGGCGCCTTTTAAAAACAGGTATTCTTCCCAGGAATACAGCCCGTCCACTACTACGTTGTTGTCGGCTAAAGCCGTATCTATCTTTGGTTTATTCAGAATAGCGTATGCCGCCATTCCTTTCTCGCGCCGCAGTGCCTCCCTGACTGCCCTTTCGTTCTCTTCGTTCAGAGGCAGCCCTCTTCGCGTCACTTCTTCGTCCGTAATGTCGCCGAACCTTATCCGTACGAACCCATTCTGTTCGAACCGGGCGGCTACTTCTGATTTGCCGGAGCCTGCCATTCCAACGACTGCCACTATTTTCATCTGTCTGATTAATTATAAAAAATGCCGGTGTTATATAGCAATTAAATTTCGACCTGGTTTAGTTACTGCTGACAGATATGTCATTAGATACCGGTTAGTCTCTGATATCGAGAACTCCTGACACGGCAAGATCCCTCCATCCCCCGGCTTTACGCTGTTTTCTGTACTCGCGCAGCAGCCAGAAGCCGGTTACAAGAAACCCGCAGACATCCGATATGGGTAAAGCCACCCACACGCCGGTCACCCCCATAAAGCGGGGCAGTATATAGATAAACGGAATGAAGAAAATAAACTGTCTTGCCAGCGAAAGCAGCAGCACTTCCTTCCCCTTCCCCATCGCCTGGAAAGTAACGATAAATATTATCGCCAGTCCGATAAGCGGCAATACTATAATCACTATCCGCATCGCCGGTACTGCCAGGCTCATCATCTCCTCTTCATGGCTGAATATGCCTATTAATTGAGGGGCAAAAATTTCCATTACGATAGTCGCCAGGCCGAGAAGGACTACCAGCCACATTCCGGCCAGTTTCAGTGACCCCCACATCCGTTTCCAGATACGTGCACCGAAGTTGAAACCGATAATTGGCAGCAGAGCTTCGGCAACACCGATAATGGGCATAAACGCGAAATCCACCACCCTGATGATTATTCCTATCGCCGCTATCGCAATGGAGCCGAAACCGGCGAGAACGTTGTTCAGCAGAATAAAACATATACTCTCCGAAATTTCCGTAAGCATCGATGGCAGTCCGACCCGATATATGTCCTTGATTATGTTCCAGTCCGGCTTGAGATAGGCTAACCTGACTTTGTACGAGGACTTCCTTGCAACTATATACGCAAAAGCGAGTAAACCTGCGACCGCCTGCGCTATAACGGTAGCCAGCGCCGCGCCGCTGACGCCCATCTCCGGGAATATCCACCAGCCAAAGATAAGAAAGGGGTCGAGAACGATATTTATTACGGCGGCGGTTATCATAAATATCATCGGTCTTAACGCGTCACCGGAACCCCTCAGTAATTCGGTGGCTACCATCGTGAAAAACACGAAAGGTCCGCCGAACCCGATAACCGTAAGGTACTGCTCGCCGTATTCCATTATGTCCGGCGTAGCTCCGCATACCTTTAAAATCACGGGCGCAAAAAAAACCGCTGCTATCAGGAATATTCCGCCGAATAACACGGATAGCGGAAATACCTGCCCGGCAACCTTGTTGGTAACCTCTATTTCACCTTCTCCGAAACGCCGCGAGACCAGCGAACTTACCCCTGTTCCCGTACCTACCCCGACAGCCATTATGATAATCGAATAAGGGAGTATCACGGTCAAAGCAGCAATAGCTTCGTGGCCCAATCTCGCTACCCAGAAGGTATCTATAATATTATAAAGCGCCATGGTTACTAATGAGGCGATTGCTGGCAGGCTTAAACTGAGAAGGAGTTTCCCCAACGGAGCGTAACCAAGGCGCTCGGTAGTGTCTTTCAGTTTCCCTTTCTCCTCTATTTATAAATTACACACGCCCTCCATCCTATCAGTAAACAGGTTCACGGTCAATAGATACAGCCTGAGAATAATAAGTTCACGCCTGTATTTGTATCTTATTCCCGGATTGGAATATGTTACACTGGTATCGCGTCTCAGAAATACCTTGAAAAATCTGCTCATCTTTCGACAAACTCACCATGAGCGGACAGGACAACATGATACCGCTCGTCCTTCGACAGGCTCAGGACGAGCGGGTCGCGTAAAACCATTTAACTTATCCAGCGAACTTGTGAGACGGGATACTGGATTAATCCTGAAAAAAGACTGAGAGAAGAAACTTGGACTGGATTAGTACCGCGCTTGTAAGCGCCACGATGCAGGCGGGAGTAAGTATAGTAGACAGCCACCTCCTTTCCCGGAGGATGCTCAAACTGAGGACCTTTATGCTGGCGATGTCCGTCATACAGGTATTCTTCAGCCTTGCCCTGTACCTTATATCACCCTGGAATACCAACGTGCCGGCGGCAGCTTTCGGGTGGGTAGCTGCAGCGACCGTTGCCGGTACATCAGGCGCACTGTTAGTCCTCTTTGTGCTGCAGAAAGAAGAGGTATCGAAGGTTGTCCCGATTACACATGTCTCGCCGGTTTTCGTCGCGATAATAGCTACCGTTTTCCTTGATGAGCAGCTGGAATGGGCTAAATGGCTGGCAATATTTATCGTGGTCGCCGGTGCAATGATAATCACCTTTGAGAGATCAGGTGCTGGAAAGGTCGTCTCCCTTAAAAAACCGTTCCTCCTTCTTTTCCTTGCCAGCCTGCTCGGCGCATTGGGTAGCATTTTCACCAAGCAGGCGCTTGAATACCTGTCTTTCTGGAATATGTACAGTATGTCGATTCTAGGCACGGCGATTATCATGCTGTCGGTCTCACTCCGCCCTCATATACTCCGGCGATGGCGGTACATGGACCGGAGAAGTTCGACTTTAGCGCTGGTCGCCGGTAACGAAATAGCCGCCCTCTCCGCTTCCGTCCTCTATGTCCGGGCAGTTTCTCTGGGACCTGTCTCGCTGGTCGCCACGATAATGGGGACCCGCCCGGTGCTCGTGGCGTTATTCAGTATTCTACTGAGCCTGGTCCTGCCGGGATTTCTCATGGTGCTGCCCGACAAACGCACCATGCTGCTCCGGCTGACGGCAATCCTCCTTATTGTCGGAGGACTCAGTATCATATCCCTGTCCTGAAACAAACCGCCGTGTGCTATAATGCTGACTACACCGGTATGTGTGAGAACGCAATGGCGAATAAGATTAATTTATCTGAATCGATGGAAGAGCGGCTGCCGGCGGAAGTACAGGAAGTCCTGAAGACAGCGAGCCTGGCTGCCGCCGAACAGGGATACGGATTGTACCTGGTCGGCGGAATGGTACGCGACCTCCTCCTCAGACGTGCTAATCTTGATGTCGACCTGGTTGTCGAGGGCGATGCCGTGAGTGTCGCCCGCAGGATGGCAGAAATCGTACAGGGTAGGGTTACGGTTCATTCCCGTTTCGGTACCGCTAGCGTGAAATGGGACAGCCACAGTATAGACTTCGCTACCGCCCGTTCCGAGACCTATTCCAGACCGGGTGCCCTGCCGACCGTCAAACCCGGAGTTATCGATAACGACCTCTCACGTCGCGATTTCACTGTAAACAGTATGGCTGTAGAGATTTCGTCCGGCAGACTCATCGACCCGTATAATGGCAGAGAGGATATCGATAAAGGGCTGATACGCGTCCTGCACGAAAACAGCTTTACCGACGACGCCACCCGCATCTGGAGGGCGATACGTTACGAACAACGGCTGGACTTTAACCTGGAACCCGACACGCTGAAATTCCTGAAGCGGGATATCGACATGCTGGATACCATCAGCCGCGACAGGATACGCCGCGAACTGGAACTCGCCCTGAAAGAAGACCAGCCTGAAAAAATAATCCGCCGTGCCGGTGAACTGGGGGTACTGAAAAAACTGCACCCTGCTCTCAAAAGTGATGACTGGATGGATGATAAGTTCGGTGAAGCCCGCAACGCTGCTTCACCGGACTCGCCCTCACCGGAACTCTATCTGGCACTGCTCGCCTTCCGTCTGACTGAGAAGGAGACCGATGAATTTATCGACAGCCTGCGACCGCGCAAGCTGCAGACTAAAACGCTGAGAGATGTCTGCCTGCTGAAAAACAGGCTGGATAAACTGTCTGCACCGGGAATAAAACACAGTGAAATATACGACCTCCTTCATGGCTTATCGCGGACGGCACTGACTGCCGTTTCCATAGCCGATGGTTCTCCGACAGTTAAGGATAACATCCACCTGTATCTGAACAACCTGAAAAATGTCCGGACAGTTCTCACCGGTAAAGACCTGCAGATAATGGGCGTTCCGCCAGGACCGCGGATGAAAGAAATCCTCCGGAAACTTCTCGAAGCCCGGCTGAACGGTACGGTAATAGACAGAAAGGGCGAGATTGAAATGGTGGAGAATACAAGATTATAAATCACGTAGGTTTCCGTTTTTGAAATAAAGCTTTAAGTGTAAAGAATCCTATAGAGAAAAACCAAATTATACCTAGCCACAAAACAATATAATATTCACAACTGGTTTCAGAAAAGACGCCGAATAATCGTGTCCATCCTGATATGTAAACTAACCAAAGAATCACCCAGTAATAATATCCATCTTGGAAATTTCGTAAGTTAGTAGCTAGTTTTTGACAAAAACTAGCTACTAAGAACAAAAAGGATAATAAACAAGCCAAAATTCCTATTATTAAAAAGCTCATAAATATAGGTGGTATTAACCATATTATTACTAGAAATATTAGAGTAATTAGTATCCCAAATAAGATTTTTTTAACTGTAGAAAGTATAGTAGACATCAAGAATCTCCGCCTTATAGCTAAGAGAGAAATTATAGATAATACAATAAGCGAAATCCTTAATGAATAATTTACCCAGTCATGTTGATAAAGAAAGAAATCATCCGGCGGAGGCAGAAACTTAAGTAAAGGGATTGACGTATAAATATAGTAATTCGTAACTTGTCTGATCGGTAGAACCACAAAACCAAAAGACATTAACAAAATCCCACTTTGAGCCATCCTACTGTTTATGTTAATGCCGCTTTTTATCTTAGTTATTATTTTTTTAAAGCTTACTAAACATTTGTTATATTTCAGTTGAAGTACTAGACAGTTATTTACAACTAAGTTTTTCAAATACTTACATTTTTTACGAATATATTCTTGCATTAATCTCAATGACTTCTTAATGATTATCACGGTTCTCGAGATATACTGTAGAATATATTCACCGAGTAACGTTGCGTTCATATGATCGTTTTCTTATATAACTTAATGTATAGATTATATCTCCATATTTTGGTTATGTAAATCATCATATGTGTATGTTTATTAAATCAACATTATGACCCATTGATGATTATCACCTGAAATATCCTCTGCTTCCCGCGATTCTACTCTGGCAACTTGTCGATATCTTCAAAGAAAAATCAGGTCTTCCTGATATTCAATCCTTTTTGTAAGTCTCTCCCTCCCTTTTGTAAAGGGAGGGAGACGGAAGAGGGAGAGATAAAAAAGAAACCCTCTAAATAATTGATTAATAAAAGGTAATTCCCTATAATCACTAGCACCTGAAGGCACATCTATATCTATAATACACTCAGGAAGGAGATTATCCGGATATGGGACAATACGACAAGTACATTAAACCACTTACCTTTACCGACCACGGCTACGGTTCGTTCAGGCAGGGGACCAGGCTGGGCCCCGAAGACCTCGGAATGGATGTAATAATCGAGTTCGGCACATACTGGTCGGCTGGCGTAATCAGTGAAGAACCCAAACCCCATATACACGACTTCAACCAGATACACTACTGGCTCAGCGGTAATACCGACGATATGAGCGACCTCGGAGCGGAGGTCGAAGTCTTCATCGGTGAAGAGAACGAAAGGCATATGCTGACCTCCTCTACCGCTATCGGTATACCGGCAGGAATGCCCCACATGCCGACGAGTATCATCAGAATGGACAGGCGAATAATATTATTCGAAGTTTCGGCCACCGGTAAATACGAGAAAACTGTCCTGGATGTGGAGAAAAGCAGGCTGGAGAACCAGCCACTTGCCGGTTTCGGCTCGAAATATATGAGCCAGTTTATCAGGGTCCCCTTCATCCGGAAAGGCGCCTGGAGTTACGGACAGAATAATCCGGATGATTCCGGAGGAGCGCTTGGCGTAATCAACGGCAAAGACACCGGTTTCGACTTTATAATAATGTGCGAAAGTCTGAAGAAAGCACCCTACCGCTTCGGTCCCGTACCCGATAAACCTCACGTCCATCAAAATCACGAGATACTCTTTTTTATGGGGGCAGACACGGATGATATTACCCGGCTCGGCGGGGAAGCGGAGATTGCTCTCGGCAAGGAAATGGAATTGCACCGGATAACACAGCCGACCGCTGTCGTTGTCCCCGGCGGACTTCCCCACAATCCGCTGACAATAACTAAGGTAGACAGACCGTTTATTATGACTGATGTCCGTCCCTACGGAATGGAACCACCTTCGTCAAGGACGTCACCGGACCTTTAAGATACCGAATTAAAAACCTCCTTCTCTCGATGGGAGAAGGAGGTTTTGGGGATAGGCAACCTGGTAAATTCTAGTCAATCTGCTTGAAGGATTTAGCAGGGGCGCCGCACACCGGACATTTGTCCGGCGCTTCGCCGGCGGCAGTGTATCCGCAGACCTGGCATACGTAATAAGGTTCTTCCTTCATTTCGGTGCCCTCTTTTACCGCTTTCAGCGCCGCCTCGTAATGCTCGTTATGTACCTTCTCTACCTTGTTGGCGTATTCGAAACTGCGCTTTGCCTTCGTATTGCCTTCTTTTTCCGCTTCCTCGATAAACGGCGGATACATACTGGTAAACTCGTAGAGTTCTCCTTCTGCGGCTGCGGTGAGGTTCTCCTCGGTGGTCCCGATACCGTTCAACGCATTAAGATGATTCTTTGCATGGACCGTTTCGGCTTCGGCTGCAGCCCGGAACAGTCGGGCAGCCTGGGGATATCCTTCCTTATCAGCCTTCTCGGCGAAGAACAGGTACTTACGGTTTGCCTGGCTTTCACCGGCAAATGCTTCCTGTAAATTCCCTTCTGTCTTGCTGTCCATTTTTACCTCCTTACAGGATTATTCCTGTATTCAGTATAGAGAAATCAGGCAATTTTTTCTATCCCGTTCACGGTTTTTGCGATGACGGGATTCATCTGTTGTTTCTCCAGCTGGTTATACAAACCTTCAGCCTCTGCCATATCCTTCACAACTGTAAACAGGACCGGGCCCGAACCGGCAAGGTGGACTCTCTCCGCACCCAGTTTGATGAAATGCTCCCTGAATACGTTCAGCCCGGGGAATTTTGTAAATGCAACGTTCTCGAAGGTATTGAAGAGCGAAGGTATCTCTCCACCGGAGTCCAGTACTCCGGCGAATTTCTGCGTTATTTCTCCGTCCGTGTAGTGGTTCGGGGTAAGGTTTTCGAACAGCTGTTTTGTCTTGTCCGGTCCGATATCAATCGACGGGACGGCTAGAACCAGGTACGTTTCGGGTACCGACGGCAAAGAGGTAACCTTTTCTCCCCTGCCTTCGATAAGAGCCGTCCCTCCGTAAAGGAAAAACGGTACATCGGAGCCGAGCTGTTCCGCCATTGCGTGCAGCTTCTCCGGTGATAGATTAGTTTCACAGAATTGATTAAGACCCCGCAGGACAGCTGCGGCATCACTGCTGTCACCGCCAAACCCGGCCATCATCGGTATATGCTTCTCGACTGTTATCGAGACACCTTTTGAACAGCCGGTGGTCTCCCGGAACAAATCCACCGCCCGTGATATCAGACTTTTTCCCGCATCCCATTCGGGTATATCTGACTGGAAGGAACCACCTTCTCCGCTGTCGATAGTAATGATATCGCAGAGATCGATTGTCTGGATGACGCTGCGGATTTCATGGTAGCCGTCGTCGCGCTTCGACAGGACTTCCAGTGTAAGGTTTATCTTCGCCGGTGCCTTTACCTTCAGCTTCATCCCCGTTTCCCCTTATTATATATCCGCCAGAGGTGTGCCCACTCTTCAAGTGAAAGTGTTTCAGCCCGGCGGCTCGATAATATTCCGGCATCATCCAGGAGTCTCTTTACTTCGTTTTTCGGTATTCCCAGACCGTTTGCCAGCGAGTTTACCAGCTGCTTGCGTGCCGCGCTGAAGCCGGCTTTTACGAATGCGAAAAATTTCTCCGGGTAAGGTATATCGACCGGTAATTCCTTATGCGGTACAATCTTGAGTAATGCTGAATCTACCTCAGGCTCCGGATAGAAACACTTCGCCGGTACGTATGCCGCTATTTCCGGTCTGCCGTAAAGCTGAATTCCTAAACTGAGCAGACTCATCTTACCCGGCTGAGCCGCAATCTCCTCGGCGACTTCTTTCTGTACCATCACCACCGTCATTCCGGGCTTCAGTTCGGCTTCGAGAAAATGCCGCAGTACGGGAGAGGTTATGTAGTAAGGAAGATTGGCAATTACCTTATAATTCCGGCTAACGGGAATTCTGGCTTCGTAAAATATATCCACCGGCGATAACTCCAGAATATCCCGGTTAACGACGGTAAGATTATCATATTTTGCCAGTGTTTTGCGCAGGATTTCTGCCAGCCTGTCATCGAGTTCGACCGCTATTACCTGTTCGGCTCTTTTACACAATTCTGAAGTCAATACACCGAGCCCGGGGCCGACTTCTACCGCGATATCCCTGCCGGTAAGTTCTGACGTGGCAAGAATAAGCTCGAGTATTTCCTCGTCGATAAGAAAGTGCTGTCCCAGGTTTTTCCTGGCTCTGAGACCCGAACTGCGCAGCAGGCCGGTTGTTCTTTCAAGCAAGGTATCCTTGCGGTATTGATTTTCCGGAGATTTCATTTATTCACCGGCCGGTCGATTTCCTCATACAAGAAGCTTTTTTATATCCGGGACAAGATTTTCCGCTGCTTCTCTTCCCACGTCTGCGCATTCGTCAACCTTATGAAAATCTGACAGTTTGAAAAATTCGACATCGGGTTCGATAACGATATCCGCTCCCCCGAGACTGTCCCTGGCAACATAACCGCCGACAATCTGAACGGTCTGCATTATTACATCGAATATATTCGGTCTATTATCAGCCCGGTGGATGTTGACCGGCATAACATTTACAGCGATGACGATATCCGCCCCCATTTTCCTGGTAACATCGACCGGAACAGGGTCAACCAGACCGCCGTCAACCAGGTATTTGTTTTCACGCTTTACCACTGCCAGTATAACAGGCAGAGAAATACTCGCCCTGACCGCCTGCCATACCGGTCCTTCCTCCAGAACAACAACCTTACCGCTGTCTATATCAGTCGCCATACACTTGAACGGCAATTTCAAATCTGAGAATTCCGCTCCTTCATAGAGCTCTTCCAGCTTATTCTCCAGTTTCTTACCTTTTATAAGACCCGTTTTCGGAATACCCATATCGACCACGTAAGTCAACCGGTGTGCGCCCATATCTCTGGCAATCTCCAGTATTTCATCCGATGACTTACCGAGTGCATACAGGGAGCCGATAAGCGCCCCGATACTGGTGCCAGCAATCATATCGATGCGAATACCTTCTCTCTCCAGCACCTGCAGCACACCTATATGAGCCAGCCCTCTGGCAACGCCGCTTCCAAGTGCAAGCCCTACCTTTTTCCTGTGAGGATTAGTTTCGTCTAGTCCCATAACTCCTCAATATCTTTTTCCGCCTGTTCTTTTACGTCTGTCATATCGGCAGCCAGGTCCCTGTAAGACTCCGCCGAACCGTAATCACGCGTACGGACTACTACCGGCATCGGCACCGCGTGTCCGAAAATAAGCGCCTGCTGTTTGGACTCCAGCTTGGAAAGGACAGACTTTAACTCGTTCCTTCCCGATACGCCGGAAAGTACGTTATCTATATCACGCTCGTTATCCAGCAAGCAGGTTATCTTGGTACCTATCTGGGACATCACTTCTTCATCTATCCCGCTGGGTCGCTGGTCGATTACCAGCAGAGTCACATTATACTTTCGCATCTCGCGGGCGATGTTACCGAAAATCGTCTGGCTTGCCAGTCCGGGATTGAGAAAGCGGTGCGCTTCTTCTATCGTAATCACCAGCGGGTGGGGCGGAGTACTGTCTTCAGCTATCGCTCTCTCCATTCTTTCCCGGTACTGGGAGTGTATCCGCCGCGTCAGCAGGTTTGCTACCAGTATATACGCCGTTATATCCGTGAACCTGCCGAATTCGAGAACGACATTTATCCCTTTATCAAGATACTCGATTATTCGCTGTACAGCGTTCTCCGTCGAACGTGACGTCAGGAACGGCAATCTTGAGATAGTTGCCAGCCCCCGCTTCAGGTTGCCGAGTGTCCCTTCGTGAATAGGGAGGCCTTCGGGCAGCGATTCGGCATCCTCGATATCCAGCGTACTCTGGAGCCAGTTTTTCCCGAACCTGCGGTAAAGCTGATAGACGGCTTCCACAGCAAGTTCGGTAAGATTCAATGTCTGCCGCAGCAGGGAAATATCTTCCGGCTCTATCTCGTCATACCCTATCCTGACCACGAAGTCGGTACTGACCTGCCTCCGCTTCGAGTTCTCCTCGTCGAGGGTAAATACCGCCACTTTGTCGGGAAATAACTGTTTGAGGGCTTTTACCTTGTGTCCCGTTTCGCTGCGGCTTTCCCAGCCGTATTCGCTGTGCATATCGAAGACCAGGTTGACCGCCGCCGATTTCTGCAGCATGCCTATGAGCAGGAGGCGTGTAAGGAACGTTTTTCCTGTACCGCTTTTACCGAAAATTCCATTCGACCTCTTGACCAGTTCCGGCAGGTCGAGACAGATTTTAGTCTCCATATCCAGAGGAGTTCCGATGTAAAACTTCCTTGCATCTTCACCGCCGAAGACGGTCTCCACGTCCTGCTGTGAAGACGTCCTGACGCTGGAAAAATGACCGGGCACTGTCTTCACCGGCTGCGGTCCTTCGATTAATGCCGCGTCGTCTCCACCGATGGTAAGCATCGGCAGAACGTGCAGTCTGCCATAGGTACTCGTGCCGGTGAGGACTTCATTCATAAACGGGTCGGAGATATCCGGCGGGGCCTGTATCAGACGCTGGTCGGTTACTTCAAGGCTGATATCGGTAATCATACCGAAAAAGCGTCTCTTACCGCCTTCGATGGTAACATACCGTCCAACCGCCATGTCCTCGATGGAGACCGAACTATCCAGCCTGACGTCCACGCCTCGTGTCAGCGAACCCGAGACAACTATACCAAGTTTGTCAGTGTTTTCTTCTGCCATCATCCGTTCCTCCTCTGGCCGTTATCACTCTCCTATGTCCCACCGGTACCGGCATACCTGTCTTCCGCCCCTTTTGTACATATCCAGGTATTCCGGTAGATCCACTATTTCAACAAACTCGCAGCCGAGTACTTCGCAGGTGCGACGTGACGGTTGATTGTCCGGATTACAGGTTATCCATAGTGTCTTATATCCGTGGTCCAGAGCTACCTGCTTTATCAGCCTGCAGGCTTTTGCTGCGTAACGGTGGCCTCGGTATTTTTCTTCTATTCCGTAACCGATATGCCCGACATACTTAATAATACGCTCGGTATTACCGATGCGGAGATTAACCCGTCCTACTGAGGTATGATTCTCCGGAAGGCGTATCGTGAATTCATATCCGGGGACGTAACCATACTTATCGTCGGCGGGAATTTTCTCTTTCACCGCCACTTCTATCTCACCATCGGTAAATACTCCGTAATCGTTAAACGAAAATTTTTTCAATTACCTGACCAGTCCAACTTGTCATTGCGAGGAGTTCCGCCCGTGGCGGACGACGCGGCAATCCGTGTTTTAATAAGCAAAATATATCGATTTACCCGCCTTCATCGATCACGCAATGGCATTGTTACTTATATTGAATATCTCTATCTTATCTTACTTAGAACCGATTTTAACCGGTTGAAGTCGCCGCCCAGCAGCACGGCCAGTTCCTTCCCCGCTGCCGTCAGGAACTGTCGGGGGTCTTCATAGACACGACTCATATAACGCAGCGACGCGGCAACTATTTCCTCCGCAGGGACCGGCAGACCGGAATTAATGATAATATTCAAAAAGTCGAATGACCGGCTGAATTCTTTTACCTGTGCGTCATCACACTCATAGACAAAGCTGTGAATCCTGGCTGGATGCGGCGGCAGGTAATGATATATTTTTTCACTTTCACTGTAGCCGGCAACCAGCACATTAAACTCGGTACGCAGCAGTTTTAACAGCTGGGGACTTGATTTGTAGACATCTTCCTCGCTGGCTTCGTCTTTGCCGCGGGCTATCGGCCGTCTTCCCGGCTCGATGCTGCTCGTGGCAGTATTATAGACAATTCCATACTGTTGAATGGACTCATCGCCTGTCCTGACGAGACTGCCCAGTGGAGGTGACTGGTATAACTCGTAACTCTGGACTGTAAATTCGGTAGTGCTTGCTTCTATTACCTCTCCCACCCTGTTTTGCATTTCAGCCATAATTGTCTCCTGCTGCAGGTATTAAATCCTAAATACTAAACGCTAAATACTAAATAATACCAAAATTCGAATTTACTAATACTAACAATAGTATGTATCATTTTGTCTTTTCCACAATGGCGCCGAATATTTTCATAAGTTCGGTAGCTTCGTTTATCAAAATCTGTCTTTCTTTTTCAGTATTGTCCCCATCCACTTCAAGAAGCCTTAACCAATATATACTCTCTTTTGATTCTTTTCGGCATATCTTAATACGCATAACAAAGTCTTTTTTACCCAGAGCTTCATTAGCTTCTATATAGTTCGCACCAACTGAACCGGAAGACCTGATAACCTGTTTAATTATCTCAACGTTTGGAATGGATTTCTTAAGACGGTTGGTGAAAGCTATTACTTCTTTGGCAAATTTAAAAGTGCGTTCTTCCAGATCATACTTTTTTACTGTCGTTTTCTCATCCATTTATCGTCCTGCAGCTAACCAACGAACTGACCCGCAAATATCTAATAATAGTTGATTCAGTATTATATATTTGAATTTATTTAGAATTTAGATATTGGCATTTAGTATTTTAGTTAACGTGTTCCTTTCATCCCAGTCGGGCATACCCTGAGACAACCGCCGACAAAGCCGCAGCCGAACATTGCCCCTTCCGGACTCCGATTGATGCACTTGCTTAAGTCGTTTCTCGTCGGTATATCGATGAAGATATCGTCGGTATTAGTCCCGTCACGCATCTGCAGAGCACCTTTAGTGCACTTCTGGAAACATCTGGGTCCGTCATTGCCACCGCAGGCGCCGCGCATACATATTTTCTCCGTTATCAGGGGATCGGGTTCAAGCTCGGCTTCGGTGATAACCGAGACAAAACGGTTCCTGGGACCGAACTGAGGTGTAAGAACCAGACCGCTGAAACCGAACTCTCCCAGCCCGGCTCGCGTCGCAGCATGGCGCTGGGAGAAGAAACCAAGCATGGATGCCATTATCACCCGGCCCATGCCTGTATTAATAGTGTTAGGTGTGGGTAACGACCTCAGTTTCCAGCCTGTTTCCAGTTTGTTAGCCAGTTTAACTGCCAGTATATTCAACTGCGAATCGATGGCGAAATGTCCCATCTGCATGTAAAAATTTTCTTCTATCGACTGTGTAGCCTTGTCCTGAGGCAGGTCTGCCATCTTAAACTGATATTCTTCGCACTCAACCACCGGGTCGGGAATTCTTATCGCAGCTACTATCACGGACTTCGCCCCGGGAAGCAGCTCAGTTGGACCGTGTCCCGGCGGTGCGCCCTCGAACCTGTCTACCGAAGCTATACCGACAAGACTGGCACCTGAATCCATCACCATTTCCTTAACCATACTGCTGTTAATATTAGGCATTTTTACCATCCTTTTCTTTATTTAACCTCATCTCGCTGTATCTCCCTTACCCGGGAGTTTCCATCCGTTAAGAATTTAGATATTAGCATTTAATATTTGAATTTTACACCCACCTGGTGTTTTTACTGCGGGCTTTCGCCGATGTGAAGGTAGGGATTTTTTCATCAGCCAGCGCCGTTTCCACCAGCTGCCAGAAGTTCTCCCTGTCGGCGCCTGTCACCACAGCTTGCTCGTGGGCTTCGGACAGTGCCACCGGGTAACCGTGTCCGCGCCGGCACTGGTCCAGTATCAGGGTATGGGTAAGTGACAGGAGTTCGTCATTCCGTGCCACCCACTCCGGTATTTCCACTCTGGCAATTTCTTCGTCTACATTAATATAGTAAAAATATATCCTGTGTTCGCCGTATCGTTTTCCGACAACGGATGATTGGGTAATAAACAGTGCCGATCTCTCTCCTTCTCCGAGGATACCGGCGAATAATTCCCTGTCCCTGATACCGGTTACATTATCGCACTCTCTGGTACTGCAGTCCTTGCAGTGCTTGTCGGTATCGAGCGGGTTATTGGAGCAGACAGCTACCTTAAGGGTATTGATTACGTCGCTACCGCGAGGCAGGCTGATATAGCTGGCAAGAGCGACTTTCTTGTCGTTGTTCAAATTTTTCAACCTGAAAAGACAGTCCAGAAAACCTTCATCCAGCAGTTTTTCACTGACAAACTCGGGGTATCCTTCCAGCCCCCAGAGGATAAGCGTACCATCGACCAGAGCCAGGATTGAACTGCCGGCCGGTTGTTCCGATGCAAGGTCGATGAGCCTCCGGCATTCGTCCACGCTCCGTTTGATGCCGAGTAAAGTTCCCTCTATCGGCTGCTCGCGGTTCGATTCGGGCTGTGAAATCACCAGCTCTTCTTCGGATGCATAGAGACTCGGAAGACTGTCGAGAAAAGCGTCGGGATTAGTACCGTAATTTAGAACTGCACTGCCGATGTTGATAAGGTAGCATCTCGCCGCCCGGTGACGGTCGACATCTATGTGTGAACCATCGGTTGCTATAACGGTGAAATCAGCCGGGAGTGCTGGCGGCTCATAATGCAGGTCCAGGCCGTCGGTGATATCGGCCACCAGCCATGTTGTCCTGCTGGTGGCAATTTTTTTCTTCAGGCTGTCTATATTTTTTGCCTGCAATCGGGCTGTATCGAGGGCATTCCTGAGGTGTTCGTTTCTTGTACTCAGGCCTTCCTTAAGCCTGGTAAGTAGTCCTCCGACCTGAGATGCAACTCTGGTTAAGTCCAGCGACATATTCCCGGCACCTTCCTTACTTTCCGGCTATGCGGTGGATTCTTCTATCCACCTTAAGTAATCGGGGTTACCCTGCTTTATGGGTAAAACAACGATACAGGGCACTTCATAAGAGTGGAGAGATTTCACGCGCTCGGTTACTTTCTCTGCAAGCGTGGCTCGGGTCTTGATGAACATTACGACTTCGGCTTCCTGTTCGATATCGTCTCTCCAGCGGTAAATCGATTTCACAGGGAGGATATTGACGCAGGCGGCAAGTCTTTCCTCGATCAGTTTCCTGCCGATTTCGGCAGCTTCCTCTTCGCTTCCGGCGGTGATATAAACAGAGCAGTACTCCATCCTACGCTTTCCGCACTATCGCAAGATACCTTTGACGATAACGTCCACCGCCCGGTCTTCGTCCAGCCCTCTCGCCATCAGTGTCTCAACCTGTCTCCTGTCGACGCTGCCTATTGCCGCTTCATGAGTTACCTTGGCGGCATCATCCGTTACCGAGACTATAGGTATTGCGGTGGCAACAGCTTCGGTACCGTTAACCAGCTCAATGCAGTCGACGTGCCCCCTCGAATGAGGAGCGTTCCCGAAGGTTTCGCCCCGCACCTCGGCTCTGGCTTTATCACTCAGGACTATCCTGCTTTTTGCCAGTCCCCTGGCTCCGGTGCCGTTCAGATGAATTTTCTCGAGTATTTTTATATCGTCGTCACCTTTGCCGTACGCTTTTACCACCAGTTCCGCGACGCTTTCTTCCTGGCAGAAAACCTCGAAATCATAGTCCATCAAACCGACCCTGCCCTCGCTCAGGGCAAAAGTGCTCTGCCATACACCGCCTCTGGCGATGTTAATCCTGGCTTTCGGAATCACTTCGATACCGCCGTACTCACCGTGATAGTGGGTCTCTCTATATTCGAACCTCGCATTCTCCCCTATCTCGATCTCCGCGTCCATCCTGTGGATTACCTTCTCGGCATTGGGGAAAATGCAGTGAGCGACCGCATTAACGTCGCTGTTTTTACGGGCTTCCAGCCTGAAGATTATCTCCTGCAGTCCTTCTTTCGGCAGAACTCCGAAACACAGATGAACAGGCTTCTCTATCTTGACTCCTTCTTCTATGACGAAGTGGATGTCAACGCCGTTTTCGGTTTCGATTGTATCCAGCACCAGGCCTTCAAGACCATCGGCGCTCAGCACTTTGTTTTCGTGGATTACCAGCTTGGCTACCTTTGAGTCTGAGAGAGATTCCCTGTCACCTCCGGCATTTTCGTAGGCTTTTACCATTCCCCTGTATTCTTCTTCGATCGAACGACTAAGCATCAGCTCTGCCTTTCCTTATCATCTCTCTCAAATCCTCATAGGTCGGTTCATTAATGTGACCGCAGCTCTGGCAGTTTTCCTTAAACCATTCACTCATTTCGGCGGGAGGACCAGTCTGGAGTATCGAACCGGCGCACAGTACGGATACTCTGTGAGCAATCTCCACCATCTCTTCACTGTGCGTAATCATCAAGATAGACGACCCCTGCCTGTTTAGTTCCAGCATGCCGTTCAGCAGAATCGGTAAAGAAACGATGTCTATGCCGGAATCCGGTTCGTCAAGAATCGCCAGCTTCGGCTGCATAGCGATAATCGACGCAAGCTCAATTCTCTTCCTCTCTCCGCCGCTTAGAGTGTTATCGATATCCCGGCTGATGTACCGCTCGGGGTCCATTCCAACCGCCTCCAGGCACTCGGTGATGCGCCGGATACCGGGGTTATTGCCGCTCAGACTGAGATAGTCCCTGACCGTCAGCCCTTCTATCCTGGCCGGTTCCTGCCAGGCAAGACTGATTCCACTCTGGGCTCTCTGCGAAACCGTCATCTCGCTGATATCCTGTCCTTCGAACAGTATCTTCCCGCTGCTAGCTTTATAATTGTTTACACCCATTATCAGGTAAGCAAGCGTTGTCTTACCCGTGCCGTTCTCGCCGAGGACACCGTGAATTTCCCCGCTTTTCACATGCAGGTTCAATCCGTTGATAATGGGTTTGCCGTCGAGTTCAAGGAAGAGATTTTCTACCTGAAGCACAGAACTACCTCCAGCTTTTACCCGTGAAATGACTATTTATGCAGAATATCGTGGATTCCCAACTATCAGTATAATGAAACAGAACTGGTAACTCAAGCAACATACCTTAATCTTGAAAAGGGATTCTTACCGGTCCCGGTTTGCCGTCGGCGGCAAGAAAAAAATCAGGACTGTATATTGATTCTCAGACTGCAGTCGGTAACGGAACACTGCTCGCACTCGGTATCGCAGGGCTCGAGATGAATCGTTACGCTGATACTGTTAAGCCTGCCTTCGATATCGTGCTCGATATGATCGGCCATCTTGTGGGCGTCTTCCAGGCTCATATGTTTCGGCAGCAGGAGATGCAGGTCGACGAAACGCTGGCTCCCTGCTTTACGGGTACGTACCTTGTGATAACCTGCGAGTTGAGTGGTATGCTCATCGATGCAGGAAAGTATAACCTCTTCCTCTTCCTCGGGAAGTCTTTTGTCTAACAACTCACCGAATGATTTTCGCAGTACATCGAAAGCCGATTTTAGAATTATTAAGGAGACTCCTATACCGACTATGGAATCAAGCATACTGAAACCGGTAATACGGATAAATATCATTGCCACCAGCACACCGACGGCGGAATAGATATCCGCGTTAATATTACGGGCTGAAGCTTCAAGCGCCAGTGAATCCGTAGCCCGCGACACTTTCATCAGGTGACGGGAAAGAAAAATACTGGCTACCACCGATACCAGCATAACGGCTATTCCCGCTTCGGACATTTCCATTCCGACACCGGTGATTATTCGCTGGACAGCCGAATAAATAATCCAGCCACCGGCTATAAATATCAGTATCGACTGGACAATCGCAGCTATTCCCTCGACCTTCCCGTGCCCGAAGGGATGTTCTTTATCTGCGGGTTCATCCGCCATTCTTACGGCAAATACCGTCACACCTATTGCGAATAAATCGAGGAAACTGTCTACAGCCTGGGCTGTAATACTGATACTGCCTGTCAGGAAGGCAACTACCGCTTTAAGAATAACGAGACTGGCAATAACCAGCAGTGCTAGTCTGGCTGCTCCTTTTCTTGTTGAAAACATTCGGTGATTCCCCTGCCTTGCGCGGTATGAAGATTACTATTGCTGATTGACAGCCTATCTCTGCCGGCTGCCTCTCCACACGACCAGTAGTGAAGGAGCGATGAACAGTGAACTGTATGTTCCGGCTATGATACCCACAAGAAGGACTACCGTGAAATTCTGTATTACGGTACCCACGAAGAACATCAGCGCCAGTATCACGAAGAGAGTAGTCAAACTGGTGTTAAGAGAACGCGTAAGCGTCTCTATAAGACTGTTATTTACGATTGTATTGAAAGGAGACTTGGCGTCGGTCAGAAGGTTTTCACGTATTCTGTCGAAAACCACCACGGTATTATTAACGCTGTAACCGATTACGGCAAGGATACCTATAACGAACTTCAGGTCTATTTCCCAGCCGAAAATACCTCCGAGAACGGCAAATACTCCCAGAGCCACCACCGTGTCATGAACCAGTGCTATTATGGCACAGACACCATAGTGGAATGGATTCGGCATTTTACGGAATGCCCAGGCAATATATAATAGTATGCCGATTGTGGCAATCGCCACGGCGATAGCGGCATTCCGCGTCGTCTCGGAAGCTACCATTTCGCTTACATCGTCGAACTCCCTGACTGTCAGAGATTCGAACTTTTCAGACAGGTCGGTCTCCAGCATTGTCTTTTCATCCGCAGTCAGGCGCGGCAGGCGTACCAGAAATTCGTCTCCCCCGACTTCCTGGATGATAACGTTTGTATACCCGAGTCCTGCCAGTTCGTCCTCCAGAGCGCCTTTTTCGACCTGCTGTTCGAATCCGACTGTCATCACCGAACCGCTGCTGAACTCTACTCCGGCTTTCAGGCCGAATACTGCCAGAAAGATAATACAGGCGACTACTATTACGCCGGTAAATATAAAATACCAGAGCCTTTTACCTATAAAATCGATCATTGTTTCCTTCCAACATACGGGCTGAATAATCGTATGCTGTGCGCCAGTGAAGTACCGATGAACAGCCTGAGCAGTGTCCGGGTAACGATTATCGCTGTAAGCATACTTGCTACCACGCCGATAGCCAGTGTCAGGGCAAATCCCTGCACTGCGGCACTGGATACAATACTGCTGCCCAGCCAGAAAAGTATCAAACACACTATCAGAGTGGTTATATTACCGTCGCGGATTGCTGTCCAGGCACGACTGAAACCTGCTTCGATAGCCGCCCCCAGTGTACGCCCGGCACGCAGTTCTTCCTTCATACGTTCGAATATGAGGACGTTGGCATCGACTGCCATACCTATCGACAGTATAAATCCGCCGAGTCCGGCAAGAGTCAGTGTGAATCCGGGCCAGAGTTTGAATAGCGCCAGTACCAGAATTCCGTAAAACACCAGGGCAACTCCTGCAAGTAGTCCCGGTATTCTGTAATAAAGCGTCATAAACAGGATAACCAGCAAAATACCGATAAGCCCGGCTCTGATACTCATTCCGACGAAATCCGAACCGAGTACCGGCGATATTGTCTGGTCGAATATTTTTACAAGAGGCAGCGGCAGCCTGCCGAAATTAAGCTGGCTTGATAGTCGCTGCGCATCCTGTAGACTAAGCCCCGTAATGACACCCCTGTCCGTAATTGTCGACTGGACGGCAGGAGCGATGGGATTACCGCTTTCACCGCGTAATGGTTCGTCTCCGTCGAATATAGCCATCGGGTCGTGATTAACCGAAAGCCTGCCGGTGACCTGCTCCGATACCTTGCTGCCCTCTTCATCCCACTGGAAGTTAAGCTCAATTCTGCCGAAACTGTCCTGGGAAATGAAGGTATTCGTCTTGAAATACCGACTTGTCAGGGCTTTTTCCTCACCGTCGACTATGGCAGTTGCAGGTTTCCACTTCCTTCCATCTTCTGTTTCCCACTTTACCGACGCGTTATCGGTAGTGAGTTCACCGAATGCAAGCATGTCGACGCGGGCGAGTCTTTCCTTGTCCTTGTCCGAGACATCTACTCCGGGAAGTTCGACAACTATGCGGTCTTCTCCCTGTATCTGGATGACCGGTTCGGTCACACCGAGAGGATTAACCCTGTTTTCGAGTACGGCTTTCGCCCCTTCGAGCGCATCGGCACGCTGTGCCGGTTCCAGCCCGGAAAGGTCTGCCTGGTAAACGATGTGCATACCGCCCTGCAGGTCGAGTCCCAGCTGGACTCCCCTACCGCCTATCGTTCCCTTTTCGATTGGAAACACCACCGCCAGCGCAAGGGCGAAGATGACTAATACTATTACAAAAACCCAGGAGTTTCTTCTAAGCATTCTGTATCTCTGTTATTAAAAGGGCAGTTGGTACTGCCCATCCTTTCAGTTTACAACATAACCACCAGACACTGGAATCTCGCTAATTTATCAGTTTCTCGATATATTTCAGCGCCTGTTCTCTGCTGGTAACGTCTCCCGAAGCCTGCGCTTCCCTTACCGCGTCCAGTAATTCGCCTATACGCGGACCGGGACTCAGTCCGAAGGATTTTATTATATCATATCCATCAACAATCTTGGGAGGGTTCACCACATTTTCTTTTTCGAAATATTTCTCTATCAGGTATTTTACAAGTCCGGTGTGTTCTTCCCAATTTCCGGTTTCCAACTCTGGACCACGCGTCGCCATGTGGTCGGCGAGATTCAGGTAGAGTACGTCTATGCCTGTCGGTCCCGTATCCCGGTAATACCTGTAAACAGCCCGGTTCGAAGGCATTCCCTCCTGGCTGAGCTGCGTCGGCCGCATATGATGGGTAACAGCCGTTTCCACAACCATAATCTCCCGGCTGCTGAAGCGCAGTTTTTTCAGCCTTTCCGCTACAATTGCGGCACCTTCTTTACTGTGCCCCAGGAATCTCATCCTGCCGTCATCGTCCACCGCTTTTGTTAACGGTTTGCCGATATCATGCAGTAAAGCAGACAGCTTCAGCAGTATCTTCCGAGTACTCCCGCTGCTTATCTGCTGGTCAAGATGCTCGTGTATTTCTTCCGTTGTCGGAACGGAATCGATGATATCTTTTCCCGCGTATTCCCATTCACTCTCTCCCAGTATGCACTCCAGGGCATTTACGGTCGACAATGAGTGTTCCAGTACGTCCCATCGGTGTTCTCTGGGTTGTTCCAGTCCGCGGCTTTCCTCCAGCTCCGGGAAAATGACGGTCAGCAGACCAAGTTCGTCGAGATACCTGAGAATTTCTCCCGCACCCGATACCGTCAGCAGCCTGAGTAATTCCTCTCTTATACGTTCGCCGGGAACATTGGCCGCCAGTTCAGCCGATTCTTTTATCAATTCCTCCGTTTTCGGCTCGATAACAAAACCCAGTTCTCCACCAAGGCGTACCGCTCTCAGCAGCCTGACCGCGTCCTCGGAAAATACAGTGTCGCTTACAGCACGGATCATTTCCTTTTTCAGGTCCTGTTTCCCGTTGAATGGGTCAACCAGGCTAAAGTCGCCGGAATCCGCCACCAGTTCACCCGGTTTAATCGCCATGGCATCTATGGTGAAATCACGTCGCGACAGGTCCTCGGTAATGGTCCCGGTGAAAGATGAAAAATCCAGTACATATGAAACTCCAGAGGAAGATTCCTTTTTATCGAAGAGAATGACGCGCGCTACTTTGTTGGTATCATCCAGCAGCACGTACCTGCCGCCGAGATATTCTGCGATTCGTTCGGCCGCATCCCGCGCGTCTCCGGCAACGGCGATGTCTATATCTGCGGTTTTCCGCTCCAGAAGAATATCGCGGACGAAACCACCGACCACGAAAGACTCAAGTCCGTTTTCAGACAGAAAATCGTTCAGTTTCCTTAAAAGATTAATTGTTGTCTTATTAATAGTAGTGGATTCCATTCATATAATCCGTGGGATATTCACGTCCAGAATATACTATCACGGGAAGAGATTCTTAACCAGATGGCTTTTCGCACAGGAAGAACGCCCTGTCGGAATGATTATCGAGGTCTTTTCGTCCGGATTCCAGCGTGTACTCGAAAGCATCGCGAATGACAAATCCCGCTTCGGAAAGGGCGTTCCTGATTTCTTCCTCGGAATAGCATTTCTGCAGCAGGGTTACATCGAAACGGTACCAGCCGTCCTTCAGGCGGAATATAGTAGCCTCGAACCGGGCGGTACGGCTGTCTACATCGTAGCTCTGCGGGAAAAGGCAGACATGGTCGTCTTCGACAATTCCGAAATACCCCTGCCACTGCGCCAGATAACCCGGCTCCATGTTCATATCGAAAATAAACAGCCCCTCTTCTTCCAGGCACGAATATACGTTCCGAAAAACGGCACCCAGTTTTTCTATTACCATTACATGGTTCAGTGAATCAAAAAACGAAGTTACCAGGCTAAAGGAAGGCGGCAGATTGAAGGTACGGGCATCGTCACGAACAAACCTCACTCCCGGGGCATTCTCCCTGGCATACTTCAGCATTTCTTCTGACCCGTCGATACCGGTTACATTATAACCTTCCTCGGACAGTATCCGGGCAAGCTGGCCGGTTCCGCAGCATAAATCAAGTACGGCAGCCCCGGGTGGTATTTCCGGAAGTACAAGCTCGCCAAGCACTGCCAGAGCTCCGGGGGTAAACCTGTTTCCCCAGTGCCTGTTGTATATCCAGGCAAAATCATCATAATCGGAAAATTTCTCTGACTTTCTCATTGCTCTTTATCACCTTCGAATATTAAAAGTATATAGACTGGTATGAAATTAAACAACAATCCAGTTAAACGGCAACGTTCGGTTCTGTCTAACATTATAATACTCACCCTTTGCATCCTCTTCTTGCGCAGCACCTGATTTAGTCGCATTAATTCGTTTGCATGAGAGAGATGAGGTAGACTTCAGCAGCCAGAGTAAATTAAATCAACTAGATTGTCCCTTGTTTTTTTAAATTCTAGATGGTATACTTGTAACCGCTGTTATTCGAGAATGGGGAGGATAATAGTTGCTGGATAATTACGGGCAAATTGGTCTGTACATATTTTTCACTATTTGCTTCGCTACCCTTATCGTAATTATCCCTATTATTCTCAGATTCATAAAGGTTGTACCTCATAAACCCAACCCGCTTAAACTTCTCACGTTCGAGTGCGGGATGGAAACCATCGGTAAGACCTGGGTTCGATTTAACTTCCGGTTCTATTTTTACGCACTTGTCTTTCTTGCCCTCGACGTATTGGTGGTATTCCTCTATCCCTGGGCTGCCAACCTCAAAGGGCTGGGCTTAACTGGATTCATCGCGATACTGGTTCTCCTGTTCATCGTTATTATCGGTTACCTGTACGCCTGGAGAAAGAAGGTTCTTGAATGGAAATAGAGAGGTCAGGTGAACATATATACCCGGATGAAGAAATCAACCGGTACGAAGGTCAGGCTATTGAAGAACTCAAGGCAAACAGCCAGGTAGCCATTCCGGATCCGGATGAATGGCTGGACGATGACCTGCAGCAGAACGTACTGCTTACCTCAGTGGACTGGGTTCTCAACTTTGCCAGGCGTTCTTCTCCCTGGGTCTCCCTTTGTTTCCCTGCCTGCTGCGCCTTCGAATTTATCTCGGCGATGGGTCCCCGGTTCGATATCTCCCGTTTCGGAATGGAAATCCTCCGCGCCTCGCCCCGTCAGGCTGACCTGATGATTACCGCCGGAACACTTACCTGGAAACATGCTCCGAACATCCGGAGAATCTATAATCAGATGCCGGAACCGAAATGGGTCATCGCAATGGGAGCCTGTGCCGTCAGCGGCGGAATCTTCCGCTCCGGTTACAATGTCGTTCCCGGATACAATCATATTATCCCGGTTGATGTATACATACCTGGATGCCCTCCCCGCCCCGAAGGACTTATTTACGGCATCCAGCAGCTCCAGGAGAAGATAGCTAAAAGAAAGAACTTTGCGTAGGAAGGCCTGTTACAAGGAATGACTGTCGCATTATCAGGAGAAGAAGTAACTGCGAAACTGGAACAGCAGTTTGCTTCCGACATCACCGAATCGAATCAAAACAGTATAGTCGTCAAGAAAGAAGCGCTTGCCGATATTATATCGTTTCTGAAAGATACTCCGGAATTCGACTTTAACTTCCTTAACTATATTACCGCCGTCGATTACCTCGAATATTTCGAGGTTGTATACCAGCTGACTTCGATGCAGCATAATCACAGCATCTTGGTAAAAACACGCTGCTACGGCAGAGAAAACGTCTCAGTTCCTTCCATTGCTAATCTGTACGCAGCAGCAAATCCCCAGGAAAGAGAAATTTACGACCTGATGGGCGTGAGCTTCGAAGGTCACCCGAATATGACGCGAATGTTCCTCTGGGAAGGATTCCAGGGACATCCACAGCGCAGGGATTATCTGTAAATGGCATTAAGAACCGAACCGTTTGTAATGAATATGGGCCCGGTGCATCCCAGCACTCACGGGGTTTACCGTATGCGGTTGACCTTGGATGGCGAGGTCATCGTTGACATAGAACCGGTCATAGGCTACCTTCACCGCGGTATCGAGAAACTTGCTGAAGAACGTACCTGGACCGGGGTTATTCCCCTGACCGACCGGCTGGACTACGTGTCTTCGATGAGTAACAACCTGGCGTATTGTCTTGCCGTGGAGAAACTCGCCGGGATCGAGATACCCGAAAGGGCCGAATACCTCCGTATAATAATGGCTGAATTACAGCGCGTAGCCAACCATTTTATTGCCGTCGGTTCGTTCTTTAACGATACCGGTGCCTACTTTACCCCGTTCCTTCAAATGTACCGGGAGCGAGAGAAGATTGTCGATCTCTTTGAGATGGTCTGCGGACAGCGGCTCACTTACAACTATATGCGAATAGGCGGAGTCAGCCAGGATATCCCCGGCGAATTCGTTCCGGCGATGTACAGGCTCCTCGACCAGTTGCCGCCGGCACTCAATACTTTCGACAGATTTCTGAAAGAGAACGAAGTCCTGCTGGCCCGCGCCAAGGGCGTGGGTATTCTGCCGCCGGAAATGGCAATAAACGCCGGTGTTACCGGGCCGGTACTCCGTGCCAGCGGTGTCGACTGGGACCTCCGTAAAAAAGACCCGTATTCGATATACGACCGCTTTGAATTCGATGTCCCTATTTTCACAGACGGTGACATCTATTCGCGTTATCGTATAAGAATGGAAGAGATAAGACAGAGCCTGCGGATTCTCGAACAGGCAATAAACCAGTTGCCGGAAGGACCTGTAAAAGCGGATATACCCAAGGTTCTGCGACCTCCTGCAGGCGAAGCTTACGGTCATATCGAGGCCCCGAAAGGTGAACTTGGATTCTACGTGGTGTCCGATGGTTCGGTTGCTCCCTACCGCTGCCATATAAGGCCGACAAGTCTGCTGAACCTGACGGCGCTGCGTGAAATGGTACTCGGATGGAAGATAGCCGACCTTGTATCGATATTCGGCAGTATAGATATTTGTCTGGGAGAGGTTGACAGATAGTGATTGTTGTTAATCCTCTAATAAATACTCCGGTCACCCCTATGACCCTGCCGGCGGACTGGCCCGGCAACTTCTGGGGTCACTGGGTGTTTTTTACCCTGGTAACCATTATCGTGGTCATTATAATGGTCATGAGTTTTATATATATGGCCCGTCGCGAGATAGGACGCATGCAGTCGCGTGTTGGCCCGAACCGGACCGGTCCGTTCGGGCTGCTGCAGGCAGTTGCCGATGTACTGAAAGTGCTGCTGAAGGAAGGTATTACTCCGGCTGCCGTCGATAAGCCGATATACTGGCTGGCGCCGATCGTTACTCTTGTCCCGGTATTCTTGGTATTCGCGGTGATACCGTTTACTGACGGAGGTATGCTCGCCAATCTGAATATAGGCGTTCTCTACGTTGTGGCGATAAGCTCCATCACTACCGTCGGAATGTTTATGGCTGGCTGGGGCTCAAGTAATAAATACTCTCTCATCAGTGCCATGCGCGTCGTCGCCTCGGTGGTAAGTTACGAATTCCCGGTGCTGATTTCCATAGCTTCGGTTATCGTCATCGCCGGTTCGCTTTCCATGAATGACATCGTAATAGCCCAGGACATTCCCTTCATATTATTACAGCCTCTCGGTTTCATTATTTTCTTTATCGCCGGGCTGGCTGAAATCAGCCGGGCTCCCTTTGACCTGCTGGAAGCCGATCAGGAAATTGTCGCCGGCTTCCATATAGAATATTCCGGAATAAAATTCGCCCTGTTCTACCTGGTGGAATACGGTGAAGCGTTCCTGCTCGCCTGCCTGATAACGACCATATTCCTGGCAGGCTGGAGAGGACCAGTACTTCCGGAGTGGCTCTGGTTCTTAATTAAGGCCCTTATCGTCTGGTTCGTAATGGTCTGGCTGTGGGCAACGCTGCCGCGTGTCCGTATAGACCAGATGATGTCGCTGGCATGGAAATTCCTCCTGCCGCTGGCTATCATCAACCTTGTTATTACCGCAATCGAAATACTGACACTTCCGGAAAATATGCTGTGGATAATGATACCGGTTAATATAGCCATTCTGGTTATATTAGTACTGTTCTGGTCGAAGAAATTCTTTAAGTTAGGATGGGGTAGAGTTGAAGTTTGAACGTTATGGCCTGGGAATAGCCAAGGGCCTTTCGGTTACGCTGTGGTATTTCTTCAGGAGACCCTCGGTTACACAGTATCCCGAGCAGAAGCTGCATGTCTCGCGACGTACGCGTGGCAACGAACTCGTCTGGGACAGGCAGAAATGTACCGGCTGTTGTACTTGCGCCAAGACCTGTCCTCAGGGTGTGATTGAAATCGTTACCTCGACGAACCTGGAAAACAACAAATACGAGGTCGAAAAATACCAGGTGGACACCGGTTACTGCATCCAGTGCGGGCTATGTGTCGAGTCCTGTCCCTACCAGGCACTGTTTATGAGTACCGCCTATGAATGCGCGAAATACCGGCGCGGCGACCTCGTCCAGAATAAAGAAGATATGATGCTCGAATCGGGTAAAAAACAGCCGAGCGCCTATTTCTACCCGGAACTCGAGGCCGAATTACCCAGACAGACGCTGCTTGTCGAAAGGATAACAGAGGAAGACTGATGGGAATCGATATTACCTTCTGGATACTGGCTGTCGTCGGTGTAGCCGCCGCCCTGGGTGTGATATTCCTCAGGAATATCTTCCATACGGCGCTTGCCCTGATACTCTGTCTGCTGACCGTTGCCGGAATTTATATTACTCTCAGTGCCGACTTCCTGGCAGCGGTGCAGATACTGGTGTACGTCGGCGGTATATCGATTCTGGTAATACTGGCGATAATGCTTACCCGTGAGGTACATCGGGGTAACCTGAATAATAAACTGAGAATACCTGCTTTTATTATTGTTGCGGTATTCCTGGGAGTGGTGCTGTATGCCATGCTTAACACCGCCTGGCCGGTAACCACACCTCCGCCGATGGAACCTACCACGGCAACCCTGGCTGAGAAGATGCTGGGTAGTCAGGGATTCATCCTGGGTATCGAAATCGCGGCGGCTCTGCTGCTGTCCGCCGTCCTGGGAGCTATTGTACTTGTGAGGGAGAAATAAAGTGTCCATAGGCCTTGAGCATTATCTGGTACTGTCGGCAGTCCTGTTCTCAATCGGACTGTTCGGCGCCTTGACCAAGCGTAACGCCCTGGTCATCCTGATGTGCGTCGAGATAATGCTGAACTCGGTTAATATAGCCATGGTCGGTTTTTCCAGGTTTGTTACTCCGACCGAATTAACCGGTCAGATATTTGCCATATTTATTATTGTAGTCGCCGCCGCCGAAGCAGCCGTGGGACTGGCAATAGTGATATCCATCTTCCGTAACCGCGATACGGTTGATACCACGGATATCGACATTATGAAAGGATAACTAATTCCGGTAAAAAAATGTGGGTTGAAATAAAAAAGACAAAAAACCTGATGATAGCCGAGACGTGGAAGGAACTCTTCGAGGGTGAAGGTATACCGACCCGTATACTGCCCGCGGACGACAAGCCGATGGGGACATTGCTTGCCGCCTACCATGTCTATATTCCCGAAGATAAAAAACATGTTGTCGAGGAGATACTGAGGAAACTGTAATGCCCGAACCGATAGTATGGCTGATACTGTTTCTGCCGATATTATCCTTCCTGATAATATCGCTGCTGGTCAAGCCGTTTGCTAAAAAAGAATCGAAACTCGGCAGCTACATAGCTATCGCAGCTATCGGCACGTCGCTGGCTCTGTCGCTCTGGACACTGGTCGAGACGCTGGGAGCGGAACACCATGAACTCGATATGACTCCCGTCCAGTGGCTGGTTATCGGCAACCTGGATATCAGTATCGGCCTGATGGTGGACTCGCTTACGGCTGTAATGGTAGTGGTCGTCACCACTGTAAGTCTTATGGTGCAGATATACTCCCTCGGGTATATGGAGCACTATATAGGCATTAACGACGGCACCTACACCCGGTACTACGCCTGGATGTCCCTGTTTACGGCATCGATGCTCGGTGTGGTGATGGCGGACAGCCTGCTGCTGATATTTATATTCTGGGAAATGGTAGGCCTTTGTTCCTACCTGCTCATCGGATTCTGGTTCCATCGCCCGTCGGCAGCCAATGCCGCCAAGAAAGCCTTTATTGTTACACGGCTTGGTGACTTCGGATTCCTTGCCGCTATCCTGCTGATATTCGCCAAGACCGGCACCTTTGATATTGCCGAACTTCACGCTCTTGCTGGAGCCGGCGCTCTGGCCGGGACCGCTCTTACCTGGGCGGCTATCGGAATATTCTCCGGAGCCATCGGTAAATCGGCGCAGTTCCCCCTTCACGTCTGGCTGCCCGACGCTATGGAAGGCCCCACGCCCGTCAGCGCGTTAATACATTCGGCTACGATGGTCTCAGCCGGTGTATTCCTGGTAGCCCGTACCCTTCCGATATTCGCTCATTCCGAAACCGCACTGACGACGGTCGCAATTATCGGCGCATTCACGGCGATATTCGCCGCGTCGATGGGCCTTGTAGCCACTGATATCAAGCGTGTTCTTGCCTATTCCACTATCAGCCAGCTCGGTTATATGATGCTCGGACTCGGGGCCGCCGGACTTGGAATCGCCCACGGCGGAGAAGCTACGGTCGAGCTTGCCAAGGCAGCTACGGCAATTGGTATTTTCCACCTGTTCACCCACGCTTTCTTCAAGGCGCTCCTGTTCCTTGGAGCCGGCAGCGTAAACCATGCTACTCATACATTCGATATGAGGTTGATGGGCGGCCTGCGTAAGGTTATGCCCTGGACATATATTACATTTGTTATAGCCTCGCTGAGTCTGGCTGGAATCTGGCCTCTGGCGGGTTTCTGGAGCAAGGACGAAATCCTTGCCGTCGCCCTGGAAAACCAGCCGGTACTATTCGCCCTTGCCCTGATTACGGTGTTTATGACCGCATTCTATATGTTCCGCGTCATATTCCTCACCTTCCACGGCGAATACAAGGGAGGTGACCCGGAAGCACACGGGCAACCTCACGAATCACCGATGGTAATGGTCATACCGATGGTTATCCTTTCGGTACTGGCTGTCATAGCTGGCCTCTGGGGTACCGGCGGCGGATTCGCCGAATTTTTGGGAGAACACCACGCCCACGCACCCGGCTTCTTCGCTGTCCTGACTCACGGACTGCCCTGGATATCGTTAATCTTTGCTATTCTCGGTATCGTCCTCGCCTGGGCGATGTACGAAAAGAAATGGATATCCGCCGAAAAGCTGGGAAGCGCATTCAAACCGATTTACACGCTGTTCCTGCGGAAATACTGGATGGACGAACTCTATCAGGACCTGATTGTCCGGAAAGCTCTGCTAGGTGGACTCTTCGCAGGAATGCAGAAAATAGATACTTACATCGTTGACGGTACCGTCAACGGTGTGGCTGAAGGAGCACGAACCGAAGGCCGGGCAATAGGCAAAGCCCAGAGCGGCCAGCTGCAACTGTACGGTCTCGGTATAGGTATAGGAGTAATAGCCATTATTCTTGTCCTGTTTATCTTTACTTAGAAGGAGAGGGTATAGTTGGACGGTAGTTATCTGACCTGGATTATAGCTCTGCCGCTAGCAGGGTCCATACTTATTGCCCTTTTCGGCGGCGGCCGGGAAAAACTGGTCAAATACCTGGCACTGGTATTTACCGCCGTACCGCTTGTCCTGGCGATAATAGCTTTCAGCCTTTTCGACAGGTCGGCCGGTGCCGCGGCGTTCCAGTTCCAGGACATGGTTTCCTGGATACCGGCGATAAACGCCAACTACCACCTCGGAGTCGACGGCTTGAGTATGCCGCTGGTGCTCCTTACCTCCTTCCTTGGCCTGATGGTCGTCCTTATTTCATGGAAGGAACATACCAGAGTCCGTGAATACTTCACCTGGCTCCTGCTGCTGGAAACCAGCATCCTGGGAGTGTTCTGCGCACTCGACATGCTGCTGTTCTTCGTCTTCTGGGAGATAGAAATTATCCCGATGTACTTCCTCATCTCCGTCTGGGGTTCGGGAAGGAAAGAATATTCATCCATCAAGTACGTAATTTATACGCTGTTCGGCAGCGCCCTTATGCTGGCCGGTATCCTCAGTTTATACTTCACCACCGGCAGCCTGAATATGATAGAGATTGCCGAAGGCGGACTCGGTATGGTCCAGTCCCTGATGCCGCCGGCGGCTATATTCCTGCTGCTGATAATCGGCTTCTCGGTCAAACTACCTACCGTACCGGTACATACCTGGCTGCCCGACGCTCATACCGACGCTCCTACTGCCGGAAGCGTGATGCTGGCCGGTGCCTTAATCAAGATGGGCGGCTATGGAATAATCAGGGTTGTCAGTTTCTTCCCCGATGTCGCTCGTGAATACGCGCCGGTGTTCCTGGTCCTGGCGGTAATAAGCATACTGTACGGCGCCGCAATTACCCTGAGACAGACCGATATCAAGCGGCTTATCGCTTACAGCTCCGTAAGCCATATGGGACTGGTAATGCTCGGGGTTTTCGCTCTCGGCGAGGTCAGTATGACCGGTGCCGCGCTGCAGATGGTCAGTCACGGCCTGCTGACGGGTCTCCTGTTCGCCATGGCGGGTCTTACCATACACAACACCGGGGAAAGGGACCTCCGTAAACTCGGTGGACTGGCAAGACAGGTCCCTGTTATCAGTGTAATTTTCTCGGTAGCCGGTCTCGGCTCGCTCGGGCTGCCGCTGACCAGCGGATTTGCCGCTGAATTTATTACCTTCGCCGGCAGTTTCTCCAGCGGCGTAATCAACGGCGTCCAGGTCTACACCATACTCTCGGTAATCGGCGTCGTTCTCGCCGCCGGCTATATACTCTGGATGATACAGCGGACATTCTACGGACCTCCGCAGGAGAAATTCGACAGCGTTAAAGACGCCGACGGACTCGAGAAGGTCTATATGTTCGCCTTTGTTGCTCTGATAATGCTTGTCGGTATCTACCCGGCAATTATGACCGATATGATGAAGATAGGAATTTCGCCGATAACGGCGTTAATAGGCGGATAAAGCGAGGGATTTAATTTGAATCTTGGACTGTTAATACCGGAAATAAGCCTGGCCGCCACTGCCCTGGTGGTAGTCATGGTCGACCTCTTTACCGAGCGTAAAGGAGTACTGGCGGTATTAAGTATTATCGGCCTTATCGTTGCCGCTGCCTTCGCTATATCCATGAGGGGTACCTTCGAAGGAATATTCGGCGGTATGCTGGCGGTCGACGGCTTCGCCATCTTCTTCAAGCTGCTTTTCCTCGGCATCGCCGCACTCGTTATCCTCGCTTCGACCGATTACGCGGCCAAGCTGAGTAAATTCCGCGGCGAATACTACGCCCTCATCCTGCTGTCTACTCTCGGACTGATACTGATGGCAGCCGCCAAGGAACTGATCTCACTATACGTCTCCCTGGAACTCGCCAGTATCTCACTCTACGTCCTGTCGGGTTTCCTCAAGGATGAAAAATCCACCGAGTCTTCACTGAAATATATGCTTCTCGGAGCTATATCTTCGGCAGTGCTGCTTTACGGAATGGCGCTGGTATTCGGTATGACCGGTGAAACCCAGCTCGATAAAATTGCCGCCGCGGTTCAGGGCATCAACCCTGACGCAGTATCGGCAAGTCCGGCGCTTATCGTCGGTATTGTACTGATGATAGCCGGATTCGGCTTCAAGATTGCCGCCGTGCCATTCCAGATGTGGGTGCCGGATGTCTACGAAGGCGCACCGACGCCGGTGACGGCTTTCCTGTCCGTCGGCAGCAAGGCAGCTGGTTTCGCTATCATCCTGCGTATTTTCTACTCGGCTTTCGGTATGCCCGACTGGCTCAGCACGAACTGGGGCCTGGTTTTCGCCTGGCTGGCCGTTATCAGCATGTTCGTCGGCAACCTGACCGCCCTGTCCCAGACGAATATCAAGCGTATGCTCGGTTATTCGAGTATCGCCCAGGCCGGTTATCTGATGGTCGGTCTTGCCACGATGGGGGCTTCCGTCGCCCTCGACCGGGCCGGACAGAGCGGTGTGATGTTCTTCCTTGCCGCTTATTCGCTTACCAATCTTGGCGTGTTTGCCGCGGTAATAGCCATTACGAACAAGGTGGAAAGCGACCTTATCCAGGACTTCTCCGGTATGATAAAACGCGCTCCCCTGCTGACGCTGGCGATGACACTGTGCCTGTTCTCGCTTATCGGCATGCCGCCGGCGGTAGGGTTTATGGCCAAGTTCTATATCTTCCGCGGCGCCGTCGAAAACGGACTGCTGTGGCTCGTCATAGTCGCCGTCCTCAACAGCGTTATCTCCGCTTTCTACTATCTGCGGGTAGTCAAGGTAATTTGGGTCGGCGAACCGGCTTCCGATGATAAAGTACCTTCATCCGTCGCTCTCCGGCTGACTCTTGCTATCTGCTGTCTCGGCGTCCTGGTACTCGGCATCGTCCCCGGCTGGGTGATGAACATTGCCGAATCCGCCGCCAAGATGTTTATTTCAGGATAGGAAATCCAGCTAACCAGTTCAATTACCACTATTATTGCTCTTTGTTTTTCTCTTACCCTCATTTGTTACCGAATCACGAACATAGCGAAAAATATGAGCCAATACTTTCGGTGTTCCTATAGGGTACAACCGCAAATGCCGGTCAAGATGTTCTCCCCCTATAAGTAGCGCTCCGTCATTAATCAATTCCTCTATCGTTGGTTTGTAGTCCAGACTTTGGATTACTTGTTCAGTAGTCAATTCAATAACTCCCTGCAATTCATCCTGTGGCAAATATCCGGGTATTCCATATAGGCGGGCTTTGTATATTACGATATGGTAATACTCTCCAGCTTGCGGCACGTTAGGTGGATGAATATGCTTATAAAGAGCGTATGGTCGAGGTTTTTCACTTAGTTCTACCTGTTTGACGGTGAAATCCGGCGAAACATACCAGGTAACTGAAGAAGGCATAATATCAATATCCTTTCCAATCTCTTCTTTAGCTTCGCGATACGCGCATGTTAGCAAGTCTTCGTCTTCTTCCCTGTGACCGCCGATACCTCCATAAAAAAGTTCGCCGGACAGGCAGAATTTTTGATGGCGAGTACCAGCAAGAAAAAAGAGGAAAAGACCATCATCATTCTGTAAGACAAGCCCAACTCCAGATTCTGTACTTCCACATATAAAGTCTGCAATAGATGTAATCATCAATCTCTTCCTTTCGTTTTTTATGACACTGTCGAAATAAAGGAAAGCCCCTTCCCTTCATGTTAATAACTATCAAGAAAGTGGCTTTTGACAGGTAAAGAAAAAACCTCCAGCCGGAGGTTTTCCGTCTTTCCTTTTCACACTATCGGTGTGACCTATCGATTCCCTGTCGGGTTGGCTTTGGCACCTCTAAGAAAGACTCAAAGGTTGCCGTGCGGGTCATCAGGCCAAGTCCCTAGCCGCATCTCTCGATAGATTATTTATATAAGATTATTAAACTACTACTTCACCCGACAAATTAATATACTAAATGACAACATAATGTCAAGACAGAAAACCATCTCTTACTATTCGGTCTTAGTTGGTGGCATACCTTTCTAATAGGAGTATCCTATTGCTATCAAATTGTTCACGGGTGTATCCTTTTAGCACTAAAGGCTAGGAGGATACTTCGATGGGTTATAGCTTATATCAAAAAGGTGAATTTCACCGTATCAAAGAATTATTTAACCATACGTTACTTAATCTTACGCTCTGGATGGCTATCGCTTCATTCTCATTTCAAATTATCACGGATGTTGACATTGACCCCATACACGAGTGGATATTGAGCGTATTTGGTATGAATATCACAGACAATATATTAATTGGGATAGAGGTAGGAATATTTACGATAGCAGGCGTAGCTTTTATTGTATCCATCTTAGTAACTTTATTTTTAGCAATTACGTGGGTATCTATAAATTTCATAAGATTATTTACTGGTAAAAATAAAGAAGATAAAGGAAGTAATTATCAAGACAGATTTGATTCAGTATTATGAGTATTATGTATACCTCGGAGAAATGATGTATCAACAACTAAGAACGAATAAAACCAACCATCTGGTTTTGTTTACATTTTGTTATTGCTAGACACAGTAAGGGTGGGTGAAGTGAAACGCAATCCTCCCCTATTCACTGCTTCTCCGCCAGCAGCCTGTAAAGGTCCGTCCTCTCCTCCGGCGGGGCTGTTTCCACCTCTATCTTCACCAGCTGCATTGCTTCTGCCGGGCAGTTCGCCACGCAGTTCCCGCAGCCGATGCAGCGGTCGAGGTTAATCGTTGAATACCCGTTCTCTTCATCGATTACAGCCGCGTTGACCTGGCACTTATCAGCGCATATCCCGCAGGCAGTACACATCTCCGTATTTACTTCGGCATAAAAGTTATGCGCCCAGTTTTCCGCGGGCTTAGGGAGTGATTTGTGAATTTTCAGGACTCCGCAGCAGCAGCCGCAGCATGAACAGATAAAGTCGAGTTTCTGATAATTAGTCGGCTGCAGGACAAGTCCGTCTTCCTGGTTCTGCCGCATTATCTCCAGGGCCTCTTCACGGGATATTTCTCTCGACCCCAGTTTTATGAAATGCGTTGCCCAGTCACCGAAAGTCATGCACGTGTCAGCCCGCGACGTCACCTTGCAGGGCTCATCCCGCGATTTCGCGCCCTCCCGGCACATGCACGGAGCTATCGCTATCGGTCCGTCCGTGGTATTGATGATTTCCCTGGCCTGGTCATATGTGGTCACGCTGTGCTCCGCACTGATACTTTTTTCCACCGGGATCGTCCGCATCTGCGATACCCTGGTGGTCGCATACGCCTGTCCGTATCCCTCTGCCAGATATTCGTTAAAATCAACCCAGAATTGAGGTGTGGACCTGCTGCCGTGCCATTCGACCACACCTATCAACAGGGGCATCAAATAATATTTACTGGTTTCCCCGCCCTCGACAACTCCGATTGCGCCGTTGATTACCATTCGCCTGAGTGACCTTTTTAGCTTTTGAATTGAAATGGTATCGTCCCGGACGCTTTCAAGGATATCCTCTGCCGTTCGCGGCTCGAAACTCAGGTGAAGAGCCAGGCTTGCCTGTTCCGGGGTAAACAGCTCTTTAAGAAGACGGATTTCTACTCCGGATTTCGTGGCCGGAAAACCGACTGCCTGTTTATCGAGGTGTTCCTGGAGTTCCTTGTAAACACTTTCCGTATTTTCCAATTATTAAATCCTCCCTGTACAAACCGGATAATAAACACGCTAAAGATAAGTATCAACGCGTGCATCATCTTATAATTAAGTATTATCGATGTCAATGTATTCCGGCAGACCGGTTTTCTAATCTTTCAACGCCGCATCTAAGAAATCTATTAACTTTGTAATATATTCGTCCGGGTGCGTAATGTAGGCCCTTGTGTGGTTGGTATCCGGCACTATCCATAACCTGTCCCGAGGATTATCCGAAGCCCGGTAAAGTCTTTCCGCGTGTTCGACCGGTATGGTGTCGTCATCTTCCCCGTGAATGAAGAATATCGGCCTCGGCGTAATCTTCGGCACGCTGTCGATCGGCCTGATGGCGCTGAAATCGACCCCGAACATAATCTTTATCATAAACAGCATCGGCTTCAGCAATATACGGGGCGCCCTGGTACGTTTTGAAAATTCAGGCCCCATTATATCGTTCAGGTCCGCGAAACTGCTGTCCGCAACCACGGCATCTATATCTTCGGTCTCCGCCGCGGCCATTAGTGACGAGACGGCTCCCAGCGAAAACCCCAGGACTCCGATTTTCTCGAAGCCCTGCTCCTTTATATATTTCACCGCTCCGATTACATCTTCTTTTTCATAATAGCCGCCTGAAACCATATCCCCGCCGGACTCTCCGCTGCCGCGAAGATCGAACATCAGCACGTTGTACCCGTAGTTTACCAGTGCGGAAGCTATGTCCAGTGTTCCTATTGTCGGATCGTCTCTGTTGGCCCCGTTACCGTGCACCATAATAATGACGGTATCGCTGATGTTACCCGTAAGGAACCAGCCCTTCAGGATAAGTTCCTTATCAATACTCGGGAATGAGACATCCTTATATTCCAGACCGATATCTCCCGGGTTCCTGTTCAGGGGCAGCCTGTCCTGCCGGGTCATCGAGTAGCCCATATATCCGGACACGCCGACAAACGCTGCAATAATCACCAGGACGATGATAAGTCCGATTTTAAGCCATTTTTTCATCATCGATAATCCTCAGTGATATTGGCTACAGCAGGATGAAGTATCCCGGTCCGTACTGATACAGGAGCAATTACGGACTCCCCGTTCCGGTAGTAGTCTGATAAACCGGTGAAAACATTATGTGCCCGAACATAATCGGTTTATCCACTCTCTTAAAATCAAGGGGGCAGTGAGCCAGGTTCGCCGGTACGTACACCCAGGTCGTGCTTGTGATTGTAAATGATTCTGCGTCGTCACCCTCACCCATCACCAGTTCGACTTCAGCCCCGAACTCTTTGAAATTCATCGGGTCGCCGCCGATGAAATACAGGAATTCTGCAAAAGGGTGTTTATGTGAATTGGGGATCATTTTGTACGGATAGTAAATCGGACGGAGCACCTGTGTCAGGGGTTCGTCCCATTCTTCAACCGGCTTCTCCTGGCCGATTCCTATATATGCCGGCGCATCGGCGGGAGTACCCGGATGATTTATTCCCCACGGTTCTTTCAGGAAATATTTCCCGTATTTCGTATCGGTCATCTCTCTTCTCCCTCATCTTGATGTACCTGATTATATGCGTATCGGCAATACCGTATCAATAAAAACGCAAGAATACGACCTGAATATGATACAATCGCCGTAGGAGTGTATGAATGGGTAAGATAGTCGCCCTCGGTGGCGGCGAGATGGGCAGACCCGGTTTTCCCGTTGAGACCACCGCGATAGACGAAGAAATAGTCAGGCTGAGCGGTAAAAACAGGCCGAGACTACTGTTTATACCTACCGCCACGGACGATTCTGAAACATATATAGAGACCGTTCACAAGCATTTCGGCGAAAGACTCGGATGCAGAATAGATGCGTTATGCCTGATACGCGAAAAGCCAAGATACTGGGAAATTCAAAGTAAAGTATCCAGAGCCGATATCATCTATGTCGGCGGCGGCAACACACTGAAGATGCTGAAAATATGGCGGAAAGTCGGCCTGGATGAATTGCTTATCGAAGCCTACAAAAAGGGGACGGTTCTCTCGGGAATAAGCGCTGGAGCTATCTGCTGGTTCAGGTACGGCAGTTCCGATTCGAGAAAGTTTGCCAATCCCGATGCCGGATTAATCAAAATAAGAGGTCTTAACCTGGTCGATGGTCTGTTTTGTCCTCATTACGATGTCGAAGCCGACAGGAGACCTCATCTGAAGGAACTGATGAGAAAAAATCCGGGAGTCGCCTTAGCTGTCGATAACTGCTGCGCGGTTGAGATAATCGATGACAGCTACAGGATAATAACCTCACGAGACGGAGCGAATGCCTACAGGGTGTACTGGAAACGCGGAGTATTCTACGAAGAGTCTATCGAACGAAAAGAAGAATTCTCCCCGATTTCATCCCTGCTCGGCAAGTAATATACTCACGTCAATCCGGGATTACGTCAGTACTGTTCGGTTCAGGTTGTGATTTTCGGTTCACCCCCTTTATCCCCCTCAAACAGTGGCCGTATTCAGCAGGAGTATTTCGATTGTTTGAGGGGGAAAGAGTTTGAGAGAGGGGTTTCACCCCTCTCTCTTATTTACTCCCCCTTTCTGGCCAGGAAAGTCTTCGGGGCAGCTTGGATGGTACTGGCCGGAAAGGGGGCTGGGGGTAAGGTGTATAGAAACAACCAGATGCAAACGGCAACCATTACTTCCGGTA
>DAOULV010000020.1:0-25883 GCA_034416335.1 Dehalococcoidales bacterium
GGGTGGTCCCCATATCTTCATCGAATTCTTGCTGGGCTTCTCCAGCAGCTATTAATATCCTGCCGAGTTCTTTGAATTCATCCGAGGTGAACAGGGTCGCGATATTATTGAAACCTCTGGCCCTGTCGCCGAGCCTAGGGAGTCCGGCAAGTGGTGCCAGTGCTTTATACATTCTGGGCAGCTGCTTCCTGATAATGAAATCTGTGGGATCATTCATTATCAGGTCGTATTCGTCATCCATCATTGTCTCGACGTCGATATTCTGGTGGGCGGCATTCTCCGGCAGGGGACCACCCGGCCATCTGAGCATCGTCGGTTTCAGAATTTCACTTACTTTCCCGGATACCAGTCCGCCAAAGCTCGATGACTGGTCGGGATCAAAGTCCAGAATAGTCCTCAGTACGGCGCGTTTCCATTCACCGGGATGGTAGTAAGCGGTCGACTTGGGTATACCCAGATATTTTGCCGGGAAATAGGTAAGTCGGAAAGCAGTGGGTACTCTGTCCGGCTCCTTGAGTTCCATGGCATCGCCGATTCTCTTGGCTCTCTCTTCATATAGTTCTTCCGGTGTCTTGCCGTGTTTTTTCTCTATTTCGTCTCTATATCTCTTTTGTTCCTCGGTATATTCCATAGATCTCTGCTCCATTTCATCATATGAGACTTCTTCCCGATAGTAAACGGGGCATTAATAATCTCCCGGTTGTCAGGAGTTGTTATATCCAACGCCCAATCCAAATACATGATATAAGGTCGTTATACTTTGTAAATTTTGCAGAGTAACGCTCTCGTCTGCCAGCCACTGGTAAGTGGATCGCAATCCTCAGGATCATCCAGAGTGAGAACATTTACGTTTGACTCCCACAGCCCATAGAGAGATGGTTTCTCAGCAGGCATTTCCGGGAACCACCAGCTGGCTTCAGCATTCACTACGCCACGAGGAATCTTTCCTGAAACCCTGGCTTTCTGCTTCACTCTACCCCTCCTCGTTTCAATAAATACCCAGTCACCATCTTCAATGCCGTATTCCCGCGCGTCCTCGGTATTAATATCTACCAATGGGTCAGGATGCTTCTCCCGCATACCATAACCCCAGTGTCTGAACTCAGAATGGTGCTGGGGCATGAACCTGCCACCAGTGTTCAGTATAAGTGGATACTCTTTAGCCACCTCCGGGGTTCTGACAGGGCTTTCCGCCGGTTCTTCAAAAAATGGCAAAGGGTCATAGCCCAACTTTTCCAATATAGAGGAATATAACTCAAACTTACCGGAGGGGGTAGCAAAACCAAGTTTCTCATACTTTCTTTCTTCGAGAGGGGTGAGTAAACATCCTTCCTGAACAAATTCTTCATAAGTCATACTCAGCGGTTTTACTCGATAGGCTATGTGCTCTTCAAA
Source organism: Dehalococcoidales bacterium (assembly GCA_034416335.1). GTDB lineage: Bacteria > Chloroflexota > Dehalococcoidia > Dehalococcoidales > UBA2162 > MGML01. The sequence continues at coordinate 1,396 of DAOULV010000020.1, forward strand.
CGTCTCCCACGGCCAGTATTTTGCCTGCCCCATTCTTATACCGAGTCCGCGCCAGAAGTAATAGTCCTCTTTTCTCTCTCCGAGTGGCTCGACTGCTCTTTCACCGCCAACGGCAAAATCGGCAAAATCCTCCAGTGTATCTATGTAAGGTCTTTCCATCCAGCTGGTTATCGGAAGTACGTAGTCGGCAAATAGAGCGGTAGGGGTCATCCAGTAGTCATTAACCACATAGAGTTCCAGGTTAGGACTCGTCATGGCTTCATAAACCAGTTTGGTGTTACCCGCCCATATTATTGGGTTGCTTTCCCAGCTTATCATGGCAGTAATCGGATAAGGCTTTTTAGTGAGAATGGCACGCCAGAGCAATGATGGACTGGCTCCCATGCGATGCATTGTGGGTGCAGGGACACCATAGAATTTTTCGTATGGTTCTGCGGTTAGTTCATATCCAGGCCAGGTCATCAATTTGAATCTGTCCGCTCCCAGTTGTTTGAGTCGCCGCTCTTCAGGCAGCATATCGCGCAGTTCCAGCTCAGAATCGCGGATGAACCTTTTACCTTCCGTGCCTGGTCCAATCCCGGGCATCGAGCTGCCGCCAAGAATGTCTATATTGCCCGTAAGTGCCTGGCAGATAGCACAGGACTGCTCAGCACGAGCTGAGTTTAAGCCTATCTGGTCCGTGGCTACACCACCCACAATCCATGCCGGTTTGGTGGTAGCATACATTCTCGCTGATTGCACTATCTGGTCCGTGGTCAGTCCTGTAATTTCTGCCACTCTTTGTGGTGGATACTCTTGAACACGTTCGGCAAGCTTGTCGAAGCCTACCGTCCAACTCTTAATGAAATCCTCATCATAAAGTCGTTCATTTATAATAACATTTGCCCAGCCTAAAGCTAAGGCAACGTCAGTTCCTGGCCTCAACTGTAGATGAATATCAGCATTTTCGGCTATCTTGGTAACCCGGGGATCAACCACGATTATACGCAGCGGTCTCTCTCGTCGTCGTTTCGTAATCCAGGCTGAAGCCCTTGGTATTGAGTCTGTTGAATTGTTACCCCAGACCACTATACAGTTGGTCTTTTCAATAGAAGCATACTTGGGGGTAAGACCTTTATCACAGACACGCCACCCTGCTATAGCTTGACCAATTGAATATCGGTTTAGTCCGCAGATGGTACCGGGATGAAAAACATTGTGGGGATTACCAAACAGATAATGAAAGCGAGACCGCATCCAGAAAAGAGTACCTCTGAGTGTGCCCTCGGTGCTGGCCAGGGTCTCAGGTCCGTACCTCTCTTTTAACTGGCTGAGCTTTTCGGCTATTTCATCCAGCGCCTGGTCCCAGGTTATCCTCTGCCATTTGCCCTCACCCTTCTCTCCGACTCTTTTAAGAGGATATTTAAGCTGGTCAGGGTGATAAAGCCACTTAATGGCATATTTTATCCTTTCACAGATGAAACCTCGGCTTAGCTGGTGCTCCTGGTTTCCTGTTATTTTTACTATTTTCCCATCTTTAACATGAACCAAGACTCCACAATGTCCAGCACAGAATGTACATATTGCCCTCTTAATAGTTGTATTATCGTTCATTTTCCGGTATCCCCTATTAATATTCTATGAACACTGTATGTTACTGCAGTTTTCGAGAGGGATAAGTCTATCGAATACTTAATAAGTAATTGCTTTATAAACTGGAATAAAACATTTGACTGATATCTGATTCACTCACATCCTTAAAAGTCCATGTATTGATAATCATTGAATTGGTTTCAAAACAGTGCTTAGCCATCTCCTCAATATCATCCTCTTTTATGCCAACTTCTCTCATTGTTTTTGGTAATTCTACTGCATCAATCAGTTTTTTAACGGCGAGGATCGATTTAGCTCCTGCTTCCTCGCTGGAAAGACCGGAGATATTTTCACCCAATAGTTCAGCAATATCGGCAAATTTTTGAGGATTACCAGATAAATTAAATTCCATAACCGCCGGTAACGTAATCGCTAATGAGGCACCGTGTGAAATAGATCCTTTCGCCTGTACATATTCGCCGATTACATGGCATAAACCCATCCCCGAAGTAGATGCAGCATTCATCCCCATACAGGCTGCCAGAGACATATAGTATCGAGATTCTATATCCTCCGGACCTTTTGTATAAGCTCTAACAAGATTTTGCCTGACCAATCTAATAGCCGAACTTGCCAGCATATCGGAAAGAATATTGGCAGTCTTGCAGGTAAAACCCTCTATAGCATGTGTCAGGGCATCAAATCCGGTACTGGCGGTAATGTTAGCAGGTAAATTCCTGGTTAGTTCCGGATCAATAATTACCCTGTCAGCGCCGTACTTTTCCATAGAGCCCGGATAGCCGAGTCTGTCTTCATCATAAAGGACGGCAACTTTACTCCATTCGGAGCCGGTACCTGCAGTGGTGGGAACCAGTATTTTAGGAAGAACTCTGCCCTGAATCCGAGCACCGCGGGGTGATTTTATAAAATCCATTACGCTTGTATCGCTATGAGCAAAAACACTGGATGTCTTGGTAGCATCCATATTACTACCTCCTCCAACTCCGACCAATAAATCAAATTTTCCGGATTTGACTTTATCGGCTAATGACATTATCAGATTGAAGGATGGTTCAGGAGAACAACCATCAAATATTTCGTAGTTTATTTTTGCCTGATCCAGTGATGTTTTTATGGATTCCAGGATACCTGCGGCAACTATTCCTTTATCAGTGATTACGAGGACGCTTTGTGCACCAAATTTAAGTACTTCAGTGCCAATATTTTTAATGATCCCCAACCCGATGGAAGTGCTTGGTATTTTCACTTCGATAGTGCCGTTCATAGTCGTAACAACTCCTTTGTATTTATTTACAGAACCTCAGGTTATACATATTTTAAGCTATATGATTACCCTATTACTCCCTTTGCTATCTACTATCTTTATTGACACACGGTGGCTTCACGCTGCCAGGACATCTAAGAACTGATTCGAGGTTTCTTCGGAGGCTGTAAATATACGCAACATTGTTGCATATAGCATAAATTATTGTCAATAACGAATAGTGCCTGTATTCATGCTAAAAAAGCGCAGAAATATTGGATTCGTTCGGTATGCTACTTCAATGATATTGATGGCAGTGTCACTTACTCTTGAAGATATTGAGAGATACCGGAGAATAATCTGATATTTTCGGAGTTAGAAGTTTGAGCCCAGCCGCATACTGATTTTTTTTGCTGCTTCTACCAGTGGGACACTGTACTTTATTGCGAGATCCTTATCAAACCTGGGCAGAGGTCCTGTAACGATAATACTCCCAATTACTTTATTGTGCTCAAAAATCGGGGCACCTATTGCAGCCGTAATGGCAGTACGTTCTCCTAAAGAAATAGCGTAACCGTTTCTCTTGATTTCGTCTAACTCGTTTTTTAAGCTATCAATATTTATTTCCTGTCCAGAGGCTGTTATGGGTACTTCTGACTTCGATACTTCGCTAAGAATCTCCTCTATTTTCTGCTCGTCCATGTTAGCTAAGATAACCTTACCTGAAGCCCCGGTCCAGAGAGGTTGCCTGTTACCCGCGCGTAACACATGTCGTACCGGACTCATACTCACTCTCTGGTCTACACAAATATCATAATTATCAAGGCGAAGGTATAACCCTATCGTTTCCAGCGTGATGTCGTTTAATTCATCTAAATAGGCGCGGCTGGCTGTTATTATATCCATATCTGATAAGATAGCTAAACTGATTTCCACCATATTATCGCCTATCGTGTATTCTTCAGTTTCAAGTTGAGTTACCCAGTTTAATTCCTTAAGAGAAGATAGAATTCTACTGGCACTGCTTTTAGTAATCTTAAGTTCCTTGCTTATCTCAGTAACTCGGCAAGGAACCTTACTTGAAGCTATGTAAGTTAAGATAGAGGTTACCCTCTTTACCCTGTCCACAATCGAATATCCCTTATCTCCTGGTTTTTACGACTGATATTTCACGACAACACGACATTAATAATATAACACGATTAGTCAGCAGACAAGATAGTAGTGTATTTAAGTAGGGAAACTGGATCAATAAAATACAGTCCATTAAGGTAAAAGTTGTGAGTTGTTATCAGCAGATTATTTAAAAATGGATGTTTTGACAAGGCATATATAATATGCAACAATGATGCGAATTATAAACCTTCTGCTCTTCTTGATTCCATCCGTTGAGGTTCAAAATATTTATCCATTATATTTACTGCCTTGAAAGACTCGATATTAATAATAGCCGATCTCTGAAAAAGGGGGTATCTGAAGAACTATGGAAAGATATCTAAAAACCGATGTTTTAGTTGTTGGCGGCGGAATGGCGGGAATGTTTGCTGCGATTAAAGCCAGAGAACAGGGGATAGATGTAACCTTAGTAGATAAAGCATACATCGGCAAAGCCGGTTCGACTCATTTCTCCGAAGGAGACATATTATATTTCAGACCTGAAAGAGGTCATAAACTAAAAGAATGGGTAGATTTACTCAGCTTCAGGTCTGAGTATGTTAATAACAGGGAATGGGATGAGATTTGCTTAACAGAGGCGGAAGACAGATTTAACGACCTTATTGCCTGGGGAGTACCCTTTTATCAGAAGGACGGAAACATTCAGATCTTCTACATGATGGGCAGGAAAAGCGTATATGAAGATGTTACGATGGTTAATCGGCAGTATGCGCCAACCCTCAGAAAGAAAGCTCTCGATGTTGGTGTAAGGGTTTTAGACAACATTATGGTCGGTGAATTAGTGAAACAGGATGGAAGGATTGCGGGAGCTGTTGGTTTCCATGGTACCAGCGGTGTATTGCATGTTTTCGAGGCTGGAGCGGTCATAATGGCAACAGGAAGCAGCAGCTTGAAAGCCGGTACTTACCCCGTTCATTTCTGGACCGGAGATGGCGAGGCTATGGCATATCGGGCAGGCGCGGAGATAGTAAGTAAAGAGTTTATGTACGGAGGGCCATCACAGCGTTCTGCTGTAAAACATAGAGAAGACGAGGGCAACAAAGATATTTCACCCGATGAGGTTGTATCAACATTATACCAGCATCCTTTTGCTATCGGCGGCGGTTATACAGGATGGTTCAATATGCCCAGCATAAATGCGGAAGGCGGACCGACTATTACTCCGGCATGGGAAGCTCATAGCGGTCGTGCACCCCTCTATTTTGATCCTTCATGGCGTGGGACAACGATGGAGTGGATGCAGGAGTATTTCAAGAGAATCGAATTAGCATGGGTGCAGTCGGACAAGATAGGGCTGGATGTCTTCCAGGGAGGTAAGATCGAGTGGCCGGCATCACGGGTAATGACGAATTCCATATTTGCCGGTTCCGGTGTATGGCCGGTTGATAAAAAATGCGCGACTGCCATACCCGGTCTTTACGCTGCCGGTAATAGTTGTGGTTCCATGGCTTCCGGTGCTATATACGCCGGCGGAGGATTCGGCTCCAATCACGCTATGGTTACGGGTACACGAGCCGGTATAGCTGCAGCGGAATACTCTTCGAAGATAAAAGAAGAAAGCCTGGATACAAACGAGCTAAAGAAAGTAAAAGATATCGTTTGTGCCCCGCTTGAGCGTAAAGGCGGTTTTAGTCCCGGCTGGGTTACGCAGATTATCCAGAGTATTTCCGTACCGTATTTTTATCTCTGGGTAAAGCATGAAGACAGACTTAAGCCTGCGATCAGTATCGCCGGATTTATTAACAATCACCTGGTTCCAAAACTAATGGCTAAAGATCCTCACGAATGGCGTCTGGCTCATGAAACACGGAATCTTGCACTTACCGTTGAGATGAGACTTAGAGCATCACTATTTCGTACCGAGAGCCGCGGCAATCATTTCCGGGAAGACTTCCCCCGAAGGGATGACCCGAACTGGTTGGCCTGGGTAAAAATAAAAGAATCCTCGGGTAATATGGAACTCTACAAAGAACCAATACCTCAGGAATGGTGGCCTGATATCTCCAAACCTTATGAAGAACGGTATCCCGCAATGTTGCCCCTGGAAGAATCATCGCGGGAGTAGAGTTGATTAAAAGGATGAACGCTAAACCGATAATAATTATCAGGAGTAACTAATATGTCTATTGAGTTGATTGATCCGAAATTATGTAATGGTTGCGGTATATGTTTATCGGCCTGCCCTATGGATGTAGTCCGCTTAGATACCATAGTTGAAGATAAGAATGAATACCCATCCTGCCGCATAGCCTGCCCGGCTGGAGTAGATATGCGGCGTTATATTTATCTTCTCAGGATTGGTATGCTGGATGAAGCTATCGATATTCTTCGAGAAAGTCTTCCTCTTCCGGCTATCACCGGGAGGGTCTGCCCGCATCCTTGCGAATCAGAATGTTCGCGAAAAGAAGTGAATGATGCTGTAAATATAAATGCCCTTGAGCGCTTTGTGGCTGATTACTGGATTCAGGAAAAGGCGAAACATGTACGCCAGATTTATTCTTCCAGAATCGCTGTTATCGGTTCGGGTCCGGCTGGTCTTAGTTGTGCCTATTTCCTTGCACGAGAAGGTTACCCGGTGACTGTCTTTGAGGCAATGCCGGTGCTGGGTGGAATGTTGCGGGTAGGGATACCCGAATACCGGCTCCCGAAAGAAGTTTTGGATGCTCAGATTAATTACATCCGGGATTTGGGTGTGGAATTTCAAACCGGGATTACTATCGGGAAAGACCTAACCCTGGAGGAACTACAGAACAAGTATCAAGCTGTCTTCTTTGCTACCGGTAATCAGTTAAGCCAGAAACTCTCGATAGAAGGAGCAGAATTGGATGACGTTCATCTGGGATTGGACTTCTTAAAGAGCGTAAATCTCAAGCAGGATATTCAGGTTAAAGACAAGGTAGTCGTCGTAGGTGGGGGTAACGTGGCGATAGACGTGGCTTTGACAGCTATTCGTCTTGGTGCCAAAGAAGTTAATATGGCCTGTCTCGAATCAGGAGAAGAGATTCCGGCTTTCAAAGACGGAATAGAACAGGCAATAGATGAAGGTGTTACTATAGATGAAGGTTGGGGACCGAAATCGGTTTTAAGTGAAAATGGCAAAGTAACAGGAATTGAGCTGGTTCGCTGCACCAGCGTTTTCGACGAAAGAGGCAGATTCAGTCCTTCCTACAATGAAAAGGAAACCAAAACAATCCATGCCCAGACTATTATTCTTGCTATTGGTCAGACTGCTGATTTATCCTTGATTCCTCAAGGTATAGAAATAAATCCTGAGAACACCATACAGGTAGATCCGATTACGCTGGAATCTGCTTTGCCAGGTGTATTTTTCGGCGGTGATGTAACTACTGGTTCTGCTTCCGTTGTTGAAGCAATTTCCGCCGGAGAAAAAGCTTCCGTATCTATTGACCGGTTACTCAAGGGGGAAGATATGAAAGCCGACAGGTATCTTCGACCAGGCCACGTGATAAAACCCCCCAGAGATGGCGTGGGAAAACTGGTGCGACAATCTGCACCTGTATTTCCGGTCAGTGAAAGGTCTGCGAATTTTATAGAAGTAAATCAAGCGTTTGATGAAGACTTAACGTATCTTGAATCGCAACGTTGTATGACCTGCGGGAGCCGAGCAATTATCACCTACGTTGATGAATGCCAGCTATGCAATCACTGCGAGCTCGATTGTCCGCAAAAGGCTATTTATGTTTCTCCGGATAAGACAGCAATGCCATTATTAGCATGGGGATGATTCCATCAAAGTTTAACCTTGTTGTAGAATTTCTCAATAAAAATCTATAAGGAAGGTGAAGTGTATGATCATCGTTGATACAACTAAAGGTGAAGCGCAAGAATCTAACTGGGAAGGATTTTACGGTGGGAAAGCATACATACAGTTCGTTCTTCAGGGAGAATACCCGGGTGAGAAAATCGGGGTTTCCCTGGTAAAATTCGATCCCGGTGCGAAGAATAAATTTCATACACACACGGTTGGACAAGTACTGTATGTGACAGAGGGAAAAGGAATCGTTGCTACGAGAGAAGAAGAAGTGATTGTTACTCCCGGGGTAATAATATACTTCTCACCGGATGAAGAGCACTGGCACGGAGCTACGGATGATTCATCCTTCGCTCATTTTTCGATAATGGGTGGTCCCAGCGAAAACATCGTTACGAAATAATGAGCCAACAATAGATTTTTTCTTCGCTTTCGAAATGCTATGCTACTAGTCGATGTCACATTAAAGCAGATTGTTTAATCCTACTGCACCTTTTAGCGAAAAGTGTCCTGCCGATGCTTTATAATTGATTGCGTATGGCAAATATAAAGTGTACAGCTAAGCTGGTAAAAGAGCTTGGTACCGAACAGATAAATGAAGTAGATCAGCCTGCGAATTTGTTTGATTGGCATGCCAACCTATTACGACTGAACCGAAAAAAGTATGTTCTCTTCACGAACGACCAGACCTTATACTCGGTCCTAGTTCGCTGGACTAAAACATTGAAGACCGCAGGACTCCTGGCAAGATTCAGACTGGAATTGTTTAAAAACTTGATGAGCGAAGGGTTTCTGCAAGAACGCATTGAGTTGTTTCTGAGCCATCATTCGCAAATATCTATCAAGAAGACAAACAATCGAAGTGTATTAGGTTCAATGAATGATCTGACATTTCAAATTGAGTATATGATCTATAGACATGGAGGATTGGCTGATTTCGATTTGACTGAAATAATTCGGCAAACGAACCGCACTCCGATGAAAGCAATCAAGTACCAACTGGCTATTGATGAGATGAAGCGAAAATTAAATGACGTGAGAGAATAGATGCCTACGGATATCACTTTTGTCCAAATTGTTCATCAAAAAGGAGGAATATCATGTCAGATAAAACAACAATACTAGTACATTCCGTTGAAGAATTAGTCAATAATATCGTTGATTACACGTTTATCTATAGAGGGCAGCCAGAAGATCATCCTCTAAAGCCTACAATTGGTCGTTACGATATCAATCAATGGGGGTATAACAATTGGTGGGAATTTCAAAACTCAATAATTAAGAAATTTGAGCAATACTCTACTCCCTATTTACATGATAAGAAAAGAAGCCTTATTGAATGGCTGATTCTTACTCAACATTATGGAGCACCAACTTGCTTGTTAGATTGGTCAACAAATCCCTTAAAAGCACTATTTTTTGCTGTGGAAGATAAACAATTTTATCATTCAGAAGGTGTTCTTTATGCTATTGAGCCGATAATTTGGTTAGACGATATCTCTATGTGGCAACCTTCGAAATATGAGGATAGTATTCAGGTTATATTCCCAACAATAATAGATGAGCGCGTTTCCGCTCAAGAAAGCTGTTTTACAGTTTTCCCACTATCAGCGAATTCAGATGAGCTAGTACCTTTAGATTTTAATACAAAATACGGGAATATTGACCGAGTTGTGAAATATGTGATCCCTGCTGAAGCTAAAGATGAAATAAGGTTAGGATTGCGTAGATTCGGAATAACTCATATGTCATTATTTCCAGGTCTTGCAGGAATTGGTAAATTTGTTAGTAGGTATCAAGGCTATATTAACGATATTTAACACTAAGGACGTAGTATTACTGATGGTGAATTAAAACTTAAATAAATAGATATTTTTCGAATAACAATTGCTTGTAATGTGACCTGGATATTTGGTCTAGACGATGAAAATATTAGTTGATTTCAGCTTTAACCCGGTCGTATGTAATACCTAAGTTACCTAACAAGCTGGCAATAATACTCTCTTCGGACAATAATCCCAAGAGAAGGTGATCGGTGCCTATGTGAGAATGTCCGAAATCATGAGCTTCATCCAACGCCAAATCTATGACAGAAAGAGTTGAAGACGCGAGTTCGAGTTCACCGAGGAATGGTTTTTCTCCTCTTCCAAATGTGAAGTCTATCGCAGATAGTATCTGGTCCAGTTCAACTTTCAGGTTAGAAAAGATCCTGGCAGTTTTATCTTTATCTTCTCGTAATAGTGCGATCAAGATGTGTTCAGGCCAAATGCAGGGATTATTCATACGTTGGGCTTCTTCTTTTGCCGATGATAGCACTTTACGTGTTTGTTCAGAGTATATATCAGTCGTATTCGTCATATTTTTACCAGTACCTCATTAATAGATAAATCGTTACACATATCCGATGATTATACTACTCTGGTACCACACTAGAAACATTCTTGATATCGAACACCACGTCTTTATAATAACTTCCTGATAGTACTTGATGTATATGACCATCAACGATATACCATTCACCTTTTTCGAAGCCCCATTTTTGTAGTTCTTCAAGAGTCTTGAATTTCAGATATTTTACTGGAGCCTGTCTGGGATAAAAACTCACGGTATAGTAACTGGACCAAGGGAATGTACTATTTTCATCATCGGTTTCTATTACTGCATGCACCTTTCCTCGGATGGTAACATTCTCGAAGTCTCTATTAACCGTCTTGACATTGTATGGCATTGGTTCTCGCATACAAATAGGGCAGTTTTGGTTTTTTGTTTTTCTTACCATACCTACATGTGATTAGTAACGATATTACTACTTCAAGGAAATGGTAACGCATGGTATCCATAAGTGTCAATAACAGTTCTATAGTGTCAGTACGTGCCTATTACGATAGAAAACATTACCATTTCATCATAAATCGTAATGGAGAGGGTGTATGGCTAGGAAGAAACCTGAAAAAGAAGTTGAACAAGTGTTGTTTACATTTGCAGAAGCTCAAGAGTTCCTAAGGGTAAGTCATCAGACTATTTACAAGCTAATGGAACAGGGATTGCCCTCTCATAAGATTGGTAACAAGAGGATGTTTCTGAAGGCAGATTTAATCAAGTGGATTGAAGAGCACTAAAAGAACGATGTAATATTTCCCAAATTCTGTAAACAAGAACTAGAATTCAAGGTTGAAGACTAATTCAAAGGTTCTGCCTATTGTCACCCCATGTCCACCATAGGTAACAATATCACCATATTATTACCTTTACTTAACCTCGATTATTCATTCTAATTATTAAAAGTCCTAGTTTCTTCTCCGCCAAAGGGATAAATTCATTACTTGAATGATAGTATAATGGTCTAGGAGAAACTATATGAGAGCGAAAAATGGTTATGCCAGAACCCGTATATTTACCAGATAATGAGCCATATCTTGGTCGAGTTTCGGTTTACCACTTCGACCAAGTAATTATGTCGTGCTTAGAACAGAATTCCAAAGTTGCTAAGCATACTCATCAAATACTATTATCTGATCTACAAAAAGCGGCTTGCCAAATTATCCCCCAAGGAATCAATCTAGCTCTGACGATTCGAGAACTAATTCGTCAGGGTTATCTCTTCGGTGCTTTAGTGCTTTTGCGACCACTAATTGAGCGAACTGCTACGATTTCGTATCTTCACTCTTACCCCAACGAAGTTGAAGCATGGAAAGCAGGATGGGAATATCGAGATAGACCAAGCCTCTCTAAAATGCTCGAAACGATGAGTGACAAGCATAATATCTCAGAGGCTAAGCAAATATGCGATGTCTTTAATCATGTAGTACATGGAGATCCGGTTGGAGCAAATTGGAATCTGGTTCGCCTAAGCGACTATGGCTTGGGTTACTCTGTCGGTAAGGTTATCAACGACCCCGAACTCTGCGATTTTATCTGCTTCCAGTCTTATCTCTATCTGATAGTTTTAATGGGTATGATGGCAGCATGCTTCCCAGAGTTACACGATGTGGATAGCGGTTGAGAATAGCACATCAGTAGCTGTTGTATCGCCGAAACCAGCCCTTTCTTCTCAAACAGAAGTTCGGGAACTGTCAACCAGAACCTATCATTCATCAAATAGCCTCAAAAACGATTCGCGTTATTTTTCGTGACCTGAAATCCTTTTCAGTTTGAGCCTGATGTTGGTTCAAATCCACGATGGTCTTTTCCAGAGTATAGGCTGGTAATACCCTTACCATAGCCTTTAGCATTTCTAGTTTATTCTTGTCATTCAAACGTAGGTTGACATTCCTTCCTCAGACAACTAAAATCAGGAATCTTTTTTGTTCATAATTCCTTAACCATCTTCTACCTCCAGTTAAAATGGGAGGCAAATATGATGAGAAAAAGGGTGCTATGAGCTGTCGTATAGTGCGGTGGTTTGTAACACCTTTTATTATTTCAAGGAGGTGAAAAAATGCCGAAAACAGAAGTATCTGTTATGATCAACGCCCCCATAGAAAAAGCTTTTGATGCGATATCGGCCCCGGAGGTAATAGCTCAAGAATCTGCTGCCAGATTAATTGGAACCAAAGGTAATAACGGCGAACTGGGGAGCTACGCCGACTGGGAATATTTGAAACTCCGTTCAAGAACTACGGTTTCGGAAGTAAACAGACCTTACAAACTGGTGCAGGAGATGACCGGTGCTATGCCGGGAAAATGGACGTGGGACCTTGTTCAGGAAGGGCAGGCTGTGGAGGTCGGTCTATGCATTGAGTACAAGATTCCCGGAGGTATCTTTGGGGAAATTGCAAATAAACTCTTTCTGGGGCGGATAAACCGGAAGAACGGATTGAAAACAATGCAGGGACTAAAGGCCTATTGTGAGAAAAATAAAGGAGTATAAACATGCCATACGTTACTAATCAGGGAATTCGTATTCACTATGAAGTGGAAGGGCGAGGACCGCCGCTGGTACTTATGACCGGTTTTGCTGGAACAATGGAGGATTGGCAATTCTTTGGCTACACCCAAGTATTAAGTAAAAACTACCAACTTATTCTTGTTGACCCACGGGGACGTGGTGCCAGTGACATATCTCATGACGTTGGGGATTATACACCTAAGCTGATGGTTGATGATGTGGTGGCTATTCTAGATGATCTTAAAATCAATAAAGCCCACTATTTCGGTTACTCTATGGGAGGGATGATAGGATGGCGTATCTGTATCCATGCTTCTGAACGCTTCCTCTCCTTGATTCTCGGAGGTTCTAGATACCCACTTGGAGGGCGAGAAGAGATGAATGATAGCAATGTCGCAACTGCAATTCCAATGGGCTTGCAGATGGCTCTTAAGGAGGCACCCGACCAGCCTATGGAGTTTTTTGTGACTGCTATGGAGAAAAACATGGGCGCCCAATATCCACCCGACCGTCGAGCCCAGATGTTAGCGCTTGATGCCAAAGCACTCATTGCCTGTTTTGAGAGTTGGGTAGGAGAGATAGTACCTAAGGGTGAAGAAGTTCTACCTCAGTTAACTTTACCGTGTCTTATTTTTACAGGTGAGGCCGACCCGTGGTGCTCGAAGGCTAAGGAATGCGCCAACCTCATGCCTAATGCAACCTTCTTTTCCATACCGGATGTCGGGCATGAAGCTATAGGTCGTAGTGACCTTGTGTTGCCACATATCACAAAGTTCCTTGCTGATGTCAGTAAAAAATAGACAAAACATTGTTTTAGGCAGTATTAAAACAGGCCCTGTCTTGATAGAAAGAAAGTGGTTTGATAACTACGGTTTCATATAATTATACAATTCTGGAACTGAATAAATAATTGGTGTACCACCGGGATTTTCTCCTTCTTCTCAAACAGGAGTTCGGGAACTGTCGCCCAAGGCCCACCCTAGCAGACTCGAACTCTATTGATACTACTTTCTTAATATAGTAAAGAATTATCACTTCCTTTTCCGTTTTACAGTCTGTCCAGATTGATTATCCATCTTACCAGAGAAAGGAATGCCACTGGTCGGATTATCCGTTCGATAGGGGGACGGAAGAGGGTGAGGTAAAAAATAATTATCGTATACAACGGCAACCGAAAAAAAGGAGCACCTCGAAGGTGCTCCCTGCATTATGCTATATGGTCCTGTGTTCAGCTAAAGATTATCCGCAAACTGATATCCGACCCTCGGAATGGTCAAAATATACGCCGGATTCAGAGGGTCGGGCTCGATTTTTGTCCGCAGGCGCCGGACGAACACATGAAGGTACTGTGTGTCGTCGCGGTATTCCTGACCCCATACTTTGTTGAGCAAATGAGTATGGGTAAGGACCTTCCCCGGATTAAGCACGAACTCCTGCAGAAGGTTATACTCGGTGGGTGTCAGCCTGATTTCATTATCGGCAACAGTAACTCGTCTCTGCATGAAATTCACACTCAAATTACCGGCGGTATACGACGATTGTGCCGGCGTCGCGGCAGCTTCGACCCTCCGCATCACCGCTCTCACCCTGGCTATCAGTTCACCCGCTCCGAACGGTTTCGTAACATAATCGTCAGCCCCCAGGTCCAGGCATTTCACCTTATCGCTTTCGTCACCCAGCGCGCTCAACATTATTATAGGCACCTGCGACCATTCGCGAATACGCCTGCACACCTCGAATCCGTCGGTCGTGGGCATCATTATATCCAGTATCACGAGGTCCGGAAGCTCCTTTTCGAATGTTTTCAGGCCTTCTTCTCCGTTTGTCGCCATGACTACATCGTAATCATTGGCTTCGAGATTAGCCTTAAGGAACTTCACAATGCTCAGTTCATCATCTATTACCAGGACTTTCGTTTTTTTCATATCATTCACTACTTATCCGTATTCACATTCGAGGAATGAGTTACCTTACTTCGATTGCCGGCTCAGGATTTTAAGCAGCGCGTCTCTGAAATCATCGACCGAAGATAAAGGTTCCTGTAATTCCGGAGGTAATCTTCTTAACAGGTTCTTGACTCCGCCGGGTTTTTTCTCCGACATTTTATACAGTAATGTATGCTCTCTTGCCAGGGTCTCCATCAGGTCGGAAAACTGCTGTTGTAATTGTTCGGTCTGTTCTACAACCTTCTTTTCGAGTTCGGTTCTGTGCTTGTCCTCTTCAAGGTCAGCGTGTTTACGCACCAGTGATTCCCGTATCTTCCTGACTGCGTCTTCCGGCATAAACGGCTTGGTTATATAATCATATGCCCCTAACTTCATCGCTTCGACTGCCGTCTGGACGTCGGTGATTGCCGTAATCATAATCGGGCATACTTCGGGACGATTTAGTGACAGCCACTCCAGCACCTCCATACCCGTCATGCCGGGCATCGATATATCCAGCAGCGCAACATCGAAATACTGGTTACTGACCATATCCATCGCTTCTTTTCCATCGGAAGCTATCAGTACGTTATACTGGGCGTTTTCAAGAATTCGCTGCAGGAGTATTCGTATGCTATCGTCATCATCCGCTACAAGCGCCGTTATCTTCTGATGAGCCATCATACACCTTCCTTCGGATTACATCCCCTTAACCGAATTTTGAAAAAATCCTATATATTGTCTTTACATCTTAAAAATGCGTCGACCACTTCGGGGTCGAACTGTGTATCCTTGCACCTGATTAACTCTGCACAGGCAGCTTCGTCGCTCATTGCCTTTCGGTAAGGCCGCTCGGACGTCATAGCCTCGTATGCATCCGCCACCGCAAGTATACGCGCTCCGAGTGGTATCTGGTAACCCCTCAATGTGTCGGGGTATCCGCAGCCGTTAAAATAACCGTGATGGTGTCTGATATATGTGAGTATTTCGGGATCGTCCGCTACCGGCCCCATGATATGCTCGCCCATCTCGGGGTGTTTCTGCACCTGCATGTATTCTTCTTCTGTAAGTCCCGAAGGTTTATTAAGAATCGATTCCTGTACGCCTATCTTCCCAATATCATGCACCAGTCCAGCCAGGACGACCTTGTCGATACTCTCCTGCGGAAGGTGCAGTTCTCTGGCAATTGCCGCCGAAATCTCGGCAACTCTTTGCGAATGGCCGCTGGTATATTCGTCTTTGGCTTCCAGAGCATATACGAGGGCACGTATCGTATTAATAAAAGAACCTCGTATGCGTCCTGCCTGTTCAATAATCTTTTCTTCAAGGTGATCGCGGTATTCTTTGACTTCCAGTTCCAGCCGGCGTTTCTCGATAGCCCGTTTTACGATGAAAGCGAGCTCATCTGCATTAAAAGGTTTGGAGATGAAATCATAGGCGCCCCGCCTCATAGCTTCGACTGCGGTAGCGGTATCGGTAGTGGCGGTAGCCATCACAACCGCAGTGTCGGGATATTTACTCTTTATCTCGGGCAGTACTTCCAGACCGGAGCGGCCCGGCATCCTGATATCAAGAATGATAAGACTGACAAGAGTTTCAGCCAGCTTTTCAAGTGCATCTTCGGCGCTGACAGCCTCAATACATTGATATCCGTTCTGGTTCAGCGTCTTGAACAGAATTTTTCTTATCGATTTCTCGTCATCGACGATAAGTATTGTATCCTGATTATCCGTCATTCTTTGTCCTTACCGTTTCCGATATATATTATAGCACTCCCTTTATTATCATCTGGGACTGAAGAAACTGTAACCCTTTCCCCGTTTGCTTCGGATTATCCTGGGCGGATCATCCCTCAGCTTAAGTCTTAATCTCCTGATATAAGTCCTGATGCGGTTGTTATCCGGAAATACTTCGCCCCATACCGCCTGTGAAATATCCTCGCTGCTTACTATATCCCCCGGATTATTCATCAGCTTGAACAGTACCTGTGCTTCGTTAGGTGTCAACCTTTCCGTGACATCGTTATAACTCACTTCATTCCTTGAGAGATTTAAACTTACTTTCCCCTGTACCAGAACAGGGCTCTGGTCGGCGACCTGTGAAAGATTAACCCTGCGGATAACGGAATTCACCCTGGCGATAAGGTCTCTTGGCTTGAAAGGCTTGACGATGTAGTCGTCGGCCCCTGTTTCCAGTCCGAGTATCTGCTCTTCTTCTTTCTCTCTTACCGTGAGGACTATCACCGGGACTGATGAAAACGAGCGTATATTCTGTAGTACGTCGAATCCGCTCATATCGGGGAGGTTAATATCGAGAATTACGATATCGATAGATTTAGAATTAATCACATCGATACCTTTCTTCCCTTCGGTAACTTTATAAATCGTTACATCGGGCCACCTTAGTTGGAAACATAGTGAAACCGCTTCGGCAACGTTAACATCGTCTTCGATTATTAAAGCTTTCATTTGTTTTACCTCGCCTGTCATTCCGGCTGTTCTGATATTTTCGGTTGTCTCATTGTACACGGTCTTATGTCCGGCTGAATATCCGGTGTACGAATCGTAACCGGAAATTATGACTTATGTCAAGAGAGGCCGTTTTTGGTATTATTCGGTTTTGGTTGTGAACAAGGAGAGACAATCACACCTATGAAATACTCAGAATGAATGTGCGAAGTGGCTTATTTATCGAGGCGTTTGATAATCGCGTTAAGAATAACACCGGTGAAAATACTGAGCGTGCCCAGCGTCACAAGCAGCATGCAGAGTAATGCGGTTCCGGTAGCGAATACACTCGAACCATAATATGTCTGCAGAACCCCGATGCCTGCAATAATTCCCAGGATTACCAGTATTCCACCGATAACGCTGAAGAATAATAATGGCCGCCTCTCCGAGATAAATATAAAAATGCGGCTCAGATTACCCAGTCCATGAATAATCGGGTTCTGCGAAGAACTGACATCTTCATACGATACCGATATCGGGACTTCGGATATCTTCAGTCCCCTGTGAGAAGCCTCGGATATTATCTCGGCCGATATCGCCATTCCCTGCTGCTTTAGTTCCATTTCTGCTATCGCTTTTCTCGAATACGCTCTGAAACCTGATTCTGTGTCCGACAGGTTCTGTCGCGACGCAATATTGGTAAATTTCGCCAGGACTTTTTGCCCCAGCCGCCTGTATCCTGGTATCGCTTCCCTGTGTAATTGTCTCGAACCTATGACAACGTCCGATCCTGACCGGACGGCTTCGATAAGCTGTGGAATTTCATCCGGATTATGCTGGGCGTCGGCATCGATTATCACCAGGATATCCGCATTGCGTTTCCCGGCTTCAGTCAGTATCGTTTGTATTGCGGCGCCGTATCCCCTGTTTTCACCATGCTCTATCACTTCGGCGCCTGCCAGCCCGGCGATTCTGGTGGTATTATCGGTGCTGCCGTCATTCACGACTATCACCTTATCGGCATATTCCCGTGCCTGGAGAACGACGCTGGCTACAGCCCTCTCCTCGTTATAGGCGGGTAAACCGATGATTATATTATCCTGAGACCTTTTATCTACCATACCCTTTTTTCAATCCGTCACTGTGGAGTTAATAATAGCATAATTTCACATAAATCTACATAGGTATCCCGTAATTTACCCTCTGTCCGGAGGCTATTCTTTGACATTGATACCGGTGTATGACTAGAATTAAGCAGTATGCGAATTGGGCTTCTCACTGACACCCACATTGCCTGGGAAGAAAAACATCTGCCCCCGAAAGTGATTGATATATTCCGGGGAGTCGATCTCATTCTCCACGCGGGAGACATCTATGCACATTCCGTCCTGGATGAGCTTGAGGAAATTGCTCCCGTGCTGGCGGCATACGGAGACGACGATTATCCCAGCGACGATGAACGGCTAAAAGACAAACATATCCTTGAGATTGACGGCAACAGGATATGGGTTATCCACGAAGGCCCTTATCTTCCCCTGGCCGAACCGTGGATGACGAAATGGTGGCAGAGGCGGTCGACGCCCGGCGAACCCGGATACGGTAAACCGGATATAATCATCTCCGGTCACGAACACAGCCCCCGTATCGAACAGGCCGATGGAATTCTCTGCATTAATTCCGGCAGCCCGAACCTGCTGAATTACCGGCGTGGCCCGGGTACCGTGGGAATCCTTGAAATTGCAGAAGGCAAAGCTGAAGCGCAGATAATCCGGCTGTAAACCTTCCCCGATAACGGAAGCCTATTCGTCCATCCTGGCAAGCATTGCATCCACTACCGGTTTTGCCTTGGCGCGTATTTCTTCGGGTATTTCGATTACCGGCCCCATATTCTCGAGCGACCAAAGTAGGGTTTCGGGAGTGACCAGCTTCATGGTAGCACACTCTCCGAGTTCGGACGCAGCGATAAACGTCTTGTCAGGATTTTCTTTCTGCAGGCGGTGGATAATCCCCACTTCGGCGGCAACTATTATTTCCTTCGCATCCGTTTCACGAGCGAATTCGACTATTCCCCCGGTGCCGGCTATAGCGTCCGCCAGCGCTTTTACTTGCGGGACACACTGTGTGTGGGCTATGACTTTGGCATCCGGATGTTCTTCTTTACGTGCCTTGATATCTTCCGGCCTTATCTTGACGATGGGGGAACAGTAGCCTGGCCATAACACCAGCTCCCTGCCCGTCTGTGTCGCTACGTAATCGCCCATGTACTGGTCCGGGATATACATCAGTTCCTTGTCGACGGGAAAATCTTCTACTACTTTGATAGCGTCGGTCTCCGCGTAACATATATCTATGGCTGTTTTCACTTCCGCCGTGGTGTTCATATAGCATGCCACCGTCGCATCCGGATATGTCTCTTTCCTTGTCTGGAGACGTTCGAGCGTAATCATATTCGAGAGAGTACAGCCGGCATTCAGGTCGGGCAGGATAACCGTCTTATCCGGGCAGGCAAGAGCAATGGTCTCCGCCATACAGGTCACGCCGCCCACGATAATCACATCGGCGTCGGATTCCACCGCTTTTTTGGTCATCTCCAGGGCGTCACCGACGAAATCGGCGATGTCCTGAGTTTCGCCAATCTGGTAGTTATGCGCTAAAATAACGGCGTTCTTCTCTTTTTTCAGCTTATTTATCTTTTCGACTATTCCTGAGTCAGTATTATCCAATTCCCGGTGTCCTCCTTTTACACTTGACTACCGCTGTAACCGTCCCTGAAATAATTCCGGACATGGGAGAGGCTGAGTGGCTGCATAATATTTTAGCATAATTCGTACGGCGACCTGAAATCAAATACGCCTGAAATTATTACTGTTTCCGGCTTAAAAGATGACAGGTATCCATCCGCAATCGGCTGTAAAAAGAACCTGATATAACATAAATTGACACTGAACCCGAGAGCGTGTTAAATTTTACTAGGAAAAC
The DNA here is from genome assembly GCA_034416335.1 of Dehalococcoidales bacterium. Classification (GTDB taxonomy): domain Bacteria; phylum Chloroflexota; class Dehalococcoidia; order Dehalococcoidales; family UBA2162; genus MGML01. Next base: position 21,422 of record DAOULV010000020.1, read on the forward strand.
TGAAAATGAATGAATTGGAACTTCTTCAACAAATTACTGACAAACGTAGCGAACTCGAAAGGAACCGCGGCGCAAACGTAAGCAGTTCCCTGTTGAAACTCCAGGAAGAAGAAATCAGAGAACTGGAGTACATTTTTGCCAGCGGCGACCAGAAACGTCTCGAAATGCGGTTCTTCATGGACCAGTGCGACAAGACTAAAGAAGACAACATCCCCGAAGAAATTTAAGCCTGAACGGGTTTCCTATGAGAATTCGCACTGACAGTTATCTGCATAAGATAACTCTTTTTATTAACGCAGCCTCGTTTCAGAAGGGATAATCGGTTATTGGATTCCACTTCTTCCGCAGCAAATGCACAGAATACGAATCTTCCATCTCCTGATATGGATGAATATCAGCCGATGTCCGTCACCCATCAGATGAGAGGTGCGATACTTCACAGGATTAGAAACAGTCAGCCGGTACTGCCTGAAATAGACGGCAGAGAGGAAGCTAAAACGGATGTGATGAGAGCTCTCCTCTCCGGCGCCCATCCCTATCTTATATCCGAAGAAGGTACCGGCAAGACCAGACTGGCACGTTCGCTGACAAACCTCCTCCCCGGAATACCCGTTATTAAGGGATGTCCCTATAACGACGACCCCAAGTGGCCTCGCGAACTTCTCTGTCCCCGCTGCAGCGCTGTCGACGATCCGGCGAAGGAATTCGGAATAGGCTACCTCCCGAACACAAAAAGGTTTTCCCGCATACAGGGTAATGAATATACCAATGAAGCCAAACTACTCGGACTGAAAGATATCCAGTCCATCGCCCACGGCAAAAGCCTGTCCGATGCGGAAGCATTTACCGGCACCGGTGTTTTCCGCGCGAACCGAGGTGTCCTGTTTGTCGACGAATTGCCGGCTATCAGAACCAAGATTCAGGTCCTGTTCCACCCCGTGCTCGAAGAGAAACTCGCGGTACTCGAAGAATATAACTGGCAGTACCCTCTGGATATCGTTTTCGTTGCTACCGGTAATCCCACCGGCTTCTCTCACGTAAATGACATACCGCGACCTTTACTGGACAGGCTGGAACTTATCTACATGGACCTCCCGGAAGAAGAAGTCGAAAGAAAGATAATGCTCGAAGAAGGTTTCAACGAGTCAAGGGATGGTCATTCACCGGCTTACGACGACCAGCCGGAAATGTATACTCCGGAAGACATCGCCAGGAAGTCTATGACTCCCTGGTGGGTGATAGATATGGTGAATAAATCGGTCAGGCACAGCCGCATATGCCAGCACGTTGAAAAACGCCCCAGCATCAGGGCAAGCATACGGGCGCTGGAACATACATTCTCCAGCGCTGAAATCGAAAATAAGCTGGTTGCCAATCTCAAGCACGCATTCTACGGCGTAAGGCTCTCCCTGAGAGGTAGAATCGGTCTCAGGGCCGACCTGATAGATTTCGAGGAACCGAGGAAAGCCTTTGTTCTAGCCGATAAGCTGTCTGAGGACTTTGTCTGGAACGCTTTCGAAAACCTCTGCCGTGCGACGTCCTTCATGGGCGACTGGGACAGGAAGAAAGCCTCCGAAGAAGTTGTGCAAATCGAGTCCGGGGACGTCGATTTATCATCGGGAAAATTCCCCGGCGAGAAGCTTGCGGATTATCCTGAATTAAGAGAAGTTATCGGCCGGATGCGAGAGCTCGGCATGGAGAAAGACGATACCGCCTTGCAGGGGATTTCACCCGCCGGTCTGTATAACAATGATAACGGTGAGATATCGGGAGAACTTAATTACTCCGCCCTGGAAATGATTGCCAATGTTCTCGTGCACGAAAAGATAATCAGTGAAATGAAGCTGAAACAGATTTTCTTTGCTGGTGAGTATGTATGAAGCTTATAGAGCTTGAATACTGTAACCGGTGCGGGCTTAACCGTGAAGACGAGTTGCTTCACGACCTGGCATATAACGAAGACCGTTATATGAACGACCTGGTAAAAAAAGCCAGGGAAGAGCCCGAAAGCCCCCTGGCCAGGGAAGCCCTGAAGCAGCTCTCCCAGAGGTTGGACGATCAGGAAGAAGAAGCCGGTGAAGATACGGACGGTATGTTTAGCGAGCCTAACCAGGAAGACGGAGATATGCCCGGTATTCCCGGCAGGAACGAGATTCAGGAAGAAGATATCCGGAACGCACTGGACAGTTACGAGAATGACGGCCTTGTCGATATCCAGGACGGGAAAGTATTCGTCACCTCCCGCGGCGCAAAGAAGCTCGCTGCCGGCGCTCTGGAGCGTATCCTCAGGACGCTCAACAACAGGAACGAAGGTGCCCACCGCGAAATGCCGGAACTGGGCGTCGAACTCTCACTCCGTACCCGTCGGTACGAAGCCGGTGACGATTATTCACTGGTCGATATTGAAAAAACAGCTCTTAACGCTTTGAAACGCTGCGGTGAGTTCAACTTCGAACCGGAAGACTTCGAGATTCGCGAAGAGGTGCACAAATCGAAGCTATACGCCGGGATAATAATCGATGAGAGCGGTTCGATGCGAGACTCCGGCAAACTTGAAGCTGCAATGGAGACATCAATGGTGCTTTCAAGGCTTATACTCAGAGAACCTGATAATACCCTTAAGGTGTTCGCCTTCTCCGATAAAGTACGGCAGCTTGAACCCTGGGCAATAATAAACGATGTAATCAGCGGTGGAGACACGGATATCAGGGGAGCACTGGCCGCCTTCCGCAGGTTATGCCGGAATGAATACGGTGACAAGCAGGCTTATCTTATAACCGACACCGAACCGAATAACGAAGATGGTAAACACCTGTCTTTCGAAAAAGCCGCCGGAGGTCTTATCGAAGAAGCTTCCCGGTACCGGCAGGAAAAAATTGGCCTGAATATTATTATGCTCGATGACGGACCGGAACTGAAAAAACTTGCGTCGACCATCGCCCAGAAAGGCCTTGGCAGGGTTTTTTTCACCGTGCCCGAAACAATCGGCGAGGTCGTGGTTGAGGACTACCTTTCGGGAAGAAGATAGAATATTATTACAGATACTGGTAGAAGATTATGAAACGTATTTATCTTGATTATGCGGCAACGACACCGATGCGTTCCGAGGTACTCGAAGAAATGACACCGTACCTCACCGAAGCCTTCGGCAACCCTTCCAGTATCTATTCCTACGGACATGAAGCTAAAACTGGAATAGATAAAGCCAGGACCGCGGTGGCATCGCTACTGGGTGCCAGGGAAGAAGAGATCGTATTTACCGGCGGAGGTACCGAGGCCGATAATTTCGCCATTAAAGGAGTGGCTTTCGCCAACAGGTCGAAAGGTAGCCACATCATAACCAGCTCTATCGAACATCACGCCGTCCTCGAAACCTGCCAGTTCCTTGAAACCGAGGGCTTTACAGTGACGTATCTCCCCGTAGACGAATACGGAATGGTCAATCCCGACGACGTAAAGAAAGCCCTAACGCCGAAAACCATCCTCGTCACCATAATGCATGCAAATAACGAAATCGGCACGATTCAACCTATAAAAGAAATCGGAAATATCGCCCGGGAAGCGGGTGTCTATTTTCATACGGATGCCGTCCAGACGACAGGCCATATACCGTCTAACGTAAACGAACTCAACGTCGATATGCTTTCGGCATCAGCCCACAAGCTGTACGGCCCCAAAGGCGTGGGAACCCTGTATATCAGGAAAGGGACGCGGATAACACCCCTTATTCACGGCGGTGAACAGGAAAGTAACCGCCGCGCCAGCACCGAAAACGTCGCCGGTATAGTCGGATTCGGAAAAGCCGCGGAACTGGCAAAACTGGAACTTGAAGAAGAATCGGCTAGAATCACCGCCATGCGCGACCGGTTGATAGATAGGCTGGTGACAGGTATTGATGAAATACACCTTAACGGCCACCCGACTCAAAGGCTGCCTAACAACATAAACCTGACGGTAGCTTATACGGAAGGCGAATCTATTGTCCTGAACCTTGACCTGAAGGGGATCTGTGCCTCCACCGGCTCTGCCTGCACTTCTTCCAGCCTCGAACCTTCCCACGTACTGGTTGCTATCGGGCTGCCTCAGGAAATTGCCTACAGCTCATTCAGGATGACACTGGGGAAATGGAACACCGACGAAGATATAGACCGTGTTATTCAGACACTCCCCGAGGTAATCGCCAGCCTGCGGTCGATGTCACCCCTGTATAAAAAACGCTCCTGATTGTCACCACGTAACCCCGAAAACAGTCCACACAAAGAAAACCCGTATTCCATCAATCCTGCAGACAGGAAATACGTTTTCACCATAGTCTATCGTTCTGACTAAACATTCCTCGGATTTAGTATATCCAATAACAGAAGAAGATGGCTCCAGTTACAATAGAAAGGTACAGCGAGTACACAATCTATAGTAAAGAAGGAGCCATCCAGAATGAAGAATATCGCAGCCAGGAAACGTA
>DAOULV010000021.1:0-29722 GCA_034416335.1 Dehalococcoidales bacterium
CTACCAGTTCGACTGCCTCTACCTTGAACTCTGCTGTGTATTTCCTTCTCTTCCTTTCTTCCATGACACCTCCAGATTTGTTTTATTTTATCCCTTCTTTCGGTGTCCGTTCTATTAGACCACTAGAATGATTCGTTTGCGTGAAAGGGGGACAGTATTATAGAGAGGGGGCAAGCCCCCTCTCTATTTAACTCCCCTCTCCAGCTATAAAAATTTAACGCCTATTTTCTCTGGTTCTAGCTGGAGAGGGGTCAGGGGTGAGGTGAGTATTTTTAATCGCAAGCAGACGGAACCAAAAATAAAAAGTTTGACATTATTAAGCTCTAAACCCTATCATTCGTTAACATCATGTCGTATCAATTTACCCGGACGCCCAATAATTACTAAGGAGAAGAAACGTAAATGGCAGAAGGAACAAAATACAGCATAAATTATATCTACGACACGCCGCCCAATCCGGTACATCCGCAGAGTCGCGACAAGGGCAATGACATGCCCTGGGAAAACAACCTGTATATCGCCAACCAGCTCGACGGCAAGCTTCCCGGCGCTTTTTATCTTGAGACCAACATGGTATTGAGACCATCGACGGGAGGCGTACAGAATAAATCACACAGTCATCCGTTCGACGAGTACCTGATATTTCTCGGTACCGACCCGGATGATATCTATGATTTACACGGTGAAGTGGAGTTCTGGATCGACGGCGAGAAACACTTAATTACCAGGAGTTGCGCAGTTTTCGTTCCCGCCAACATCGAGCACTGCCCGCTTTATATGCACCGGGTCGACAGGCCGTTCATGTTTGTTACAACCGGCAATTCATACGGCTATAAACATGAAGGCGAAGTCACCTACGCCCGAGATTAACGCAAACTGTCATTCTGATGGAGTGAAACGACCGAAGAATCTCCTCCAAAATCATATGAGCTCCTTCGCTTCGCTCAGGATGACAAATTCCGATTGTCATTGCGAGGAGTCCGCCTGTGGCGGACGACGTGGCAATCTCTAGTATCATTATATAGATTACTACGATTTCTGCCTGCGGCGGATTGACGCTGAGGCTCGCAATGACGGACCATATACGGCACTATAAGATTCGGTTGGTGCTATTGCACCAGCCGAATTAACTTCTATCGAATAACCTGTAAGTCCTAGACTAGAGCGCCGCCTTCGGGTGACACACCGTTCGGGTCTATCGCCCGTATCGTCTTCCGCCACCAGAGGTGGTAATTGGAAAGCGCCGGCCCGATTTCATCCTGTGGTCCCATCGTCGATGCGAAGTAACTTTCCTTGAATGCCCGGTAGTTCTGTTCCTTCTGCCACTGTTCGACTGCTGCCTTGGCTTCCGCATTCTGTGGATCGAACTTGCAGAATATCTCGGTCTTGCCCAGGTGCCCCTGTTCGACACCCCAGCCAAAGAAAGCCCCACCGTCGTCGACAATCAATCCCTTTTTAATAAGCGGCTTCTTGGCTTCGCCAGCACCGATAGCCCACCTGATAGTCAGGTCTCTCTGTCCCATTATCGGAATGGAGTTGAAGGCACCCCCGTTACGGAAGGTCTCGCGGATAGACGCCGAAATCCTGGTACACTGCGCCATCAGGATACCTCCGGTCCTCGTGTCTTCGACGGCTTTCAACGATTCGCCTCCGGCTTCGGAGCATATCTTCTCAAGGGCTTTCTTTTTGAACGCAAAATCTTCGGCATCATTACCCATTATTATTACGAAGAATCCGGGCCCCTTCACTTCGGCGTTCAACGTTTTAAAAACTTCTTCCTCTTCTTCGTTGCTGGTGGTAATATTCGCCGCCACCATCGAGATATTGAAACCCATTAACTCGAAGCATATCTCATTTTCGCCCAGGGCAATCTCCGCCTGCCACATTTTATCCACCGACGGGAAGCTGTAGTACCGCGCCATCATATTGGGCGGAATCTCGTCCAAGTGGTAGTTGGGTGACACGCCCTTGATATCATATACCGAGGGTCCGGACCAGTGATAGAGTTTTATCGCCGCCTTGGTAAACACACCGGGAGTTACCCCGGGCGGAACGGCGCTGGTAAGAATACTTCTCAGCGACGGTCCCGGGCCGTCACCGGAGTACCACTCATCTGACGAACCGAGAGAGCCTGTTCTGACAATATCGCCTTCAGGAGTGACCCACTCGATGGCAAGGTGATTGCGGTCATCGCCGCCGGTGCTCTGGTCCATGTGTCCGTGTCCCCTGAGCATCGCCGAGCAGTTCGTTCCCGCCCCCTTAATGCAGAAATTCAGACCGCGTTTGAATAGTTCGGCCTGGAGCTGCGATGAAATCACGTACGGCTCAACCACGGCGTACATGTTCTTCTCGTTAATCTCAACTATCTTGTTCATCCTGCGGAGGTCCATCAGGATGATATCCTTCGGGAAAGCACCCGACCATCCGGTACATATCGGCCTGAACTGCTTCTTATGCTTGTTACAGAGTTTGATTATCGCCTGGACTTCCGCTGTGTCCTTCGGAAGTATGACGGCAGCGAAATCCGTGGAGTAATACGCAGGCATTATAGCCGGATCGTCACAGATATTCTCTTCTCCGACAACGTCTTCGAATTCTTTGTATACTTCTTTACTTAAAGCCATCCTTCATTCACCCCCTATATTGCCTTTTCCACGAGTTCTACGATGTCGTAAACCTTCAGGCTGCTGCCGCTTTCCTTTACAGCTTCATTCAGAGTTTTCTCGCACCAGGGGCAGGCTGTAACTATGGCTTCGGCGCCCGTGGAAACCGCTTCGTTAATCCTGTCCTTTGCCGTCCATACTGCAAAATCAGGGTTCGACTCGCTGACGCCGCCTCCGGCGCCGCAGCACCAGGAATATTCCTTAATCCTGGTCATTTCCGTAAACCTGATTCCCGGTATCGACCTGATTACATCTCTCGGAGGTTCATAGACTCCGCTGGTACCACGCCTGTAAGGCTTCGGAGGATCAAATACGAACCGGTCGCCCGGTATCTTCTTCCCTTCCCAGTGTACCCATGACTCACCCAGCCTTCCCAGGCGGCACGGGTCATGATAGGTAACCGACATATTGACCTTACGCCTGGGTTCCAATTTTCCGTCTTTTATCAGATTATCTATATACTCGGAGATATGTAATACTTCGACGTCTCCCTTGAGATTGTATCTCTCGTAGAGAACCTTGAAAGCCTGGTACCCGTCGGCACATATTGTTACTACTGTCTTCGCGCCCGATTTTTTTATCATCGCGCTGTTTTTCCTGGCCTGGTCAATAAAGGCGTCTTTGTAGCCCATCTGGTAGGCCCGTCCACCGCAGCACGTCTCGGCGTCACCGGCAATACCGAAATCAACGCCGGCTTTTTGCAGTATCTTAACTGTCGACTTCGCCAGTTTCTGCATTTCCAAATCGTAGCTTATCAGGCATCCAACGTGTAAAAGGACGTCCACCTTTTCCCTGGTGGCATCCTTTATATTCAGTCCTTTAGCCCAGTCGCCCCTCTTACCCTTGACAGGCACCATCGCGCCGGTTTTCTTCAGTCCGTCTATCGTTTTTTTCAGCGCGGGATTGGTGTGCCCGTCTTCTATTGTCTTAATTCTAAACTCGTGTATCGGCTCGAGGACTTCCATATCCATTGCATAGTTGCATGAAACGCCACAGGCCCCGCATAACTGGCAGTTGTATACAATATCCAGCAGCCTGTCGGTATAGTTAAATCCGTTTTTCAGCATCGATGAGCCGATATTCAGCCTGCCGCCGGCAGAATAAGCGTGAAAATTATACCTCGCTATGCTGGGACAAACGTTTGCGAACTGTTCTCCCTTTACCTGCTGCATCGGTATAAATTTACAGGTGGAGCAGCGACAGCACATATCCATATCGCCCTGGTATTGTTCCAGTCCCATCTTTAGCTACCTCCTGTTTCAATCAGTAACATTTCGTTTATTACAATACGCATTAGAAGCATACCTTCCCGGGATTCATCACGTGATTAGGATCGAACATATTCTTCAGTTTATTCAGGACTTTCACCGTCGCTGCATCCCTGTTTACGATTAAGTCCGTATTCAATCCGTAAGGTCTGGAGAAGAAAGCATCTCGCGCCAGCAGAGACCTGACCGCCGATGCAGACAAATCCTTAACTTTACTCACTTCACTCCTGTTATCGGGATCGTAGAACAGGTTAAACTCGCAATGAACGCCCGTACCCTGGACGACAGGTTGAATATAGATTCCCATGTCCGATGCCGGGTATCCGGCTTTTTCAACCTGGTTGTACATGGCATATATCTGGTTATCCAGTTTATCGTTTATGGTCAGGAAGAATATGTCCTCGCATCCTCCTTTGTATCGCAGCTTCCAGTATGGTTCTGCGGATGGCTGCTGTACTGCCTTTAAGATATCATTTGCCGAGACTTCACCGGCAGATTTGACCGCTTCAATACCCAGCCGCTGGGTAATATCGGTGATACCCTTTACGTGAGAAGCGATTCTTTCTTCGGGGTAATAATTGTAACCGGCAACATTATAGAATAATATCCACGGCGGCAGAGAGTCTCTTAATCTCTGGTAGTCTTTCGGCCATTTCTTAGCCGATATCGCTGCCAGGTTTACATTATTGAGAATAAAACACTCGTTCACCATCTTCAGTCTCACCAGCCAGGAAGTCAGTTCCATCAGTGTATCGAGGCTGGCAGAACCGACGACAAACGGTTCTTCGAGACTGGGCAGCAGCTCGCACCTCATCGATACCCAGGTGACTATACCCATCGTGCCCTGTGAACCCTGGATTATCCTGTGCCAGGATGCAACTCCCGGTCCATACGGCGCTTTCTGTATACCGCCGACCTTCCACTGCTCATCAACCGAGCCCGGCCCGGCTGCCTGTCCCGTCCTGAATTCGTCACCGGAGCCGAAAATAACCTCGACGCATGCCAGCGGGTCTGAAATATCCCACTGGTACTTGGGCATTATTACGGGTTCTCTCTCCAGGAGGCTGCCGACGATGGTTTTCGCCTTCCGCGGAAGTAGCGGCATGTTCAGTCTGATGCCCTCTTTTTCCGCCGCCGGTATCAGTTCGCCGAACGTAACACCCGGTTCGACCATCGCTACCCTGCGCGGCCTGTCCACACTTATTATTTTTTTCATCCTGCTCAGGTCTACCACCACGGCTCCTCCCGTTCCGGGAACAGTATCGCCGCGGAAATGCGGAGGTCCCGAGCTGACCGGCACCAGCGGTGTCTGTGTTTCATTGGCAAGGTTGACCAGTTTCTGAATCTGTTTGGCATCGGCTGGCTTTACCACACAGGCTGGTCGAACTCTGTTGACGAAACTGACGTCGCCGGAATACTCTTCCAGAACCGCAGGGTCATCAACCACATTGCCGGCACCGACTATCCTGGTCAGTTTATTCTTCTGGATCATCTAGCCCTCCTTTCTTTTTCATGCAAAACTAACAGCTCTATAAATGGGGGGATGCCTGTATTTCATACGGATAGTATTAACATTTACGCACAATGTCAAGAGTTAAATCCCACCCCGTCATTGCGAGTCCCGACTTATCGAGATACCTGCGGTGTACGAGGGAGTGGTATAAAATGGATATTTACTCTAAATCCGTATCACCGGTGTATTTTTAATTCTTTTTATTATCTTCTTTCTTTTCTCCGGTTTTATCTTCCGAGCCGAATCTCCTTAACCTGTCTGCCATCTCCCTGAGTTTTCCATCTACCAGATAATTCACGGAGCCTTCGGGGTATGTCCCATCGTCCTGTTTTTCACCGGCGGGAACACCGGTCAGTATTTCAATTCCTTCATCGATAGTCTTGGCCGAGTAAATATGGAACTTACCTTCTTCAACAGCATCTACCACCCCCTGGTCGAGCATCAGGTTTCTCAGGTTCTGTTCCGGTATCAGCACTCCCTGTTCTCCGGTAAGCCCCTTTTCTTTGCATACCTGGAAAAATCCTTCAATCTTCTGGTTCACTCCGCCTATCGGCTGTATATCACCTGCCTGGTTAACGGAACCGGTAACCGCCATGCTCTGCTTGATGGGCACTTCCGAGAGGCTGGACAGAATGGCATACAGTTCGGTGGATGATGCGCTGTCGCCGTCCACTCCTGAATATGATTGCTCGAAACAGAGACTTGCCGAAAGCGAAAGTGGTTTGTCCTGGGCGTATTTCCATCCCAGGTATCCTCCCAGAATCATTACACCTTTGTTGTGCGTCGGTCCGCTCAACTGGGCTTCCCTCTCGATGTTGATGACTCCCCCGCGTCCGAGATATGTCTTGGCTGTAATCCTGGAAGGTTTACCAAACGTTATGTCACCTAATGAATAGACACTCAGAGCATTTACCTGCCCTACTTCGGCACCATCCGTATCTATCATTATGGTACCGCGGTCTATCATATCTCTCAGTCTTTCATCGGGAAGGTTATGGCGGAAACGTTTCTCGTCGATAGCTTTTTGAACGTGACTGGCAGAAATATACCGGGCATTTTCCCGTGAAGCCCAGAAATTCGCTTCCTCTATCCATTCTTTAACCTGAGCGAACCTCGATGACAGCCTTTCCTGGTCGGCCACCATTCTCGCCGAATACTCAATTACTTTTGCCACTCCGGTAGGGTCGAAATGCCTTGTCTCGCATTCTTCGCAGCATCCCGAGAGAAACGCGGCGTATGCCAGCATGTTATCTTTCGTGTTTTCTATTTCGGAATCGAAATCCGCCTTGACCTTGAATATCTCCCAGAAGTCTTCATCGTACATCGAAAGCATCTGGTACAGATTCGCATCGCCGCTTAGAATTACCTTCACTTTTATCGGCATTGGTTCTGCCTTCAGTCCCTGAGGTGCAACCAGTCCGAACTGCTCCACCGGATCCTCTATCCTTGCTTCCCCGTTTTGTATCGACCGCTTCAGCGCCGGCCATACACCGGGATTTATCAGGATGTCGGTCGCATTCACCAGCAGATATCCTCCATTGGCCTTATTTAAAGAACCGGCTTTCAGCATAGTATGGTCGCTCAGGTAGCCGCCAAAAAGAAATCGCCTTTCAATTTTCCCGAAGATATTGCCGAAATTAGGATTACTCTCTACAACCACCGGCGGCCCCCCGGCGGTGCTGTTATCGACGAATACGTTTATCTTGAATGGTAGAAACGGGTCTCTTCCTCCCATTACCTGGCTTACCGGAACTCCCAGTACCGGATTGACCGGTTCCTCGCTGCTCTTAAACATATCTAGATTATCAAGGATATAATTCTTCAGACCTTCCAGGTATTCGTTAATCTTTTGAACCTGAGAATAAGTCGTCAATAATGGTGCGAACAAGCCCGAGACTGTATATTCCCCGATTTGCTTGTCGTGCTGTTGCAGTTGTTCCATAATTCTGGTCTGCATTTCAGTGACTGCTTCAAGACTGGCCATCATTTTTTTCCGAAGTTCCGCCTGTTTTTCCGAAATCTCCTTCCTGGCGTCTTCATCGAGAGCCAGGTATTCCTGCTCCTGCATCGGCCTGTCTTCAATCATCGGATAAAGCGCCGGGCCCGAAGCAGTCATCTGTAGAACAAACCCCTGCTGGCGCGCTTCACTCGCCAGTTCTTCGAACAGCTTCTGCTGCTCGGCACGGGCTTCCTCGACTGATTTCTGTCTTTCGGCTTTATATTCGTCACTGTCGAAAGCCTGACCCAGTCCCTGGCGTATCTTGTTAAGCAAAGAGTCCATCTCGTCGCGGAAGACTTTACCCTTGCCCTGAGGCAAACTGGCTATAACCGGCGAATCGATTTCCTTGAAATTATATATATAACACCAGTCTTCCAGGTTAAATTCGACTCCCTGCTCGGCTTTTTCTTTTATCACTCTCTCGATATATGACTTGACCATCGAAGTTTTTCCGGTACCCGAGATACCGGCAACGTAGATATTGTAACCGGAATTTTCCATATTCAGACCGAACTCTATAGCCCGGGTAGCTCTTTCCTGTCCGACAAACTCGCGCAGCGGGGCGAGGTCTTTGGTACATTCAAAGTCGAAAAGACCCGGGTCACATCTCCAGCGTAGTTTTTCAGCCGGTACTTCATACCTCGATTTCTCCATAGTTCCTCCTTTTTAACGCATCTGTGTGTAGATTACAGAGTAAATCGTACCTAGCATATTACATTGGTTTAATAAGAACATCAAGCATTTTCAAAGCACATAGTTTTGTTTGTCAAAATCCCCATGATTTGTTAATCTGGAACCAGAGTAGACTAACGGAACGAGTGAGAAGGATGAAAGTAGCGTTAACAGCAGGTAACAATCGGTCGGAGAATATCAGTAATGCCTTAGACCTGATTAAGGAAGATATTGACCTGACAGGAAAAGCAGACATATTTATCAAGGTCAATTTCGTTGATACTGAAATCAGGGCATCAGCCACCCATCCGGACGCCGTACGTCCCCTGCTTGAGTTTATCAGGGCGCGTTACGACGGTAAATTAAGCATCGGCGAGTCTACCAGGGATATACCGGCAATACAGGCATTTGAAAACTACGGCTATATCGATATGTTGAAAGAGTACGATGTTAATATCGTGGATATGAAAGAAGGAAACTGGGAAATTCTTCATCTATACGATTCTAACCTTAAACCGATGGACATACACTTCTCGCGCGAAATGCTGAAAAGTGATTATCTCATATCCATCGGACCTCCCAAGACGCATGATTCGGCAACCGTCACGGCGTCAATAAAAAATATCGTAATGGGCGGAGTCAGCCACAAGCACGACGAGAAAACAAAAATCCACCAGGGTCCGCAGGTAATGAGTCTCGACCTGTACCTGATGGCGAAGGAACACGTCCCCGAGTTAGCAGTACTGGACGGTTTCGTGGCGATGGAAGGCAACGGACCGGTGAACGGCGACCCGGTGGACTGGAAAATCGCCGTTGCCAGCTGTGACGCCGTCGCTGCCGACATTTTTACAGCCGACCTTATGGGATTCGACCTCTCGAAAGTAGGACATCTCTGGTACCTCCAGAAAATGGGTTACGGTAGCGGCGATATTACGCAGATGGAAATCGTCGGCGAAAACCCGGACGACCACCGCAGAAAGTTCAAACCTCATCCCTGGTATGACTGGCAGATAAAATGGCAGGATGACAGAGTGGCCCGGCTGCTGGGTATCGAATACTGATAATCCAGCCTTTTCCGTAAATACTCAGACTATTGAAGGACCGTGCTCTGATTTCATAGTAAAGGGCAGGATAACTATTACCTAATCAGGTACTATTCCTGAAGTTTACTTGATTCCGAGGTACAGCCGATTACTGCTAGACGTTCCGCGCGATAAATAATAATATTAAGTTGATGAAAGCCGTAATTACAGGAACATCCGGTCACTTGGGAGCAAACCTGGTTCGGGCGTTAATTTCACACGGATGGGATATAAAAGCACTGGTACACCGGGATACCCGGGCGCTGGAAGGCCTGGATATCGAACTTGTACCGGGTAATATCCTTGACGAAGTCTCCCTTCGGGAGGCATTCAAAGGCACGGATATCGTTTTTCACCTGGCGGCGCGTATTTCCGTAATCAACCGGGACGCGAAACAGGTAGAAGAAATTAACGTCACCGGAGTCCGAAACGTAGTAAATTCCTGTATATCCTCCGGTATAAAAAAGCTTATCCATGTAAGTTCATTTCACGCCCAGCTGCAGGAGCCGCTCGACGAAGTGTTCGACGAGACGCGCCCTCTGGTAAATTCGGAAAATTGTCCGCCGTATAACCGTTCGAAAGCGGAAGGTGAAAGAATAGTACGGGAAGCGGTTATGAACGGACTCAATACGACAATCATTACTCCGACAGGAATCATCGGACCTAATGATTTTCAGCCCTCGCATTTCGGCAGTACCATAATCTCCCTTGCCCGGAGAAAACTCAGGATACTGGTAGATGCCGGACTTGACTGGGTAGACGCGAGAGACGTGGCCGAAGGGATGATAAAAGCCGCCGAGAAGGCCGGTGCAGGTGAAAAATTCATACTCAGCGGACACCGGGCAAGCCTGCAGGAGATTGCCGGTTATATATCGGATTATATGTGCCAGCCGCCGCCCGGGATAATACTCCCGTTTTATGCGGCTAAAGTATGCGCGCCGGTAATATCCGCGTTTGACGGCATACGGGGAAAACGACAGTTGTTCACGCCGATATCTCTCAACGAGCTGGGCAGCTGCCGGCAGATAAGTCACGCGAAAGCGTCTAAAGTTCTCGGCTACAATCCACGTCCTCTGGTCGAAACAATAAACGATACCCTCGACTGGTTTATTGAAAACGGATATCTGGAACCAAACAGGAGCAACGCCTGATGGATGAAGCGACTTTCCGGTATATCCTCTTCGGCTGGATAATTATCGCAGCAATAATATTCGTAACACTGCTCTTTATTTCGGCTCCGTACGGGCGCCACTTCAGGAAAAACTTCGGACCTTCGGTTAATGCAACGCTCGGCTGGATTATCATGGAATCACCCGCCCCGCTGGTTTTCGTAATATTCTTCTTTGCGAAAATTCAGCCGTTAGTTATTGTACCTGTCCTGTTCCTGATTATGTGGGAATTACATTATATCGACCGGGCTTTTATATATCCATTGACGCTCCGTCTTTCATCGAAACCTCTGCCGATTACGGTCCTCGGCGCCGGTGTTCTTTTTAATACTCTCAACGCCTATCTGAATATCTGGTATATAACGACGAATGTATCTAAATATTCTTCCGAATGGCTTTCCGACATCAGGTTTCTTTCCGGGATTGGACTATTCCTGTTGGGATTTATAATAAACCGCCACTCGGACTATATTCTTTACCGTATCAGGCAGTACACAAACCAGGAATACGGCATACCGGAGAACGGTCTGTACCGATGGGTATCCTGCCCGAACTATCTCGGTGAAATACTCATCTGGCTCGGCTGGACTGTCGCTACCTGGTCGCCGGTGGCAGCGGCCTTTTCTCTGTGGAGTATAGCAAACCTGGTACCCCGCGCCCGGTCTCATCACCGCTGGTATAAAGAGAAATTTGAGAATTATCCCGATGAACGACATATCCTGTTACCATGGCTCTGGTAGTACTATTGACAGACTTTCGGTAATACAGGGTGAATCGAAGGAGGTAATATTATGGCTGAAAGGATTGATTTTTATTGTTGGGTAAGATGAACTACCTGCCGTAAGGCGAAGGAGTATCTTTCGCAGAAAAACGTGGCATTCAACGACCGCGATTTTTTCAAGGAACCGTTCACCCGCACGGAAATCGCGGAACTCCTGCAGGGCAGACCGGCATCCGAAATGTTTAATTTCCGAAGCCCCAGCTTTAAGAAACTTGGCCTCGACCGTGAAAAACTGAGCGATGACGAACTTATCGACCTGATGCTGAAAGAGCCGAGACTGGTCCGCAGACCGGTCGTTCGTATCGATGATGATGTCTATTTCAGTGCGGACAAATCCGTACTTGAAAACCTCCTTCAATAACCGGAACTTGATAATAAACCTTTAATTGTTCATCTCAAGTCTGCCAAGCATTTTATGACTAGTATGTGTTTCCTCTCCCTTGAGGGGAGAGGATTAAGGTGAGGGTGAAAATTAGATTTATATCACCCTCATCCTGCCCTTCCCCCATCAAGGGGGAAGGGATTAGTTGTAGTGGTTCGCCTGTAGACGTCGAGGACTCGCAATGACAAAAAGCTCAACCAAACGCAAACAGAGCATTACAATGCGGCTGAAAACCGGGTATAATATCTGACTACGGACAACAGGTATTCCAGTGTGACCCGTGGGAGTACCTGAGGCAACTAAGAGGTAATAATCATGCTGATTTATGATGTAAAACAGGATAAAGAAATTGAAGTCGAGAAAATAGTAAAAACGGATGAAGAATGGAAAAAGCTTCTGACTGAAGAGCAGTACCGTATTACAACTCAAAAGGGGACGGAAACACCCGGTACCTGCCTGTTTGAAGAAGCCCATGGTGAAGGAATTTTCAGATGCGTTCGCTGCGGTACCGACCTCTTCCGGAGTACAACGAAATTCGATTCCGGGACAGGCTGGCCCAGCTATAACCAGCCGGTATCTCATCTGAATATCGAAGAATGGGAAGACAGGAGCCTGGGGATGATAAGAACCGAGGTGATGTGCGCGCGCTGCGGTTCGCACCTCGGTCACGTCTTCGACGACGGTCCGCCCCCTACCGGTAAACGTTATTGTATGAACGGTATCACACTGGAATTCGTTCCGTTAAACCGGATATAAAAGGCGTGAGTTCTGTTAAGGCTTGAAACTTTTCGCCTTCCTGATATCCGGGCGCAGTTGATGAACGGCCTGTTTCTTCCTGTTCCTTCTACCCGTCTTTATCTCACGTAAATATAAACCGATATTAACCGCATATTTTGCTGCCGACATTCCGTCAGGCATGATAATTTCCGGTTGGGGGATATTCACCTCACGGCCGGTACTCTGTTTGACGTCGGTTACTACGTCATCGGTAACGATACCACCGGTCAGGGATACGGGTATATCGCTGTTTATCTGCTGTTCGGGATGGCTGTTATTATAGTGCTCGAGGATCCGGAACAGGTCGTCCGTCAGTATTTTGGTCCTGTCGGCAATTTCCGTATTTTCGGGTTGAATTACGACTGTCTGCATAACCACCGGAGAGTTCTGCACCTGCAGTATAATGGATATCGTTTCGTTCTCCAGGTCTATTCCTATACCCTTATTCCTATCCATTAACCTGCCGATAGCCAGAGGTTTGCTGTCGATGACTTTCGGGTGCACACCGGCCAGTTTCAGTGTCAGCTTGAGCCGGTCGAGAACTTCTCTCGGAGTACCAAGAATAAATACCCTTTGTTCGGTATCGTTTCTCTCAAGTACCTGCCAGGAAACATACAGGGTATCCAGAGATACGGGCATTTCTCTGCGAGCCGCCCACATAATCGCTTCTTTGAACTTTCCCGCTTTAAGCCTGGGAAGAGTGATAAAACGGGGTACGGAACGGAAGCTGTTCACCGCTACTCTGACACCCCTTCGATAAACTTTGTTTTGTTTGAACGAGGATTTTATTATTCCGGCAACAGCCGCAGGGTCTTTGATATCGGTATTCTTTATCAAACCCTGAGGTACCGGAGCTTCGGCATACTTCCTGACTTTTCGTCCTTTAATCTGAACCAGCCTGATACTGTCGGACTCGATATTTAGCGTGGTTACGGATTTTTTAAAAATATTCATTTGCATCGATATTATTACAGCCTGTATTTCTATTCAAGTTCCCAGGAGGTTATCGAAACCGTTTCTCCCGTTATCTCGATAGTAACTCTGGTTGTTCTTTCTCCGGCAGTAGAAATTATTTCATACCCGCCCAGTGCTGTGATTACTATCTGGTCTATGTAAAAATAATCATTATTGCCGCTCATTTCCGAGTCGAATGCAATCCAGAATTCACCAGATACCGGTATGGATGATAAATCGATGTCATAATAATGGTAGGTGTTGTCACTATCGTTCCTATCCCATACATATACGGATGTCCAGTCGGTATCATTCGGACTAACCATACAGTACATAGTGTCGTTCCTCTCGAACGAGCGGACCTTCGCCCAGAACTGCAGCCGTATATTTGAATATCCAGTCAGGTCGACCGCCCGGTCTATGTACGCATTACTCCCGCGCATCTGGACGTGCCGTATACCCTGATATGGATTCTGGCTATTTGTAATGGAGGTAGAACCCTGATGCCACCATCCATATAGCCACCCGGTACCGCCCGACCATCTATTGTCTTCAAAATCGTGACTGGCTATGACAGAATTGTGAGAGATTACCGTAATCTCGGGTGTAACTCCATTTACAGGTTCGTCAAGTTGATATGTTATTTCTCCGCCCGATGATTCCAGGGTATCTGCCAGAGTACCGTACCGGAGCTCCCATATCGCATCTTCAACTCCGGCATCGGCAGAATATCTATCCGGCACCGGAAGGCTGTACACTTCAGACGTCAGCAGGCTGGTATTAACGGTAGAAAGAAAACCACCGACAAACAACGAACCCATGGCGAGTACAACGAGAGCAAGAGGAAACGCCTGCCCTTTTTCATCCTTCAACGTTTTTCTAATAATAGAAAACATATCAGTTTCCCTGGTAAGTCCTGAGATATACCTTGCCCGTTACCTGCTGGCTGACATTCCATCTTCCCGGAAGAGTCGAGACTACGGTATAAGTTAGAAGGTCGTTCGACACCGAAAATTCTACGGATTCCACATTCCAGGCAACCGTGGATAATTCATCATCCAGATTACGCACCAGTTCCGTCCCTGACAGAGAATAACTGCTTGTATGGGAGAAACCTCCACTGTCATTCCACTGCAGCGTCATATTGTCTGTCGGGTCTCCACCGATTAACTGAACGCCGCTCGCCATCTGAGCGTCGTTACTTATCCAGTAGGAAGCACTCTGGATATCTCTCAAGGTAGTTATCTCGTCATTCCCGCGGCCGGTAGTGTTCATTATGGTGTATATCGCTGCGCTTAACCCTGCAAGAATCACTGAACTGATGCCCAGAGCAATCAGCATTTCCACAAGTGTCATACCGTACTGCTTCACAGGGTGTTTCATCGGTTCACCTTAAAACTCTCGATTGTATATACCTGTTTACTGCCGTGGTATACGGTAATCGTGATTTTCTGAATGCTGTCGTCTTTACCGGATATGGCAGATGCTTCGGCGGTTACGGAATAACCGGCCGGTATTTCATCTACCGACTGGTACGAATAAGGTGCCGTACTATATGGCAGGCTCTTGGTATATTCAAGCTGGGTCCTGCCGAGGTTTTCAGCGAACGTGTTTTCCTTAACGATTCCGACAGATACATAACCCGTCGTCAGACCATTCAGCAGCATAAATACGGCACTGCCCAGAATCGCTACGGCTATAAGTGATTCGACAAGTCCGAAACCACGCTGCTTACCTGATGCCATTCGGTATCGGTTGAGAACTTTATTCGACAATATCCGCGAAAACCTTTTGGGCACCGGATTCTCCTGTCAGTAAATACCGGAAAGTCTTTATCTTATTCTTATCCGGGCATTACGTCATATATTGAATACATAGGCATCATCGCGGATATCGCGATAAATCCTATAAACAACCCTATGCACACGATAAGAACCGGTTCAAGCAGTGAAATAAATGTATTAAGCGACTGAGTAAATTCGTAATCATAATGTTCGGAGAGGGTCTCGAAACTCACTTCCAGGGAATTGGTCTCTTCACCGGTAACAATCATCTGTACCAGCATCGGCGGGAAAAGGGTGCTTTCTTTCATGGCATGAGAAAGCCCGTATCCCTGCATAAGACTGGCTGGGATTTTCCGGAGTTCTCTGCGTATGGTTTCGCTCTGCACGCCCTGCTGGGCGACAGTAATCACTTCGTTAATGGGCAGTCCGGCGCTCAGAAGAATCGTCGCTATCCGGGTAAACTGCTGTAAATTCCGCATAAAGATGATATGGCCTACTACCGGCAGACGGATTATCAGCCGTTCGATAAAATACCTACCGGCATCCGTCCTGGAATAAACAATTACGGCTAATATTACGAGTAACAGCCCCCCCAAGACATATAAACCGTAATCCGTAATAAATCCGGTAATAGCCAGTGTGATTCGCGTTGGCAAAGGCAATTCGGTCTGAAACTGATTGAACAGTTTCATCAATGAAGGAAGGACGGTAGTGACAAGTACGACCACGGTACCGATTCCCATAAGCAGAATTACTCCGGGGTAAATAAAGGCCCCTCTTATCCTTTTGCGAGTCGCTTCATCCTGTTCTATGTGTTCGGCGACTTCCTTCAGAACTATCTCCAACTTCCCTGATTTCTCACCGACGTTCATCATATGAAAATAAGTTGCCGGGAAAATATCCGGGTATTTCCTTACCGATTCGGAGTAAGTACCGCCGCTTTCTACGTCGTCGATAATACTCTCCACTCTTTTTTTAAGGACCCTGTTCCTTATCTGGTCCTTGGCCAGCTGGATAGCTACCAGGAAACCGATTCCTTTTTCGAGCAGCATGGCAAGTTGCCGGGAAAAAAGTACCACATCGATTTTTCTCACGGCAAACAGACTCGGTAAAATATCCTCGATATTGATTTTTCTGGAACGTTTCAGGCTCAGGATTTTATATCCGGCACGCTGGAGGGTCGCGACAGCCAGATTTTTATCAACGGCATCGAGTCTGCCGTTAATGATTTTATTCTGGCCTGTATATACGGTATATTTGAAATTCATGCAATATTTCCGGGTATCATTGGTTAAGCACGGGCACTAGTCGAGAGATATTATATTGCGGAGGATTTCCGAAGGAGTTGTAACACCCGCCTTAATCTTTAACATACCGTCGGTTATCATCGGCGTCATACCGTCCTTAACCGCCTGGTCGCGTATCTCTATTGTCGAAGCTCCTTCGGTAACCATCTGTCTGATGTGTTCATTGACAGCCAGTATTTCGAAAACTCCTATTCTGCCCAGGAATCCGGTATTTCCACAGAAGTTACATCCCGACCCGTAATGATACTCTTCAAGTCGTTCACCCGTAACCTTCTCATAGGCTTCGTTTTCTGCCACGGGTGTTTCTCCGCTGGTACGGCAGTGGGGACAGATACGCCGCACCATGCGCTGCGCAATAATACCTACAAGAGACGACGACGTGTAAAAAGGCTCCACCCCGAGATGTGATAACCTGGAAAACGCACTCGCGGCGTCATTCACGTGAATCGAAGACAAAACGAGGTGGCCGGTAAGAGCGGCCTGAACGCCCGTATTGGCCGTATCTTCATCTCTCATTTCACCGACCAGGATGATATCCGGGTCAAGACGCATCATTGCCCTGAGCCCGCTGGCAAATGTGATCCCGGCTTTTACGTTGACCTGTATCTGATTGATATCATCGAAGTAATACTCTATAGGGTCTTCGATTGTCACAATATTACGCTGTCTGCGGTCGAGTTCGTTAATCGAAGCATAAAGAGTGGTCGTCTTGCCTGAACCGGTAGGACCGGCGGCAAGTACCAGGCCGTACGGAATTGCCAGTATATTTCTGTATTTCTGAAGGTCGTCATCACGGAAGCCGAGCTGCGTGAGTTGAAGTAACGAACGTGACTTGTCCAGAATACGAAGTACTACCATTTCTCCGTAAGCGCTGTCTATGGTCGCAGCCCGTATATCTATCTCCCTGTCATCCACCTTAACCGAAAGTTGCCCGTCCTGCGGTTGACGCTGCTCGGCAATATTCATTCCGGAGAGTATCTTAATACGCGAAACAAGCGCCGGATGAATCTCCATCGGCAGGGACATAAATTCCTGTAAAATACCGTCGATTCGATATCTTACTCGAAGCCTGTCCTGCTGCGGCTCAAAGTGTATATCGGAGGCGCGTCCCCTAACAGCCTGGTTGATAAGCAATTCAACCGTACGTACGATAGGAGTACCGCTGACAGCTTCAAGAGAAATTTGCGTTTTTTCATCTCTCGGAACGTCGAACTCAGGGACGAGACGCCGGACTTCGTCCTCTATCTCTCCCTTCGACTGGTAGTTAAGGTCTATGGCTTCTTTAATGTCATTAAGGATACCGATTGCCGGCTGAATCTGCATACCGGCGTGGGCGGTGAGATCGTTAATAGCCTGGCTGTCTTCCGGATCGGCCATCACCATCACCAGCGACTCTCCCACCACATCCAGCGGAACCGCATTGTACTTTCGCGCCATCCACTCGGATACCAGATTTAATACCTGAGGCTGGAGAATATGCCGCTTGAGATCGATAAACGGTACGTTTATCTGGACGCTGAGCATAGCCGTAAGGTCTTCAGGAGTAATAAAACGCTGCTCGACGAGTATCTCACCAAGTTTTCTGCCCTGTGTTTGCTGAATATCCAGAGCAACCTCCAGTTGCCGCTGGGTGATAAGGCCTGATTCGATAAGCAAGTCGCCCAGGCCTCCTGCATCCTGAACCTCGTCTTTTTCGTCCGTACCCGGTACTTCTTCCTTTTCGGTATCCATAATTATTTCCTTATTAGTCCGGCTAACCACTCGCGGCGAGTTTCGAAGTCAGATTACGAATATCTTCCGCTATCCGTGAAGAAGGTGAATCGGTAACTACAGGAGTGGATTTTGCTTCGGCATCCGAACACTCATTCTCGCCGTTGTGGATTACACCCAGTACGGATACACCTGCCACGCTTTCCGGAGATGATTCTCCAATATCGATGGTTCCTGCTTTGTTCACCAGCACCAGGTTCAGTTTATCTTTATTCACGCCGAGTCTGGACAATCGCGTTATTGAATTATCTATCCTGTCGAGTGATTCTTTCGCTGCTCCTGTAACCAGAATCACCGAATCAGCCGCAGCAAGAGCAGCTATTGCCTGGTCGGGTGGAGAAGCCGGTAAATCCACAATTACATATTCGGCCATATTTGCTGCTTCCTGTAGCAGCGTATCGATATTTTCTCTCGATATACTGCCGGACTCTTCGGGGAACACGTCCCCCCAGAGAAGTTTTACACCGGAACCGTGCTGGACCAGCAACTCTCTGATTCCTTCGGCACTAACCACGCCCGAAGTCTCCTTGAATAACCCGGCAGCAGACCTTTCCACTTTCAGTCCGATAATATCCGCGATGGTACTGAAGGAAGGACTGAGGTCTACCAGGATGGTCGAGTGTCCCTGTTCAGCCAGTACTACCGATACATTTGTCGTCAGTGTACTTGTCCCCGCGCCGCCGCGAACCCCGATAAACGAAAATATCTTTGCCTGCCGTTGCTGCATCGGCCCGGTTTTCTCACTCAGCAGTTTATTTATCACTTCGATGAGTTCCTGTCTGTCGACAGGTTTTATAAGGTATTCGTCTGCTCCCATCTTGAGACCGGTATCCCTGTCTGAAGCCTGGGCTTTACCGGAAAGCATTACTATGGAAATATTGGCTGTGGATGAACCTTCACGCAGCCTGCGGCATACCTCAAAGCCATCCAGTCCCGGGAGCATTACATCGAGGATTACAAGATCCGGAGACTGCTGGGTTGCCATCTGCAATCCGGTAATGCCGTTGGATGCAGTAATAACCTCATGTCCTTCGGGGGTAAGCATATATTTAATTAATCTCTGTCCTGCCGGATCATCGTCGACCACCATTATCTTAGGCACTGTACCCTCCCGGATAGATGTGAAAAAATCTTTTTCAATACTTTATATTACTCTCCGAGCAATTCTGCAACCTTAACCGGCAGTTCCCTGGTATTTATCGGTTTGGACATATATGCGGTGCAGCCGGCTTCGATATACTTCTCCTCATCGCCTTTCATTGCATAAGCGGTTAAAGCCAGTATGGGGATGTCGGCTAACTCGGGATTTTCCCGGATTTGTTTTGTGGCGTCCATACCGCTTAGTTTGGGAAGCTGCATATCCATGAGGATTATATCGGGCTTTTCCTTAAAGGCAGTATTTACAGCTTCTTCACCATCGGTCGCACTTAGAATTTCATAGCCGGACGGTTTGAGCGTCATCATGGCCAGTTTCATGTTTCTGGGATCGTCTTCCACTATTAGTACTTTTTTAGGCATTTTTACTTCCTCGGTTATCTTAATTACGTTTTGGCACTGATAAGCCTCTTTACAGTCGAAAGGAAATCATCGCGGCTGAATGAACCTTTCTTCACCACACCCTCGGTCTGTTTTTTCAGGTAATTAAGCTCTTCCTGGGAAAGGTCCTTGGACGTCATTATGATGATAGGAATATCCACCGCTCCTTCTGTTTCCCTGAGTTTTTCGATTACCTCAAATCCTGACAGATCGGGCATCATGATATCCAGGACTATCAACGAAGGTTTTTCACTCAGAATCAAGTCGATTCCTTCATATCCACCGTTCGCTGCAATCGCCTGTATGCCTTCTGTTTCCAGTATCGACGAAACGAGCCGTATGTCGGTGGGATTGTCATCCACCACAAGTACCCTGTCGTGCTGGTTAATTCCGAGTTCGGCGATGCGTTTCTGGAACCGTTTCTTATTAATCGGTTTGTTGAAATAATCGACTGCTCCCAGGCTGAAAGCCATTTCTCTTTCTTCACCGAACGAAGCGATAACTACCGGTATGTTACTCGTCCTCGTTTTTGATTTCAGCTCTTTTAGCACGTACCAGCCGTCCTTATCCGGCATCAGGATATCCAGAACGATGATATCCGGAAGGAGCGTATCCGCCTGTTTCAGACCTTCATCGGCATTCGAAGCTTCGGCAATGGAATAACCCTCCTCTGTCAGCCAGGCTGAAAGTAATCTCCTGGTCTTGGGGTCGTCGTCAACTATTAATACCAGTTTAGTCTTTGCCCGGCCGGAGGGTTTCCTGACACTCTCCCCGGTGTCTTCATCTTCGACCGATTCGGATATCACGTCCCCGTCTCCGGCGAAGGGTATGGTAAAGAAGAACGTACTCCCCTGACCGTACTCACTCTCCACCCATATCTCCCCTCCCATCGCTGCCAGGAACTGCCGCGTCAGGGTAAGTCCCAGACCGGTACCTTTGGGGGTCTCGTCCTGTATCGTCTCCGCCTGGGTAAACACTTCGAATATTTTCTCCTGGTCTTCCTTCTTGATACCAATTCCGTTGTCCTTAACACCGACCAGGCACATACCTTCCTTTGTTACCGCGGTGACGTCGAGAGTGCCGCCTTGAGGTGTAAATTTGGTTGCGTTGCTGAGCAGATTCAGGAGGACCTGCCTTAACCTGCTCTTATCCGCATAGATTTGCAGGATACCGTCTTCGATATCGATATTGACGGTATGCTCTTTCTGGTCCAGCAATGAGCGCACCGTCTGTACGGCTTCGTTAACGACCTCCGAGACATCCAGTTCGACCGGTTTGAATTCCATCTTGCCGACTTCGACCTTGGACAGGTCAAGAACATCGTTTATCAGTTCGAGCAGGTGCTGCCCGCTGTTTAAAATATCGCTCAGGCATTCTTTTTGTTCATCATTGATATCACCGGTAATTCCGTCCAGCATCAATTCGGAAAATCCGATAACCGCGTTTAAAGGCGTCCTGAGTTCGTGCGACATACTTGCCAGGAATTCAGATTTCATCTGGTTCGCCCGTTCAACCTCTTTATTCTTCTCGACGAGTTCCTGCTGCTGGTTTAAAAGCTGTTCTGCCTGGATATGCAGCTTTTCGTTCTGCGTATCCAGCTGTTTATTCGTCATCTGTATCTGTTCTTCAATCCGTTTCTGTTCGGTAATATCGTTTGAAGCCGTAACAAAATACTCTTCCCCGCCAATCGTTATCAGTCGATTAGATAAAAGCATTGTTTTTATTGTACCTGTACTTAATTTCATCTGGGCTTCGAATCCATCTACTCTACCCTGTTCCCCCATTAATCTGGTAATTTCTTCACGCTTTTCCGGATCTACAAAACCGCTTACCTTATCCATGTCTTTACCTATCAATTCTTCCCTGGTAAATCCGTTTTGCTTCTCAAAAGCTAAATTAACATCGAGAATCTCCCGTGTACTCGGAGAGAATATTGTCATCGGCATCGGATTGTTATAAAAGACGGTGGAGAACCTCTCTTCATTCTCCCTGATGGTATTTTCCATCTCTTTACGTTCTGAAATATCATTAGCCAGGGTTACCCAACCTATTCGTTCCCCATCCTGTTCGATTGCCTGGACCTGAACGTCTACCCATACTTCCCCTTTTGGTGTTATGTAAAGTTGCTCCTCTCTGTTATACCCTTTTTCAACCAGCAACTCTATACGCTCATTATTCTGCCCTTCGTATTCCTCAGCCATTTCTATCAAATCGCCGATATATTTCCCCTTGGCTTCTTCGGCCGTAATGCCGAACGTTTCTTCACTGATATCATTCCAATAAGTCACCTTGAATTCGTTATCTATGCCGACGACGCTCTCGTGAATCGATTTCAAGATTGCATCGGACAAAATCATAGCTTCTTCGGTGTTTTTTCTTTCGGTAATATCGACGAAGTTGCCCATAGCGGCTCTTTCGCCGTTATATTCGATACTCGTCACCTTTTCCAGTGACCATAAAATATCTCCGGATTTGTTGATAATCCTGAACTCATACGGCTGTGTCCTTACACCCTTCAGCATATCTATAGCACATTTTCTTACATATTCCCTGTCGTCGGGATGGATGAGGGCGAGAGACGTAGTGGTTAATAATTCATCTTCCGAATATCCACTGTTCTTCCTGAATACTTCGTTAAAAAAGACAAATTTACCGTTTTGTACGATATAGATACCCGTGGACGAGTTTTCAGTCAGTGTTTTATACAGAATTTCAGCCTGCTTGCGTTCGATTATTTCACTTACCAGTGATTCATTGAGTGCTTTTATTTCTTCTCTTTGTTCTTCCAGGCCTTCCTGCCTCGACCTGATTTCATTTATCATCATATTCAGTCCGGCAACGATGGAATCGTACTCGGTGTGGTGGCCTGACGTTTCTACTCTGGTATCATAATCTCCTCTGGATACCCGGGTGATCGTAGTAAGGATATCTCTTATCTGTTGTTTGCTTATTGAATCACTCATAATGCCCCACCTGATAGTTATACGGTGATTATACCATTTTTTATTATGTCTATATTATTATGTATAGATACATTATACAAACAATAACAGGAAAATTTCTAAACAAACTCTAAACAAAATCCTGTATACCCATAATTCCATAATATAATGAGTGGATATTATAACATTATGTAATTTCTAATACCAAACATATTCGGTTTTGGTTGTGATTTTTAGTTCACCCCCTTTATCCCCCTCAAACAGTTGTCATATTCAGTAGAGGTGTTTCGGTTGTTTGAGGGGGAAAGCATTTTAGAGAGGGGGCGTAGCCCCCTCTCTGCCTAAATCCCCTCTCCAGCCAAAAAAGATAAACAATTACTATCAGTGGTTCTGGCTGGAGAGGGGTCAGGGGTGAGGTGAGTATCAGTAGCCAAGACAAATATAACCATACCAGACATTCTTGACAAAGAACCATCCGATAATGTAGTTTGTGTCTCAGACTCATCACCGGTTTTATCTTCCAAATAACCATCGAAGATAAACGAATCATGTTGAGTCCGGGTATTCTTCAATACATACATTTCATAGAAGGAGTAGAAAGGAAATGGATGAATCAAAATACGGTAAATACATAGTAAAAGGAACGGATGAAAGATTGCCTTCTGACAAGCCCGGTGTCAGGACAAGAACGGTAGACAGCCAGGCAGACTGGGGTGGGATTCAACCCAGGCTTAACTGGAAATACGTATCTCAACCGGCTCAGATAGTCGATGAACCTCATTTCCATGACTTCGACGAGTTTCTCATACTGACCGGCTCTGACCCCGCGAATCCGGACGAATTCACTGCGGAAGTAGAGATATCGATGGGTGAAGAAGGTGAAAAAAGTATAATCAATACTCCCGCAATCATCTGCCTCCCTAAAGGGATGGTACACGGACCGGTAAATTTCACCAGGGTCGATAAACCCGTTATTTTTTGTAATGTCTATCTCTCACCAGAGTATTCAAGAAAATAACAACTCATACAAAGGTTAGAAATCTAATTTGAAGTAACGCAATAAAGGAGTCTTCACACAATGGCTGAATCAAAATACGAAAAATATATAAAAAGAAACATCCAACCCCGCGAAATGCAGCGCAGGATAACTTATAAACAGGCTATCACGATGCACAAGGAACTCATCGAGGATGTCGGTGATTTCGGCTTCCATTTCAATTTCAACGCTATCCTCGCCCCGCACATGCTGGCAGACCCACCCCACGACCACAACTGCGACGAGATATTATTCTTCATCCCGACCGATATGGATAACTACCCGGACCTCGGCGGTGAAGCGGAGATAGCCCTCGGCGACGAGTGGGAAAAACACACTATCACCACCGCCGCCATAATCACCATTCCACCCGGAGTCAATCACGCTCCTATATATATGAAACGAGTGGATAAGCCGTTCTACTTCGGTCATATGCTTATGGCGAGTGAATATTTCTCCAGCCAGACCAAAAAGGGAGAGGGTTTCTTATAATTCAGGAGCCTGCATAATGATTACAGGCTTTTTATAAATTGTACTACGGCATCACAGTAGGCCTTGAAATTTTCACGGCGGATATTGTGTCCGACCCCCATGATTTTTATATGGGATAACGGCTTATCCGCCGTCCAGATTTCCATTGCCTTCGCGACGGTATCATCTGAGACGATGCCATTTTCCGCGGTAATCAGCAGCGCCGGGCATTTTATCTTCGGCACCGCTTCAGTCCACGGCAGTTCATTAATATTGAAATGAGAAAACAGGTTTCTATCAAACTGCTTTTTTGATTCTGCCCACGGTACCAGCTCTTCATATGACCACAGAGGGCTTTCTTTATGGCACTGTTCTATAAGCTCCTCTATTGTCATTTTACTGAATTGTTCCGCTCTTTCCCTCATTTCCTCGCGACCCCTGTTGCGGCTGGGTAGTGTCTCTCCCGGCGTCATCCAGCCCGGATCTTCCAGGATAATTGCTTTCGGTATATCCGGGTAAAGAGCAGCAGTATTGGTTGTGGCACTACCCCCCATAGAATGCCCCATGATGACAGGTTTATTAATGCCCAGTTCCTTTATCAATCCGGCGACTTGATGTGCATGGTCGGTGAACTTGAAATCGGATCCAAGCCTATCGGACAGACCATGTCCCTGAGCATCGGGCATTATTACTTCGTATTCATCGGCAAGCAAATCCGTAGTCGGTTTCCAGCACATTCCGTTATCGGAAGCTCCGTGAAGCAGAATTATTGTTTGCTCGCCGCTTCCAGCCCGATAATAATGCAGCTTAACGCCGTTTATCTCTATGTAATCTTCCTTATACTCAGCCATTAATTCACCTCAATAATAAATCCTCTAGTACCTGGCGTATTCTTTCAACCTCCCTATCATAGCCCGGACATCTTCCTTTTTCTTGCCTACAGGAAGCCTGAGCATAAGTACAAAACCTCCGTCCGGTGCGCATTCGTCTATCAGTCTCTTATTGTAGTCTTCCACTTCCTGTATCGAAGCCAGTTTATGAGACAGAGGACCTCCGCCCATTACGCACAGGTGTCCTCTCAATAATTTCGAAGTTTCGAACACGTCCGTATAGTCAACCAGGGCTACAATCGAAGTCTTTTCCAGTTCCAGCAGGCATTCCAGCCTGTCGCCGAAATAGTCCTCGAAAACCGGTATCGGTACATACCCCAGTTTGCTTAGTTCAACCAGCTGCTTTTTCAGTCCCGGCCAGTAGAACCTTTCGAAATGCTTCTGGGACATAAATGATTTATCACCTCGCCATAACGGCATTCCGAGCCTTTTCGGATTTCCCCGGGTTGTGGGATCTGCCGGCTTTGCCAGTGACAGCCGCTGCGTCTGTACCATATCGCACAGCTTGAGCAGGTTCTCCGGCTGGCGATACATATCCGTCATTGTTCCGTACATTCCTCTCAGGAAACTGGACACGGTATCATACGGAGCACCGCCGGCAGGACCGAAGTGAGAAAACGCCGGGAATCCCAGTTGAGCCATCTCTTCGGTAGTATTGCCTATCAATTCTCTGAACTTCTTCATCTCCCGTCCGGCTTTTTTCAGCTTCGATGCCATTTCCTCCCAATCCGGAGAATCGAACATAGTTGTAATGCCCTCGATGTAATTAAAGCTGTAGCCGAGATAGGGCAGTTTGGTCAGTGGCGCCAGTACGCCGTATACCCTCGGGAAATAATAACGCAGCATGAAGTCCGTCGGGTCGGCGAAGAAAATGTCGTATTCATCTTCTTTCATATACTCTCCCTCGAGAAACTGCATTTCATAATCGGGAGGAAGAGGTCCGCCAGGCCATAGCCGTGTTTTTACATCCATCAGTTCGAGAGCGACACCGGATGTCGGCAGTCCTGCATTACCCGTATCTCCTTCAAAGTCGAGAGTTACCTGACGGCAGGCCTTATTAAATCCTATCGGATCGTAATACGCGGCTGAACGCGGTACATCCGTATAGTCGCTGGGGTCGGCCATAATAATAATCGGCACCCTGTCTGGCTTCTCCAGGTATATCGCCTGCCTTATCCTCTTTTCTCTCTCTTCGTATAAATCTTCAGGAGTCTTACCTGTATTTTTTTGAATCTCTTCTCTTAGTGTCTGGATTTCCGGGTCTATGTTCATCATTAAGCGTTCCTCCTGTCTGAATAATGTGTTATTTCCGTCATTATTTGGGATTATACTTCTTTGGCGCGTCTATCATTGCTTTGATATTCTCCGGTTTCGCCAGGTCTATTGAGCTGCCGTTCGTCAGTATCAGACCGCCGCCCTTTCCGCATACCTCGATAAGCCTGCGACAGTAATCATCCACTTCCTGGGGCGAGCCGATCTGCAGCAGCGGTGAAGGCACATTACCCATAATACAGACGTGGTCTTTCAGAATTTCTTTCGCCCTGAACATATCGGTGAGGTCGAAGTGCGTAACGGCTTTACCTTTGGGCAACTCCAGGAAATATTCCAGACGGTCGCCGTAAGCTCCTTCACAGAAAGGCATCGGGACATATCCCAGTTCGATGTTCTTGAGCATCGCTTTCTTAAGTCCCGGCCAGTAAAACTTCTCGAACTGCGCATCCGACATAAATCCCTCGGCACCACGATGAAGAGCAAGGAATAATCTCTTCGGATTGCCGGGGAGATTCGGGTCGGCCGGCATAGCCCTCTGCATCCGCCATTCAAGCAGCATATCGCAGGCAGCTATCAGTTTATCAGGGCACCTGAACATATCCATCATTGCACCCTTCATTCCCCGGTAAAAATCCGATATCATATCGAATGGCGCACCACCGACACCTCCCATATGACTGTTGGGAGGAAAACCCAGCCGTCCAGCATCCGCATCTATATTACCTATCGCCTGGCGGTGCTTCTCCTGTGCTTCACCTGCCGCGATAATCTTTTTACCTAACTCACGATATTCTTTACTCGATAGTATAACCGTCAACATGCTGAATCCCATCATTACGTCTGTGAGTTTTGGCAAATGTGCCAGAGGTTCTAAAATCCCATAAGCACGCGGCAGTACGTACCGGAGAGTAAAATCCGTCGGGTCTGAGAGAAAGAGGTCGTATTCTTCCTCTTTCATACACTCCACATCGATAGATTGATTGGAAGAATTATCCGGCAGGGGACCACCGGGCCAGCGGGTCTGGGAGGGCTGCAATATTTCCATTACGTTCCCGGAACTCATTCCAGAAGAATTCATATAGATATCCGGTTCGAAATCGATAATGGTCTTCATCACGGCTTTTCGCCAGGTAACCGGGTCATAATATGCCGTTGAATTTGGAATCCCTACGTAAAAAGCCGGAAAATGTACAAAACGGAGAGAAACGGGAACTCTATCCGGTTCTCTGTGTTCGATAGCATCACGTACTCTCTTTTCTCTTTCTTCATATAATTCTTCCGGAGTTTTTCCATGCTTTTTCTCTATTTCTTCTCTGAGTCTTTTTTCCTCCTCGGTAAACTGCATATTATTCTGAGTCAATTTATTCCTCCTGATATTTACTTGATATCTTCTTTGCATACCGGCTGGTATTGACTATCATAATATGCTATGAGAACAGGATATTTCAATTAGTGCGGACGAAAAAAGATAACTGCGGGTTCAGTGATTGGCGTATACTATCGGAAAACTACGTCCGGAATTGTTCGGCGTTTTCTTCGGGTTCCCACCCCAGGCACTGTTTTATATGACCGGTATCCCAGAATTTCCAGGTATTATTCGATACCCCGTAAAATATCTCGTACTTCAGCCTGCTATCCTCCAGACATTTATCCACCATGGTACACATGTCTTCATGCATAAAAAGCGTGGCGAACTGCCTGGCATTCAAAGGGCGGTTGTCCCGGTTAACCGAACCGATGCGGATGCATATTACCTGCATACCGTATTCTTCCGAATAATATCTCCCCAGCGCTTCGCCGAAGATTTTACTGACCCCATAATACCCGTCCGGCCGAACGGGAGCCGTATGGTCGATGATGATGATTTCAGCGGGGTCTAGACCAGCATAATGACCTTCAACGATACTCTGGTAGGGTTCATCTTTTTCGTATAGTCCGGTTACATGATTGGATGAAGCAAAAATAACCTTTTTCACTCCCGCTTCCTGCGCCGCCCTGAACACGTTTTGTGTCCCGGTAACGTTCGGGCCGACGATTTTATCCCAGGGAGCGCCTGCGTAAGCATTGGCGGCAAGATGAACCACAGCGCAGGCACCATCGAAAGCATCTTTGATATTGTCAGATTCATTGATATCAACAATCCTTACCGGTAAATCCGGGGATTCTTTTATATCTATTCCGGATATATCCCACTTATTTTTCAGTCCGTAATACAGGATACTGCCGATGTTACCCGATAGCCCCGTTATCACCACCCGGTTGTTCATCATATCTCCCTTCCGGCATATTATATGCCAGACAAATTATCAGAACAAACAACCCTCTATCTCTACGCCTGATAGGTCGAACATGATATAATATTATAGGTGTGAAGGTGACTATGATTATGTTAACCCGGAGGTGTATAACGAGATGACGGTCAGGATTGGAATCAACGGATTCGGGAGGATTGGACGCTGCGTTTTTAAACTGTGTGTAGCGAGAGAGGGACTGGAAGTAGTGGCCGTTAATGACCTCGCCGATATAGGTGACCTTGCCTATCTTCTCAAATATGATTCGGTCCACGGATGGTATCCAAGGAAGATAACAAATGATGATACCCATATAAAGATTGGCAATAAGATTGTTGATTTCTTTTCGATCGCTGAACCTGCCAGAATTCCATGGAGTGAAGTCGGCGCAGATATCGTAATTGAAAGCAGCGGAGCTTTTCGTACACGCTCAAAAGCTGCAGGTCATATCGAAGCCGGCGCCCAGAAGGTATTAATATCAGCTCCTTCGGACGATGCCGATATTATGATAGTTCTCGGAGCTAATGATGATAAATACGATCACAAAAATCATGAGGTTATTTCACTCGCTTCCTGCACCACAAACAGCCTGGCGCCGGTGGCTAAAGTATTGAACAATACCTTCGGTGTGGAAAACCTGATGTTTACCACGGTCCACGCCTATACATCGAGCCAGTCGCTGATGGATACGCCTGCCCGTCACCGCCGCAGGGGTCGAGCGGCAGCTTTATCCATTATCCCCACCACTACCGGTGCCGCCAACGCCGTGGAAAAAGTGCTTCCGGAATTGAAGGGCAGGATGACCGGAATGGCAATGCGGGTCCCCGTTCCCGACGGCTCGGTGACCGATATAGTCACTACATTACAAAAGGACGTCACAGTCGACCAGGTAAATACGGCGCTCAAACAGGCAGCAAAGCAGCCCGAGTTGAAGAATGTATTAAGGGTTAGTGATGAGGCGCTGGTATCGCATGATATAATCGGTGATCCTCACTCGGCTATCATCGATATTGAAAACACGATGCTTTTGAGGAACAGAGTGGTAAAAATCCTCTCCTGGTATGATAACGAATGGGGATATTCCTCCAGGCTGGTGGACTTTGCCACAATCGCTGCTCAACGTCTCCTGTAAAAACATCGCCAAACGATGATAAAGAAGTGGG